>DGRX01000029.1:0-38858 GCA_002391235.1 Treponema sp. UBA4377
CGTCAACGTTGACCTCGCCGATGTCGTTTACGATTACGGCCACCTTGTAGCCTTTTTGGTTGTTTAGAATGTAGTTGAGGAGCGTTGTCTTTCCCGCTCCCAAGTAACCCGCCAAAAGCGTGATTGGTGTTTTTTTCGCCATATTAGTCTCCTATAATAGTACGGCTGTTCGCGCGAGCGCGAATGTTGCCGCTTATGCGGCTAACAAAGCCTTATGGCCTTGAATTAGTTTATCTTGCCGCTATTTTGCCGCTTCTTTTTGTATGTGAAGTTTCGCTTGGTCTGGAACGGTGTCGTAGAACCACTTGGCGTCTTCCATGCTAAGGCGCACGCAGCCGTGGCTCGCGGGCTGTCCAAGTTTCGCCGCTTCCTCTGGAATGATGTTGCCCTTCGCGTCAATCGGAACGGAATGGAAAAGATACACGCCGCCGATAAAGCCAACCCACCAGCGCGCGCCTTCGCCAAAGCGCTTGGAGAAGAACGAAGTTCCGCGCTTTTGGCCGCTTTCGTTTATGATGTAGTCGCCAAGCGGCGTGTCGTTGTCGCCGTCAATCAGGCCGGTGGAGCAAACCATTTTTTTGACCAGCTGGCCCTTTTTGTAGACATAAGTTCTTTGCTCGTCAATGCTGACGACAACGTTCCAGTCGGGGCCGTAGCCCGCCGGGCTTGCGAAAACGTCCGCCGCGAAAAGGCTTGCGGCCAAAAGCAGCGTGACAAGAGTGAATGCGAAATGTTTTTTCATACTATTAAATATATAGAAAAAAACGCGTTTCGTCAAATGAAGCAGCGTCCAGCGGACGCGGCGGCCCCGCTCGAACAAACTATTGTTGTTTCTCGTTCGACAACATGAGCGGCTTATTCCATAAAATACGTCTTCATCAAGCCCTTACCCTTAACTTCAACGTCCTCGCTTGAGCCGTAGTAGACGGCCGCCTTTGTCTGCTCGTAGGTGGCTTCCGAAACATGGATTGTCATAGGCTTTCCGGTGCTTTCCATTCGGCTGGCCACGTTCACTGTGTCTCCCCAAATGTCGTAGATGAACTTTGACTTTCCGATTACGCCGGCCACCAAGTTGCCTGTGTTGATTCCCAGGCGGATTTGAACTTGAACCGGAGACGTCGTGTTAAATTCAACGACGTCCTTAATCAAGCCCTGCGCGAATTTTACCATCTTAAGCGCTCCGCCGTTGTCGGCTTCTTCGGTAAGGCCTGTGGCGGCCATGTAGGAGTCGCCAATCGTCTTGATTTTTTCTATCCCTTCGCGCTTGGCGCGTTCGTCAAACTTTGTGATCATTGCGTTAAGCATGCCTACAACTTCGTCGGCGCTCATTCCGCCGCTCATCTTTGTAAAGCCAACGATGTCGGTGAACAAAACCGTGGCGTTGGGAAATTTTTTAGCTATCGTTCTGTCGGGGTGCTCGGTAAGCTCGGCCGCAACTTCTTTGGGAAGAATGTTCAGCAAAAGGTTTTCGGCCTTTTCGTTGGCGATTTTTAGGTCGCGGGTTCGCTCGGCGACTTCTTTTTCCAAAGTCGCTTGGTAGCGTTTCATCGCGCGCCACTTTAGCCAAATCACAAGCGCCACGATTCCAACGATGATAAGGCCTATCACGACCCAGAACCACGTCAGCTGCCAAATGTAGGGCTGCTTTACGATGATTATCGGATCGGACGGCTCGCTTTTTATTTCGTCGCCGTTCTGGCTTTGCGCGCTAAAGGCGTAAGTGCCCGGCTTTAAGTTTGTGTAGGAGGCAGTTCTTAGCGCGGACCATTCGGTAAAGTCCTGCTCAAATCCGCTCAGCTTGTAGCGAAATTTGATTTGTTCCGAAGAGATGAAGCTTAGGCCCGTGAACTTTACGCTAAAGCGCTTGGTCGAAGGCGCGAGAACGATTGTCTTTCCCGTGTAGTCAAAAGTGTTGTTGTCAATCGAATACTCTTGGACCTCGACTTTTGGCGCGTGCATGTTTTTTCCGCTTTTTACAGGATCGTAAATCGCAAAGCCGTCAATCAAGGTGAACCAAAGCCTTCCCGCGGAATCCTTCATCGAAAACGATGTCGCCGTGACGCCGCCTGTGACAAGGCCGTCGGAAGCGCTGTAGCTTGTCGTGTTAAGCCTTTCCTTTTTGCCGGCGGCGACGTTGTCCAAGTCGTCTAGGGGAACCGAAATGATTCCACGGTTTGTGGTCATCCAAACCGTTTTAGTGTAGTCGGCCAAAAGCTGGAAAACGCCGTCGGTCATAAGGCCGCTTGCGGAATTCAAGTTTTGGAAGGAGTCGTTTTCCTCGATGTATCTTGAAACGCCGGTGCCGGTTGTAATCCAAAACTCGCCGTCGCCAAGTTCGGTGAACTTGAAAATCACGTTTCCCGAAAGGCCGTTGGAGGTGTCGTAGTGGCGGACGATTTGCCTGTCTTCCAAAACGTATACGCCGCCGCCGTCCGTTCCAACCCACACGCGGCCTTTTTTGTCCTCGTAAACCGCCATGATGAATTCGTTGGAAAAGCCGTTTTCGCGCGTGATGTTGCTGACCTTTAAAGTGTCGCGGTCAACGATGCTAAGGCCTTGCGTCGTTCCTATGCAGTAGTCGCCGTTAAAAAGCTTTATGGCCGCGCGGCATTTGTAGCCTGCAAGTCCGTCCTTTTCTGTCAGGTTGAAAATCCTTCCGTCGGGCATGACTCTAAGCGCGCTAAGCTTTGAGTAGCAGGAGATCAAAAGCTCTCCGTCGCTTGTCATGCGGACTTCGCGGATTCTGTTGCCCTTGCATTTTTTTGTGATTTCGTTTTCTACAAATTTGTTGTCCTTGTAACAGTAAACGCCGTCGTCCGCTCCCAGCCAAACAACGCCGCGGCCCTTGTCTTCGCAAATCGCGTTTACGGCGATGGGCATTGAAATCGTCCGGAATTTTCCTTGGCTCATTTTTTCGATGCCGCCGCGGTTGTAGGCAAGCCAAATGTTTCCCTCGCGGTCCTGCATGATTTTGTTTATGTAATCGTCGGCGACTCCGTTGCGCTTGTCGTAGTAAGTGTACATGCCGTTGTGGATTATCGTTATTCCGCTGTCGCCGGCAAACCAGTAGTCTCCGTTGGTGTCCTGAATCGCGCTGTTGACGACCGTTCCGATCGTGTGGTCGTGGCTGATGTCAAAAAGCGTTTCTTCGGTGTCCTTGATTTTAACCGCGTAGTGGGGAGCGACGCCAAACCAAAAGGCTCCGGTCTTGTCTTGCGTCACTTCGTTTACGGCGGGATTCTTTATTTTCGTGATGCCGTCAAAGCGCTCTATTTTTTTGTCGCTGTATACAAAGAGCTCGTTGGGAACGGATGTCGAAATCCAAATCCGGCCGGCGGTGTCGCAATACAATTTTGAAACTTGAATCGTCGTTTGGCCCAGCTCGTCCAAGCCGTCGGGAATCACGATTTTTTGGTCGGGAGTCATGTAGCAAAGGCCCGAAGCCGTTCCAAGCCAAATGTTTTTTTCGTGGTCTTCGCAAACCGCGCGGATTGAGTTGTGGGGAAGGCCGTCGTCTTCCGCCGTGTACTTGACGATTTGGCCGTCGCTTTTTATGCATGAAACGCCCTCGTCGTTGTGGCCAACCCAGATGTTTCCGTTTGTGTCTTGGTAAATTGAACGGACTGCGGTAAAGTCGTATTTTTTGTCGTAGTTTCGGTTAAAGGTGACGAACTCCACGCCGTCAAAGCGGACAAGGCCGTCGTAGGTTCCTATGTAAATGTAGCCTTTCCTGTCCTGCATGATGTCGGTGATTGTCATGCCCGGAAGTCCGTCCGCTGTGGTGAAGTTCCTGCGGACAAAGTCGTTCAAAAAGGCTTGGTCAACGTTTCCATGCGCGGCAGACTGGGCGAAGGCGAGTCCAAAAATCAAGGTCAAAACAAGAGCGATAAAGGTCTTTTTCATAGCCTTTTATTATAAACCAACTTCCCATAATTATCAATTCATAATTATGAATTATGATTCCACTCTTGAATAAAATGCATAAAAAATGTAAAATTATTCAGTTTAAAAATGACGAGGAGAATGCCATGAAAAACCTTTCAGACAAAGCGCTGATTAAACAGCTGACAGTCCTTGCCCAAAAGAACGACCCAATAAATCCAAAACTTTACGAAAAATATGACGTCAAGCGAGGGCTTCGCAACGCCAACGGAACCGGCGTCCTTGTAGGCTTGACCACAATCGGCGACGTTGTCGGCTACGAGCTTGACGAAAACAAGAACAAAATCCCGATTCCAGGCCGCCTTATGTACCGCGGCTACAATGTCGCCGACTTGGTTCACGACATTGAAAAGCGCGACGAATTCGGCTACGAGCAGACGGCCTACCTTTTGCTTTTTGGAGCGCTGCCCACAAAAAAACAGCTGGCCACATTCAGCGAGTACTTGGGAAGCCGCCGCGTTCTTCCCGAAAACTTCACCGAAGACATGATTATGAAGGCGCCGTCCAACGACATTATGAACAAGATGGCCCGCGGCGTTTTGGCAAGCTATTCCTACGATCCCAATCCGGAAGACCGTTCCGTCGGAAACATAATGCGCCAGTGCATTGACTTGGTCGCGCGCTTTTCCACCTTGGCCGCCTACGCCTACCAAGCCAAGCGCCGCTTTTACGACGACAAGAGCATGTACATCCACAACCCGCTTCCAAATCTTTCGACGGCCGAAAACTTTTTGCGCTTGATCCGCGCCGACAAAAAATACACGCCGCTTGAGGCGCAGATTTTGGACTTGGCGCTAATCCTTCACGCCGAGCACGGCGGCGGAAACAACTCGTCTTTGACCGTCCACGTGGTTTCTTCGGCGGACACCGACACGTATTCCGCCATCGCCGCGGCCGTCGGCTCGCTTAAGGGAAGCCGTCACGGCGGCGCCAACATTCGCGTGATGGAAATGATGGACGACATCAAGGCCCATGTAAAGGACTGGGCGGACGACAAGGAAATCGAGGCCTACCTTAAAAAAATCGCGACCAAGCAGGCTTACGACAAGACAGGCTTGATTTATGGAATCGGCCACGCGGTCTACACATTGAACGATCCTCGCGCCGTTTTGCTGAACGAGCTTGCCGAAAAGCTGGCCCGCGAAAAGGGAATGCTAAAGGAATTCCGCCTGTATAAAAAGATAGAGAAAATCGCGCCCAAAGTTTTGTACGAGCTTCACGGCAAAAAGAAAATGCTTTGCGCCAACGTGGACTTCTTCTCGGGCTTCGTTTATTCGATGCTGGACATTCCGCGCGAGCTTTACACGCCGCTCTTCGCCATTTCGCGCATCGCCGGTTGGAGCGCGCACCGCATTGAGGAAGTCGTCGCTGGCGGCCGCATCTATCGTCCCGCTTACAAGAACGTTTGCGCCGAGCGCGCCTACATTCCTTTGGACAAAAGAAAGTGACCGAACGGCTTGAAAAAATCCTTTCGCACGCAGGTTTTGGCACGCGAAAGGACGCAAGGAAAATTCTTCACAAGGGCTTGGTCACGGTCAACGGAACTGTCGTTTACGCGGCGGACTTTAAGGTTGACATGGGAACGGACCAAGTGGCCGTTGACGGCGAGCTTCTTTCAAGCGAGCGCGACCTTTACCTTATGATGAACAAGCCCGCCGACCATGTTTGCGCCAACAAGGACGGCCTGCACGAAACGGTTTTTTCGCTTTTGGAAGATTGCTACAGGACACCGTATTTTGAAAGCCGCTTGCATTTGGTGGGCCGCCTTGACATCGACACCGAAGGCCTTTTGCTTTTCACCACCGACGGAGACCTTACGCACCGCCTTATAAGCCCAAAAACTCTTTGCCCCAAAAAATACTTTGTCCGCCTGCAAAAGGCGATTGCCGCGGACGAGCGTTCCGCCATAGAAAAAAAATTGCAGGACGGCCTTGACGTTCCCGCGGAAGACAACGAAAAGGAATTCAAGGCGCTCCCGGCGAAAATCGAATGGACCGAAAAGAACGACGAGGTTTTCCTTGTCATAAACGAAGGAAAGTACCACCAAGTAAAGCGAATGTTCGCCGCGCTTGGAAACTTTGTGACTTACTTAAAGCGAGTTCAAATTGGCGGCCTTTGCCTTGACCCGGCTTTGGCCTTGGGAGAATATAGAAAACTTACCGCGGAGGAATTGGAATTATTATGACAGACATTGAAATCGCGCAGGCGAACCAAATGGAGCCCATCGCGCAAATAGCGAAAAAAATCGGAATCGAAGAGGCCGACCTTGACCTTTACGGCTCCTACAAGGCAAAGATTGGCCTAAAAAAATTGCGCGAGCTTCAGGCAAAGGCCGCGGACAAGTCCAAGCGCGGAAAATTGATTTTGGTCACCGCGATCACTCCGACGCCCGCTGGCGAAGGAAAGTCAACCGTTTCTGTCGGCTTGGGCGACGGGCTTACAAAAATCGGAAAGAAGGCCGTAATCGCCTTGCGCGAGCCTTCTCTTGGCCCTTGCTTTGGAGTCAAGGGCGGAGCCTGCGGCGGCGGCTACGCGCAAGTCGTTCCGATGGAAGACATCAACTTGCACTTTACCGGCGACATTCACGCGATAAGCATCGCCAACAACTTGATCGCCGCCTTGATCGACAACCACATCCAGCAGGGAAACGAGCTTGGCCTTGACCCCCGTTCCATTACATGGAAGCGCTGCGTCGATCTCAACGACCGCCAGCTTAGGAACATCGTGGACGGCCTTGGAAAGCGCGTGGACGGAATGCCGCGCGAAGACCACTTTCAAATTTCTGTCGCGTCAGAAATCATGGCGATTGTCTGCCTTTCAAAAAGCATCAGCGAGTTGAAGGAACGAATCGCAAACATCACGATCGGCCAAACATTCGGAAAGCGGCCTGTAAAGTTCGGCGAGCTTAAATGCCAGGGCGCCGTGGCTTCGCTCCTTAAGGACGCGATCCGCCCCAACCTTGTTCAGACCTTGGAAAAAACTCCGGCCTTTATTCACGGCGGCCCATTCGCCAACATCGCGCACGGCTGCAACTCAGTCAACGCGACTCTTTGCGCTCTTGCCTCCGGCGATTACGTCGTGACCGAAGCGGGCTTTGCGGCCGACTTGGGCGCCGAAAAATTCATGGACATAAAGTGCCGCGCCGCCGGAATCTCTCCCGACGCGATTGTAATAGTGGCCACGGTCCGCGCGCTTAAAATGCACGGCGGCGTTGACAAAAAGGAATTAAAGGAGCCCAACGTCGAGGCGCTAAAAAAAGGCTTTGAAAACCTTAAGGTCCACTTGGAAAACCTTGCCAAGTTTGGCGTTCCTGTCGTTGTCGCGGTCAACAAATTCATCACCGACAGCGACCAAGAAATTCAGGCCTTGCAAGACTTGTGCGCGGCCAACGGTTCAAAAGCCGTTTTGTGCGAGGCTTGGGAAAAGGGCGGAGAAGGAGCGGCGGAACTTGCCAAAGCCGTTGTCGCGACGATTGACGAAGGCAAGGCCAACTTCCATCACTTGTACGAAAGCGAGTTGCCGCTTGCCGAAAAAATCAAAAAGCTTGGCCACGAGATTTACCGCGCCAAACAGGTTGACTTTGAGGGAAGCTCTTTGAAAAAACTGCAAGAGTTTGAGGCGGCGGGCTATGGGAATTTCCCGGTATGCGTCGCCAAGACGCAAAACTCAATCAGCCACGACCCCAAGATGATCGGCGCTCCCAGCGATTACGTTTTTCCGATTCGCGACGTTCAGCTTTACAGCGGCGCGGGTTTTGTCGTGGCGCTTGCCGGCGACATAATGACGATGCCGGGCCTGCCAAAAGCGCCCGCCGCCCTTAACATCGACATCGACGACGACGGAAAAATCACAGGGTTGTTCTAAAAAAAAACGGCGGCCTTTCGGCCGCCTTTTTTTGTCTTGCAAACAAGCTCGCGCGAACAGCGGTATTATATATTTGCTTTTATCGCCGCAAGCAAGTCGGCGTATTCTTCAAAGGCGGGGTATTGCGGGTAGTCCTTTTTGATTCGCTCGGTGGAGCGGAACAAAAAGCCCGCCTTGCTGGCTTGGATCATTCCAAGGTCGTTGAATGAGTCGCCCGACGCGATTGTGTCGTAGCCGATGGATTGCAAGGCCTTTACGGTCGTCAGCTTGGATTTTTCGCATCTCATTTTGTAGCCGGTGATTTTTCCGTCGGCGGCCACGACAAGCTCGTTGCAAAAAATCGTCGGCATTCCAAGCTTTTTCATTAAAGGCGCGGCGAACTGGCTGAAGGTGTCGCTTAAAATTATCGTTTGGCAAACGCTCCGCAATTCGTCCAAAAATTCCTTTGCGCCGGGCAGGGGGTCGATTGTCGCGATGACGTCTTGGATTTTCTTTAGGCCAAGGCCCTTCTTTTCCAAAATGTCAAGGCGGAATTTCATCAATTTATCGTAGTCGGGCTCGTCGCGCGTCGTGCGCTTTAGCTCAGGAATTCCCGTCGCTTCCGAAAACGCTATCCAAATCTCGGGGACCAAAACCCCTTCCAAATCAAGGCATGTAATTGTCATAATGCGAAATAATATCGTATTTTACTAGCATATTCAAGCGCGATGAAAGTATGATTTTTCATACATATTTAGTTGATGTATGATTTTTCATACAAACTTTTTGACAAATTTTGTTGAATCTGTCGAATTGTGTCTACTTTTTTATACATTTAGCTTTTTTTAAGGCGGAACGAGAGGGGGAATACGCTTCGCCTTATTTTTTTTAATAATTTAATTTCTTATAATATAATGAATTGAATAAAAACCACGCAAAAAAATCAAAAGTTGGCATGATTCTTGCTATATATTTATAAAGGTTTGTCGGCGACGCCCATCGTTGTTCTGCCGCGCGTCTTTTTTTTGGCGGCGCGCTTTTCATTCGGGCGTATGGCGCGGCAATCCTTGATTTTAGACGTTATCTTTATTTACATATACAAGCGGCATTTGAGAGAGGCTATCTTGTTTAAGGAACAGACAATCGCGTCTGTTCCTTTTTTTTTGCCCGGGCAAAGGAATTGTAAGAAATACAAAAACGCAGGCTTAAAAGGCGGGGCCCAGCGACGAAAAAAAATCCTTGGCGCCTCCCGTCTTTCGTTCGCGGCTTTATGCCTTCGGCGAAGCCGCTCTCTGACGGGATCCTCCAAGTTTTTTTTTCTGCGTCCCGCCTTATTTTGCGCGCGTTTGACGCGTGCCCCTTTTTTTTGTATAATGGCTGAACGTTTATGCAAAAAAGAGTTCGACGACCCGCAGCAAAAAAATCCGCTCCAAAAAAACGCAAGGCAAGAAAGGCAAAGGTGGCGCTTGACGGCAAAAAGCTTATGCTTTTGTGCGCGGCGGTTTGTTTTTTTTGCGTATTGCTTTTGGCGGTCACGGCCTTTTTGTCGCGTGGGAACGAAAAAGCCGCCGGCGCCGAACTTTCCGCTCCCATAGTTGAGCAAGCGGCTCCCGCAAAGCCCGAAAAAAAATCAGAGACAAAAAAGGAAAATAAAAAGCCCGCTCCGACGCCTGCTCCCAAAAAAGAGGAGCCAACGCCAGAACCAAAGCCCGCGCCAAAAGAGGAGGCCTCTCCCGCGCCAGTCGCCGTTCCGACTCCAGCGCCGCAACCTGCCGCGCCGCAAGCAGACGGCTTTGGCTTTGTTCCGGCGAAAAACGGAGCGGTCCTTTGCGTGGTTTTTGACGACGGCGGACAGAACATCAGCCAGCTAAAAAAATGCGTCGCGCTTCCGTTCCCTGTGACGGTGGCCGTATTGCCGCGCCTGGCCCACAGCGCCGAGTCCGCGCGAATCGTCCGCCAAAGCAAAAACGAAGTCATCTTGCACCAGCCGATGCAGGCGATGAACTTGAACGTAAATCCAGGCGCGGGCGCCATCAAGCCCGAGATGACGGAGAATGAAGTTTTCGCGACGCTTTCGCAAAACATCGCCGAAATCGCTCCGATTGCCGGAATGAACAACCACGAAGGCTCGCTCATAACGGAGAACGAAGTTTTGGTTTCGTTCATCTTGCAAGCCGCGCAAGAAAAAGGAATTTACTTTTTGGACTCGCGCACAAGTTCCGCCACAAAAGTTCCCAGCGTCGCGATGGAAATGGGAATGGGCTGGTACCAGCGCGACATTTTTTTGGACAACCAAAAGACGCGCGAAAATTATTTGGCCGAGCTGAAAAAAGGCTTGGACATCGCGAACAAAAAAGGCCATGTCATTATGATTGGCCATGTTTGGTCTGCGGAATCCTTGCCGGCCTTTTTGGAAGAAGCCTATCCTGAATTGGCTTTGAAGGGCTATCGCTTTTCGACTGTCTCAAAGTCAGGGGGAATGTATAGATGAAAGTTCTTGGAATAGAAAGCTCTTGCGACGAAACCGCCGCCGCCGTCGTTGAGGACGGAAAGAAAATTTTAAGCAACGTCGTGGCGACGCAAATTCCCTTCCACCAAATTTACAAGGGAGTCGTTCCCGAAATCGCAAGCCGAAAGCACGCCGAATGGATTTTGCCGGTCGTCCGCCAAGCGTTGGAAGAAGCCGATTTGTCGCTTGAACAAATAGACGCGGTCGCCGCGACAAACAGGCCCGGCCTTATGGGAAGCCTTTTGGTCGGCTTGACTTTTGGAAAGACGCTCGCTTGGGCGGCGCAAAAACCTTTTGTCGCGATAAACCACATGCTGGGCCACCTTTACGCCTCCCAGCTGGACACGCCGACCGAGTATCCCTTTTTGGGCTTGTTGGTAAGCGGCGGCCACACGATTATTTGCAAGGTCAATTCTTTTGACGACCTTGAGGTTTTGGGAACGACCGTCGACGATTCCGTTGGCGAGGCCTTTGACAAGGTTTCTAAGTTTTACGGGCTTGGCTATCCGGGAGGCGTCGTCATCGACGGACTTGCCAAAAAGGGAGACGCCAGGGCCTTTAATTTTCCGGTTCCAAAGTTGGACGAGGCCGAGCACCGCTACGACGTTTCGTTTAGCGGACTAAAGACCGCGGTAATCCACCAGCGCGACTTGTTTTGGAACAAGGACTTTGAGCCTTCAAACGAGAACATGTGCGCTTCCTTCCAGGAAACCGCTTGCCGGACAATCACGTCGCGTCTTTTTAGGGCCGTTGACGACACCGGGCTAAAGACAGTCGTTGCGGGCGGGGGAGTGGCGGCCAATTCGCGCCTGCGCTCTTTGCTTTCCGAACGGACGGACATCAAGTGCGTCTTTCCTCCGCTTAAATTGTGCGGAGACAACGGCGCGATGATAGCGGGCGTGGCCTACCACTTTTTGGCGCGCGGCGACAGGAGCGGCTGGGACACGACGGCCAAGGCCCGCGTTCCGCAGTTTAAGAGAGGTTTAGTAGCGGCACGATAATTGCAGGCAAATGCGGCGAATTGTCGCAAGACCAAAAGGCGGCCGCGCTGTTTTAGGAGTTGATTATGAAGTTGCAAGAAATGACATACGGAATCGTTGGCTTGGGAATTATGGGCGGCTCGCTGGCCAAGTCGATTCGCGCCAACGTTCTTGGCATGGGCGGAGCGACGGGAAAGATTCTTGCCTGCAACCGTAGCAGGAACTCGCTTGAAGAGGCGATTCGCGACGGCGTGATTGACCAAGGCTTTGGCGCGGACGAAGTTCAAAAAATGCTTCCGCAGTGCGACCTGGTTTACGTTTGCCTTTACCCTCAGGCCACGCTGGATTTTTTGCGCGACAACAAGGACGCTTTTAAAAGCGGAGCGATTGTAAGCGACATTAGCGGCGTAAAAGGAATTTTTGAAAAGTCGCTTCCTTCGATTTTGCGAAGCGACGTTGACTTTATAATCGGCCACCCGATGGCAGGCGGCGAAAAGGAAGGCTATGTAAATTCTTCCGAAAAATTTTTTGTCAACCACAATTACATTTTGATTCCGCAAGAGTTCAATAAAAAAGAAAATTTGGATCTTATGCGCGACTTGGTCTACGCGATGGGCTTTACAAGAATCACCGAAACCACTTGCGACACGCACGACAACAAAATCGGCTTTACTTCTCAGCTCTGCCACGTCATCGCAAGCGCCTTGGTGGAGAGCGCCTCCGACGACGGAATCACGGCCTTTGGCGGCGGAAGCTTTGAAGACCTTACGAGAATCGCGATGATAAACGCGCCCTTGTGGACAGAGCTTTTTATGCTGAACAAAGAAAAGCTTTGCGCCCACATCGAAAATTTTGAAAGGCAAATCGCGGCGATGAAAAAAATGATTTCTAGCGAAGACGCCGCCGGCCTAGTGAATTATTTGTCGGACGTGCGCGAAAAGCGCTTGCGCATGGGCTCGATAAGGCAAACAAGATAGCGAGCGGCAAAAACGGCGGCAAGCCCAAAAGCGAAAGTCGCCGCATAAGCCGCAACATCCGCGCTCGCAACCAAGCTCGCGCGGACAGCGGTATTGATGGAGTGTGCAAAATGTGTTGGAAATGCGGAGCGGAACAGGATTTTTCTCATAGCGTTTACAGAAGCTCGACTTGCGCGTCGTGCGGAGCGGACTTGCATTCCTGCCGCGGCTGCGTTTTTTACGAGCCCGGAAGCCACTTTGACTGCCACGAAACGGTAGACGAACTTGTCGCCGACAAGGAGCGCGCCAATTTTTGCGAGCATTTTAAGGCCGGCCGTAACTCCAAGTGGAGCGGCGTTCAAGGCCAAAACGGCGCGCAAGAAAAAAACGCCGCGGCAGTCAACGCGTTCTTTGGCGGCGCAAACGAAAATCCATTGCAAGACAAAAACGCCGCGCGCGACGCTTTTAATTCATTGTTCGGCTGAGAGGCGGGGAAAAATCTATGGGCGTTGACTTTGCTTTTTTGGACAGCGGAACAGGCGGCATTCCCTACATGCTTTCTCTTAAGGAAAAGGTTCCAAACGCATCTTGCGTTTACCTTGGCGACACCGCGCATTTTCCTTACGGCCAAAAGACGCAAAAAGAAGTCGTCGCCGCCGCTTCCAAAGCCGTGGAATTGATTCAAAAAAAATGGAATCCAAAAACTTTAATCGTCGCTTGCAACACAATCAGCGTGACCGCGCTTGACGACTTGCGAGCGCGCTTTCCGTCGCTTCCGATTGTCGGAACCGTTCCCGCAATAAAGCTTGCGGCCAAGGTGACGGCCAACAAGCGCGTGGGCCTTTTAGCCACAAACGCGACGGTCCGCCATCCCTACAGCCAAAAATTGATAGAAGATTTTGCAAGCGACTGCGCTGTCTTTAAGCGCGGCGACCCGGACTTGATTGATTTTATCGAAAAGAAGTTGTTCACCGCAAGCCGCGCCGAGCGTTTGGCGGCAGTCCGCCCCGCCGTGGACTATTTTGCGGCCAACGACTGCGACACAATCATTTTGGGCTGCACCCACTTTACCCACATCGCCGACGACATTCAGGCGGCGGCGGGCGAAAAGGTCCGCGTCATCGACAGCCGCGAGGGAGTGGCCAACCAAGCCCTGCGCGTTTTTCCGGGAAACCAAAATTGCTTGCAAGGCCAAAAAGGCGCGAAAACGGACGACGGCGCCAGCTCGAAAGAGGCGGCGCTTTTTGACCGTGAAAAAAATTGCTTGCAAGGCCAAGCCTTTTCGCAAGACCAAGACGCGGGCGGCTTTAAGGTCAGTGAAACATTTCCGCAAGACAAAAGCTTTTTCTTTACCGCCGCCACAAGCGAGCAGGAAGGCGAGTACCGCGCGATGTGCGAGCGCTTTGCGATTCCGTTTGGCGGGCTGGTGTGAGGCGGGGCGGATTTTTAGGCTTTTAATCATTTTCCCGCATAAAAAAAATGCCCGCGAAACATCGCGGGCTTTTTTTGTCAGTGACCAATTATCGCTTACAAACCAAGAAGTCCAGCATACTCTTTGAGAGCGCCGTTATACTCTTTTGCCAAGACGGTCTTTGCCAAAACTTTTCCAAGCTGGACGCCTTCCTGGTCAAAGGAGTTGATGTTCCACAAGAAGCCTTGGAACATTACCTTGTTCTCAAAGTGCGCCAAGAGAGCGCCCAAGGTTTTGGGCGTAAGGCGCTTTCCGTAAATCAAGCTTGACGGGCGCTCGCCGGCAAAGAACTTGTTGGGGTTCTCGTTGTCCTTTCCGCAGGCAAAGGCGATGATTTGCGCGGTGACGTTGGCGCAAAGCTTTTGCTGGCTTGTCGAGCCCTGGATGTCAACGTCGTTCTCGGCCTGGTTTTCCTTAAAGGCGATGAACTGCAAGGGGATTACGTTCGTTCCCTGGTGCAAAAGCTGGTAGAAGGAGTGCTGGCCGTTTGTTCCCGGCTCGCCAAAAATAACTGGGCCGGTCACGTAGTCGATTTTCTTTCCGTCGCGGTTCACGCTCTTTCCGTTTGACTCCATGTCAAGCTGCTGCAAGTGCGCGGGAAAGCGGGACAGGCCCTGAGAGTAGGGAAGTATCGCCGTGGAAGGATATTCCTGGACGTTCCTTTCGTAAAGGCCGATGAGAGCGTCGAGCATGGCCGGGTTCTTTCTGATGTCTTTTTCCGTCGCAGTCTTGTCCGCGGCGGCCGCTCCTTCCAAGAAGCAGGCGAAAACTTCGGGGCCAAAGGCAAGCGACAAAACCGCTCCGCCCACGCCGGATGTTGACGAGTAGCGTCCTCCGATGTAGTCGTCCATGTAAAAGGCTTCCATGTAGTCGGGGTTGTGGGCCAAGGGGCTTGTCTCGCTTGTGACGGCGATCATGTGCTTAGAAACGTCAAGGCCGGCCTTTTTGAGCGCGTCCTTTACGAATGATTCGTTTGTCAAAGTTTCGAGCGTCGTTCCGCTTTTTGAAACCAAAATGAAAATCGTCTTTGAAACGTCGATGCTCTTAAGAACGCTTGTCGCGTCGTCGGGGTCAACGTTGGAGATGAACTTTGCTTCCATCTTGAACTTTCCGCCGGCCTTGGCCCAATTTTCCAAAGCCAAGTACATCGCGCGCGGGCCCAAGTCCGAGCCGCCGATGCCGATCTGGCAAACGGTCGTGAACTTTTCGCCCTTTTCGTTCACGATTTTTCCGGAGTGAACCTTGTCGGCAAAGTCCGCGATTCTCTTTTGCTCGTTAACGTAAAACTCGCGCTTGTTCTTTCCGTCGGCCATTACGTCCTTTCCAAGCTGGCCGCGCGTAAGCTGGTGCAATACCATGCGCTTTTCGCCGGTGTTCACTACCTCGCCGTTGTAGAGCGCCTCAAACTTTTCGCAAAGCTGGGCTTCCTTGGCCAAGTCCGCCAAAACGTCCAAAACCTTTTGGTCAACCTGCTTGGCCGCGTAGTTGTATGTCAAGCCTTCCGCCATAGGAACGGAATATTCCTTTACGCGCTTGGCTCCGTCCGCGCCGCCCAAAACGGCCTTTAGAGAAACCGCGTTCTTCAACGAAAGGAGCTTTTTAAAGCTTGAAAGAGTGTCAAGATTTTCCCAAGAAATCATATTCGCCTCGATATATATAGAATTTAATGGCAACTAGTTTAGCGCAAAGCGCGTCTTTGTTCAACCGCGCCATGCAGCGTCAGCAAAGGTACGAGCGGCTCTTTTCTTGCTTTTTTGCAATAATTGGGTTATAATAGCAAAGCGGATTCGATCGGAATGGGGGCTTGTCGCATGAGAGAAAAGCGTTTTGACCAAGGTGGAGCCAATGACGTCAATAAGACGTTAAGAAGGCTTTCCCATAAAAAAGACACTTCTAAAATCATCTTTTTGCTGCTCTTGGCCTTGTATATCGCCACTTCGGTCGCTTTAAGAAAGGTGACCAGCGACCAGGCTATGGTTTTCCTTTTGGGCGCCCGCATGCCGATGCAAGCCTTTGCCGGCGTTTTTTCTTCCCTTTCCAACGTTTGCTTGATTTTGCTGGCGGTTCTTTTTGGCCGCGTTGGCTTTGTCACTTCGCTCGTGATTCTTTTGGCGCAGTTTCCTATGCTTGCCGCGGGAATGCTGGTCCGCCACAATTACACGACCATTCCCGGAGCCTTTTCAAACCTTTTGGCTCTTGTGGCCGTGACAGTCGTTTACATAAACCACGCCCGGGTTCACAAATACCAGCGCAGGATTTTGACGCAAGCCATAACCGACCGCCTTACCGGCCTTCCCAACCGCTTTGCCTGCATGGAGTTGATAGAGTCTTACGTAACCAGAAAGGTCAAGTTTGCCGTAGTTTCGGTGGATTTGAACAACTTTAAGGGAATAAACGACACAATGGGCCACGAAACCGGCGACAAGGCCCTTATAGAAATCGCCAAGCGTTGGACCGATCTGATTGACGCCCGCATTACCGACACTAAGGATTTTGTGGCCCGCCTTAGCGGAGACGATTTTTTCATCGTAATCAGCGGCTACAGGACAAGGGGAGACATCGTCAACACTATAAACCGCTTTAAGTCCGAGCTTGAGCGCAAGATTACGATTGACGACTGCGACTATTACATTGGAGCGGGATTCGGCTACGCGGAGTTCCCCGACGACGCCGACAGCGCCAGCTCTATTTTGGCTTGCGCCAGCGCGGCCATGCACGAGGTGAAAAGAAGGGGCGGCGTCAACGACATAATCCATTACATGGCCAGCCATGTTCACGGCGGAAAAACCCTGGAAATAGAAAGAAAAATCCGCTCCGCCTTGGACCAAAATTTAATCCACTTCCAGCTTCAGCCCCAATACGACATGGACAAAAAGCTGCGCGGCTTTGAGGCTCTTGCCAGAATGAGGGACTCGGAAGGAAACCTGGTGAGCCCCGTGGATTTTATTCCTGTCGCCGAGGAGCTTGGCCTTGTTGACAGGGTTGACGTTTGCGTGTTCAAAAAAGCGGCCAGATTTATCGCGGACATAATCAAGGAAAAGGGCGCCGGCTTGACGCTTTGCGTGAATGTTTCGGTCCGCCATTTGATGAAGAACAATTTTATCGACGAGCTTAGGAGCGTTTTGGCGGAGAGCGGGCTTGCGCCAAACAACTTGGAAATCGAAATCACCGAGTCGATTATGATTGATTCCGCCGACAAGGCCCTTGCCTGCATCAAGCAGGTAAAGGCTATGGGGGTTAAGGTTGCGATCGACGACTTTGGCACAGGCTACTCTTCGCTAAGCTACTTGAACAAGTTCCCGGCGGACATGCTGAAAATCGACAAGTCCTTTATCGACGTGATGAACTCAAGCGAGCCGTCAAAGCAGTATGTGGCTACAATCATATCGATTGGCCATATCCTTAACTTAAAGGTAATCTCAGAAGGCGTTGAGACGGAAGACCAGCTTGACGCTTTAAGGCAGGTCGGCTGCGACTATGTCCAGGGCTACATATGGGGCAAGCCTTTGGATCCTCAAGACGCAGCCGCGCTCGTCTAACGCTCTTGAAAAAGCGCTCCAATTTTGCTAGAATTAGACAATCTTATTTCAAATTGATGGAGTGCGTATGTTCGCAAAAATCAACTCAATTTTGGGCGCCATAGACGACTTTGTCTGGGGCTTGCCGCTAATCATTTTGATTCTCGCAACGGGAATCTTCCTTACAGTAATCTTGCGCGGAGTCCAGTTCTCCCAGCTCAAGTTCGCCATTTCTTCCATTTTCAGAAAGTCTGAAAAAGGCGAAGGCGGCGAGCTTTCTAGCTTCAAGGCCTTGTGCACCGCTTTGAGCGCCACAATCGGAACCGGAAACATCGTAGGCGTCGCGACCGCTATCGGAATCGGAGGCCCCGGAGCCTTGTTCTGGATGTGGCTCGCCGCCCTTTTGGGAATGGCCACAAAGTACGCCGAGTGCTTGCTTGCCATCCACTTCCGCGAGGAAAAAGCCGACGGCCACATTTTGGGCGGCCCCTTCTACACTTGCGAAAAAGGCGTTGGCGCCAAGTTCCCCGCTTTGGGAAAATTGCTCGCCGTTCTCTTCGCCATCTTTGGAACAATGGTAGGCTTGTTCGGAATCGGAACGTTCAGCCAAGTCAACTCAATCACAAGCGCCGTTGAGACTTTCGCCAACACAGCCGCTTCAAACCTTACGACAGTCACAATCGGAGGAATCGGAACATACAGCCACGTCGTCATCGTTTCTTCAATCGTGTTGGCCGTTGTCGCCGCCTTGGTAATCATCGGCGGCCTCGAGCGCATTTCAAGCGTCGCGGGCGTAATCGTTCCTGTAATGGCCGTGATTTACTTTGTGATGGGCGCCTTCGCGATTTTGTGCAACCTCTCAAAATTGTCCGGAGCCATCGAGCAGATTTTCCAGGGAGCCTTTGGATTCAAGGCTGCCGCCGGCGGCGCGATTGGCGCGATGATCGTGGCCATGCAAAAGGGAATCGCCCGCGGAATCTTCTCCAACGAGGCCGGCTTGGGTTCCGCTCCGATCGCCGCTTCGACAGCCAAGGTCGAGCACGCCGTTCAGCAGGGAATCATCTCCATGACCGGAACCTTCTTTGACACAATCGTAATTTGTTCTATCTCTGGTTTGGTAATCGTTATGTCAGGCTCTTGGGCTCCCGAGTTGGGCTTCAAGGGATTCGCCATCACAAACGCCGCCTTCCAGATGCTCTTGCCTGTCGTTCCCAAAGTCGTGATTTCATTCATCTTGATGGTCTGCTTGGTATTGTTCGCCTTCACGACAATCTTGGGCTGGGACTTCTACTCAGAGCGCTGCATCGAGTACCTTTCAAAGGGCAACATGCTTCCCGTAAAGATTTACCGCTGGCTCTACATCGCCGCCGTCTTTATCGGACCTTACATGACAATCAGCGCCGTTTGGACAATAGCCGACATCTTCAACGGCTTGATGGCCATTCCTAACATCATCTCTCTCTTGATTTTGTCTGGAACGGTTGTAAAGCTTACCAACGACTTCTTTAGCGGAAACAAGCTTTACAGAATCGGCTACGACTTCGCCAACAATCCTGTCACCGCTGAATAAGGAGGAAATATGATAGCTTTGATTTTGGGAATTCTTTTCATCGCCTTTACGGTGTTCAGCGTTTTGCCTTCAATGCCTTTGGCTTGGGGGCCGCAGGTGATTGAATTCTTAAAGGGCTCCTTGCCTGTCTTTAGCGCCTTTATCGGCCTTATCGCGATCTTGATCGGCTTTGCCGACATCAAGGACAAGAGCGAGGCCAAGAAGGAAGAGGCTGAGGCCGCCAAAAATAACTGAGCCGCATTGCGGCGCGATAATGGCAGTCCGCGTGAGCGGACAAGTGGATAGTTTCCCTGCCATAATGACGCGAAGCGGCAGAATTTTATCCGCGCCGCAAAATCGCTGAGTCAAGGCTTTAAGCGAAGCGCGCCTTGACCAGCGATATTTTTTTGTTGCCTTAAAGGCGTTGAAAACAGGCCAGTGTGAGCTCGCTGGTTTTGGGAACGGCGTCTTCCAAAAGCGCCTTGCTTGAGGCGATTTGCTTTTCGCCGTAGTCGGTTCCCTTATAGGATTTGATAGCCTTTGCCATCAGCCTAAGCTCGCCGACAATCATCGCGCGGCGCTCGATTTCCTCAAGCTGGGCCTTGTCGTCCGTTCCAAAGTAAAATTCCAAAGTCTTGTTCCAAAAAACTTTTCCTTGCTCGGCGGTGATGCCCAAAAATTCCTTGTTGTTTCCGGGAACGACCTTTTCGCGGCCTACATAGGCGTTGAAGAGCGAGCCAAAGTCAAAGACCGGGTCTCCCAAGCAAAGGGTGTCCATGTCAATCAGCATAAGCTCGCCCGTGCTCTTTAGGAACATTTGGTTTTTGATGTGGTAGTCGCCGTGGTTGATGTGGTAGTTTTCTGGAATCGCCTTTACAAGCTCGCAAAGCTTTTGGTAAACTTCCGGGGCCAAGTGGCCTTGAAGCCGTTCGGCTCTCTTTAGGTAGTCGGACTTTGCGTCGACCATTTCGCCGGGCTTAAGCTCGACCGAGTGGATTTTTTTCAACAGGTCAACCGAGGCCTTGGCGAACTCGTCGATTTTGTCCGGCTCCCTGTTGATTTTTTTTGAAATGTTGTCGGCCTCCAGCATCTCGAACATTGAGGCGTACTTTCCGTCAACTTGAACAACGTCGTAGGAAATGCTTGTCGGGATTCCGTTGACAAAGGCCTTTTTGGCAAGCTCGCGCTCGTTTTTGATTTCTTCAAGCGCGTCGGGGTTTTTGTAAACCTTTACGATTGTGTCGGGCGAGATGCGGTAAACGATGCCGTTCTTTCCTTCGCCGATCACTTCGCCGCCGTCGATGGAAACGGTTTTGTAGGCCTTTTGAATTTCCATCATTTGGGTGAAGCCCGTCATGTCAAAGACTTCATAGACTTCGCTCTTTGCGTTTATCACTTTAAAGTCTTTGTACTGTTTTTTTAGCGAAAGAATGACGCGGAGTCCCGCGCTTGAAATGTAGTCAAGGCTCTTTGCGTCAACGATAAAAGACGCTATTTCCTTTCCGTCCGCGTCCGCTTTAAGCGCCTCCTCGACTTGCGCCGAATTTGTGGAATCGATGTGGCCGCTAAGGCTTGCGGTGAAAATTCCGCCTTCAAATTTTGTCTCAATGTTTTCCATTTTAATTTTCTCCTTATGTTACCAATTGTCGCCAAAGACTTCGGCGCAAATTGCGTTGTACTCTTTGTATTCCGGCGTGTCCTTAAACTCGCCCAAACATTCGATTATGCTTTTGTAAAGCCAGGCGTGCTGCGCGGGATCCTTTTGGTTAAAGACTTGCCACACGCCGCTTCCTTTTTTGCGCCAGTCGTCGTAAAGCGAGCGCAAGTTTGAAAGCTTGTCCGAAAGCCACATCGCCTTTACGCCAACGTCGCTTGTCGCTCGCAAATCCTTTATCGACTCTTCCTTGCGCGTTTTCCAAGAAGCCTCGGCGCTCATTTGCCGCAGCTTGTCCTCGGTCTCGGCCAGAACAAGTTCCGTGACGCGCGGGCCGAACTTTTGCAAAAGCTGCTCGCGGGTAACTCCGGCGTCCTCAACCGTGTCGTGCAGCAAGGCGGCCGCCATCACTTCGCGCTCGGTCGTAAGGCGGGCCGAAATCGCGGCCACTTCGATCGGATGCAAAATGTAGGGCACTCCGTTGGACTTGCGCTTGGCGTCGCGGTGGGCCTTGAGCGCGAATTCAACGGCGGTTTCCACGACGTCGTTGTATTCGATTTGGCCGCTCATCGAACGGCAGTTGAACTTAAAGCACAAGAGCGCGATGTCGTCGTCCTGCGGGCGGCCGCCCCTAAAATCTTGGGAGGCGGCAAGCGCTTTTTCGCACAAGGCTTGGCAGCCCGCGCTCTTGTTGGCTTCCAGCAAGTCAAAAAGGCGGCTTTCGCCAAAAGCCTCGCCGGCCTCGTTTTGGCCGCTGGTGATTCCGTCGGTCCACAAAAATATTTGGTCGTTGTTTTCAAGCGGAGCCTTGTCCTCGGCGTAGTCAAGGCCGGCCATCGCGCCCAGCATGCAGTTTTTTTTGCTTTCAAGCCTTTTTGTCGGCTCGTATTCCCTTAGCAAAAGGGGAGGCCTGTGGCCCGCGCTCGCGTAGGTGACCAAGCCTTTTTTTAGGTCCACGATTCCAAGCCAAGCCGACATCAACATTCCGCTTTCGTTTCCCTGGCAGAGCGAGTCGTTGGCGCTTTTCAACACCTCAGAAGGGTTAAGGCCCGACTCGATGAGGCTTTTTAAAAGCGTCTTGGCCCGCATCATAAAAAGGGCGGAAGGGATTCCCTTGTCCGAAACGTCGGCGATTAAAATCGCAAGGCGCTCCTCTCCCGCAAAATAAAAGTCGTAAAAGTCACCTCCAACCTGGTCGGCGGGCGCGGCCTTTGCGTAAATGTCAAATTCCGTTCTTGAAGGATACGCCGGAAAAACCTGCGGCATGGCCGACATTTGAATTTCCTTGGCAAGAAGCAAATCCTTCTCTCTAGCGTCGCTGTTTTGTGTCATTTTTCCATTATACCACACTTTGTGTGGTTTTGCTAGTGGTAATATTTACGTGTCCGCTCGCGCGGACTACTGGCAATAACACATTTTTTGCGAATTTGCAAATTCTTTTGCAAGTATTGACACTTTTCGCCAAAACTGGTATTCTATCATTCCCCGTAAAGCCAATGACCGCTCATCATTGGCCGCGACCCAAATTTGATGCAAAATTTGCGGAAGCTTATAAAATTTTATATTTTTAGGGTTTTAGTATGAAAACTATTTTTGTAAACGAAAAGGAACAGGCCCGCCAGTGGTACATCATTGACGCCGCCGGAAAGCCGCTCGGACGCGTTGCCGCCAAGGCCGCCTCTGTCATCCGCGGAAAGAATAAGGCCACTTACACTCCCAACCAGGAGATGGGTGACTTTGTAATCGTAATCAACTCTGCCAAGGCTGTCGTTACTGGCGCCAAGGAAACAGACAAACTTTACCACCACCACACAGGCTTCGTTGGCGGACTCAAGACGTTCACTTACGAAAAGCTTTTGGAGCGCCATCCGGAAGATCCGATGCGCTTGGCCATTGAGGGAATGTTGCCCGGCGGACGCCTTGGACGCCGCTTGTGCAAGAATTTCAGAATCTACGCTGGCGCGGAGCACCCGCACACACCGCAGAACCCCAAGCCCTTGGAAGTTTGAGTAGAGGAGAATAGAAATGGCTAGCACAAAAAACATCGCTATCGGAACAGGAAGAAGAAAGACAGCCACAGCCCGCGTTTTCTTGCGCGAAGGCTCAGGCAAAATCGTTGTTAACGGAAAGGACGTAAAGGACTATTTCGCCACGCAGGAACAGGTTCGCGTCGTTCACCAGCCCCTTTTGGTAACATCAAACGACAACAAGTTTGACATTTTGATTACAGTCCAGGGCGGCGGATTGAACGGCCAGGCCGCCGCTTGCTTGCACGGAATCAGCCGCGCCTTGCTTCAGGTTGACCAGGACACACACACTGCGCTCAAGGCCAACGGATACCTTACTCGCGACAGCCGCATGGTTGAACGCAAAAAGTACGGTCAGAAGGGCGCCCGCCGCCGCTTCCAGTTCAGCAAGCGCTAAACTGCGATTTT
This sequence comes from Treponema sp. UBA4377, assembly GCA_002391235.1. GTDB lineage: Bacteria > Spirochaetota > Spirochaetia > Treponematales > Treponemataceae > Treponema_D. The sequence continues at coordinate 22,858 of DGRX01000029.1, forward strand.
GGCCCAACAAAAGCTCCTGCCTTGGCGGGGGCTTTTTTTTGCGCTAAAATTGTTTTGAAGCCCAAAAACGAGGCCTCCGTAAAAACATGCAAGAAGACTTAGACCAAACACAAACCGAGACTCAAGCCTCCGCCGCGGAAGCCTCTGCCGCCGCCCAAAAGGCCTTGGCGCTTTTGGCCCGCTGCGAGCAATGCCGTTCCGGCCTGGAGCGTAAGCTTTTGCAAAAAGGCTATTCGAAGGACACGGTTGAGGGCGTTTTGGACGCTTTGGAGGAGCGGGGGCTTTTGGACGACCTAAGATTCGCCCGCGCCTGGCTCAACTCCCGCCGCATCGGCCATTTTGAAGGCCGGACCCGCCTTTTGTCCGAACTTGCCGCGCGCGGAATCGGCAAGGAAACGGCAAAAAAAGCCGTTGACGTTTTTTTTGAGGAATTTGACGAAGAAGAAATTTGCGCGCGCGCCGTAAAAAAGTTTTTGTCGCAAGGAAAAAGCGGCGAAAAGCTTATGGCCGCCATGATCCGCGCGGGCTTTAGCTACAAAATGGCCGCGAATGTTCTGCGTGAAATTTCTGACGATTAAAAAAACAAAAAAGACGCGTAGCGGAAAGGCCGGACGGAGCGTCCGGTTTTGGTAAATCAAAGCAAAAAACGGACAAAACAGGGCGGGACGCAGAAAAAAAAACTTGGAGGGACCCGTCAGCGGAAGGCTTGGCCGCAGGCCTCAAGCCTGGAGCGTTGGACGGGGGGCGCCAAGGCTTTTTTTTCGTCGCTGGGACCCGCCATTTAAGTCCGTTTTTTGTTTTTATTTATTATTTGACATCATTAGAGATATTTGATAGAATAGAGATATGGAAAAAAGACGAAAAAGACCTGTCTATTCAGCGTTGGAGGTGGCCCGTCTTTGCGGCGTCGTAAACCAAACCGCCATCAACTGGATCAAGTCAGGCCACTTAAAGGCTTTTAAAACTCCTGGCGGCCAATACCGCGTTTATCCCGAAGACGTGGCGGACTTTATGTCCAGCCGCAAAATGCAAGTTCCGCAAGAAATACTGGACGCCGCTGCTCAAAAAACTGTAAATCAATCAAAGACAATTTTAATAGTTGACGACGACAAGGGCCTTAACTCTGTCATCGCAAAATATTTGGAAAAAAACTTTAAAGGCGCCGAAATTTTCCAGGCCTTTGACGGCTTTGAAGCCGGCGCTATTTGCTCGCAGGCAAAGCCTGGTTTTGTAATCCTTGACTTGGATTTGCCGGGCGTCGACGGCTTTTCGCTTTGCGAGCGCCTTAGCAAGGACGAGTATTTTGGCCGCCCAAAGATTCTAGTTGTCACCGCTTTGCAGGACGAAGGCTTGGAAGAGCGGGCGCTTTCCTTGGGCGCCCAAAAATTGTTCAAAAAGCCAATCGCGATGGAAAGCCTTGTCCAGCCGGTAAAGGACTGGCTTGAATCTTAGGCCGGCCCTTTTTAGTCTTGCGAACAATTTTCTTTCCGCTAACAGTCCGCAATCGCAGCGTTGCGGCTTATGCGGCTAGCTGGAAATTTTAGTCTAGCGAACAATTTTATTGCCGCTAAAAGAGCCTGCGCGCTTCCAAGTAAAAGCGCTTTTCGCTCGCTTCTCCCATCGAAAAGCTTTTTCGCGGCAAGGGGCCCAGGCTTCCGATTGTGTCAAAGAACGAGTCTTTTGCCACCGGCGGAAGAAGGATTCCCAGCGCTCCGTCTTTTTCTCCCAATCTAAAGACTTCTTCGGCTCCGTGAATGTAGTCGATTTCTGTTCCCGCGCTTTCCTTGATAAAGCTGTCAAGGGCGGGCTGGAAGCGGCTTACGGCCAAGTCCGTTATTTTTGTCTTTAAGAGAATTTGTTTTTGCGCTCCGTCTTTTTTGTAGTATAAGCCAAAGTCCGCCGTGGATTTTTTTACGGCTTCTTCAAGTGCTTGGGTCGTTGAAAGCTCTTGAATTTGAGCGCCCAGCTTTTCTTGGAGGAAAGCGGTCAGCGCCTCAAACGCGCTTGCGTCGGCCTTGTTAAAGACAACGCGGTGGATCGGCTCAAAGGTAAGGCCCGCGTCGTAAATGTTCACGATTTCCACCAGCGCGTAGCGGACGGGGCTTTCTTGAATTCGCTCTTGGGCCGCGCCGGCTTCCTGCAAGCGCTTTTTTTCCTCTTCCCAAACGGCTTTGGCCGTCGCAAGCGAATGGTTTCCGTCGCCGACCGCGAACAAAAAAGTCGAGCCGTTTTTGCTTCCGGCTTCGTAAAGTTTTTGGAGCGCGGCTTGGACGGCCTTAAGGTCTTCTTCGGATTCAACCGCCCAGCCTTTTATCGAGCCGCTTTCTTGCATCAATGGGCCTTGGTAAAGGGGAGCGTCGCCGCGCGCCTTTATTTTTCCGCCGATTCCTTCGACCAATAGATGGCCTGGGTCGTTTGCCAAAAGCATTATGTGCGGAAGCTCAAGCGGAGCGCCGCGCCTGATTTCCATTCTGGGCGGAATGCGCTCCAAAATCGTAGCTTCGGTCGCGCGGGTCAAGGCCGTGGAAAAGGGCTTCCATTCGTAGCTGTCCAAGTCCAAAGCGGCCACCAAGCCTTTTCGGACGCGGCCATAAGCGGTTGTACGCTCCACGTAAACAAAGGCCTTTTTTGGCTGGCCAAAAACTCCGCCGTCAATGTAGCTGGCCATGGCCTCTTTTATTTTTTGAATCCGTTCCGCCTTGCCTTCGTCGTTAAGGTAGACTTCCGGAAAAATCAAGTTTAAGGTTGAAGGCTTGTCTCCGGCCTCTTTTTTGGCCGCGGCCCAATATTCCCTGTCCTGCGTGTATTGGTCGCAGGCGACGACGCTCCAAGTTTTTGTGTCGAGGTTTTTTGGAAAAAGAATTTCCGGGACGCTAAGTCCATATTCGCTAAAGTTTGTCATGGCGCGAATTGTAGCATATTTGCGGAAAATATGATAGTATATTCTTATGGCGATGGGCTTTTCCCAACAGCAAAAGGCGACTCAAATCCAGGCGCAGCGCATGAGCCAAAAGCAAATACAATCTTTGAATTTGCTGTCGATGAACGCGGCGGACTTGCGCGAGGAAATTTTCAAGCAGCTTGAAAAAAATCCCGCGCTTGAAATTGTTTCTGACAATTTTGAAAGCGGCGTAAAAAGCGCGCGCTACAAGAACCTGCCCGGCGAAAACATAAGGACTGGCGTCGCGTCGTCTTTGGGCGAACAAAAGTCCGAGGCTTTTCAAGAAATACTGGAAAGCCGGCCCGACGAAAGAAAAAGCCTTTTTTTGCATTTGACCGAACAAATCAATATGCTTACGCTTGACCAAGCGAAAAAAAGGCTGTGCAAAAAAATCATCGCAAACTTGGACTCGCGCGGCTTTTACATTTTGGCTCCGTCAACCCTTGTTGACAAAAGGGCCGGCGAAAGCAAAAAGCTTTTGGAAGAATGCGTTGACATTGTTCAAAACCTTGACCCGCCCGGAATTTGCGTGGAGAACGTTGAAAAAAGCCTTTTGCTGCAAGCAAAGCTAAAAGGCGGCTCTCCGCGCTTGGCGCTTTTTTTGCTGGACGGCCATCTTGATTTTTTGAACCCGCCGCAAGGCCAAAAGGTATTGGAAAAGATAGAGGCTTTTTTGGCCGCGCAAAAAAAGCTTTCGTTCGCGAAAGAGGATTTTTCTTTTTTGGAAAGCGTTTCGGAGGATGACGTTGACCGCGCGCTTTATTTTATAAGAAGCCTTGATCCCTTTCCTGCCCGCGATTTTTCGCAAGAAGAGACCCATTATGTGGCTCCGGACATTTATGTCGAGAAAGTTCAGGAAGAAAAATCAGGCCTTAAAGAAGGCGTTGATTATGAAAAACGGAGCGTTTCCCTCGGCGCAGACTCTTTTTTTAGAATAAGAATTTCGGACAAGGCGATTCCCCAAATAAGGATAGCGCCTGATTTTGGTCCGGCTCAAAAAAATTCCGGCTTTGCAAAAGCGGCGATTAGCCAGGCGAAAATGTTTTTGGAAGGCCTCGAATATAGGGAAAACACCATCGCCAAGGCGGCCTGCGCGATTGTCCAAAAGCAAATCGAATTCTTTAAAAACGGACCTGGAAATATAGTTCCATTAAAGCAAAAGGACATAGCCGCGTTAATCGGCGTCCATGAAAGCACGGTGTCTCGAATGGCGTCGTCAAAGTACTTGCAGTGCCAGTGGGGCGTTTTTCCAATAAAACATTTTTTTTCTTCCGCTGTTGCCGATGTTTCAAAAGAAAGCGCTCAATACCAAATTCAAAAGCTTTTGGAAGAAAACCCGCAAAAAAAATGGAGCGACCAAAAATTGGCCGCCGCCTTGGCCGAGCGGGGAATCAAGATCGCCCGCCGCACTGTAGCCAAGTACCGCTCCCAAATGAACATCGAATCCTCCTACTCAAGATAAAAAAAAGGCGGAAAAATTTGCTTTATTTTTCCAACCATGATATAATGGATTTATCGCGCGATTCGGCGCGAAATTCACTTATTGCAAGGAGCATGATATGACAAAGACAGTAAAAGCGGTGGGATTTGAATTGGAACAAAAGCAGTCGGATATGATAGAAAAAAAGTTGAAGCGCGTTGACTACGCCGACGACTTGATTATTGACTTGATCGCGCAGGTAAAGCATGACAAGCAGTACGCTTTTGACATCACGACGAATTTCCGCTGGGGAGCCCAAGCCCATGTAGCCGCGGAAGACTTTGACTTTGCGGCAGCCTTGAACAAAGTCATGGATATTTTGGACAACAAAATCAAGAAAGAAAAAGACAAGATTCAGGGCAAATAGGGCGGCGCTAGTTGACACGGCCGCCGCTAATTGTGTATAGTATACAATATGGCCGAAAAAACTTGGACAGTTCTAGACCTCTTGAACCTCGACTTGTCGGGACACGACGCCATCAACTTGACTTGCGTCGCCGGACGGCGGGGCCTTTCAAGAGAGTTGACTGTCCCGGAAATCAACAGGCCCGGCTTGGGCCTTTCGGGTTTTTTTGAGGCCTTTGCCTACAACCGCGTCCAGCTTTTTGGCCGCGGAGAGGTCGCCTACCTTAACAAGCTTTCGCAAGAGGGCAGAACGGACACTATAAGGCAGCTTTTTTCCTACCAAATCCCTTGCTGCATTTTTTCATCAAACCGCGAGCCGACTCCGGAGTTTATAGAAATCGCCGAGGAAGCTTGCTGCGCCGTTTTAAAGACTGACTTGGAGTCTTCGGAATTCATGGCGCGCCTTACCCGCGTTTTTTCAAACATTTTCGCGCCGCACAAAACATTGCACGGCGTTTTGGTCGAAGTTTACGGCGTTGGCATTATGCTTGGCGGCCATTCCGGCGTAGGAAAAAGCGAGACGGCGCTTGAGCTTATCGAGCGCGGACACCGGCTTGTTGCCGACGACATCGTCGAGATCCGCTGCGTAAACGGAAACACTATTCTTGGCAGGGGAGCCAACGCCCTTATCAGCCACCATATGGAGATTCGCGGTTTGGGAATCATAAACATTTCCCAGCTTTACGGAATCGGAGCCATCCGCGAGCAAAAAGAAATTCAGCTTGTCGTTGAGTTGGAGGAATGGGATCCCAACAAGGTTTACGACCGCTTGGGAACCGCCGCCCGCGAAACCGACATGCTGGGCGTAAAGATTCCGTCAATCGAAATTCCGGTAAAACCCGGACGAAACTTGCCTATTATTATCGAGGCGGCCGCGATGAACGAGCGCCTTAAGAAGATGGGATACAACAGCGCCCGCGACTTTAACCAGAACATCCTTAAGTGGATTGAGACTGGCGACGCGCAGGCCGCTTATTACGGAACGGAAGATTCCTACTAAAATAATATAGCCCTTTGGAGGACATTGTGATTGAAAAAATTTTAACAGTAAAGAACCGCGCTGGAATTCACGCGCGACCGGCTTCGCTTATCGCCCAGTTGGCCAATAAATTTCAGAGCGAGATTACGCTGGAAAAAGATTCAATAGCCGTAAACGCCAAGTCGATTATGGGCGTGATTACAATGGCCGCAGGCTACAACACTACGATCAACCTTAAGGTTGAAGGCAGCGACGAGCAGGACGCCGCCAACGCGATCGAAAAATTGTTTGAAGGAAAATTCGAAGAGGATTAAGCAAGGAGGACTTTATGAAACAGATAACGGAAGTTCAAAAGAACGTTTTAAATTACATCGCCGACTTTATCGACGAAAACGCCTATCCTCCGACAGTTCGCGAAATCAGCGACTATTTTGGAAAGTCAATTCGCGCCGTGCAGGACAATCTGGTGGCCTTGCAAAAGAAGGGCTTTATTTCGCTCGTGCAAAAAAAGTCGCGCTCAATCCGCATTTTGGTGGACGAGCGCGAAAAGGAGCCCAAGCTTTTTGTCGACAAGGTTCCGCTTTTGGGAACGATCGCCGCCGGAAAGCCGCTTCTTTCCGAAGAAAACCTTGATGGCTACGTGACCTTGACCGAGCCTTTTATCCGTCCCGGCAAAAGCTACTTTGCCTTGCGCGTTAGGGGACAAAGCATGATCAACGCTGGAATCTTGGAAGGCGACTTGGCGATTGTCGAGCAGCGCAGCGACGTTATCGACGGACAAATAGTTGTGGCCGTCCTTGACGACGCGATTACCTTAAAGCGCTACTACAAGGAACAGAACAGAATCCGCCTGCAGCCCGAAAATCCTGCCTTCAATCCTATTTACTGCACTGACGTGCGCATCGTTGGAATTTTGGCCAACTTGGTTCGCACTTACTAAGGGCTGTGTCCTAAAAATGAGCGCGCCAATTTATCTCTTTAGCGGCCCGGAAATCGGCGAACGAAGCGAAGCCGTGGCCGCCGTAAAAAGTTCCCTCAAAAAGAAGTTTGGAAGCTTGGAGGCCTACAGCTACTATTCGGTGGAGACGGAGCCCCAAAGCGCGCTCGTTCAATTGTATTCTGAATCCCTTTTTAGCGCGGCCACTTGCGTGGTTTACAACGGCGCCGAGACAATCAAAAAAAAGGAAGACATAGACAAGATTGCCGCTTGGGCCAACGGAGCGGGAGAGGCCAGCGTCTTGATTTTGGTCAGCGACGAAATTTCCTGCGACTCAAAGCTTGAAAAAATCATTCCAAAAGAAAACCGCAAGCAGTTTTGGGAAATGTTCGAGGACCGAAAAATTCCTTGGCTAAAAAATTATTTTTCAAAAAACGGTTTTTCGATTGACGACGAAGCTTGCGAGGAAATCTTGGAGCTGGTTGAGAACAACACGCAGGCGCTAAAAAGCGAGTGCTCGCGCTTTTTTGTTTGCTTTGAGCCTGGCGCGAGAATCACCGTTCAGAATGTGGAGCAATTGATTGAGCACAACCGCGAGGAAAGCGCCTTCACTCTTTTTGACGCGATGGCTGAACATTCAAAAAGCCCCGCCGAGCGATTGGAAAGCGCCTTGGGAATCTTGCAAAAAATCCGCCTTTCAAAGGACTCTTCCAGCGTGGCGCTTTTGGCCGGCCTTGCCTATTGCTTTAGGCGCTTGGAGGCCTGGCATAACTTGGAGCACGCGGGAAAGACCGACGACTTTAGCTTAAAGACAAGCGGCTTTGCAAGCAAAAAAAGCCGCTCGCAATTTTCGGCCGCGGCCAAAGTTTGGACTTTGGGACAGACGGTGGCCATAAAGGCCTTGATTTCGCGCGCGGACATGCAAATCCGTTCCGGCGGAAGCGGAATGGAAGACACGCTTTTGCAGACTATGATTTATTCAATTGTCGTAAAAAAGGGCGCCTCCCTGTCCGTTTGGGAAGACGGCTGGAGCGCGTAAGGCGGTAGAAGCCGCGCTTTGTCAAATGGCAAGCGCCGAAAGCTTTTCTTTTAGCGCCTTGAGCTCTTCCTCGGTGAACGTGAGGCCCTTGCCCATTTTTTGATGGTCGGGCGACCAAGGGCGCAAGTCGTATTTTGCGGGGCGGTCTCCCCACGCGACTTTGTTCAGCTCAAGGTTCCAGCCGCCCTTGCCGCTTGAAATCACGGCGACATTCTCTTCAATCTTAAACGAAAATTCGTCCATAAATAACCCCCAAAAATGCCGCTATTCGCGCAAGCTTGGTCGCGCGCGCGAATGTTGCGGTTTATGCGGCAATCCATCGCTTGTTGTTTTTGAAGCGATTTTCTTGCCTCTAATAAGATAGCGCTTTTATTCATTTTTTTCATCTTTTTTTCGCGCTTTTATAAAAAAAAGTTGATTTTAATGGGGAACTGTGTTAAAATATACTATATTATTTAAAAGACAGCACTTTTGGAGGAAAGTTGATGAAGAAAATTGTTTTGCTTTTCTGCGTCGCTTTTGCGTTTGCGTTTGCCTCGTGCAAATCAACTACGCAGGAAACTGATAACGGCGCCGCCAGCCTTGTTGACGGACAAATTGAAGCTGAGGACGACGGTTCAGCTTCTGGTCAAGTGGAGAGCGCCGGCCAAAGCGAAAGCCAAGACACGTTGGCCTCTGTTGAGTCTTCCCGCCAGGCGGCGATTGACGCTGGCGCAAAGGACATGTACGGAACAGCCTTCGCCGCCAATGACGTCGCTTTGGAAGCGTTGAAGGCTCTCAACGACGGAAAGGATCACGGCAAGGAATACAGCGAGCTAAAGGCCCGCTACGACGCTTTGGCCGCCGCCGCCAAAGCCAAAAAGCTAAAGGAGCGAATAGACAACGAAGGCTTGGCCAAGAACGCCCAGGCCGACTACGACGCCGGCGAAAAGGCCATTGCTGAATTTGACGAGCTTGTAGCCGTTCCCGTAACTCCGGGCCAGACGCTCAACAAAAAGGCGACGGAAGCCTACAACGCTTACTACGCCGTTTACTTTAAGTCTTACAAAAAGTTCGCCCTTGAGGAGCGCAAGAACGCGGTTTCAAAGAAAAAGGAAGCCGACGCCGTAAAGGCTCAGATTGCCCGCAAAGACGAATACAAGGGCTGCGCGGACTTGATTCTCAAAGGAGACCAGCAGTTCTCAACTTCAAATCCTGAGGGAGCCTACAACAGCTACAAGGAAGCCGCCGCGAATTTTGACGCGTTGGCCAAGGACGTAGCCGCAAAGCGCGCCGAAGCCCAAAAGGCCATCGACGAAGCCAAGGCAAAGGTTGCGGCTTCAAACGAATACGCCGCGCAGGCCGATATCGAAAAGCCGCTTGGCGACGAGCCTGTTGCCGGAATCGAAGCCGAAGACACAGTTCTTTTGGAAAAAGACGAGTTTGAGAATCCCGAAGAAAAGATTATCAAAATTGACGAAAGCGTTCAGGGGGCTAACTAATGAAAAAAGTCGCATTTATTTTGGCTTTGGCCATGGCCTTTAGCGCCTTTGCCGCAAGCTACAAAAACAACACTTACCAAAAGCTTGCCAACGAATACACAAAAAAAGCCGAGGCCGCTCTTGACGCCGGCGAATACGCGTTGAGCGAAGAGTACGCCGCCAAGGCCGCCGAAAACGCCGAGCTTTCAAAGGCTTACATCGACAAAATGCTGGCTCAAGGCAACGCCGAAAAGGCCATCGCCGAGGCCAAGAAAAAGTTGGATTGGGCAAAAAGCGTAAACGCCGACAAGACGTTCCCCACGGCTTATTCCGCCGCCGAGGAAGCTTTTTCCAACGCCAACACCGCTTATGACAAGGGCGACTACCTAAGCGCCGTGCAGTACGCAAAAGCCGTAAACGACGCGCTTAACGGCGTTCGCGAAGTGACTCCGCTTCCGCAATTCTATGTCGTCCGCCCGTGGGCCGAGACAAAGGACTGCTACTGGAACATCAGCGGCCGCAAGTACGTTTACAACAATCCGCTTTTGTGGGAAAACCTTTACAACGCCAACAAGAGCAAGATGCCGCGTCCCAACGACCCCAACTTGATTCTTCCCGGAATGAAAATGGAAATCCCAAGCATTTCCGGCGAGTTGCGCGAAGGAACATACAGCCCCAACAAGGACTATGAGCCGTTCAACGCAAAGTAATTGCAAGCCGCAATTTCGGCGCGATAATATTGATCGCGCCGAAAAAGGAACGAGTCAAGGCTTTAAGCGAAGCGTGCCTTGATTGACAGCCCGCGCGAGCGGGCCGTTGAATCGTTTCCTATATCAAAATGACGCGCGCGTCATACCGTTCCTACACCGTCGCTGGGCGAGCAGGCAAAGAAGCCCGCGTCGTGGCCGATTTTGTCGGTGTAGATTTTTTGAACGTTTTTGATAAAGACGTCAACTTTGTCTTTGTGGACAATCGCGATCGCGCAGCCGCCAAAGCCCGCGCCTGTCATTCTGGCTCCGATGCAGCCTTCTTGCGCGTTGGCGGTGTCGGCCAAGGTGTCCAATTCGATTCCAGTCACCTCGTAGTCGTCGCGAAGCGAGGCGTGCGATTGTCGCAAAAGCTCTCCCAGCTCTTTTAGGTTTCCGGCCTTAAGGGCGGCGACTGCTTTTAGAACGCGTTCGTTTTCGCTTACGACATGGCGCGCGCGGCGCAAGATTGTTTGGTCCTTTATGCAAGAGGAAACTTGCGCGAATTGTTCCAACGTAAGCGCGCAAAGGTTTGGCAAGTAGCGCGTGTTTGAAAAAGCGCCCGCCGGCAAGGGGAGCGCCGCCTCTTTTAGTTGGGCAAGCGCCTTTTCGCATTCGCTCCTTCTTTCGTTGTATTTCGAATCGGCCAGTTGGCGCTTTTTCTTTGTGTTCATGACGACAAAGCGGTAGTCTCCCATTACAAGGGGAACGTATTCATAGTCGAGAGTCGCGCAGTCCAAGAGTTCGGCGGTTTTGTCTTTTGCCGTCGCGATTATGAACTGGTCCATGATTCCGCAGTTTACGTTCATAAATTCGTGCTCGCTTTGCTGTCCAATAAGCGCGATGTCTTTGCGCGAAATTCCAAAGCCAAAAAGCTCCGACACGGCGTAGGCAAAGCCGCATTCCAAGGCGCTTGACGACGAGATTCCTCCAGCCGGCGGAACGGTTGAAGAAATCAAGACTTCAAAGCCGCAAGGAAGCTTGCAGCCCCTGCGCTTGATGATGCTAAGAATTCCGTTAAGGTAGTTGGCGTAGCCGTTTTCCTTTTTGTAGGCAAAGTCTTCGTTCGCGTCAAAGACAAAAGTTCCGTCAAACTGCAAGTCGTTGTAAATGATTTTTGTGTCGTTTCTTTTTCGGATGGCGAAATACATGTAGCGGTCGATTGCGGCCGGAAAAACTTTTCCGCCGTTGTAGTCGATGTGTTCGCCGATGATGTTTATGCGGGCAGGGGAAGCGAACAGTTGAACGCCATCCGTGGAAGCGTAAATTTTCTTAAAGGCGGCCAAAAAAGACTCGCGGTCAAATGTTTCTGAAGCGTTTTCCATGGTTTGCATTATAACGGAACAGCGGCAAAAGTCAAGGAAAATTTGCTCAACCGGTTGCACAAAATGACAAATTTTTTTGTTTTTTTCTTTTCTCAACAAACCTCGCTCCGAAAAAATCAGCGTTTTTCTTGTTTTATGTTGAATTTTTTTATGTAAAAGACCGTAAAGTCTTCTATTCGTCCGATGAATTGCCGCTCGATTTCGGCGATTACAAAGGGGATGCGCGGCGCGCGAATTCCGCCCAAGGCGTAAACGTAGTATTCGTCGTTCCACTCAAAGCAGCAAATGCCCGCGATCATGTTGCCGGCTTTTACGGCTTTGAGCGACTTCCACATCAAGGGCGTGACGTTTTTTTGATGAAAGTAAAAGCCGTCGTTTCCCCATTCGATTTCCAATTCAGAGTTGTAGTCGGAAAGCATGTCCATTTTTAGATGCGAGCCGATTTGGATGTATCCTTGCGCGTCGTTTCTATAAGTTTGCTCCACCAAGGGAAAGAGGTTTTTGCTGGACTCTTTTTTTTCGTCGGTGTAAATGATTTCTTTGTAAAGGTTTATGTCCTCAAAAATTTTCACAGCTTGGCTGATTATGCTTTGGTTTGAGCTTTTGGGCATTTTGTAAATGATTTCGGCCAAGTAGTTGGCGTTGATGTCCTTTGCGATTTTAAGAACCTTGTCCGCGTAAACGTTAATGCCTTCGTTTAGGCTGGCGTTCTTGACTTTGCGAATGTTTCGGATTACGATTTTTCCGTCCTGCAAATTCTTTATTTCTTTTTGCTTCCATTCCGACGCGAATGAAGGGGGAAGCGGCGAGCCTTGCGCGAAAATTGGAGCCGCAAACTGTAGCGCGATAATGGCGGAAAAAGCCGCGGACAACAAGCGTTTTTTCATGCGACAATTATAGCGAGCCGCTCGCGTTTTTTCAAGCGGCTTGTTATTGCGTGGATGCAAAAATCTTAGTATAATGTATGGCGCAATGGAAAAGACTGTTTATATTTTTGGCCACAAAAATCCTGACACGGACGCGGTTGTCGCCGCCGCCGCTTACGCCAAATTAAAAGAGCTTTTAGGCTATGACAATTACATCGCCGCCAGGGCCGGCCATTTAAGCCCGCAAACCGAATACATTTTCAATAAATTCAAGATCAAGGCTCCGGAATATGTCGCTGAGTTGAACCCCAAAACCGCCTTTTACATGACCGGCGGCTGCGCGACGGTAAACGAAAATTCCTCGCTTTGGGAAGCGCTAAAAAAAATCGACTCCGCTCAAAACCAAGTGCTTCCGGTTGTTGACGACAAGGGCTACTACAAAAGCCTCTTGCACTACAACGAGTTTGCAAAAAACGTTTTGCTTTTGATGAACCCCGAAAAGAAAACTCCGGTGACGACAAGCATCGACCTAATAATGAAGACGATGAAGGCGCAGCCGATTATCGTCAAGAACCAGGCGGAACTTTTTAAGGCCAGCATTTTGGTAGGCTCGTCGGCCACCGAAAGCTTTGTGCACAAGCTGGAACAGCACAAGTCCGAGCAAATGGTCGTCATCGCCTCCAACCGGCCTGAGATTCACGAGCAGTGCATAGACGCAGGCGTCCGCCTTTTGGTTTTGACCAGCGGCCACGTTCTTTCAAAGGAGCTTCGCGACAAGGCCGAAAAAAACGGCGTCAGCGTAATCATTTCGCCATACGGAACGTCGTCAACGTCAATGCTTATCGCGTACTCAACGCCGGTAATCGTGATGGCCGACCGTTCGATTCCTGCCGTAAAGGCGGACGACACGATTGGAAAAATCAAGCCGCTTTTGCGCGAGTCTCCCTGCCGCTGCCTGCCTGTCGTTGACAATGACTACAAGGTTGTTGGCGTGATCTCGGAAAGCGATTTGCTTCGCGAGCCAAATGTGGAATTGGTTTTTGTTGACCACAACGAGGCAAGCCAAGCGGTCGAAGGCTTTGAGCACTACAAGCTTTTGGAAGTCATCGACCACCACCGCATCGGAACGCTAAGCACAAAAAATCCGATCACTTTCATCAACAAGCCTGTCGGCTCAACTTCGACTTTGATAACAGGGCTTTTCCGCGAAAATAAAATTTCGATTCCTCTTGAAACCGCCCAGCTTTTGCTCTGCGGAATTTTAAGCGACACGCTTATACTTAAGTCGACGACGACGACGGACGTTGACCGCGAGGCTGTCGAGTATTTGAGCGCGATCACAAACCTTGACCCGCAAGCGCTGGGCGAAGAAATCATCCGCGCCGGAAGCAGCATTGTCGGCCGCGGCGCTAAAGAGGTTATAAACCAAGACCTTAAGGAATACACGGAAGGAAAAATTTCTTATACCGTCAGCCAAATTGAAGTTGACAACACGCGCGACGTGTTGAGCCGCAAAAAAGAATTTTTGGACATTCTTGAATCAAGCCGCGTCGCCTCAAAACGCGCCTTCGCCGCGCTTTTGGTCACCGACATAACAAAGCTTGACTCGATAATGCTTTTGGCCGTTGACGCAAAGTACAATTCGCTCTTTAGCTATCCAAAGGTCGAGGACGACGTCTATTACTTAAAGGGCGTCGTCTCGCGCAAAAAGCAGCTTATTCCCATGCTGACCGAACTCTTGGCCAGCGCCGCGGAGTAGCAACTAGTCAAGGCGCGCTTCGCTCAAGGCCTTGACTAGTTGCTTTTGCGGGTGTTTGCAAAAGCATACACCCGCAATAACTTGCTCAATTCACGTTTCGCTCAAGGCCTTGACACGACTTTACTCCCAGCCAAACGTTGCCGGCGGCTTGTTGGTAAGGTCGTAATAGATTGCGTCGACAAAGTCCAGCGCGGCGATTTCCTTTACAATCTCTTTTACAAGTTCTTGCGGAAGCTGGGCGAATCGCGCCGTCATTACGTCTTCGCTGACCACCGGCCGCAAGACAAATGAAGCGCGGCCAGGCGCGGAGGCATAGGGAAGGTCAATCGTCAAGTGCTGGAAAATTTTGTTGTAGTCGCCCGACTTGTGGAGGGCCGTCAAAACGATGTCGTCAACCTCTCGCAGTTGGTCAAGCCTATCCTTTGTACAATAGCCTTTTTGCAAGCGAAGCTCCGCGCCGGCTTTTTGGTAAAGGCAAATGATTGTCCGGTTGATGAAACTGGCGGCGTTTGTGATTTGAATCGAAGCCGCGTCAAGCTTTTCCCATTTTTTGGGAAGGTGGAAAAAGCCTGGAGCCTCGCCGTCGCCGCCGAATTGCAGGACGGCCGGAAAGCGGTATGTCCTAAAGTCGCCCTGCACGCCGACCGAGCGGACTGGCAAAACGTATTTTTTAAGCGAAGCCGCGCAATGCTCGCAAAAGCCTTGGATTTGAATCGCGTCAAGTTCAGCCTGCGCCTTTTTAAGCTCCTCAAGCTGGTCGGCCGGCAATTCTCCTTCCGAGCACAAAACGTTAATCGAAAGCCCGGGCCCCGGGAAGGGGTGGCGCATCACAAGCTGGTCTGAAAGGCCAAGCGCTTTTCCGATCGAGCGGACTTCGTCCTTGTACAAATCCTTTAGCGGTTCGATTATCATTCCTTTTTCAAGCAGAGCTTGGATTCCGGCCACGCGGTTGTGGTGGGTTTTTATCGTGTTGGAATTTTTTGTTCCGCCTGACTCGATGATGTCCGGGTAGAGCGTTCCTTGCGCCAAAAGCCAATTGTTCTCGTCAAGCTTTTGCTCGGCGACGAATTGGTCGCGGACCGTGATGAAATTTTCGCCGACGGCCATGCGCTTTTTTTGCGGGTCAACCAAACCTGCGATCGCGGCCAAAAAGCTTTGGCTTGCGTCTCGCGCGATGAAATTTTCAAAGCCGAATTTTTTGTAGGCGGCCGCGACGGAGGCGCTTTCGTTCTTCCTCATAAAGCCGTTGTCGATGTGAAGGCCCAAAACCCGCTTTTGGCCCAGCGCCTTGTTCAGAAGCGCGAAGGCTACGGTCGAGTCAACGCCTCCGCTTAGGAACAAGAGAACGTTTTTGTCGCCTGAGTCGCGCTTGATGTTTTCCAAAATCGTGTTAAGGACAGTGGCCTGGTCCCAGTTTTTTTCCATTCCGCAATAGGCGGCGAAGTTTTCAAAGATTTTGTTTCCGCAGGGGGTGTCCTTTACTTCGCAGTGGAACTGGAGGCTAAAGCGCTTTTTTGAGAGGTTTTGCGTGGCGGCGTAGGGGCAGTCCTTTGTGCTTCCGACGACTTCAAAGCCGTCGCCCATAGAAAGAACGCCGTCCTGGTGGCTCATCCAAACTTGCTGGCTTCCGCTGATTCCCTTAAAGAGCGGACAGGCGGACGCGTCGCCGCCCATTCCGTCGGCAAAGTTCAGCGTGGCAAAGCCAAATTCGCCCACGTCGGCTTTTCCGACCTTTCCGCCGTAGCCCTGCTGCACGATGTAGTGGCCGTAGCAAAGGCCCAAAATCGGAATGTCAAGATTCAATATTTGTGAATTGAAGTCGGGAACTTTTTCGTCGTAAACGCTGGCCGGGCCGCCTGAAAAAACAACGCCCATTGCGTTTTTGAAAACGTCAACGCTTGCGGAAGGCAAGGCGATTTCTGAATAAAAGCCCAGCGCCCTAAAGCGCTTTGCAATCAAGTGCGCGTACTGGCTTCCAAAGTCCAAAACGACGATTTTTTTGCGGTTGTTTGTGTTTTCCATTTATACATTATACAACAGTTCGTTTTGTTTTGCTAGTGGCGC
>DGRX01000029.1:38917-116954 GCA_002391235.1 Treponema sp. UBA4377
GCGCTAGCCCAGCACCCTGTTCTTGCCCTCGCGCTTGGCTTGGTAGAGCTTTGCGTCGGCGGCTTTGATGAAGGCGTCCATGTCTTTCAGGCTGGAAACAGGTCCGCTTGAAAAGCCGCCGCTAAAGGTAAAGTCGCCGTTTATGGCGGCGGCGCAGTTTTTGATTTTTGTCAAAAAGTCGTCGGAGGAAAGGCGGGGAACCATCACAAGGTATTCGTCGCCGCCGTAGCGGAAGCAGTTTTCGGCGCCGAACTCCGCCTGCAAAATGCAGGCAAACTTCACCAAAAGCTCGTCGCCGCGCGCGTGGCCAAATTTGTCGTTGTGGCTTTTAAAGTCGTCGATGTCGGTCAGCATCATCGTGATTTCCGAGCCTATCATTTCCTCAAAGCGCAGCCTTAGCGCGGCGCGGTTTTTGAGCTTTGTCAGCGCGTCGGTAAGCGAAGACTCGCGAAGGCGTTCGGCAAGCGCGTGGTTCATAACGGTTTGTCGCGCGACCTTAAGGTATTGGTAGTAGCGCGCTATGTTCACTATTACAAAAAAGACGTAAAGAATCGGATAGTTGACGTTTGTCGCCGCGCTCACTCCGGCAACCTTGTCCATTAGCCAATAGAAAAACCAAAACGAAATCGTGATGAGCGCGACGGAGAAAATGGGACGCACCATGAAAATGCAGGCCAAGAGCAGTTCCAGCGTGACGAATACAAGAATCTGCTCCTTTAAGACATAGTCAAGGATTGAAACGTAAATCGCGAAGGCCGAAAGCGTCGTCAAGAAAATTCCGATTCTGACGGTCAGCGCCCTATGCGAGAATCTTCCCATCTCGGCGGAATGCGTAACCACATACAAAAAAAGCTGGGCGGCGGCTGTAAAGAGCGTGACGTAGGCGATTCTGTGGTGGAACATCCAGCTGTTGGGGATGGACGGGTCCAAGTTCACTTCAAAGCTGAATGAAATGCCAAAGCATATTATTTCCATAATCATGATGATTATCGAAATGACTCTGGAATTCCTTATGTTGGCGCAATCCAAAATGAATTGAATGTCGTCGCGAGGCTTTTCAATTCCTAAAACTTTTTTTACTGAAAACCGCATCGATTCTCCGCTCTAGTTTTTGCCCTTTGACGCCCCTTGTTTTACGGCTGCGGCGATGAAGTCACGGAAGAGGGGGCCCGCCTTGTTGGGGCGGCTCTTGAATTCCGGGTGGAACTGAACTCCAACCATCCATGGGTTTCCGGGAACCTCGCAAGTCTCAACCAAGTCGCGCTCCGGGTTGACTCCCGAAATCACAAGGCCCGCGTTCTTCAAGTCGTCGCGGAACTTATTGTTGAACTCGTAGCGGTGGCGGTGGCGCTCCCAAATCGTCTTTGAGCCGTAAGCCTTTTCAACCAAGCTTCCGGGGGCCACGGAACATTCGTATTTTCCAAGGCGCAAGGTGCCGCCCAAGATTTTTCCGTTTTGGTCGGGCATTAAGTCGATGACCGGGTAGGGTGTTTCCTTGTTCATTTCGGTGGAGTTGGCGCCGGCCAAGCCCAAGACGTTTCGCGCGTATTCGATTACCAAGATTTGCATTCCAAGGCAAATTCCAAAGTAGGGAACTTTTTTTGTTCGCGCGTACTTGGCCGTGTTTATCATTCCTTCGATTCCGCGGTCGCCGAAGCCTCCGGGAACGATTATCGCGTCGGCGTTCTTTAGGCGCGCGGCAGTCGTCTTGTCGTCGGTCAAAAGCTCGGAGTCAACCCAGTCGATTTCGACTTCGGCCTCGTTGTGGATTCCGCCGTGAATCAAGGATTCGACGACCGACAAGTAGGCGTCGTGGAGCGCGACGTATTTTCCGACAAGCGCGATTGTGACCTTGCGCTTGGGGTTGTTGAAGCGGTCCACCATTTTTTTCCAGTCGTCCAACTGGCTTTGGCTTTCCTTTAGGCCCAGGACTTTGCAAACGGCCTGGCCCAAGCCTTCCTTTTCCATTTGAAGCGGAACTTCGTAAATCGACTTTGCGTTGAGGTTTTGGATTACGCAAGAGGAGTCGACGTTGCAAAAGGCCGCCAAGCGCTCGCGGGTTGTCTGCCCGATGTCGCGCTCGGTGCGAAGCATTATGACGTCGGGCTTTATTCCCAATTCCTGCAATTCCTTCACGCTGTGCTGGGTGGGCTTTGTCTTAAGCTCGTCGGCCTTTTTCATGAAGGGAACAAGCGTAAGGTGAATGTAGCAGCAGTTTTCCTCGCCGACTTTGTATTTCATTTGGCGAATCGCTTCCATAAAGGGAAGCGACTCTATGTCGCCGACCGTTCCGCCGATTTCCGTTATGATTACGTCGGCGCCGGTTTCGTCGGTTGAAAGCAGCATGCGGCGCAAAATTTCTTCGGTGATGTTTGGAATTACCTGGACGGTTCCGCCGTGAAAGCCTCCCTCGCGCTCTTTGTTGAGGACGCTAAGGTAAACGCGGCCGGCCGTCGTGTTGGAGCTTTGGCTAAGCGTCGCGTCGGTGAAGCGCTCGTAGTGGCCCAAGTCCAAGTCGGTTTCCGCTCCGTCGTCGGTGACGAAAACCTCGCCGTGTTGGATCGGATTCATCGTGCCCGGGTCGATGTTCAAGTAGGGGTCGAATTTTTGGTTTATAACCTTGTAGCCGCGGCTCTTTAAAATAAGTCCAAGGGACGCGGCCGCGATTCCCTTTCCCAAACCTGAAACAACTCCGCCTGTAATAAAAATATACTTGGTCATAACAAATCCTTATGTATTGTGTTCTAGAAGTCCGCCAATTTTGGAGCGCGCGGATAGGGAATAACGTCGCGGATGTTTTCCATTCCGGTTACGTAGCGGATAAGGCGCTCAAAGCCCATTCCGAATCCTGAGTGCGGAACCGTTCCGAACTTGCGGAGCTTTAGGTACCAATCGTAAATCGACTCGTCCATTCCGCGCCTCTTGATTTCGGCCAAAAGCTTGTCGTAGTTTTCCTCGCGCTCGCTTCCGCCGTTAAGCTCGCCGATTCCGGGAACCAAAACATCGCAGGCCTTTACGGTCTTTCCGTCGTCGTTTTGCTTCATGTAGAAGGACTTGATTTCCTTTGGATAGTTGTAAACCATCACCGGCTTTTTAAAGATTTGTTCCGTCAAATAGCGCTCGTGCTCGGTGGCGATGTCGCAGCCCCAATACGGCTTGAACTCAAATTTGTCGGCGCGCTTTTCCAATTCCTTGATCGCGTCGGTGTAAGTGATGCGCTCAAACTTTGAGTTCACGACGTGCTCCAACTGCGCGATAAGGCCGGGCTGGATTCTCTTGTCAAAGAATTCCAAGTCGGCGCGGCATTTTGTGAGAGCCCAGTTAAGAAGGTACTTGACGAAGTCTTCTTGCAAGTCCATGTCGTCGTCAAGGTCGTAAAAGGCCATCTCGGGCTCGATCATCCAGAACTCGGCCAAGTGGCGCGGAGTGTTTGAATTTTCGGCGCGGAAGGTCGGGCCAAAGGTGTAGACGCGGCTTAGCGCTGTGGCCAAGGTCTCGGCCTCCAACTGGCCTGAGACTGTGAGCGAGGCTTTCTTTCCGAAGAAGTCCTTTGAGTAGTCCACGATTTTGTGGGCGTCCTCGACTTTCATTCCGCCGGCGCCGGCCTTTACGCCAAGCTCGGCGATTTTTTCAAGCGAAAGGGTTGTCACCTGGAACATCTCGCCCGCGCCTTCGCAGTCCGAGCAAGTGATTTCGGGCGCGTTGATGTAGACAAAGCCGCGCTCCTGGAAGAATGAATGCACGGCAAAGGCCATTTGGTTTCGCACGCGGAAAACGGCGCCAAAGGTGTTCGTTCGGGCGCGCAGGTACGCGTTGTCGCGAAGGTATTCCATCGACATTTTGTTTTTTTGCAATGGATATTCTTCCGGCGGACACTCGCCCAAAACTTCAAGTTTTTCCAAAGTCACTTCAACGGCTTGGCCTGAAGCGGGCGAGGGAACCAAGATTCCCTGGGCGCGCACTGACGCTCCGGTGTTAAGCTTTTTGAGGGATTCTTCTATATTAGACGCGTCCGCGTTGGCGGAAGGGTTTGAGCGGTCAAAGGTAAGCTGGATGTTTGCGAAGCAGCTTCCGTCGTTCACTTGGACAAAAACCAAATTCTTTGAGTCGCGAACCGTGCGGACCCAACCGCAAACCGTAACCGCGCGCTGGTCCGGCGCGCTTGTGAGCAAGTCTTTAATCAAAACTGGAACCATATTTTTCCTCTATAAAAATATTCGTTTAGTCTAGCGCAAAAGGCGGCTTTGTTCAACCGCGTGGGGGACTTTCAAATTTATTGAAAATTCGTTATAATCGACGGCGGATGAAGAAGAAATTTCTTTGGGCTTGCGTCACGCTGGGCCTTTCCGTTCTTGCGATTTGCGCCCTTTTTTATAACGGCGGCTTTTCGTTTGAGGAATTTTTGCAGGACATAAAAAACGCTTCTCCAGCTTGGCTTTGCGCCGCCCTTCTTTGCGCCCTTGCTTTTATCTTTTTTGAAGGCTGGGCCCTCACTTTGATTTTGCGGACGCTGGGATTTTCGGTGAAAAAGAGGAGCGGCTTTTTGTACGCCGCCGCCGACATTTACTTTTCTTCGATAACTCCGTCGGCCACGGGCGGCCAGCCGGCCAGCGCCTATTTTATGAGCAAGGACGGCTTTAGGGGCTCGCACGTCGCCTCGGCCTTGCTGATGAACCTTACGATGTACACGCTTGCGCTTGTGACTATCGGAACCTTTTCCATCGTTTTTTTTCCGCATGTCTTTGTGGAATTCAACACGGCCAGCAAGGTTATGATTTTGTTCGGAATCCTCGCGATGGCGGCGATGGCTGCCTTGTTCATTTTGCTCTTAAAAAAGCAAAGCCTTTTGCTAAAAATCGGAAGGGCCCTTGTTTTCATCCTAAACGGCCTGCGCTTGGAAAAGGCCGCGCAAAAGTTCAATTCAAAGCTTGACTCCGCCATAAAAAACTACAATGACTGCGTGGCTGTTTTGGCCGGCAAAAAAAGCCTTTTGGCAAAAACATACGTTTTAAATTTGTTGCAGCGTTCGGCGCAAATTCTTGTGACGGTCTTTTGTTTTTTCGCTTTGGGCGGAAACTATCAAGACGGCCTGAAAATTTTCGCCATACAAGCTTACGTCGTTCTTGGATCGAATTTCATTCCGGTTCCCGGGGCGGCTGGCGTTTCTGAGTTCATCATGTACTTTGGCTATATGATGCTGTTGAACGAGGAAGCCGCTTGCGGCCTTGCGATTTTGAGCCGCGGAATTTCTTTTTACGCCTGCACGGCGATCAGTTTGGCCGTGGTGTCAGCGGGATACTTTGCGGGCGGATGGAATAAAAACAAGGAAGAGGCAAAACAATGATTGGCTTTTACGACTATACCGTGATTTTGACTTATCTATCAATGCTTTCGGCGACGACCGGCATGATTCTATGCTTGAATGACATCGGACACCCATACTTGGGAATGTTCTTTTTGATGTTCTGCGGCTTGTGCGACACTTTTGACGGAAAGGTGGCGCGCACAAAAAAGAACCGCACCGAGCAAATGAAAAAGTTTGGAATACAAATCGACTCGCTTTCCGACTTGGCGGCCTTTGGCTTGCTGCCCGCTTGCATCGGCATTTCAATGCTAAGAACCGGAATCGTTTTCATCGATTTTCCCGACTTTAAATTTTTTCACCTTGCCGACAAATCTACGATAATAAAAATCGTTCTTACCGTAATAGCCGTCTTGTACACTCTTGCCGCGATGATCCGCTTGGCCTTCTTTAACGTGCTGGAGGAGGAGAGGCAATGCAACAATCCGCAAAACCCAAAGATTTTCATAGGCCTTCCAGTTACCAGCGCCGCGCTTGTCTTTCCGACAATTCTTTTGATACACATTTTTTCCAGCGCCGACCTTACCTTGCTGTATTTTCTTTTCCTTGCGATTGTGGGCTTTTTGTTTATTTCCGACATTCAGATAAAAAAGCCGACGACGCGCGGCGTTCTTATTATGATTGCGATTGGCGCCTTGGAAGCCGCGCTTTTGGCTTTTGTTTTTATCGTTATGAGAAAGTAAATGGACGGGCTGAACTTTTTGTACAAGAGCGCGGCCGGCCGTCTTTTTTTAAAGGCGCTTTGCGCTCCCGCTCTTTCAAAAGCCTGCGGACTCTTTTTGGATTCGCCGCTTTCGAGTTTTTTGATAAAGCCATTTGTAAAAAAGAACAAGATCGACCTTTCCGAATACCAAACCGACGGCATAAAAACTTTCAACCAATTTTTTAGAAGGAAAATCAAGGACGGAGCCAGGCCTTTTGACATGCGGCCGCAATCCTTGTGCGCGCCATGCGACGGCCTTTTGTCGGTTTGGAACATAAGCCAGGACGGAGGAACCATAATACCCGTAAAGCAAAGCCAATACACAGTCGAAAGCCTGTTAAAAGACAAGGCGCTTGCCGAGCGATACTACGGCGGCCTTTGCCTTGTCTTTAGGCTTTGCGTTGACAATTACCACAGGTACGCCTACGCCGACGGCGGAAAAAAGTCCGCCAACGTTTTTATACCCGGCCGCCTTCACACCGTTCGCCCAATCGCGCTTGAAACGCTCCCGGTGTTTGTTGAGAACGCGCGCGAATATACGACGATAGAAAGCTCCGTTTTTGGCCAGCTGCTTCAAATGGAAGTCGGCGCGATGCTGGTTGGCCGCATAGTCAATTTTGAGCAGGAAGTCGTCGTCGCGCGCGGAGCCGAAAAAGGCTTTTTTGAGTACGGCGGCTCGACAATAATTCTCCTTGTAAAAAAAGGCGCGGCGAAAATCCGCGACGACATCGCCAAAAACTCCGCCGCCGGAATCGAAAGTCCGGTCAAGATGGGGGAACGCATTGGCGCGGCTTGGGCCGCTCGCGCCGACTAACGCGAGACCTTGACGCAGGCCGCTTAAAATTTCAAGGATTCGGCAAGGCGGATTATGGCCATGCGGTTTTCGCCGCTCATTTTTTCCAAGGCTTCTATCAGATTTGCGTATTTGTCGTGCAACTGAATTTTTTTTGCGTCGCTTGTCAGCCTGTGTTCTGAATTTTTCTGCAAGGCGGCCGCCTCCTCTCCTAAAATTTGTTCTAGCGGAACTTGCAGGAATTTTGAAATTTTCAACCCCTTGTCCACTGAAGGCAGGCTTTCTTTTCTGTTTTTTCCGTTTGTGATTGTGGAATATGGAATTCCGGTCGCGAATGCCAATTCTTTAAAAGAAATTCCTTTGCTGTCCATTATGAATTCAACATTCTTCCAAAAAGGGCTCATGGCTTTAAGTTTACCATAAAGAGTTTTTTTGATAAAAAATTTGACTTAATTGAGTAATTATGCTACAATTGAGTAATAATTACATTTTTAGGTTTTAGCAAGGAGGAACTATGAAAATCAACAAGACGGCTTGCGTTGTTTTGGCCGCGCTTTTATTATGCGCCCAGGCCAACGCCGCTAAAAAAGTGAAAGAAACGCCATCTTCTCAAAAAGCTAAGAGCGTCGAGACTGTTCAGGAAAACAGCTTAAAGCGGAAGGTCGCCATAGCCCGATTTTCAAACGAGACGACTTACGCAAAAGGGGCTTTTTACGACAAGGAAAACGACCCGTTGGGAAAGCAGACCCTTGACATCCTTTCGGCCAAGCTCGCCGCAAGCGGAAAATTCATTCTATTGGAACGAAGCGACCTTGAGCATATAAACGCCGAGCAGAATTTGAGCGGAATCACGGCTCAAAAAATAGGCGCGGACTATCTTATAATCGGAAGCCTTACAAAATACGGCCGCAAGAACACCGGCGAGACAGGACTTGTTTCCCGCACAAAGAGGCAGACAGTCGAGGCCGGCGTGTCAATCCGTTTGGTTGACGTTTCCACTGGACAAATCATTTATTCAGAAGAGGCGGAGGGAACGGCCGAAACGCAGACCAAGACAACTTTGGGCATGGGCGGACAGGCGGGCTTTGACGCGACGTTGAGCGACAAGGCCATTGACGCGGCCATAAGCCAGTTGGTCGAAAACATCGTGAACAACTGTATGGACAGGCCTTGGAAAAGTTACTTTCTTTCGGTCGATGACGATTCTGTAATAATTTCAGGCGGAAAGAGCCAAGGCGTAAGGGTTGGAGATTCCTTTGACGTTCTTGTTCGCGGAAAGAAAGTCAAGAATCCTCAGACAGGAATGATGATAGAGCTTCCTGGAACTGTCATTGGGGACGTGACCGTTGTCATGTCAGGCGGAGAGGATCCTGTCAACGAATGGTCTATGGTGACTTTGACCGGAAAAGTGGACAAGAACAATCTTGGCGCCTACATAATTCAAGAGAAGGAATAGGAGGCTGTATGAAAAAGATTGTTTTCCGTTCCGCGTTCGCGGCTTTGGCTCTGTTGGCGGCGGCCTTGATTCTTTCAACCGCGCTTTTTTCCTGCATGAGCGCCACCACTGTTCGCCAAGGCCTTGAGAACGTGGCTTACTTGGAAATTATGGGCGACAAGAGCAAGTATCAGACAGTGACTTCCACAAAGTCAGGCGCGACTGAGTTCTTGCACTTGGTTCAAGTGGTGATTGACGAAGACGAGGCTTTTGACGCCGAAGTCAACTCAATAAAAAACAGGGCTGTCGAAAATGAATTTTCTTACAAAATTGCTACTGGAACCCATACGATTGAGATTTCTTTTGAAGGCCGCCGCGTTTTAAGGACTCAGATTTTTGTTTCCGCCGGCCAGACAAAAGTTATAAGCCTTCCGTAGAGAAGGACTTTGATGGAGGCATTTTAAAGGAGGAATTATGAAAAAAATTCTTTATGTTGGAATTGTGGCGTTGGCCTTGCTTTTTGCAAGTTGCGCCACAACGTCGACAAGGCAGCCGTCGATTTACAACTGGTCGAGCTACACCAAGGACACTTACGATTACATCAAGTCCGGCGAGGAGGACAGCATCGAGACTGTCCTAAAGACTTACCAGTGGATCATCGACAATCAGACGGGAACTGTTCGAGAGACTGTTCCCCCTGGAGTTTGCGCCGACTACGGCTATTTGTTGGCCAAATCCGGCCGAGTTCAAGAGGGAAAGAAATTTTTGCTTAAGGAAAAAGAACTTTATCCTGAAAGCGCTCCTCTTGTTGACAGCGTTATCAAAATGATAGAGAGGTAGAGCCATGAAAAACAAATTTCTTTTGCCGCTTTCGGCCGTTCTTTTTTCGGCCATTCTTTTTTCTTGCGCGACAGGTTCAGGCGTTAAAAAATCTGAGGCTTATCCTGAGTTTTACGGCGAAAATCCGCCCGCCTCAATTTTGATAATGCCGCCTATAAACAAGACCAACAATGTTGACGCCAAAGACTACTTTTATTACACGCTTCCGGCGGCGCTCGCCAACTACGGTTACTATGTTTATCCGGCCCTTCTTTCAATGAACACCTTGCAGGAAAATTCCGCCTACGACGCCGAGTTGTTTTTGGAAGGAAACGTGACGCGATTCAAGAAGAACTTTGGCGCGGACTTGCTTTTGTTCACCACAATCACTGAATGGCAAAAGCATCCTGTTGGCGGCCATGTAGACGTCACGGTTGAATACGCCTTGCGCTCTACAACTACCGGCGAATTCGTTTATAGAAGGACCGGAACTTTTGACTGCGACACCTCGTTTAAGACCGGCCTTTCTGGCGGCGGAATCTTAGGACTTGTAGGCCTTTTGGCCGACACCGTTGGAACTGCCGTGAAGACTGCCGCCACCGACTACACCACTGTGGCTCGTTGCTGCAACTATCTGACTCTTTCAGACATTCCTTATGGAAAGTATTCCCCTGGATTTGGAAACGACGGAGAAAGCATGTCCGGCGTGAACCCAATAAAGACTTCGGCGAAAGTTTCGGGAGTCAGCGACTAGTTAAAAAATCCGAATCGACTTCAAGCCGCGCCTCCGACATTTGGCGCGGACTTGAGAGACGATTTTTTTTTTGTTGGCGGATTTCGCTCAAAGCGCGGGGTGGGGCGCGGCTTTTGAACTGGAAGCGTTTTGATTTTTTTATAATGCGTTTGCCCTGAGCGCGGTTTTTGCCGCTCTTGACTTTCCGCCGTCCATCGCGCTATAATGCCCAAAATTTTTGGAAAGATGTCTGAGTTGGTTTAAGGTACGCCCTTGGAAGGGGCGCGTGGTGGAAACACCACCGGGGGTTCGAATCCCCCTCTTTCCGTAAAGGTTAACCGTTATATCTTGGTTTTTAAGAATTATTTCTTGTAAAACCAAGAAGCCGGGCTGGGGATTCGAAACGGAGCGAGCGCCCCGGCAGGGGGAAGAGCCCGCAAGGACGCGGGCGGAAGCGAGCGCAGGCGGCCTGGAGCGCGCAAGCAGGAAGCTTGGGTGCGGAAGGCGAATCCCCCTCTTTCCGTATTGTTAAACTAAAACTGCAACCGCGCGGGCGTATGAAAAAAGCTCTTGTCCTTTTATTTTGTTTTTTCCTCGCGATTGTTTTTGGAACGGTTGGAATCAACCTTTACGTTCTTGCTTACGCAAAGCCTTACATTTACAGTCAGTTGTCAGACTTGCCCCAGCGTTCCGTCGTGATAATTCCCGGCGCCAAGGTTTACCAAAACAATGTTTCCCATGTCGTTCGGGACAGGCTGGACGCGGCCGCCAACTGCCTAAAGACCGGCAAGGCCCAAAAGGCGTTGATTAGCGGAGACCACGGGCGGCGGGGCTACGACGAAGTGAATCAAATGCGCCTTTACGCGCAAAGAGTTTACGGCTTGGAAAAAGAAATTCTTTTTTTGGATCACGCGGGCTTTTCCACATACGAAAGCATGTATCGCGCGCGGGACATTTTTTGCGTCAAAGACGCGCTTGTGGTCACTCAAAAATTCCACGCCGCCCGTTGCGTTTACATCGCGCGGAAGTTGGGCCTTGACGTTGAGGCCTATGTCGCGCCGGAACTTGCGCCTTTCAGTCCTTGGCTTCACCTTAACTGGGAAGTCCGGGAGTCTTTGGCCCGGGTAAAGAATTTTTTCTTGGTGGCCTTTAATGCAAAGCCGACTTATCTTGGAGAGCGAATTCCCATAAGCGGCGGGGCGGAAAAAACTTGGGACCAATAGCGGCGATTCTTGTTTCCGCCCTTGCGGTTTTTTTTCCATAATTTTTTCTAGGTTTGTTAGCCGGCTGGAACTTTAAAAATTTTTATAGACTAAATTCCCGCAAAGGAATATAATCCTCTCGTTATGAAAGTTTACGGATACTTGTTGTTTTTGGCGATAATTTTGCTTTCCACAAAAATCCTTGGAATCGCCACCAAGAAAATTCATTTGCCCCAAGTTGTGGGCGCCTTGCTCGCCGGAATCATTCTCGGCCCAAGCTGCCTTGGCTTGATAGAAATCACAGACTTTATAAAGAAGACTGCTGAAATCGGCGTGATTATGCTGATGTTCACCGCCGGCATCGACACCGACATGAAGGACTTGAAGGAAACCGGCGGCAAGGCTTTTGTAATCGCCTGTTTTGGCGTGGCCGTTCCCCTTTTGTTTTGCGGCTCGCTTTACTTCTTTTTCTTTGAGCGGTCCGCCGATTTTATGAGCGTGTTGAAGGCCGCCTTTGTGGGAATGGTCTTTGCGGCGACTTCGGTTGGAATTACGGTGGAAACTTTGAACGAGCTAGGAAAGCTTAAGACAAAGACCGGAGCCACCCTTTTAAGCGCCGCGATTATCGACGACATTTTGGGCATTGTCCTTCTTTCCGTCTTGACAGGCTTGAGCGGCCGGGGCGAGGTCGGCGCGGAAGGCGGAGCGGGCGTTCTTTTGGTTGCGGCTAAAATTCTTTTGTTCTTTGTTTTTGTCTTTGCGGTGGGCTTTGTCACAAAAAAAATTTTTGAGCGCATTTCCGAAAAGCACTACCAGTCAAGAAGAATCGCCATTTGGGCCTTGGCCTTTTGTTTTGTCATGTCTTTTTGCGCGGAGGTTTTCTTTGGCGTGGCCGACATCACAGGAGCTTTTTTCGCCGGCCTCATTTTGTGCAACCTTACAAAATCCAGACAATACGTTGCAAAAAAAGTCACAGTCACTTCCTACATGCTTTTCACTCCGGTGTTTTTTGCCAGCGTCGGAATGAGGACGGACCTAAAGACAATGAATTTTGGAATCTTGCTTTTCGCCTTGCTTTTGATTGTTCTGACAATTTTGTCAAAAATTATCGGATGCGGCTTTGGAGCGCGCGTTTGCGGCTCAAAAAAACATGAAGCCTTGGTAATCGGCATCGGAATGGTGGCCCGAAGCGAAGTGGCCCTCATGGTGGCGCAAAAGGGAATCGACGCGGGAATGATTGATTCAAAAATGCTTCCGGCGATAATTTTAAGCGTCATTTGCTCCGCGCTTGTGACTCCAATTTTGCTAAAGGCGGCGGTTTCTAAGGGCCCTGAGCTTGAGTGAGCGAGGCGGAATGAAATTCAAGGAATTCTTTGTAAAAAGGCACGTTTATTTTTACGGCGGAATATGTCTTGCGGCCAACGCGCTGGCGGTCCTTTCCTCAAACCTTACAAGCTTTCCCATGCCTGACAGCCGCCCCATTTTGTTATGGTCGGAATTTTTGGAGGAAAGAAAGTTTTTGATAACTGCCTTGAGCGTCTTTTGCTACGCTTTTCCCTGCGTCCTTTGTTTCTTATACGCTGTCAAGGCTTTGAAATACACAATTGAAGACGATGAGTATAAGGCCATCATGGTTCATATGCCGGGAGCCTTCGCGCTTAGGGGAATCACAGGCTGGATTTGCAACTTTGTCTTGGAAGTGATTTTTTTGTTCCGCTTTAAAAGCTTCTATGGCTGTGAAATTTCCTTCATTCTGATTTCTTCGTTAGCGTCTTACATTTTGCTTTCGATGTTTTCGTTCACCCTAATTTATTTTACGCTTGAAACTTTGAACCGCAATTTGGTTTTGCCTTCCCTTTATCCAGACGGAATGATTTCATCCACAAAGCGAACTTTTTTGGCTTCGATAAAGAGCGTCTTTTTCTTTTACTTTTTTTCGGCAAGCCTTTTTCCCGCCACTTTTTTGGGCATAAGGCTTTTTTTTACAAAGTATTTCCATCTTGAAATTCCAAGTTACTATGACTTTGTGTTTATGTCCATTCTGCTTTTTATGGCCGCGGCTCTTACGGTTCTCATCTCAAGGTATTTTCAGGTTCCGCTAAAAAAACTTGCGGACGGAGCGGAAGAAATTTCAAAGGGAAACTACGAAGAGCGCGCGGTGATTTGCTCCAATGACGAGATGGGCGCCTTGGGAGACGCTTTCAACCAAATGGCCGCTTCCTTAAAAGAAAAGGAATTCATGCGCGACACCTTTGGAAAAATCGTCACGCCGCAAATCCGCGACTACCTTTTGACAAAAAGCGTCGCTTTGGGCGGAGAAACGCTTGAAGTGACCGTCATGTTTTGCGACATCCGGGGCTTCACCACGCTGTCGGAAAAGATGGCGCCTGAAAAAATCGTCGCGCTCTTAAACGAATACTTTACCGGCCTGGAAAAATGCGTGGCCCGCCACGGCGGCGTCATAAACAAATACATCGGCGACGCGATAATGGTTTTGTTCGGCGCTCCGATTCCTTCCGCCACGCACGCAAGCGACGCCTTGGCCGCCGCGCTTGAAATGCGCGAAACGCTTTCCGGCATGAACAAGGGCTGGAAAGAGCGCGGCCTTCCAGAAATCCGTTTTGGAATCGGACTGCATTCCGGACAGGTCTTGGCGGGAAACATAGGCGCGGCCAACCGCATGGAATACACGGTCATCGGCGACACGGTCAACACGGCGAGCCGCATAGAAGGCCTTTGCAAACTTTACAAAAAGGATTTGCTTGTGTCTCAAGGCGCCGCCGACCTCATTCAAGCCCAAAAAGCGGCGCGAACCGAGACTGCTGGCAAGACTGAAACTGCGGCCGCGGCGTTGCCCGCTCTAACTTTTGTGGCCGACGCCGAAATCCGCGGCCGCAAGGAAAAAGTCCGCGTCTTTACAATAGCCTAAAAGTAAAAGATTTCCTCAAACTTTTTGTCCAAGGCCACGCAGAGAATGAGCGCGAGCTTTGCGGTGGGGCAGAACTGGCCGGTTTCTATAGAGCTGATTGTGTTGCGCGAAACGCCGACCATTTCCGCCAGGGCGCTTTGCGACAATTTTTTTTCTTGGCGAATTTCCTTAAGATGGTTTTGCAACACAAGGTCTTCGTTCATGCCTCGTTCCCCAAAAAGCGGCCGCTCAATTCAAAAATGTATACGACGATTAGCGACGCTAAAATCGCAAGGTATCCGAGCGCCACAAAAAGTTCGTGCAGTTTTTTCATCTTGAAAAATTTCACGAAGAAGGCCACGCTCAACATTCCAAAAAAAACAATCCAAACTTGCGCGCTGACCTTGCGCGTCAAAATCCAGTTTATAGCGCTTACAAGGACGCAGAATCCAAAAGAGGCCAAGTACGCGACTTTTGCCGCTGTCTTTTGAACTTCCAAATCCTCAATGTCGCGGCCTGCGTTTTCTCCTCGGCTTTTTTGCAAAATCTCTTCTTTAGTCATTTTTCTCCTCCTAAAAATAGTAGCTTAAGTAAGGCGTCGCGCAAAGGCGGCGCGTGGAAAAATTTTTGTCCTTGGAAAAATCCGAAAGGTCTACGAGGACGGAAAGGCCGATTCTAAAACCATTTTCTTTGCTAAAGGCGTATTCGGCGCCGCATTCAAGCCCCGCGGCGAAAATGTCGCCTGAGTCAAATCTCTTTTGGCCGCTTGTCCAGCCTCCGCTTGATTCGGAAACGCCTCCAAGCTTAAAGCTGAAGTTTGGCCCCGCGAAAATGCCAAAGCGGCCCGGAATGTTTTCGATTCCGGCAAACGTAAGCTTTAAAAGCAGGGGAATGTCAACTGTCATAAAGGAGACTTTTGTCTTTCCCTTTTGGTCTGTAAAGGAAAAGCCGTTGTTGTGGTGGAATAAGGCTTTTAATTGCAAGGCCGTTACTTGGTTGAAATTCCATTCCGCGGCCGCGCCGGCTCTAAAAGTCGGGATAAAGTCAAAGTCGGACTCAAGCCCGCCGGCTTTGACAAAGGCTGTGTTGATTCCGGCTCCGCCCTCGATTCCAAAATAAAATTTTTTGGCTGGCAAGGGCAAGGCCAAAAGCGCCAGAAAAACAAGCGCCAGGGATTTTTTCATAATTCTTCCTCCGTTAGCGTTGCCAAGTAAACTTGGCATACACGGCTAGAATAGCATTGCCAAGTAAACTTGTCAAGCCTTTTTTGGCAACCGCATAAAAAAATAAACGCGGCTCCCCAGTCGCGCGCCGCTTTTCTTCTACATTTACTGTTGCGGCTTCAACCGCGAGTAAGGCCGTTCGATTCTCCCGAGAGCGTTTTTGTCTTGCTTATAATCCGTTTGCCTTGTCAATAGGCGCGGTTGAAATTTTGCGCGGCTTTTTATAGAATTGCCTCATGCGACTTATTTTTATCCGCCACGGCGACCCCGACTACGAACACGATTCCCTTACAAAGCAGGGCTTTAAGGAAGCCAAGCTTTTGGCCAAGCGCGTGGCCAAATGGAATGTCACGGACTTTTACGTTTCGCCCCTGGGCCGCGCGCAGGCGACGGCGAAAGTTTCGCTTGACTTGGTTGGAAGAAAGGCCAAGACGCTCGACTGGCTGCGCGAGTTTTACGTTCCGGTTGTTGACCCTGTCGACGGCCACAAGCGCATTCCCTGGGACTTGATGCCTTCCTACTATTTTTCCGAAAAAAAATTTTTGGACAGGGAAAAGTGGCTTGACACAAAGCTAATGAAGACAGGCCCCGTCGCCAAAAACTACAAGGAAGTTTGCGAGGGCCTTGACGCGCTCTTGGCCAAGTACCATTTTAAGCGCGACGGCTTTTTGTACAAGACCGACGGAAAAATCGCCAACCCAAACTTTGACCAAAAGACCTTTGTTCCCAACTACCACCTTTTGTCCAACAAGGACGAATACGACCAAAGGACAATCGTTTGCTTTTGCCACTTGGGAGTGATGTTCGCGGCGATAAGCCATTTGGTCGGCTGCTCGCCTTTGATTTTGTGGCAAGGTTTTTTTGTCGCGCCAACGTCGGTTACGGTTTTGAACAGCGAGGAGCGCGAGCGGGGCAGGGCGGTCTTTAGGGTGGAACGCTTGGGCGACACGCGGCACTTGGGAAAAAGCCAGCGCATTTCTTCAAGCGGCTACTACGCGCCGGTTTTGCAAGAGCTTTAGCGGAAAGATAAAACAAGAACGGCCCGCCGACTAGCGGCAAAAAAAAACGGCAGCAAGCCAAAGATTGCTTGCTAGCCGCATAAGCCGCAACATTCGCGCTTGCAAAAGGCTCGCGCGAACAGCGGTATTTCCTACTTACAGAATTCTTTCTTCAAGAAGTCCAAGTCCAGTTCTGGGTAAAGAACGTGGGCGCTTAGCAAGGCGTTGACGCGCTCTTTGGCTTTGGCCTGAACCGAAGCGTCAAGGTCGATTTTTCCCTTGGCTGGCTTTCCGTCCTTTGTAAGGCCGGGCTTGGTTCCCTTAAGCACAAAGTCGATGATGGAGGCGACTTCGGCCATGTCCTTTTCGTTCATGCCAAGAGTCGTAAGGCCCGGAGTTCCGATGCGGATTCCGCTGGTCCACCAGGCGCCGTTTTTGTCGTAGGGAAGCGCGTTGGCGTTGGCAGTCACTCCGCACTGGAAGAGCGCGGCTTCCGCCTGCTTTCCTGTAAGGCCGTAAGTTGTCACGTCAACCAGCATAAGGTGGTCTTCGGTTCCGCCTGTCTGCAAGACCATTCCCAAATCAGCGCAAGACTTGGCGAGCGCCTGCGCGTTCTTGACGACCTGAGAGGCCCAGTCGCGGTAGGCCTGAGTGTTGGCTTCCTTAAGCGCGATTGCTTTGGCCGCCATGACGTGTCCGAGCGGGCCGCCCAAAACCATCGGGCATCCCTTGTTGACATAGTCGGCGTATTCCTTTTTGCAAAGAATGATCGAGCCGCGGGGGCCGCGCAACGTCTTGTGGGTTGTAGTCGTTACGACGTCGGCCCATTTTACAGGGTCGTTGTCGCCTGTCCAAACTTTTCCGGCGACGAGGCCGGCAAAGTGAGCCATGTCAACCATCAATGTTGCGCCGCACTTGTCGGCGATCGCGCGGAATCTTTTAAAGTCTATCTTTCTTGGGTAGGCGGAAAAGCCTGTGAGCAAAATCAAGGGCTTGACTTCCATCGCCTGCTTTTCAATCGCGTCGTAGTCCAAAAGGCCGGTCTCTTTGTCAACGCCGTAGGGATGGCTTTCGAACATGCGGGCGCTGACGTTCATTCGGTAGCCGTGAGTCAAGTGGCCGCCGCAAGAGTAGTCCAAGCCCATCAATTTTTGGTTTCCGAACTTTTTGCGCAATTCGTCAAACTGGGCGTCGGTAAGGTCGGCCAAAGATTTTACGCCAAGCTCCTCCAATGTGGGAGTCTCGATTTTCTTTGAAAGAATCGCCCAGTAGGCCACGAGGTTCGCGTCCGCGCCTGAGTGGGGCTGAACGTAGGCGTAGTCCGCGCCAAAAAGCTTTTCGGCCTCGCGGGCGGCGGCGTTTTCAACCGCGTCTATGTTCACGCAGCCGCCGTAGTAGCGGTGCTCGGGATAGCCTTCGGCGTACTTGTCGGTCAGCAAGTTTCCCATCGCGGCCTGAACGTTGAGCGAGCAGTAGTTTTCGCTCGCGACCAACTTAAGGTGGCTGCGCTGGTTTTCCAATTCGTTGACGATAGAGGCTGCGATTTCTGGCCCCACGGCGGCGACTTGCTGCAAGTTGGCCACATAGGCGCACATGGCGGCGTTGGGCTTTCCGTTTGACTTGGCAAGGTAGTTTTCCAAAGGCGTGGACATAGATTCTCCTTATGCGGCGGGCTGGCCGCGTTTTATATATTTTAAAAAAGTTTAGTGAAATTTAAGACTTTTTTCAAGCGCCGTCCGCCCATGTTCCACTAGAAAATTAAAAAAAAAGGTGTATAATGATTCTCATGAAACGTCTTGCAAAAAAAGGAAACATGAATGCCAGAATGAGCGTCGCGCTTAACAAATTTAAGTCTCGATTGACTTCCTATCCGCCGGGAATGTGTCCTCTTGTCCTTTACCGCTCGATTTTGCAAATGTCGATGAACCAAAGTTGCGGAAAATGCGTTCCTTGCCGTGACGGACTTTATGAGGTTGATAGGTTGTTCGGAGCGATTTTGCGTGGCGAAGGCACTCAAGAAATTTTGGACAAGATGGAGTCCTTGTGCAAGATGATCGCTCAAACTTCGGATTGCGCCGTGGGCGTCGTCGCGGCGAATACTGTTTTGGACAGCCTGGTTGAATTTCCCGACGAGTATCAAAGCCATGTTCAAAACCGGCGTTGCGTGGAAAATAAAATTCAAACCATTCCTTGCGTGACGATGTGTCCCGCCCATGTAAATGTTCCCGGCTATATAGCGCTTGTAAAAGAAAGGCGTTGGGCTGACGCGATAAATTTGATTCGCGACAAAAATCCTTTTCCAACTTCGTGCGCGATGGTTTGCGAGCATCCTTGCGAGAGCAGATGCCGCCGTTCGATAATCGACGAGGCGATAAATATTCGAGGATTAAAAAAATTCGCGGTTGATCAGATGAGCGCTCGCGACGTGGCCCTTCCTAAAGCGAACGTAAAGACAGGAAAAAAGATTGCGATTGTGGGCGGCGGCCCTTCTGGCTTGACATGCGCCTATTTTTTGGCGCTGATGGGACACAAGGCCGTTGTGTTTGACGAGCGCGAAAAGTTGGGCGGCATGCTTCGATACGGAATTCCGGCATACCGCCTTCCAAAGGAAAAATTGGACGACGACATTCAAAGCTTGCTGAAGGCGGGCGACATCGAGATAAAAGTTGGAACAAAAGTGGGCCGTGACGTTCAACTTGAAGATTTAAAGAAAAATTACGACGCGCTTTATTTAGGAATCGGAGCGCAAATCGGAAACAGGATGCCAATTGAAAACGCGGATTGCAGCAATGTTGTTCCGGCCGCGGATTTTTTGCAAAGAGTTGCCAAGGGCGAAAAAATCGATTTGACGGGAAAGCGGGTTGTCTTGATTGGCGGAGGAAATGTGGCGATGGACGCGGCTAGAACGGCCGCCAGATTGAACGCCCAAACGATTCATGTTTTTACAAGAAAGAGAGACGATATGACGGCGCTTTCCAGCGAGATTAGAAGCGCGATGCAAGAGGGTGTGCGTTTTAGGACGCTGCTCAGCTTTTTAAACATCGAGGCTGACAAAGAAACGGGCCTTGCCGTCGCGGTGTGGCTTCAACCGCAAATTTTGGGCCCTTACGACAAGAACGGCCTTATGACCACAGAACATTCCAGCTCTTATCCTTATCGTTTTAAGTGCGACCTTTTGATTTTAGGCGTTGGTCAAAGAAGCGACACTGAGGTTTTTGAGGCGGACGGCATTCCTGTGGAACGCGGAAGGATTGTCGCTGACGAGGCTTGCCAAGTGAACGGCGCGGAAGGAATTTTTTCTGGCGGAGATTGCGTCACCGGCCCTTCTACCGCCATCAACGCGATAGCGGCCGGACAAGTGGCAGCTTATAACATTGACGAATACTTGGGTTACAGCCATAAGGTTGAATGCTCGATAAAAGTTCCGGGCGCGCTTCCTAATGTTTGCGTTCCTACAGGCCGCGCCGTGATAGAAGAGCGCGACCCTTTTGATCGGGTCCAAGACTTTGAGCATGTCGAAGTTCCTATGACAGAAGAAGAGGGCTTTAGGGAATCGTCGCGCTGTTTAAGGTGCGACCATTTTGGCTGCGGTTCCATGCCTGGAGGATGGGGAGAATGATTTCTTTAAAGATAAACGAAAAGGAAATTTCAGTTTCGGAAGGAACTACTATTCTTGAGGCGGCGCGGCAAAACGGAATCGACATTCCCACTCTTTGTTATTTGAAAGGTGTGAGTCAAATAGGTTCCTGCCGCCTGTGTGTTGTTGAAATTCAGGGCCTTGATCATTTTGTCGCCGCCTGCAAAACGCAAGTTAAGCAGGGCGATGTCGTTGTGACTGAATCCGAAAAGCTTGATTCTTACAGAAGGGAAACGCTAAAGCTTATCCTTTCAAACCATGTAGTGGACTGCATGAACTGCGTGGAAAACGGAGCCTGCCGCCTGCAATTTTTGTGCAATAAGTTTGGCGTTCAAAATTCCGAATATCACGGCTCACGGACAAAACTTTTTGACAAGTTTCCTGTTTTGGACTCGCATCCATACATTTTTTATGACCCTTCAAAGTGCGTTCATTGTCAACGTTGCATAAACGCCTGCGCGTCCTCCGCGGGAAACCACACGCTGAAAAGCGGGCGTAACGGCGTGTTTCATTTGGTGGAGGCTCCGTTTGGAAATGACTGGAAAAATTCTGCTTGCGAGTCGTGCGGCAATTGCGCGGCTTCCTGTCCGACAGGGGCGCTTTCTTTAAAGCGGAAAAAAAATTACCGCGAGTGGGAAGTCAAAAAAGTTTTGACCACATGTCCTCACTGCGCCACAGGCTGTCAGTTCTATCTTGTGGTAAAAGAGAATCGCATTGTAAATGTTGAGGCCGCTGACGGCCCTTCAAACCATGGGCTTTTATGCGTAAAGGGACGGTCTGGAAGCTTTGACTTTATTTTTTCGGAGGATAGAATAAAAAAGCCTCTCATAAAGAATAAGAAAACCGGCGAGTTTGAGGAAGTCTCTTGGGAAACGGCCATTTCATACACGGCAAAAAAATTTATGGAACTCAAAGAAAAATACGGTCCTGACTCGCTTGCGGCCTTTGCGTGCTCTCGCAGCGCCAATGAAGACATTTATATGGTTCAAAAAATGGCGCGTGTTTGTTTTGGAACAAACAACACTGACAACTGCGCTCGCGTATGCCATTCCGCGACTGTCGCGGGGCTCGCAAAGACTCTGGGAAGCGGCGCCATGACAAATCCCATTTACGACATCACTCACGACGTTGATTGCATAATGCTTGTGGGCTCCAATCCTGAAGAGGCGCATCCTGTGGTCGGAATGCAAATACGGCAGGCGGTTGAAAAAGGAACGCGCCTTATTGTTGTAGATCCCCGCGACATAGGGCTTGCAAAAAAGGCTGACATTCATCTAAAGTTGCGCCCGGGAACTAATGTCGCTTTTGCCAACGGAATGATGAATGTGATGATAGAAGAAAACCTTGTTGACAAAAAATTCATCGACGAATTTACCGAAGGCTACGAGGATTTAAAAAAACTTGTGGCGGACTATACTCCTCAAAAAGTCGCGGAGATTTGCCATGTTGATCCTGACAAGTTGCGCGAGGCGGCTAGAATGTATGCCACGGCCAAGAAGGCGCCCATCATTTATTGCCTTGGCGTTACGGAACATTCAAGCGGAACTGAAGGTGTTATGTGCATGTCAAATATGGCGCTCCTTTGCGGAAAGCTTGGAAAGGAAGGCTGCGGCGTAAATCCCCTTCGCGGACAAAACAATGTGCAAGGCGCCTGCGACATGGGAGCCTTGCCAACCGACTATCCCGGATATCAAAAGGTTTCCGACGAGAATGTTCGAAAAAAATTTGAGAAGGCTTGGGGCGTTCCGCTCAATCCCAAGCCCGGTTTGATGGCTACCGATGTTTTTCCTGCCGCGATAGACGGAAAAATAAAGGGCCTTTACATTTGCGGAGAAGATCCTGTGGTTTCCGATCCTGACAGGGCGCATGTAATAAAAGCCTTGGAAAGCCTTGATTTTTTTGTCGTCCAAGATTTATTTATGACAAAAACCGCGCGCTACGCCGATGTGATTCTTCCTGCGTTAAGCTACGCGGAAAAGGAAGGAACTTTTACAAACACCGAACGGCGCGTCCAGCGCATTAGAAAGGCTGTTGCTGTGGAAGGTCAAATGCGATCCGACATTGACATTATTATTGATTTGATGAACGCCATGGGCTACCAGCAGCCGCGTTTGACGGCTTCTCAAATTATGGACGAGATCGCGTCGCTCACGCCTAGCATGGCTGGCATTTCTTACGAGCGCCTTGATTCAGGTCAAAGCTTGCAGTGGCCTTGCAAAGACAAGGAAAGTCTAGGAACTCCAATTATGCATGTCGGAAAGCCTGCGCGCGGAAAGGCTCTTTTGTATCCCGCTTCTTACAAGGCGAGCGCCGAACTTCCTGACGAAGAGTATCCTTTGTTTCTTACTACAGGAAGAGTCCTTTACCAATATAACGCCGCGGCTATGACAAGCCGCTCGTCTGGATTGAACGAAATTTTGGACGAAGGCTTTATCGAGGTGAACTATAAAGACGCTCAAAAACTTGGATTTAAAGACGGCGAACGAATCAGCGTAAAAAGCAGGCGCGGCTCCATTACGGCTACGGCGCGAGTTGGAAAAAAAGTTTCGGAAGGCGAAACATGGATGCCGTTTCATTTTCCAGACTCGCCTGTAAATGTTTTGACAAACGCCGCCCTTGACGATTTTGCAAGGATTCCTGAGTACAAGGTTTGCGCTGTTCGCTTGGAGAAAATTTGCAATGGAAATTGAAGAGGCGCAGGCTCTTGTCAAACAAAGCCTCTCTCCAATTTTGGAATTTGAAGAGACGGCTTTGAAGGATTCATACGGAAAGATTCTTTTTGAGGATGTTTTTTCGCCAATAAATATTCCGCCTTTTTCTAAGTCCGCGATGGATGGATACGCTGTTAGTTCTTTTGATGTCGATGGCGCGAGCAAGGAAAATCCCGTTGAACTTGATGTGCTGGAAGAACTTTATGCCGGCGAGTGGAAAGAAATTTCTTATGCAAAAAAATCTGCCGTCCGCGTTATGACAGGTTCGCCGCTTCCGTCAGACTATGACTCCGTTGTAATGCAAGAGGACTCTGACTACGGCGAAAAAAAAGTTTTGATTTATAAAGGCGGCGAGCCTTTTAAAAATTGTTGCGTTCTTGGAGAGGATGTTAAAAAAAACGAACGGCTTTTGCCTGCTGGAAAGCGCCTTGGCCGCGCGGAACTGGCCTTGCTTTCTGGCGCCGGCTTTGCGTCTGTGAAGGTTAAAAGGCCCGCTAGAGTTTCCATTCTATGCGTTGGAAGCGAGTTGCAAGAGCCAGGGCGTTCGTTAGAAAAAGGAAAAGTCTACTCAAGCCTCGGAAGCGCTTTTTCTTGTTCCGTGACGCAAATGGGCTTTCTTGTTGTTCGTGAAAAAATCATAGTCGATGACAAGATGCGAATAGCTGAGGAAATAAAAGGCGCCGTCCGCGATTCGGACATTGTAATCACTACGGGGGGAGTTTCTGTCGGAAAAAAAGACTTTCTTCCGCAGGTCTTGGAGTCTCTTGGAGCCAAAACGCTTTTTTGCAATGTGAACGTTCAGCCAGGAACGCCGACGCGCGGAACTTTGTTGGACAACAAATTTGTTTTAAGCCTTTCAGGAAATCCTTTTGCGGCCTTTGTAAATTTTGACCTTTATTTTTATCATGCGGCTGCGAGCCTTATGCGCTCGGATTCTTTTGAGTTAAAAAAGACTTGCGCAATTTTGCAAAGCGATTATGATAAAACAAGCGTCCGACGGCGGCTTTTGCGCGCTCGCATGGAGAATGGAAAAGTTTTTCTGCCTTCTAAAAATCATGCCTCTTCAATTATAGGAAATTTGGTTGACTGCAATTGCTACATCGACATTCCGGCAAAAAAAGCGATTGTTCCTGGCGACAAAGTTCAAGTTGTCATGGCGGGGGCGTGATTATGGTGAAAAACGACGCCGCTAAAAAAATTTCTGTCGCCATTCTTTGCGGCGGCGAAAGTTCTCGAATGAAAAAAGACAAAGCGCTTCTTCTTTTAGGCGGAAAAACTTTTTTAGAGCGCTTTCTTGTGGAATTCTCAACTTTTGACGAAATATTGTTTTGCGCAAAAGATCAAGGGCGGAGCGAACTATACAGTGAAACGCTTTTTCCTCTTTGCGAAGAGTTGAATTTGTCCGATAAAACAAGATTTATATTTGACGAGTCTCATGAAAGAGGTCCTTTGGAAGGGCTGCGGAGAGCGCTTTTAAAAAGTAAAAACGAGACGCTTTTTGTTTGCGCCTGCGACATGCCTTTTGTCAAAAAATCCTTCGTTGATTTTTTAGCTCTCTTTCTTTGCTCAGATTATGATTGCTATGTTCCGACTATGGACGACAGGCCGGAGCCCCTTTGCGCGATTTATAACAAAAACGCTCTTCCAGCGGTTGAGGGGTTGCTGAAAAACGGCGAGCGGAAAATCACAAGGCTTTTTGAGCTTGCGCCTACGAAATTTATTCCAATTGAAAAATGTTTTTTTGACAAAAAGATTTTTTTTAATATAAATTTTCCAAAGGACTTGGAGGCGGCAAAAAAGCCTTTTGTTTTTTGCGTCAGCGGGCTAAAGAATAGCGGAAAAACGCGAATGGTTTTGGCTTTGTTGTTAGAGGCTAAAAAACGCGGTTATAAATGCGCCGCTATAAAACATGACGGCCATGATTGTTTTTCTGACGCGGAAGGAACAGACACATTTTTGTTTTCTAAAGCGGGCTCTGAAAGTTCCGCCGTCTTTTCTGAAGGGCGCTTTATGTTTTGTTCAAAGGCCCGCAAGGTTTGTCCTGACGATTTGATAAAAAATGCGCTGGCCCTTAATTCTAGTCTTGATTATGTTGTGATAGAAGGATTGAAGAATTCGGATTTTCCTAAAGTAGAGCTCTTGCGAAAGGGAATTTGCGAAAAATCTTTTTGTAAAAAAAATCTAATTTGCAGGGCTTCTGATTTCAATTTTTTTTCAGAAGACGGCATTCCAAGTTTTAACACGGACGACTTTGAACGGATTTTTTCCTGCGTTGAAGATTTTTTTAAAGGAGGGGCGTTTTGAAGCTTGTAAAGACAAAAGACGCTGTTGGTTGCGTTCTTTGCCATGACATGACCCAAATCATTCCTGGGCAAAAAAAAGGGCCGGTTTTTAAAAAAGGCCATATTGTTCAAGAAAAAGACATTCCTGTCTTGCTTTCCATAGGAAAAGAGAATCTTTATGTTTGGGAAAATAAAAAAGGCTTTCTGCACGAAAATGACGCGGCCAAAATTCTTTGCGACATATGCATGAAAGATTCAAGCGACATGAGGGCTTCGGAGCCTAGCGAAGGAAAAATAGAAATTTTTGCGGAAAAAAAAGGGGTCTTAAAAATAAATTCAAAGGCCCTCTTCAAGTTAAACAATATTGGACAGATGATGGTCGCGACGATTCATGGAAACCTTCCGGTAAATGTTGGCGACAAAATTGCAGGAACGCGAATAATTCCTCTTGTGATAGAGGAAAAAAAAATGCGCCGCGCCGTTCGAATTGTTGGAAGAGAGCCGCTTTTGAAAATAATTCCATTTGCCCATAAAAATGCCGCCATTGTGACGACGGGGAGTGAAATAAAAAAAGGTTTGATAAAAGACGCTTTTGGGGCGACATTAAAATCAAAACTTATGGAATATGAAGTGAATGTCATCGGACAGGTTTTTCCTGGCGACGATTTGGAAGAGATTAAAAAAGAAATTCTATCGTTCGCTGACGCCGGCGCCGACTTGATTTTATGTACGGGCGGAATGAGCGTTGATCCTGACGACAGAACTCCCGCCGCCATAAAAGCGTGCGGCGCAAAGATTGTTTCCTACGGCGCTCCAGTTTTGCCAGGCGCCATGTTTTTGCTTTCGTACTTGAGGCGCGGAAAAAAAATGATTCCAGTTTTAGGTCTTCCTGGGTGCGTCATGTATGCGGCAAGAACAATTTTTGATTTGTGTTTGCCGCGCCTTCTTTGCGAAGAGCGCCTTTCCGCAAAGGAATTGAGCTCGTTTGGCGAAGGCGGTCTTTGCCATGGCTGCAAGGAGTGTCGTTATCCTAATTGTGGATTTGGCTCGGTCGCGCGCGGCTTGCGATAAGGAGGCGGATATGAATGAGTTCACTCACATAGATGAAAAAGGAAGGGCTTGCATGGTTGATGTAAGCGAAAAGCCTCAAAGCGCAAGAGGCGCTTGCGCAAGCGGAAGCATTAAGGTAAGCCAAAAAGTTTTGGACGCGCTCAGGGAGGACAAGGTTCCTAAGGGGGATGTTTTTGCCGCGGCCAGAATAGCCGGCATAATGGCCGCGAAACGAACTTCGGATTTGATTCCTTTATGCCATCCTCTTTCGCTTTCAAATGTCACGATTGATTTTAAGACGCTTTCAGACAAAAAAAAGATTTCGTGCGAGTGTTCTGTCAAGCTTGTTGGAAACACTGGAGCCGAAATGGAGGCGTTGACAGGAACAAGCGTCGCTCTTCTAACTATTTATGACATGTGCAAGGCGTTAGATAAAGAAATGGAAATAGGCGAAATCCGTCTGGAGGAAAAATTTGGCGGAAAGTCAGGTTTGTATAAAAGGAGTGGAAAATGAAAAAAACGGCATTTGTTTTTAGCTTGATTTTTGTCGCATGTTTTTTA
The DNA here is from genome assembly GCA_002391235.1 of Treponema sp. UBA4377. GTDB lineage: Bacteria > Spirochaetota > Spirochaetia > Treponematales > Treponemataceae > Treponema_D. The sequence continues at coordinate 65,335 of DGRX01000029.1, forward strand.
TCTGAATTCTTTTTGTCGTCTTGCAGCAAAAAGAATTCAGATAAGACGGAGATAACGGTTTTGGCGGCCGCATCTTTGACGGATGTTTGTGGCCGCATAAAAACCGCTTATGAGAAGCGAAATCCTAATGTGAATGTTCTTTTTTCTTTTGGCGGGTCTGGCGCTCTTCAAGCGCAGATTGAGGAGGGCGCTCCGTGCGATGTTTTTATTTCCGCCGCAAAAAAACAAATGAACGCGCTTTTAGAAAAAGATCTTGTTGATAAAGACTCTGTCTATGATTTGCTCAAAAACCGTCTTGTATTGATTGTTCCAAAAAACGATAAGAATAAAGCCGTTTCCGACAAAGGAGGCGCCGCCGTGTCGTCATTTTACGATCTTGCCTTGCCGGAAGTGAAGTTGATTGCGGTTGGCGAAATAAAAAGCGTTCCTGCGGGGCAATACGCAAAGACTGTTTGCGAGTCGTTAGGAATTTGGGAGACGGTTCAGGCTAAGGCAAATTATGCAAGTGATGTTAGGACCGCTCTAGTTTGGGTTGAGGAAGGCGTTTGTGACGCTGGAATTGTTTACGCAAGCGACGCGGCTTTTAGCGAAAAAGTTTCTGTCGCCGCAAGTTCTCCAGAGGGCTCCTGTCCTCCTGTGATTTATCCTGTTGGAATTGTCAAATCATGCAAAAACAAAGGCGTTGCTAAATCTTTTGTTGATTTTCTTTATTCGGGCGAGTCGGCCGCCATTTTTAGAGACGCTTGTTTTGTTCCATTAGAAAAGGAATATAATTGATGGATTTTTCGCCTCTGTTCATTTCGTGCAAGGTGGCTCTTATGTCAACGGCCATAACATTTTTTTTAGGCCTTTTTGCCGCATGGTTGGTGGGGCGCGCTGGCCGGGCAAAGTTTTTTGTTGACGCATTTCTTTCTCTTCCGCTTGTACTTCCTCCGACAGTCGTTGGATTTTTTTTGTTGGCTTTTTTTGGACGGAACGGAATTGCCGGTTCTGTCCTTGCTCGTTTTGAAAAAAATATTTTGTTCACATGGCAAGGCGGAGCTTTGGCGGCTGCCGCGGTTTCTTTTCCAGTGATGTATCGGACTGCAAGAGGCGCGTTCTCGCAAATCGATTCTGAAATAATCAACGCGGCTAGAACTTTGGGCTTGCGCGAATTTTATATATTTTTCAAAATAATGATTCCCCTTTCTCGCCATGGAATTGCGGCCGCCACTGTTCTTTCGTTCGCGCGCTCGTTGGGAGAATTTGGCGCGACTATAATGGTCGCTGGAAACATTCCAAAAAAGACCCAAACTATGTCTGTGGCCGTCTATACGGCGATGCAGGGAGGAGACAAGGCGCTTGCGTTTAGGTGGGTCTTGATAATATTCGCTTTTTCAATCGTTACATTGTTTTTTATAAACATTGTGACAGAACGAGCCTCAAAAAGGAGCGAAAATTTATGAGCCTTTTTGCGCAAGTTCAAAAGCGTGTTGGAAATTTTTTCCTCAACGCAAAATTTGAAACAGGCGATGAAACCCTTTCTGTTTTGGGCGCGTCTGGCGCTGGAAAAAGCCTTCTGTTGAAATGCTTGGCTGGAATAGAAAAGCCTGACAATGGAAAAATAATCTTAAACGGACGAGTTCTTTTTGATTCGGAAACGCGTATAGACCTCGCGCCGCAAAAGAGGAGCGTTGGATATTTGTTTCAAAGCTGCGCCCTTTTTCCTAATATGACTGTCTTTCAAAATGCTGTTTGCGCGGCGCGCGACAAAGACTTTGCCGCGCATTGTTTAAAAAACTTTGGGCTTGCGGGAAAAGAAAATTTATATCCCCACATGCTTTCTGGCGGAGAAAAACAGCGGGTGGCTTTGGCTAGGCTGTTGGCTTCTGAACCTGACGCCTTGTTGTTTGACGAGCCTTTTTCCGCTCTTGACTCAAATAGAAAGTCGGAGCTTGAACGAATGATTTTAGATTTGCTTGAAGAAAAAAAAAGGCCTTCTATTTTAGTGACCCACGACAGAAACGAAGCCTTTAGGCTTTCAAAAAAAATTTCGGTGATGGAAAGCGGAACTCTTTATGAGCCCATGGACAAGCTCGATTTTTTTGAGCGTCCACGAACTTTGTCTCGCGCGATTCTTGGCGGTTGCAAGAACATTACCAGACTTGAATGGAACGGCGGCCAAAGCGCGACGGCGCTTGATTGGGGTATGGAGTTGAGTTTTTCGAGTGTTGTTCCAAAAAACGAGCGAAAGGGGTTTGCCGGCTTTAGGGCTCATTTTTTTGAGACGGGCGAAAAAGGAGGGCAAAATGTCTTTCTGTGCAAGATTGAGCGCGTGATAGAGGACGCTTTTTCTTATGTCATTTATTTTAGGCATGACGGCTTTTTGGGCGACTCTAAGTCGCTTCTTTGTTGGGAAGTCCAAAAAGAAGTTTGGAAAAAAATAGAGCCCTCTCTTGAACAAAAGAAGCTTTTTGTTAAAATCGACGCAAGGCGGCTTATGTTTTTGAATAAGGAAGGAAGTTGAAAAATTGAATCAATTCTTGCGCGACGCTTTTGGACGTTCAATAAGATACCTTCGTGTTTCGGTGACTGACAAATGCAACTTGCGTTGCAAATACTGCGTTTCCAAACAATGCCCCCTGGCTTTGCCTCGCGATGAAATTCTTAGCTTTGAGGAAATTGAATTCCTTGTCCGCGTTATGGCAAAAATGGGCGTTAAAAAAATTCGGCTTACCGGCGGAGAGCCGCTTTTGCGCCGTGACCTTCAATCTTTAGTCAGAAACTTGCGTTCTGTTCCTGGCGTGGATGAACTTTGCCTTACGACAAACGGAATCCTTTTTGCCGACATGGCGGCAGGCCTAAAAAAAGCCGGTCTTTCTAGGGTGAACATAAGTCTTGACACATTGAGCGAAGAAAAGTTTTTGTCGCTTACAGGATTTGACGGTCTGGTCGCTGTTTTAAAAAGCGTGGAAACGTCGCTTTCGTTGGGCTTTAAGACAAAGGTAAATTGCGTTCTTGGCAGTTGGAATGAGGACGAGATTTTTGATTTGGCTTTCTTGGCAAAGGACAACGCTGTCGACATTCGTTTTATCGAACTCATGCCGATTGGCGGCGCCTTTGGAATGAAAGGGCTTTCTTCTGATTGTGTCCTAAGGTCTTTGGAGGAACGTTTTGGAAAGGCGAACGCGTCAAGAAAAAAATTGGGCGAAACTGCCCGTCTTTTTTATTTTGACGGTTTTAAAGGCAGGGTGGGCTTTATTTCTCCGGTTAGCAAGCCGTTTTGCGATGAATGCGACAGGCTTAGACTGCTTTCTGACGGCCGTATAAAACTCTGTCTTTGCTCTAACGATTTTATTGACACAAAAAATATATTGCGCTCCAATCAAAACGCTGATACAATCGAAAATTGCTTGAGTGAAAAAATTTTCGCGGCTCTAAAAAGAAAACCTAAGGCGCGCTCGTTTGCTTGTCAATCAAACGGCCTTTTGGGAAACATGTCACAAATTGGGGGCTGAAATGACAGGAACGATTCGTGCCGTTTGCATAAGCGAAAAAAAAGGAACTGTAAAAAAAGATATAGTCTCTTGCAGATTGTTGGAGGATTTTGGTTTGGAAAACGACGCTCATGCCGGAAGCGAGAGGCAGGTGAGCCTTTTGTCATGGGATGAAGTTGAAAAGTTTAAAAAAACGTCAGGATTGAAAGACAAAATTTTTCCTGGCGCGTTTGGCGAAAACCTCCTTGCGCAAGGCTTTGACTTTAAGGCGTTCCCAGTCGGCTCTCGTTTTAAATGCAACGATGTTGAACTGGAAATAACGCAAATTGGAAAAAAATGTCATTCCGCTTGCGATATTTCAAAAATAAGCGGAAAATGTCTTATGCCCACGGAAGGCGTTTTTGCCAGAGTTGTTCACGGTGGGGTAGTCGCTTCCGGCGATCGGCTTGAGCTTTTGCGAGAAAGACGTTTTTCCGCGGCGATAATCGTTTCTAGCGACCGTTCTTTTAAAGGCGAGCGCGAGGATAAAAGCGGGCCTATTTTAAAAGAAATTTTGTCCGACTCCGGCTTTCTTGTTTGCCAACGCTCTCTTCTTCCAGACGATCAAGAGGCTTTGTATAAGACGCTTTGCAGTTTGGCGGACATTCAAAGGCCGGATGTAATATTTACGTCAGGAGGAACTGGATTCTCTCCTCGCGATGTGACTCCAGAAGCGACTCTTCGCGCCTCAACAAAAAACGCTCCTGGAATCGCGGAGGCCTTAAGGGCTTACAGCATGACGATTACAAAAAATGCCATGCTTTCGCGAGGCGCGAGCGTTATTCGAGGAAATACATTGATAGTGAATTTGCCGGGAAGCCCTAAAGCGGCAAGAGAATGCGTCCAATACTTGCTTCCTGTTTTGGAGCATGCGATTTGTCTTTTGCGCGGGGAGATTGTTGAATGAGCTTTTTGCCAAAAAAAATCAGCAGAGTTTTTTTAGACGGAAGGGTTGAGGAAAGGACTGCGTTTTTTTTAAACGAGCGAAGGCTCTTGATAAAAGTGAATGGAAATCCTTGGGCTTCCATTGTTTGTTCTGACGGAAATTTGGTTGACTTGGTCGCAGGATGTCTGCTTTCTTTTGGCGTAATCGAAAAAAAAGACCAAATCGTTTCGATTGAGATTTGTCCGCAAAAAATCGCCGCCTCTGTCGTTCTTTCAAAAGAAGTGGACTGTTTTTCTAGCCTGCAAAAGCAAGAGTCATGCTGTCCAAAGAATAAATTTTTAGAAATGGACGATGAAAGAATTCCGTTAAAAAAAATAGCTAAAAGCGGCTTTGAGGAGAAATGGATTTTTGCGCTGGCAAAAAAATTTGCGGAAGACGGTGATTTGCACAGGAAAACTTCCGGAACCCACCGTTGTATTTTAGCTCGAAACGGCGAGGCGGTTTTTGAGGCGGAAGACATCGGCCGTCACACCGCTATGGACAAGGTTCTTGGCTGGATGCTTTTGAACGACATCCCCGCAAGTCAAGCCTCAATTTTTACGTCAGGACGCGTTCCGTTGGATATGGTTGAAAAGGTTGTTCGCGCCGGAGTGGGCGTTTTGATTACAAAATCCGTTCCAACCTCTCAGAGCGTTCAGTTTGCGAAAGAGCATGGCCTAAAACTTTTTTTTCGCGCATGGCCGGATAGTTATGAGAAGGTCTAGAAAAAAATAGAAAAAAGCGCGATAATGAGTCTATGACAGTGACTTCAAACGAAAACGGCGATTCCATCACATTCTTTGTCGAAGGAAAAATTGACTCCACTACCGCCCCAGATTTTGAGAATGCGATTGTCGAAAAGGCCTTGAGCCATAATTTTGTTGTTTTGGATTTTGCAAAGGTTGGATATGTTTCGTCCGCTGGATTTCGTGTTCTTCTTGTCTTGCAAAAAAATATGACAAAAAAAGGCGGTTTGAAAATTTTAAATGTTTCGCCTTCCATTATGGAAGTTTTTGAAATGACCGGCTTTAAGGAAATCTTTTCTTTCGGTTAAACTAAAAAGAATTGGAATTTTGTATGGCGGAAAAAGCGCTCACGACATTTGAAAGATTGGTTTCTCTTATAGGCGAAGACGAGCGAAAGGCCTTGCTTGAAAAAATGCGGCCTTTGGAAGGCGATCCCGACGCCCGCGCCCTGGAGTCCGGCAAGGACCCTACGATGAACGCGGACGAAATCGTCTTGGAAGAAAACATAAAGCAAGAGTCCATCTTTTACCGCTTGATTTTGTGGCTGCGTTCAATCCTAACCTCAACCTCAAAAGAACAGCTTTACAACGACGACAAAATCATGGCCCTTTTTAGAAAGCTGAACCGCGAATACCCCGGCTTGCTTGATTACAAGGGCGCCCTGCTTATGGGCATATTTTACGAAAAGCTTTTGGAGCTAAAGAAGGCCTCCGATTTTTTCAAGCCCTACCTTGACGCGATTTACGAAAACATCGGAGGCTTTTACGTTTTTCTCGGCTCGATGGTTGTTCCCGAAGTCACGCAGAGAATGAACAAGGAAGTCGATCCGATGAGCCTTCCGCTTGAACGCGAAGTCACCGGAGAGCTGCGCGCTTCGTTCCTAAGAAAGATGGAGGACATCATAAAGGAGCTGCCGTCGCACAGAAGGGCCTACTTGTACCAGTGCGCGGTGTCGGTGGATTGGCTTTACCAATTCACAAAGCTTCCTTTTGAGCGCTTTATTTCCGCTTTTGGAGCGGGATTGAGCGATTCGCAGGTCGCGCGCTTTGAGACAGTCACAAGCGAGTTGAACGCCTTCGCGAAAATTTTGTGCAACGGAAAAAGCATGCCGACCGAAGCCTTTGAGTCAATCTTTTTGTTCTCGGCCAAAAAGATGGTTCCCAATTCCAGCGAGGCCAAGGACGACGATTCGCGCGCGAAGGAATTCATGGACAAGGCCAATTCCTATTTTACGATTATCCACATGTTCATAAACAGCGTTCCGCTCCGCTACGTCAACAAGGTTGTCTACAACAACATCCAATGGTCTCCCGACCAGTTTACCGGCGCCGAAAACTGGTTCGCAAAGTACAAGGAGCAATGGAAAAAGCTTTTTGACGAACAGTGGAGCGCATGGCTAAAAGAAAAAAAGCGCGTGGCGCTAAACAAAATGCTGAGCGAAAATTTCGGCATCGACAAAATTCCCTTGTTGCCTGTCAGGCCCTGGGCCAACATGTGGGGAACAGGCGTCGACTTTCACTTTGAAAACACCGCGGGCTTTTTGTGGTGGTTCGTCTCCAAAAAGCAAAACGATGTTGTCGAGCCTCTTAAGATTCTTTTGCTTGAAGGCCAGTTTGTCAACAAGGAAAACCGGGCGGAGTTCGCCAACACGCTGAACGAGCTCACGCAAGTTTCTTCAAGAATGTACGACTTTGAGGAAGACATTTCCGACAAGGGGCAGACCGGCTTGGTCTTTGAAAAGCTGGCCAGCGACCACCTGCGCACTTTGGCCGCGCAGTCAAAAATCGACACGCTGATAATAGAAAAAGAGGCGATCATAAAGTCGACGAAAAATTCTTTTTGCAACCAAGCCCGCTCAGTCCTTAACATTCTGAACGGAGTCTTTGCCGAAAAAAAAGACACCCGCTACGACGGCATCCAAAACCTCGCGTCGATTCAGGGCTCGCAAAACGCGAACTTTAGGGCCAGCCTTCAAAAGAGCCAAAAAATCTTTGGCGCGGCGCTGGACATCCTTAAAGAGCTTGAGCAAATCGACATTCCCAACAACGGCGCAAAATGAAACTGATTGATTTTTTGCAAGGCCAAAATCTTTTGCAAGACAAAAAGCCGCCGCAAATGGGGCTTTTTCCCTTTTACAAAAACGGCGAGCCCTTTGAAGGAGCCGCGCCAAAAGCCTCCGACGGCCAAGAAATCGCGCGGCCCATGTGGGGCATGACCTTAAAGGCCGCGGGCTCCATGCGTTTTAGGTGGAACGAAACTAATTCCAACCGCGACCGATTCCTTAACGGCCTTTGCGAACGCTTTGGCGGAGCGGGGCAAGGCGAAAAGCGAATCGTTCCGCTTGAATTGATTCATTCAAAAATCGTTTTTGACGTAAAAGAGGCCGGCGACAGTTTTCAAAAGCAGGGCGACGGAATAGTCACGCAAAACAAAAGCTTGATTCCAGTCGTCACCGTAGCTGACTGCGTTCCCCTTTATTTTTACGATTCAAAGACCGGCGCTTTTGGAGTCGCGCATTCCGGCTGGAAGGGAACCGGAATCGCGGCCGAGGTCGTTGCGTTGATGAAAAAAAACTACGGCTCGGACCCGCGCGACATTCTCGCCGCGATTGGACCGCACATCCACGACTGTTGCTACTTGGTCGACAAGGAGCGCGCCAAATACTTTTCCGATAATTTTGGAAGCGACTGCGTCCAAAAGCTGTCGCAAGCCCAAGACGGCGGCGTTCAAGAGGCGGGCGGCCCGGGCCTTTTTGGCCAAGAAAAAAATTCCTTTCAAGCCCAAGACTCGGGCGGCCTCTATCGGCTTTCCCTTTTGCGCGCCAATCTAAACGTCTTGGCGGCAGCCGGCGCGCTGGAGGAAAACATTGTCGCGGCAAAAAACTGCACGGCCTGCGAAGAGCGCTTCGGCTCCTTTAGGCGCGAAGCCGCCGCTCTAGACGTTCCGGCCCAAGAAAAATCGCGCTTGTTTACAACCCAAGCCGCATTTGTTATAATGGAAGACGCGGAAATCAATCGATGAAAGTTGAGCAATTTTATTCTGAAATTCAAAAGCGATACGGCAACATAACTCGCGCGCGCGGCCCGTTTTTGTACACGCAAAAAAACGTCCGCCTGACCGACTTTAACCAAGAAGGCGGCCGCGCGATTTTGGGCTGGGACTCTTCCGCCTACACTGTCTTTAAAAACGTTCTGAGCAAAGGCTTGGCAGGTTCCTTTAACTGCGCCTACAAGGGCCAGCTTCAAAAGGCTGTGTCGGAGCTTTTGGGCGGCCAGCGGAAAATATTTTTCTTTTCGCATAAAAAGGCCGCGATGGAGGCCGCGCTTTTACTGGACGCGCAAAGTACAAGCGTTTACAAGCCCTTTGCCGGCGTTGACTATTCGGCGGTAAAGAACGTCATCGTCGCGCCGCCGCTTCCGTGGACAAACAATTTTTGGATTTTGGCGGCTAGCGGTCTTGGGCAGCCCAACGATAGCGACCCGGCAATCATTCCGTCTGAGAATTTTCCGCCGGCCTTGCTTGCCGCGGCGGCGCGGGCCGTTTACGATTTGATGGCGGCGATAAAAGTTCGGCAGGAAAAAGATTTTTTTATTTACGACAAGGTTCTGTCAAAATTTTTTGAGCGCCGTTCATGCTGGCTCCGCCCAAAAGTTCCGCAAGAAAAATACGACGCCTTTGTTTTGGCTTGCCTTGACGCCGGCGTTCTTGTCAATCCAGACTATAACGCGGATTCAATCGTTCCCTTTGGAGCGGACAAGGGCGTTCTAAAAAAAATGGGGGAAATAAATGTCTGACGCGCAAATTATATTGAGCGCGGCGCAACTTTGTTTGGGAGGCCTTTGCGCCTTTGCCGCGATTTTGCTTTGCGCAAAAAAAAGAAGCGCTTCTGTCGTTTGCCTGTTGGCTTTTGTTTTGACCAGCTACGCGCGAACGGTATACAAGCTTCTTTGCGATTTGGGAATAGTCACGGACTTGAAGGCCGCGCTTTTTGGCGTTCCGCTTTTGACGCTGGCTTTTGAATGCGTTCCTCCGGTTTTCTTGCTTTTGTCGATAATTTTCGCGATCGCAAAAAAGAGGTAGCTAGTGACAGAGTTTGAGTTTTGGGAAAAGTTTGTAAAGGCAAAAGGCCTTGACCCTGAGTCAAAGTTTGACGGCGTTTTTGGCTTTGAGGCCCAGGGCTTTTTTGGGGCGGAACGAATCGCGGCCCTTTTGGCCGGTAAAAAACGCGCGGCCTTTTTTCCGTATTCCAGTTATGTCGTTGACGACGGCCTTCTTCCAGTTAGCGGAGAAAACTACATCATTCTTGGCGCGGGCCGCCAGCCTGTTTGCGTAATCCAGTCCACTCGCGTTCAAGTCGTTCCCTTTGGCCAAGTTACGATGGAAATGGTCGAGGCGGAAGGAGAGGATTCTTCCGTTGAGGAATGGCGGCAAAAGACCCGCGAAATCCTGGAAGACGAATGCCTTGCCGCTGGCATTCCTTTTTCCTCGGACACCAAGCTTGTATACATGGAATTTGAAGTCGTTTTCCGCGCGTAGTTGAGCGGAAACGTAGTTGCGCGCGCGGCGAAAATTCATTACAATGCAATCATATGAAACTTTACACACGCCGCCACTTGTTTTTTTCTACAATAACAACAGTGATGATTACCGCCGCCGCAGTTTTGGGCGCGCAAAAAATATTTTTTTCGGGAAGCCGTTCCCAGCCGCAGGAGGCCGTTCCGCAAAAAAATGCCGATGAGGAAAGCGCCGCCTTGCAATCCGCTCCAAGCCAACAAAGCGCTCAAAGCGCCGGCTCGCAGTTTTTGCAAAGCCAAACGCTAGTTGCGTCTCCAGCCGTGACATACACCGCCGACGAGCAGCAGAACATTTCGGTTTACCAGCAGTTCAACGAGGCCGTCGTCAACATCACGACGCAAGTCATGGGCATGAACTGGTTCTTTGAGCCGATCGCCGAAGACGGCGGCTCCGGCTCCGGTTCCATCATAGACAGCCGGGGCTACGTGATAACCAACGTTCACGTAATCGAAAAGGCGACAAAGATTTACATTTCGCTCTACGACGGCAGCCAGTACGAAGGGCGCGTCATTGGAAGCGACGTGGAAAGCGACATCGCCGTTTTGAAGTTCGACCCGCCAAAAGATTTGGTTTTAAAGACGATTCAGTTTGGCGACAGCGAAAAGCTAAAGGTTGGCCAAAAGGTCATCGCCATAGGAAACCCCTTTGGCTTTGAGCGCACCCTCACGACCGGAATCGTAAGCGCGCTGGGCCGCCCTATCAAAAACTCAAACAACATCATCATTCGCGGAATGATTCAGACCGACGCCTCCATCAATCCCGGAAATTCGGGCGGCCCGCTCCTAGACACGGCGGGCAACATGATTGGCATCAACACGATGATTTATTCGTCAAGCGGCTCCAACGCCGGAATCGGTTTCGCCGTTCCCGCCTCAACCGCCCGCCGCGTCGTGTCCGACCTTTTGCAGTACGGAAAAGTGCGCCGCGGTGCGATACAGGCAAGCCTTGTGCAGATGAGCCGGGCCATCGCCGACTACGCGCGCCTTGACATAAGCTACGGAATTTTGGTCAGCGAGACCGCGCGCGGCGGAAACGCCGACAAGGCTGGAATCAAGGGCGGAACGCAGGCCGTCCGCTACGGAAACTCCCGCAACGCGCGGACATTCTACATCGGCGGCGACATCATCGTCGGCATTGACGGCGTCCAGGTTTCGACGTATTCCGACTACTATTCGATGCTGGAAAACAAGCGGCCCGGCGACACTGTTACGGTGACGATTCACCGCAACAAGAAAAACTACGATTGCAAGGTTGTCTTGGCCGAAGAAAGTTCGGTCCAGTGACGGCGGGCCGTTTTTGGGCTTGCGATGAATTTAGGGATTATTGTCTATGAGAAAATTTGTTGTCCATTCGCCGTACGACCTTTCGGGCGACCAAGGGCCGGCGGTTCAAAAGCTTAGCCAAGGCTTTTTGCGCGGCGACCGCTTCCAGACTTTAAAGGGCGTTACAGGAAGCGGAAAGACTTTCACGATGGCCAAAATCATCGAGGCCGTCCAGAGGCCCACGCTTGTCATTAGCCACAACAAAACTTTGAGCGCCCAGCTTTACCGCGAGTTCAAGACCTTCTTTCCCGAAAACGCCGTCGAATACTTTGTTTCCTACTACGACTACTACCAGCCTGAAGCCTATGTTCCCGCCCGCGACTTATATATAGAAAAGGACGCGGCGATAAACAAGGAAATCGACCAAATGAAAATGGCCGCGACCTACAGCCTTATGGAGCGGCGCGACGTTATTGTCATCGCGACTGTTTCCTGTATCTACGGCTTGGGAATGCCTGAACTTTACAAGGCCATGCGCGTTCACATAGAAAAGGGAACGACTCTTGACCCCCGCGCGCTCGCCTTGGAGCTGGCCCAGATTCAGTATCACAGAAACGACATGGTCTTGGAGCGCGGAACTTTCCGCATAAAGGGCGACGTGATAGAAATCTATCCGCCTTACATGGAATTTGACGAAGCCTACCGCATAGAGCTTGACTGGGAGGAAGTTGTCCGCATCCGCCGCTTTAACGTTGTGTCCGGAAAAGTCACCGAAGAGCTTGACGAGACGACAGTTTATCCTGCCAAGAACTTTGTCGTCCCCCAGTCGGAGTTGGAAAGCGCGACCGAGCGAATCCAAAAGGAAATGGAGGAGCGCGTCGAAGTCTTGCGCTCTCAAAAGAAAATGCTTGAGGCCGAGCGCCTAAAGACTCGCGTCACCTACGACATAGAGATGATGAAGGAAATGGGCTACTGTTCGGGAATCGAAAACTATTCGGCTCCAATCGCTGGCCGCGCGCCCGGCGTTCCTCCGGCGACCTTGCTGCATTATTTTCCCGACGACTTTTTGTGCTTGATTGACGAGGCGCACGTGACCGTTCCGCAAATCGGAGCGATGTACGAGGGCGACAGGAGCCGAAAGCAAAATTTGGTTGACTTTGGATTTCGCCTGCCGAGCGCGCTGGACAACCGGCCCCTTAAGGCCGATGAGTTTTGGAAAAAAATCAACCAGGCGATTTTTGTCACCGCCACGCCGCGGCCCGAGGAAGTAAAGCTTTCCACGCAAGTGGTGGAGCAAATCATCCGCCCGACTGGCTTGCTTGACCCGATTGTCGAAGTGCGGCCCAGCGAAGGCCAGATGGAAGACATTTACAAGGAAGTCCGCGAGCGCATAGAGAAGGGCGAGCGAAGCCTTATCCTTACGCTGACAAAAAAAATGGCCGAAGACCTTACCGACTATTTGCTGGGCCTCAACTTAAAGGTAAAGTACATCCATTCCGAAATCGACACCTTTGAGCGCGTGGAAATCCTAAAGGCGCTGCGCGTCGGCGAGATAGACGTTCTTATCGGAATCAACCTTTTGCGCGAAGGAATCGATCTTCCCGAAGTCAGCTTCATCGCGCTCTTGGACGCGGACAAAATCGGCTTTTTGCGCTCGACGACTTCGCTAATCCAGATCATAGGACGCGCGGCCCGCAACGCCGAAGGAAAGGTTGTCATGTACGCCGACCGCATGAGCGACGCGATGAAGGAGGCCATCGACGAGACCCGCCGCCGCCGCTCCATCCAAGAGGCCTGGAACGCCGAGCATGGAATCACGCCCAAAACGATTAAAAAGGCCGTCGCCGACATTTTGGAACATCAGGAGCAGGACGCAAAGGAAACGGCGGCGATTCAGCTAGAGACGCTCAAAAAGTCCGCCAACCTTATGGTGGCCAAAGAGCGGCGCAAGCTTGTCGAGGCGCTCAAAAAAGAAATGTCCGACTGCGCCGAACGATTGGAGTACGAGCAGGCGGCTGCAATTAGGGACCAGATTTTGGACATTGAAAAGACTTACGGAAAGTAAGGCAAAAATTGTTGGCTTCAACGCCTGCTCGTTTTGCTAGTGGAAGTATTTACGTGTCCGCTCGCGCGGACAACTGGCAATACGAGCAAGCCGCCGCCATCCGCGACCAGATTATTGACATTGAAAAGACTTACGGAAAGTGATAAAAACGAGCGGACAAAAAACGCGCGAAGGAGTGTGGCAGCCGGCGCAATACAATACGCCTGAACGCGCGAGCCTTTTGCGAGCGCGTTTGTTGGCGCTTATGCGGCTAACTGGCATTTTTAGGTTTGCGAAGATTTTTTTTGCCGCTATATTGACACAAATCGCGCTTTTCTATAAAATATTAAAACTCACGATTGATTATTAAAGGCAGGTGAAATATTATGTCAAGAACATGCGCGATTTGCGGAAAATCTCCGATGCACGGAAACAGAGTAAGCAAGACTTACCATCACACACGCCACGTTTGGAAGCCCAACCTTGTAAGCGTAAAGGCTGACTTTGGCGACGGCGGCGCTCGCACAATCAAGATTTGCACACAGTGCTTGAGAAGCGGCTTTGTGACAAAGAAAGTCCACGTGCCCAAGGAAAACCAAGCGGCTCAAGCCGCCAACTAAAAAGATGTTCGGGCTTGCCCCGAACATGACTTGGTGTCATCGCCGCGCTAGCCGCGGCGATTTTTTTTTACGCTTCCAGCCTTAGGCCGTCGTGGGCCGGCAAAACGCTGCCGCCGTTCGCGACGATTTTTTCTAGCCTCGGATACTCGGGCAAAATTTCCTTAAAATATTCCGCTATTTCCTGATAGCCAAAGTCGTGCGTCATGTGGGTTGTCCATGTGTGGCGGGGCTGGATAAGGTTGGCCGTTGCCAGCGCTTCTTCAAAGCTAAAGTGGGTTGTGTGGACATCCTTCCGCAGTCCGTCAATGACCGCGTGGACAAGGAGGCCCGCGTTGTCGTTAATCAATTTTATCGATTTTTCGCTGATGTAGTTGCAGTCGGTAAGGTATGCCGCGCTTTTCTTTGTTCCGTCTTTTGCGACGGCGGAAATCAAGTAGCCGGTCGTAGGAATTTTTCCGTGCTTCATCGGAATCGAAATTATTTCCATGCCGCCGATTTTTAGGGGAGCGCTTGGAACGAGTTTTTCGGCGGCGTTAAGGGTGACAAGCGGCTTTCCGCCTCCGATTTGCGTGCGGTGGAAAATGTAGTCAAAGTGCGCTCTTATGATTTTTGTCGCGGCTTTGTCCGCGTAAATCGGCATGGCCTTTGTGAACTCGTTTGTCGGATGCTCAACTCCGTCTTTGTCTGTGTATTTTGAGACCGCGTTGGGAACTTTTGTGTGGCTGAAAATGCGGATGTCGTCAAGGCCGTGCAAGTGGTCGGCGTGGCCGTGCGTCAATAAAATCGCGTCCAAGGACGGAAGGCCGCAGGCGAGCGCCTGGCTCCTAAAGTCCGGGCCTACGTCTATCAAAACGCGCCAAGTCTTTCCTTCAAATTCGTTTTCTATGAGCGCGCTGGCCCTGTAGCGCTTGTCGCGGGGGTCGGAGGAACTGCAGACCGCGCAATTGCAGGCGATTACCGGAACTCCGTGGCTTGTTCCGCTTCCCAAAATTGTGATGACCATGCGGCCATTATCGCGCCAATCAAGCCTTTTTGCAAGCGGAAGAGTTTCCGCCCAAAAAGAATTTGACAACGTCGTCGGCTTGGCCAACAAGGTCAAGTCAAAGGAAATGGAAGTCAAGACCTCAATGGCCGAGCAAAACGAAAGCAACGCCAAGCTTTTGGACCGCCTTTCGCAAATGAAGGACGCCACAAAAGCGGTCGAGGACGCCGCCGCCGACTTGAGCAAAAACACTGAGCAGGTCATCAGCTCGATAAGCGACATCGGAAAAAAAGTTTCCGACTAACCGATTATGTCTCCGCGCGAAACGACTGTCCTGTAGCCGATCGTGTCCAATCTCTTTTGGACGCAGGACAGGCATTGCGCGCTTTCTTCGCCCATGCAAATTTTATTGTCGTAGAGCGCGTATTTTTTTCTGTCCGCGACGGGCGTAAGGTTTGGCATGATAACGTTGGCCCCGCTAAGAATTCCCTTTTCGCGGCCTTTTGGGTCAAGAGTGCCGAGCGCGGTCGTCGCGGGAAGCAAAATGTTTGGCTTTATTAGCCTTATGACAGAAAGCAAAAAGCAAGTCAATTCCACGCTTCCCGCGCTTTCGTTGGCGAACGGCGTGTCCTTGTGGGGAATGAAGGGGCCGATTCCGCACATTTGGGGCGAAAACTCTTCTATAAATTTTAGGTCACAGGCCAAGTCGCTTGCGGTCTGGAAGGGCGAGCCGACCATAAAGCCCGCGCCGACTTGGTAGCCAAGCGCGCGCAAATTTTTTAGGCATTCGATTCTGTTTTTGTAGCTCATGGAGGCGGGGTGGAGCTTTTTGTAATGCCCTTCGCTCGCCGTCTCGTGGCGCAAAAGGTAGCGGTCGGCTCCGGCTTCGCGAAGGCGCTTGTAGCTTTCAAAAGTACGCTCGCCGACAGAAAGCGTAACTGCGCAGTCGGGCCGCTCGGCTTTTATTTGCTGGACAAGAGCGCATAGCCGCTCGTCGGTCCAGTAAGGGTCTTCGCCGCCTTGAAGGACAAAGGTTCTAAAGCCAAGCTCGTAGCCTTCGCGCGCAGAGGATAGAATTTCTTCGGCGGTCAGTCTGTAGCGGTCGGCCTTTTTGTTTTCGCGCCGTATGCCGCAGTAAAGGCAGTTGTTCTTGCAGTTGTTGGTGAACTCTATAAGGCCGCGGATGTAAACGTCGTTTCCGTAGATTTTCTTCCGTTCCGTTACGGCATAGTCGCGCAAAAGGGCGGCCGCCTCCTGGTCGCGCTCCGTGATTAAGAGCGCGTATTCTTCTTTTGATAGCGAGTGTTTTTGGGAGAGTTTTTCTATGATGGAACGAACGCCGCCGGTCATGCGAAAAATATTGCCGATTTGCCGCCTGCATGTCAACCGCATTATGAATGCAATAACAAAAAATGCTCCCAGTTGCGGATGCGTCAGATCGGCGCCGCTTGATAACTGCGCTCCACGCGCATTGCGCCTTGAAACTATCTACGTCTGCCGCTATCGCGGCAGGCGCAAAGCGAGTGTCGCCGCCTGCCGCCCCGCTCCTTCGCGCATTTTTTTACTGCTTTCAGTTACGATTGCGGCAGAACGGCGCCGCTCGTTCGCGCTTGAATAAAGCGGCGGGAGGGGCTATAATTTTCGCATGCCTTTGTACGACCCAAAATCGTCCCGCGCGGACGAGTTCATCAACCACCAAGAGATACTGGAAACATTGGCCTACGCCGACGCGCATAAAAGCGACGAGGCTTTGATTGATTCAATCCTAAAAAAAGCCAAGCCCTTCCGCGACCAAAATGGCTTTCATTGCGCGGGCCTAAGCCACAGGGAAGCGTCCGTGCTTTTGGCCTGCGACATTCCGCAAAAGACACAGGAAATGTTCGCGCTTGCCGAAGAAATAAAGCAAGCCTTTTACGGAAACCGCATCGTGCTTTTCGCGCCGCTTTACCTTTCAAACTATTGCGTGAACGGCTGCCTTTACTGCCCATACCACGCCAAGAACAAGAGCATTCCGCGAAAGAAGCTTACGCAAGACGAAATCCGCGCCGAGGTGACGGCCCTGCAGGACATGGGCCACAAGCGCCTTGCGATAGAGGCCGGCGAAGACCCCGCCAACAACCCGATTGAATACATATTGGAAAGCGTAAAGACAATTTATTCAATCAAGCACAAGAACGGCGCGATCCGCCGCGTCAACGTCAACATCGCCGCCACCACGGTGGAAAACTACGCCAAGCTTAAGGCCGCTGAAATCGGAACCTACATTTTGTTCCAAGAAACCTACAACCGCCAGGGCTACGAGACCCTTCACCCGACAGGACCCAAGCATGACTACGCCTGGCACACCGAGGCCATGGACCGCGCGATGGAGGGCGGAATCGACGACGTGGGGCTAGGCGTTTTGTTCGGCCTGGAAAGCTACCGCTATGAATTCGCGGGCCTTTTGATGCACGCCGAGCACTTGGAGGCCGCCAAGGGAGTGGGGCCGCACACGATAAGCGTTCCCCGCGTGAAGAAGGCCGACGACATAGACCCCGACGTTTTTGACAATTCAATCCCCGACGAAATTTTTGAAAAAATAATCGCCTGCATCCGCATCGCCGTTCCCTACACCGGAATGATAATCTCGACGCGCGAAAGCGAAAGAGTTCGCGCCGCGGCCCTGCGGCTTGGCATAAGCCAAATAAGCGGAGGCTCGCGCACAAGCGTCGGCGGCTACACGCAAAAAGAGCGGCCCCACGACACAGAGCAGTTTGACGTGAGCGACCAGCGCAGCCTTGACGAGGTTGTCCAGTGGCTTATGGAAAAGGACCACATTCCGTCCTTTTGCACGGCCTGCTACCGGGCGGGGCGCACGGGCGACCGCTTTATGAGCCTTTGCAAGAGCGGGCAGATATTGAACTGCTGCCACCCCAACGCGCTGATGACCTTGGCCGAATACCTTGTGGACTACGCAAGCCCTTCGTGCAAGGCTCTTGGCTTTAAAATGATAGAAGACGAGCTGGAAAAAATTCCAAACGGCAAGGTCAAGGAAATCGCCCGCGGCCACATCGAGGCGATAAAAAATTCCGACGCGCGCGACTTTAGGTTTTAGCCTTTATGGAGCGGCTTTTGGAGAAACGTATGGAAGCTCAAAGCGGAGCGAGCGTTGGCGCCAACAAAATTCACATTTCCTTTTTGGGGGCGATGAACGCCGGAAAGTCAAGCCTTTTAAACGCCGTGACTTCGCAAGACATGAGCGTGGTTTCTTCCGCCCCGGGAACGACGACCGATCCGGTAAAAAAATCGATGGAGCTTTTGCCGCTTGGCCCGGTCTTGCTTATAGACACGCCGGGCTACGACGACTCAGGCGAGCTTGGCTCTCTGCGCGTTCAAAAAACGATGGACGCGATAAGGCAAAGCGACGCGGCTGTCTTGGTCGTGGACGCGACGGTCGGCGTTAGGGAATGCGACAAAAAGGCCGCCGCGCTTTTAAAGGAAAAGGCCATTCCCTTTGTCGTCGCTTGGAACAAGGCTGACATTGGCGCGCCAAGCGATTCCGGCGATTCCGGCGTGTCTGGAAAAGCCGCCGTTTTTGGCCTTGAAACGCCGGCCGTCTTTGTCAGCGCTAAGACTGGCCTTAACATTGAAGATCTAAAGGAAAAAATCGCGCTCGTCGCAAAAAGTTCCGACAGCAAAAAAGAATTTATCGGCGGTCTTGTAAAGCCCGGCGACACGGTGATTCTTGTGATTCCCACCGACGAGTCCGCGCCCAAGGACAGGATAATCCTTCCGCAGCAAATGGCGGTGCGAAGCGTAATAGACAAGGGCGCCTTGGCGCTTTCCTGCAATCCGCAAACTTTGGATGCCGCTCTCCGCTCGATAAAAAAAACGCCGGACCTTGTCATAACCGACTCGCAAGCTTTTTCTTCTGTGGCGAAAATTCTTCCAAAAGAAACTCCGCTGACAAGCTTTTCCATATTGATGGCCGACTACAAGGGAACTTTGCGGGCGGAAGTGGATGCCGTTCAAAAAATAAAGGAGCTAAAGGACAATGACCTTGTCCTTATAAGCGAAGGCTGCAGCCACCGCCGCCAGTGCGCCGACATCGGAACGGTAAAGCTTCCTGCCGCGCTGAAAAAGTTTACAGGAAAGGACTTGCGCTTTGAGTGGACAAGCGGACAAGGCTTTCCGCGCGACCTTTCGCCATACGCGCTTGCAATCCATTGCGGGGCCTGCATGCTCAACGCGCGCGAAATGCAAGGCCGCCTGGCTTTGGCAAAAGAGAGCGGACTCCCGATGACAAACTACGGCATGGCCCTGGCCCTTTGCTCGGGCCTATTGGAGCGGAGCCTCGCGGTTTTTGATGGAGGAAAGCTCGGGCGGCATTGACCAAAGACGCCCTTTGCGCTAATATCAATTCCGACAGAATTCGCCGCGATGACCAGATGCCAGGAGCATGGCTTTGCGGACAAACAGAGGTTAATATGCCATATTCCGAACCTACAAACCTTGCGATTGTAGCCTGCCCGGGTGGAGAAGTATTTGCCGATGAAGTTATAACTCATCTTCGCCACATGTACAAGCATCGTTTTACCCTTAAGAACGATGTCATTTCAAAACGCTACCAGCTTGACAAAACAGATCTAATCAAGCAAATCAATTTGGGCAGCGACATCAACACTTCAGACATTTGCATGAAGGGCGCCACCGACAAGTACAGGCCGCCGATTTTCAAGGTCAAGGCCCGCTTCACCTATTTTATGAACGGCGAATTCAAGACCGAGCTTTTGGAATGCGTTCGCGGAAAGGACGTTTTCATTTTCCAGGACGTTGAGAACCACGAAGTCCTTTCGCTCAACGACGGAAAGAACAAGCTTTCGCTTTCGGTCAACGACCACGTAATGTCGCTTTTGGTCACGATTGACTGCGTGCGCCAAGCCGGAGCGGCAAACATTACGCTTGTCGTTCCCGCCTATCCTTACAGCCGCCAGCACAAAAAGAAGGGTCGCGAAGGCCTTACGGCCAGCATGCTTGGCCACATCTACGAGCTTTTGGGCGTAAAAAGAATCATCACGCTTGACATCCACTCGCGCGAAATCATCAATGCCTTCAGCACAATCTCTTTGGAAAACTTGCACGCCTCATACCAAATCATCCGCGAGCTTGCCAAAATCGTGGACCTTACTGGAAAGACCGAGGACCTTGTCGTCGTCTCTCCCGACACAGGCGCGATCGACCGCAACAAATTCTACGCTTCGGGCCTTAAGCTTCCGCTTGCGATGATTTACAAGGAGCGCGACTACTCAATCGTAACGCAGGACGCGCACTCGACCAACATCAAGGCGATAAAGCTTTTGGGCGACGTAAGCGGAAAGGTGGCCTTCCTTGCCGACGACATGTTGGGAACGGGAGGAACGCTTTTAAAGGCCATGCAGTTCCTAAAGGAGCAGGGCGCGACAAAAGTAATCGCGGCGATTTCGCTTCCGTTCTTTACAGGAAACGCGATTGAGCTCTTTGACGAAGCCTACCACAAGGGCCTTTTCTACCGCGTCATCGGAACCAACGCCGTTTACCACGAGGCTCTCAAAGACAAGGAATGGTACATCAACACAAACGTAAGCGGCTTGTTCGCAAACGTAATCACTCGCGTTCACCACAACCAGTCGCTAAGCGATTTGCTTGACAACCGCAACATCATCGAAAAGCTCGTCAAGCAGGACGCGAGCGTAAGCGACGATGACGAACAATAGTTTGTCCGACAACTCTCTTGTTCTTTGCATCGACATAGGAACGACTTCCCTCAAGGCCGCCTTTGTAAGCGCGGCGGGGGAAGTTTTTGATTTTAAACGAATAGAGTATTGGGTTGCTGACGCAACCCGCGAGTTTGCTTCGCAAACATCGCAGCGTGGCGATAATTGTTCGCAAGACCTTAACCGCGCGGCCCAAAATGACGGGAAGCCCAAGGATGGGGCGGCCAACCAAAAAGCGTTTCAAGCCCAAAATGGGGCGGCCGCTTGGGTCGCCGCCTTGCGCGAATTTTTTCCAAGCCGCTCGCTCGCTGCCTGCGCCGCCGTCTCCGTTTCCGGGAACGGCCCCACAATCGTCGCCGCCGACGGAACGACCCTTTTGTGGTCGGACAACGCCGCGCCTCAAACTGCTTGCAAGCCAAAAACTGCGGCCGACGAGAATTGTTCAAAAGCCCAAGAAGGGGCCGACCAAGACTGTCCGAAAGCCCATGAAGGGGCCGCCTCCGACAACGCCGACAATCTTTTTTCCAAAATCGACATTCCTGACGCGCAAAAAAAAATCTACCAGCCGCGCCTTGCCGCATTTAAAGAACTTTTTCCCGGCGCGTGGCAAAAAAGCCCCCGCCTTTACACCTCGACCCAATGGCTTTGCGGCTGGATAAAAAATAACGCTTCTCTTTTGGGCCTTCCAAGCGGCGTCCCTGTCTTTGACTCAGGTCCTGACTTTATCGCCGCGCTTGTCGGAACGGCGACGCTTTTTCCGGGCCGCCTTTGCGACCGCGCGGGTTCCAGCGAAGGGCTTAACCTTTGTTCCCCAAAATTTTTTGAGGCGCCTGGCCTTAGAGTCATGCCCTCGCCGGCCAAGGGCTTTTGGAACGTTTCGCGCTTGATTGAAGACCCCGGTTCCAGCCGGCAGGAAAAGTTGGGCAATTTTAAAAAGGCTTTCAACGCCCTAAAGCAGGCGGCCGCCGCAAACGGAATTCCGTTTGCGGGCAGGGTGGTCGTGACAGGAGGCCAGGCTCGCGACAAGGACTTGCTTGTGGCCAAGGAAGCCGCTGTCGGCGCGACAATAACGACGGCCCAAATCCCCGACGCGGAACTTTTGGGCGACGCGGCGGCCGCCTTTTTTAGGCTTGGAACCTATTCCAGCCTTGAGGAAGCCGCCTGCGCTCTTGTGAGGCTGGAATGCGATGTTTGCGAACAGTCGCGGCCGGGCGAGCCCTGTCATTGTCGTGCGCGACCCGACAATCTTTTTGGGCAAAAGATTCCCGCGTCAAGCGCGGGAATGACCGATGGCGACAGTTCCGTGTCGCAGGAAGGCTTTCCGCGCTTTTACAACGTTCCGTCCGACATAAAGGCGATAATCTTTGACATAGACTCCACGCTCTACACAAACGCGGCCTACGCCTTTGAGCAGGTTGACTGCCAAGTGCGCCGCTTCGCCTCCCTTCGCGGAATCACAAACGACCAAGCGCGCAAAATGGTGGCCGACTACCGCAAAAAATACGCGGCGGAAAACGGCGGAAAAAAAGTTTCGCTTTCAAACGCCTTGCGCTCTTTTGGCGTAAGCATTGAGCAAAGCGTCCAGTGGCGGCGCGAGCTTATAGAACCCGCGGACTTTTTGGGGCCTGACAAAAAATTGCAAGAAGCCCTGGCCGCGCTTGGCCGCCGCTACAAATTGCTTTGCGTGACCAACAACCCGATTTTGCCCGCGCAAAAAACTTTGGACGCGCTGGGCGTTTCGGACTTGATGGAAGTTTTGGTTGGCCTTGACACATGCAACCTTTCAAAGCCGGCCAAGGAGCCCTTTGAGCGCGCGGCCAATGAGGCTGGCGTTCCCTTTGGCAAAATAGTCAGCGTCGGCGACCGCTACGACTTGGACTTGGCGCCGGCCTTGGAGCTTGGAATGGGCGGCGTTTTGGTTCGCGGCGTGGAAGACGTTTACAAGCTTCCCGGATTGATTTGACCGCCGCTCCTAGACAAAGTTTTGTTTTTTCTATATAATGGAAATTCGAGGAATTTATGAAAGTTTCAAAAGTTCAAGGGAAACTTGAGCTTAAGAATTCAGGCGGGCTTTCGCTTTTTTTCATCGGAGCGGGGAGCGCCTTTTCAAAAGTAAATTTTCAGAATAACGTTCTCTTTATAAAGGGCAAGAACCATGTCCTTATCGATTGCGGAAATCTTTGCGCGATGGCGATTTCTCAGTTTGGAGCGCAGATTTCCGACGTTCGGAACATTTTCCTCACCCATTCCCACGCCGACCACATTGGCGGAATGGAAGAAGTGGCCTTTACCGATTACTATTCTAAAAAGGAAAGGCCCGTCGTGATCATCGACGACAAGTACAAAAAAACATTGTGGAACGATTCCTTGCGCGGCGGCTTGGGCTACAGCAAAACTTATGACGGCAAGGTCATGGATTTTGACGACTTTTTTATCCAGCAAAAGCCGGAGCGGATTCGCAAAGGAAAGCATTGGTACCAGCATGCAGTCGTAGGAGGAAAGAACGGCATCGACCTAAAGATTTTTGAAACCGCCCATTCAAACGTCCGAGACGCGCGAGGAAGGCGTTTTCATTCATGCGGAGTTGTAGTGGACGACAGAATCCTTTTTACCAGCGACACGCAGTTCAATCCAAAGCAGCTGGACGAGCTTATGGCTGACTTTGACATTGAATGGATTTTCCACGACTCGTGCTTCAAGAAGAATGAAGTTCACGCAAGCTACGGCGAGCTTAAGACTTTGCCCGCCGACATAAAGAAAAAAATTTATTTGTGCCACTACGACGAAAGGCTTGCCGGCGTAGACGCAAAAAAAGACGGCTTTGTCGCTTTTGTAAAGCGCGGCTATTATTACAATTTTGATTTATAAGGTCCATTAGCTCAACTGGATAGAGCGGCCGCCTCCTAAGCGGCAGGTTGTGTGTTCGATTCACATATGGGCCATATATTATAGAGTAAAAAAACACAGACATGAGGGGCGGGACGCAGAAAAAAAATTAGGGAGGGTTCCCTATGGGAAGGTCCCTGATTTTTTTTCGTCGCTGGGACCCGCTTATTAAGTCTGTGTTTTTTTTTAGTCAAACAGCGCTTGTATGGCGCGGGCGTAACCGATTTGAGTGTAGTTGTAAAGCGCGGTCCAGCCAAAGCCGTCTTCCGCCGAAAATATTTTTTTGTCGTAAGGAAGGTTCATGCTTGCGGCAACGGTTTTTTCCGCGGCGCCGGCCTTTTTTATTTCTTTTGCAAGCGCGGCGGGGTAGGCGGCTTGCCACAATTTTTTGTCCTTCACCGCGTTCCCTGTAAGGTGAGTGAAAACCAAGATTAGGTCCGCGCCCTTTATCTTTGCCTTGTCGGCGGCGGAAACGCTTTTTCTTTCTTCGTAGCAGACAAAGTCCGCGTTTTCGGCTCCGCGCGCCGCAAACTGTTTTTGCAGGATTTCAGCCTTGTCTTGGAAGGGGACAAAGACCGCGATTCTTTTTCGGCCGGAGCGGAGCGTTTTTTTGAGGCTGTCGGAGTTTATGTTGCTAAATGAGGCGCGGGCCGCGTCGATTTGGATTTGCGCGCAAGTTTGGGCGGCCTCTTGCTTTCGCTCCTTGTCCATCGGAACGATTTTTTGCGGCAGCGGAACAATTCGCGCGCCGGCTTCTTTGTCGGCTGCGATTTTTATAAGGCCAGCCTTTTGCTTTAGCTCCAAAACGCGGACGACCGCCGCGTCAAGCGCCTTGCTGTCCAAGGCTCCGCTTTGAAGCGCCGCTTCCACCTTTTCAAAAAAATCTTCCAAAAATTCCAAGTCTTTTTTTGAGTAAACGTTTATCGGATTGATGATCAAGTCGCAGCCCGCGTTTACGGCAAGGACAAAGCTTTCGTCAGGCGACCAAGAGTCAAAAATCGCCTTCATGTCCATCGCGTCGCTTATTATCGCTCCCTTGTAGTCCAAGGAGCCGCGCAAAATCTTTGTGAGGATTTTTTTTGAAAGCGTCGCGGGCGCAGTGATTTTTTTGTTTTCCTTGCTGGACTGCAGTTTTGTTTTGTCCAAGCGCGGGCATTGGATGTGCGCGGTCATTATCAGCGGAATGCCGTTTTTTATGTTTTCTTTGAACGGAAGGGCCTCGCGCTTTTTCCATTTTGCAAGCGAGGAATTTATTTGAGGCAAGTCCAAGTGCGAGTCGACCGATGTGTCGCCGTGGCCCGGAAAATGCTTGGCGCAAGCCAAAACGCCCGCGTCCAAAAGTCCCTGGCTAAAAGCCGCCGAAAATTCCGCCGCCTCTTTTGGGTCGCTGGAAAAGCTTCTGATGCCGATGACCGGATTTTGCGGGTTAGAGGCCACGTCGCAAACAGGCGCCAAGTCCGCGTTGATTCCGTAGTCAAGCAAAAGCTGGCCGTTGGCTCTTCCGCACAAAAAGGCGTTTCGCGGGTCGCCTGTCTTTCCGATGGCCATCGCGCTGGGCGTTGAATAGTCAAGGACGCGGGCCACGTTTCCGCCCTCTTGGTCGGCAAAGAACAAAAGGGGAGCGTTGCCTCCGTCAAGCGCGGCGGAGTTTAGGTCGCGGATGAACTTTTTTGCTTGCGCGGCGTCGGTCATGTTTTCGCCGAATAGTATTATGGAGCCGATGTAGTAGTCGCGGACTGTTTTGTACATCGCGGAATTTATTTTGTTCACCGGCGCGAATATTTTTGGATTTTCGGCGGCTAGGGCAGGCTTGTATTCCTTGTGGCCCAAGGGGGAGTCGGTCCAAAAGCGGAAATTCATTACGCACAAGGCTCCGATCTTTTGCCGCGCGGTCATCGACTGGACGCATTCGCGCAAGGCGCTTTTTTCCGCCGCGCTTTGGGCTTTTAGTGGGAGCGAAGAAAAAAAAGCCAGAGACAACAATGCCACAAAAATAATCTTTTTCATGTTTGTGTTTCGTTCGATATTATAGCGCATTTTTTGCAGAAAAAAATAACAATTTTTAAAAAAAATTCCAAAAATAAACGAAAATCTTGCAAAAAATGTATATGTTATATAGTGGAACGCCACAGCGTGTGGCAGGCCGCCTCTTGATTCTTAGAAATTAGGAGGCCTCGCGGAACATGACAAGCTACGAAGTCGCGACTTTGGTCGTCGCAATTCTATCTTTGATTGTAAACGCGATCGCTCTCTTCCAAAACATGAAGAAATAGCGAAAAAAAAGCCTGCCCGTAGTGTGTCTAGCCTCGGACAGGCTTTTAAGCAAGCCACAAGAGGCGGCCGCATCGCTGTGGCGTTCCTCTCTTTACTCAATATCTTAGCGCGCAAAGCCCCAAAAGTCAAGGAAAAAAAGCGCATGCCATAAAAAAAGCCGCCCCTTACGGGGCGGCTTATAGGACTAACCTAAACTAGATTAGAACGAGATTTGGGCGCGAACCGGAACAGCCCAAACCAAGGAGTCTGTCTTGTCGCCGCTAACAATCTGAAGCTGAGAGGCTGTTGACACAGCCTTGTCGCCAAGAGTTTTGGCTCCCTGGAAGCCGATTCCCAAAGAAGCGTTAGAGCCGCAAGCGCATGTAAGACCAACGAGGAAGCTAATTTGTGAGTCAACGTCGTTGTTGGGCATCAACATGCGGAAGTCGGCAACAGCGCCAAGAGCGTCGCTGATGGCATAGTCAAGGCCAACGCCAAATGACATGGCAGGATCAACTGATTTACCATTAATTTTTGTATCTCCGTTGAACATCGCCATCGCGAAGTCAGCAGAAACTTTGAAAGCCTCAGTGATTCCGTAAGAAACACCCAAGGCAACCTTCAACATATTGTTGCCATTAAGCGTCGCTTTGCCGTTATCATCTACGAGACTGCGAGTTTTCCAATAATCAGAGCTTGCCAAAGTAAAGGCAACTCCTACTGTAGCGGTAAGCTTGTCAACAGCTGTCAAGTCAAAGGCGGCCTCGATTGTTCCGTTCTTTTTGGCGTCGCCATCGGCGGAATACTGACCAATAAGACCGGCCTTGATAACGCCGATTCCTTCGATTGTGTAGGCGGCTCCGATTTTTCCGTTGCCAAATGCCTTGTAAGTGTCATTGGCGTTAGAAGGAGAATTCCACTTCCATACATTATCACCTGTTCCTGTTGACTTTTCCTCCGTCCAGAAAAGCGGAACAGAAGCAAAAATCTTGAGGGCCTCAATGGGGGTGATTTGAAGACCAAGTCCATTCGAGTCGTATTTGCTGAAAGTGAGTCCTTCGCCCCAGAAACCGTCTACGCCTGTGTTCGGGCGGAGCCAGTTCCAAGATCCAAAGCAAAGGTCGCCGCGGACGCCAAAGCTGTTGTCCATGAGTCCAACGATAACTTTTACCTGCTCAACAGGCTTGATCCAAAATGCATTTGGCGCGAATGTGTCGATTTTTCCGTTGTCGATGGAAACGCCCATGTCCATTCCGGCCTTTCCGTCGTCAGAAGTCCAGCCTACTGAGAAGCGAGCCGGTCTCCAGCCGCCCCATGGGTTTGTAACACCGCTCTTCATTACGTCACCGTTTGACGCAACAAGTGTCGGAAAGTTGCAAAGCCAAGCTCCAAATGAAACCTCAGCGAAGGCTGAAGTCGCTACCATAGCAGCAAGCGCCAAAGCGCCAATCAATTTTTTCATAATGAAAAAACCTCCCTTTTTTTTAGAGACTCGTTTTTAAAAAAAGGGCAAAATTCGCGAATTTTGGGGCAAATATAACAAGTTATTTAAAACTTTCGCGCAAAATTTTTGAAAATTCGTAAAAAAAATAACAAAATAAAGGTATAGGCAACAAAAGTAAAGAGTTATGGCGGAGTGTTTTCTGTTTTTGCAAGGAATTTTTAAATTTTTTTTTCAAAAAAAGCCAAAAATAGGTAAAGCGAAAAGGAAAAGCCTGCCCAGCGTCTAACCTCGGCAGGCTTTTAACATAAACCAAAAGAGGCGGCCGCCACTGTGGCGCTCCGCTTCTCTCTCTTTCGTTCTACCACTGTCATTCTCTTTTTGTCAAGTTTTTCCCATTGAATTTTATTCTATGTTTCATTATAATATAGAGGCAAAAAAACGACGGCAGGCCTTAAATTCTGGATAGCCGTACTGTTGGAGTTATTATGTCTTTGGAAAAAATGCGCAACATCGGAATCATGGCCCACATCGACGCGGGAAAAACCACGACCACCGAACGAATTCTTTACTATACAAAAAAGATTCACAAAATAGGCGAGATTGACGACGGACAGGCCACGATGGACTGGATGGCGCAGGAACAGGAGCGCGGAATCACGATTTGTTCTGCCGCCACGACAACCTATTGGAAAGACTATCAAATCAACATAATCGACACGCCCGGCCACGTTGACTTTACGGCGGAAGTCGAGCGCAGCCTCCGCGTCCTTGACGGCGCCGTGTGCGTTTTGTGCGCGGTTGACGGCGTTCAGCCCCAGACCGAAACCGTATGGAAGCAGGCCGACGAGTTCAACGTTCCCCGCATTTGCTACATGAACAAGATGGACAGAATCGGAGCCGACTTCTTTGGCTCGATGGAAGACGTTCACAACAAGTTTGGCGTGGAATGCGTCGCGCTCCAAATCCCGATCGGCCAAGGCGGCGACTTTGAGGGCGTGATTGACCTTTTAAAAATGAAGGAAATCCGCTGGGACGCTGAAAGCGAAGGCGAAAAATTCACCGAAAGCGACATTGACCCAAGCCGCTTGGACGAGGCCAACGAGTGGCGCGAAAAGTTGGTGGACGCGGTGGCCTCTAGCGACGACGCTCTTGCCGAGTTTTACTTGGAAGGAAAGGAAATCACGGTGGAGCAATTAAAGGCCGCGCTCCGAAAGGGAACGATAAGCCGCGCCTTTGTTCCATTCGTCATGGGAAGCTCGCGCCACAACCAGGGCGTGCAGCCGCTTATCGACGCGGTCGTCGACTACCTTCCGGCCCCGGACGAAATTCCTCCGGCCAAGGGCGTTCACGTAAAGCGCGACAAGACAGAGGACGTAGAAGTTCCCTGCAAGGAAAACGGCCAGGCCCTTGGCCTTGTCTTTAAAATCCAGTACGACCGCGAGATGGGCCCCCTTTGCTACGTCCGCATGTATTCAGGAAAAATCGCGGCCGGAACGCAAGTCTTTAACGTAGGAAAGAAAAAGAGGGAGCGCGTGAACCGCATTTTGCGCATGCACGCCGACAAGTCCGAGCCGCTAGAGAGCGTTTCAGCGGGCGACATCGCGGTCTTCATCGGCCTTAAATTGGCGCAGACCGGAGACAGCCTTGGAAGCGAAGGCTTCCCGGTTCTCTTGGAAAGCGTAAACTTCCCCGAGCCTGTAATCAGCGTCGCCATAGAGCCGGACTCAATCAGCGAGCGCGACAAGCTTAACGAAACTTTGGAAATACTTTCGCGCGAAGACCCCACGTTTACCCATAAAGAGGACGCGGAGACCGGCCAAATGATTATCAGCGGCATGGGCGAGCTGCACCTTGACGTTTTGGTCACCCGCA
The DNA here is from genome assembly GCA_002391235.1 of Treponema sp. UBA4377. Lineage (GTDB taxonomy): Bacteria > Spirochaetota > Spirochaetia > Treponematales > Treponemataceae > Treponema_D. The sequence goes on from DGRX01000029.1 coordinate 94,191, forward strand.
TGAAGGACGACTTTGGCGTAAAGGCGCGCGTAGGCTCTCCGCAGGTCACTTACCGCGAGGCCGTCACCGCCGAGTCCACCGCGACCGAAAACTACAGCCGCGTCCTTGGCGGAAAGGAAAACACGGCCGGAATCACCGTCACCGTCTCTCCGCGCGAAACAGGTTCGGGCAACAGCTACGAATGCGCCGTCCACAATTCCGCAATCCCTGAAGAAATTTACGAGGCCGTCAAAAACGGCTTTGAAAGCGCCTTGTCCGCCGGAATCAGCTACGGCTATCCTTGCGCCGACACCGCGGTCCGCGTCACCGCGCTTGACTACAACGAGCTTACCTCGACGACCTTTGCATTTGAGGCTTGCGCCGTGGCCGCCTTTGACAAGGCTTGCAAGAACGCCGCGCCCGAGCTTTTGGAGCCTGTAATGGACGTTGAAATTTCCTGCCCTAAGGAATTTGTAGGCGAGGCGATGAGCCAAGTGACCCAGCGCGGCGGAATGATTATGGGCCAGGATTCCAAGCCCAGCGCGGAATTGATTCACTGCGAGGCGCCGATGGCCAAAATGTTCGGCTTTAGCACCAACTTGCGCAGCGTGACCCAAGGCCGAGCCAGCTTCCAAATGGAGTTCAGCCACTTCCAAGTAAAGGTCGGCGGACTCGGCAGCGCGTACTAGCGCTGTCTTGACTTGCGGCTTTTGTTTGCGCTATAATTTAAGGATTATGGGAACAAGATGTTTTGCAATGCTTAAACCTGGCGTGTTGAACCGCAGGTTGGTCGGCGAGGTTATCAGCCGGCTTGAAAACAAAGGCCTTAAATTGGTTGGCCTTAAAATGATGAATATTTCGCCCGAATTGGCGTCCAAGCATTACGCCGAGCACAAGGGAAAGGCTTTTTACGATTCTCTCGTAGGATACATCACCAGCGGCCCGGTTGTGGCCATGTGCTGGCAGGGCGACGACTGCGTCACTTTGGTTCGAAAGTTGGTCGGCTCTACAAGCCCCGCCGAAGCCCATCCGGGAACGATTCGCGGCGACTTCTGCTGCCACACTCAGTACAATGTAATTCACGCTTCGGACTCAGACACAAGCGCCGAGCGCGAAATCAATTTGTTCTTTAAGCCGGAAGAGTTGATCGACTGGGAAGACAACGCTTCCATTTGGTTCTAATTTTTTTACAGAAGGCGTTGCGATGGCTGCGAAAAAGACTGTTGGAGTTATAGGCGCGGGCGCGTGGGGAACGGGATTTGCCCAGGCCTTGGCGCGAGGCGGACATGACGTGACCCTCTGGGCCATGGAAGACGAGGTTGTCTCTTCAATCAACAACGAGCATGAAAACAAAAAATTCCTGCCCGGCCTAAAATTGGACGCAAACCTCAAGGCTTCGACCGACATTCAGGAAGTGGCCGCCGGCAAGGAATTCCTTGTCCTGGCATCTCCCTCCCTGTACTTGGCTCCAACGCTCAAAAAAATCACAAGCCTTCCAAACATCGCCGAAGGCAGCGCCAACATAGGCGTTTTGACCAAGGGCTTCGTTCCCTCCGCCGACGGCCCCAAGCTTATCGTAGAGACAATGGAAAGCGTCTTGCCTGACTTTTACAAGGGAAGCGTTTGCTACATTTCAGGCCCCAGCCACGCCGAAGAAGTGGCCATCGGAAAAATAACCGGCCTTGTCGCGGCCAGCGAAAACCCAAAAGTTTCGATCAGGTTCCGCGAGCTTATGCGGGTTCCGGGCCTTATGGCTTATTCCAGCTTTGACGTTGTCGGCGTGCAAATCTGCGCGGCGGCAAAGAACATAATCGCCGTCGTTTACGGAGCCCTTGACGCGATCAGCGAAACCAGCGACATTTTTGGCGACAACGCCGAAAGCCTTTTGATGGCCGCCGGCCTAAACGAAATCCAAACGCTTGGCTTCGCGATGGGAGCCACGCACGCCGAGACTTTCACTTCAATCGCGGGAGTCGGCGACCTTGACGTTACCTGCAAAAGCAAGTACGGCCGCAACCGCCGCTTTGGCCAAGAGATGATCAAGACCGACTTGCTGTCAAACTTTAAGGACCTTGACGACCTTATCGCCAACGTCTCAAAAATCGGCTACCTTCCGGAAGGCGCCATCGCCTGCAAATACGTTCACCAAATAGCCCAAAGCAAGAACATAAAGCTTTTGATTTGCGACGGCCTTTACCGCATCCTTAACCGCGAGATTGAGCCGGAAGACTTTATGCTTGAACTCTTGATGGGAAACAAATAAAAGGCGCCGCCGTTTTGGGCGGCCCATATTTTTTTAGGGGAAACTCATGCTAGAAAAACTGACCAACGCCTTTACCGACGTTTTTAGAACGATCAGCGGAAAATCTTCGATTACAGAAAAAAACATTGAGGACGCGGTAGAACAGATAAAGATGGCCTTGCTTGAGGCCGACGTAAACCTTCGCGTCGTCCGCCGCTTTGTCAACGGCGCGATAGAAGAAGCCAAGGGCGAAAAAGTCCTGCGCGCGGTGGACCCCGGCCAGCAATTCGTAAAAATAATCTACGACAGAATCGTGGCCATGCTTGGCGACACCAAGCAAGACCTTAAGCTAAAAGGCCCCGACACCCAGAGCGTAATCCTTATGCTGGGCTTGCAGGGCGCCGGTAAGACAACCGCCAGCCACAAGCTTGCCGCCCGCCTAAAAAAAGACGGCCGCCGCCCGCTTTTGGCCGCCTGCGACTTGGTTCGTCCGGCCGCCGTCGAGCAGCTTTGCGTTCTTGGCCAAAAGATTGACGTTCCGGTCTATAAAGAGGACGGCGCCAAGGACGCGGTCCGGGTGGCCCAAAACGCGATTGACTACGCCAAAAAGAACGGACTCGACACAATCATTTTGGACACCGCCGGCCGCCTTCAAATCGACCAAGCGATGATGGAGGAATTGGTCCAAATCAAAAAGGCGGCCAATCCAGTGGAAACGATTTTGGTCGCCGACGCGATGACCGGCCAAAACGCCGTCGACATCGCAAAAAGCTTTGACGAGCAGCTTGGCCTTACGGGCGTCGTCCTTACAAAATTCGATTCCGACGCGCGAGGCGGCGCGGCCCTTTCGTTAAAGTCAATAACGCAAAAGCCCATTCTTTTTATCGGAACCGGCGAAAAGACCGAGGACTTTGAAGTCTTCCACCCTGAACGAATCGCAAGCCGCATCCTTGGCATGGGCGACGTCGTGAGCCTTGTCGAAAAGGCGCAAGAAAAAGTCGACATGGAAGCGGCCACCGCCATGCAAAAAAAGATGGCCAAAAACGAGTTCACGCTTGACGACATGCTGGCGCAATTCCAGCAAGTTAAAAAGATGGGAAACATGCAGTCGCTTTTGGAAATGATTCCGGGAGCGGCGGCCGCCCTTCAAGGCCGCGACCTTGACACCAGCGGAATGAAGCGCCAAGAAGCCATCATTCAGTCGATGACAAAAAAAGAGCGCGCCAACCACTTGATAATCGGCCCCAGCCGCCGCAAGCGCATCGCCAAAGGCTCCGGCACAAGCGTGGCCGAAGTGAACAAGCTTATAAAGCAGTTTGAAAAGACAAAGTTGACGATGAAAAAAGTAAGCCGCAACAAGGGATTGCAGGCGCAGCTTATGGGCCAAATGATGGGCGGCGGCGCTGGCGGCATGCCAGGCATGGGAGGCATGGACCTTAACGCTTTGGCCAAAAAGTTCGGCGGCGGCCTCCCCGGCGGATTCAAATTTTAGTTTTTTTCAAAAAAGCGCTTTTTTTTTAGAAAATATACGAAAATCTTTAAAAAAAAGCGTATCTTAATGCATGGAACGCCATGACAAATGGGTTGGCCGCCTCTTGATTCTTAAAAATTAGGAGGCCCGCGGAACATGACAAGTTACGATGTCGCGATGCTTGTAATCGCAATTCTTTCTTTGATTGCAAATGCGGTCGCTCTCTTCCAAAACATGAAGAAATAGCGAAAAAAAAAGCCTGCCCTTGCGCGTGTTAGTCTTGGGCAGGCTTCTTACAAAAGCCAAGAGACGGCCGCCGTCGTGGCGTTCCGTTCTTTATTCCTAATATTATACCATCTTTCCCTTATTGTCAACAAAAAAAAATCCTACTTCACCACCAGCTTTGAGACCTGCCGGCCGTCGTCGGTCCAGGCCATGTCGTGGTTGGTGCGGTCGGGAAAGCGCTCGGCTCCGATGTAATAAACGTAATAGTAGGTTCCGCTCGGAAGCGGCAAGTCCAGCTCGTAAAGGCCGGCAGCCGTTTCCTTAAGCTCGTAAATCCAGCTGTCCCATTTGGTGAAGGTTCCGGCAAGTCGGACTTTTTGCCCGCTCTTTCCGCGGTAAACAAAGCGAGTCGCGGCGCTCTTGCCCGCGCTGACGGTTCTTGTTTCCGCTCCGCCGCGCTTGTGGATTGTCAGCTCCGAAAGGTGGATGCCGGTCTGAGTGTCGTAGTACTTTTGCGGGTTAAGGCTGTCTGTGGTCCAAAGGCCGTCGATTATCATCCTGTAGTAAATCTTTGAAACTTGCGGAACGTCTTCCAAAATGTAAAAGTACCAAGTGTTTACGGGGTCGTTGTTTTGGTCGTAGGTCGTCTTTCGCATAAAGGGATGGATGATTTGGTAGTTCTCAAAGTCAAATGCGATTCCCACGTAGCGGGGGCCAAGCTCCGCGCTAAAGACGACGCAGCCGTCTTTTTCAAAGGGAGCGGAAGGGCCTTGCAATTTTTGGGCGATGTCGCGGTACTCGTAAGAATAGGGCGATTCGACAGTCTTTTCAGCGGCCGCCGTTCCAACAAAAAGAGCCAGCGCAGCCAAAATCAAAAGCGACTTTTTCATGCCTTTATTATCGGAAAAACAGCCGCCGCGCTTTATGGCAAAGAAAGGATTTTACGCCGCCGGAAACAGTTACAAAACTTTTGAAAATTCTTTTACGATTTGAGGAATCAGCGTGGCGATTTTTCCTTGGACGCTCATGCCGCTGGCGTTTTTATGGCCGCCGCCGCCAAACTTGGCCGCCACCGCGCTTACGTCAACGTCGTCCAGGCTTCTAAAGCCGCCGGTGCAAGAGCTTTCTGTTTCTTGGCGCAAGAAAACGGCGGCCTGAATTCCTTGCGCGCTTAAAAGAGCCGAATAAAGCGCGTCGCTGTCCCTTCCTTCCTGACCGTAATTTTTGGTGTCTTCCATCGTCTCGTAGGTCAGCGCGAGCTTTCCGTTGCAGTAAAGTTCCGTTCTGGAAAGCAAAATGCCCAAAAGCTTTCTGGTGGACCAAGGCTTTCCGCCGGTGATGCGGTTGTACATTTTGTTGGGGTTGGCCCCGTAGCGCACAAGCCGAGCGGCCAGCTCAAAAACGTCGGCCGAATCCTCGCGCAAAAACCTAAAAAAGCCGGTGTCGGTGCTAAGGCCCAAAAACATTGTTTTTGCGGTCTCGGCGTCGGGCTTTCCGACAATTCCCTCGTAAAGCATTGTCAAAAGGCAAACGGCCGCCGGGCTTGTCGGGTCGATTACGCTTTGGGCGCCGGCAGGAGTTTCCGCCGTCTTGTGGTGGTCCACGATAAAAGTGTCAAAGCCCTTGAGGCTTTCGCCGTAGTCTCCGATGCGGTTAAGCTCGGAACAGTCGACGACCAAAAGGCCGGTTCTTTTGCGGTCCTCTTGGCTCAAAAAGGGAATCTGGTCTGTGAATTGGCGCTCGTACTGGCGGATTTCCGGCCGCTTGAAAGGCCCTGCGTTGAGCAAAACGCATTCTTTGTCCAAGGCCTTTAGAATTGCCGCCGCCGTTAGGCTGCTTGAAACGCAATCGCCGTCCGGATCCTTGTGGCCCGCGACTATAAAAGCGTCGTGGCTTTCCACAAAGGCCCTAAAGGCGGCGATTTGGCTTGAGTCCAGTATTTTCATTTGAAAGGCTAGAGTTCCAGCTCAACGGACTCTACGCCGTCCGTGGACTCAACCTTGTTTTCGTTGGCGATGCCCCAAATCTTGTCGTTGTGGTTTGTGGGAACGGTGAGCATTACCTTGAGGAACTCGCCGCTCTTTTTTACGATTGTAACGTAAGGTCCGATTTTGGGAGGGCAGTTGCGAACCAAAAGCCTTTTTACAGTGTCGGGCTTGTTCTTTGCCCAGTCTTTGGGAATTGTCACCGTTCCCATCTTGTGGCCGGCCTTGCCGTAAACAACCGTGTAAGCCTTGGCCGAATCCATAATTTTATATACAGGGGCGCTGTAATAGGAAATCTCAGACTTTTTGTGTCCGCCGGCGTTCTCTTCCGCAAAAGCTCCCGCCAAAACAAGGGCGGACAATCCCATCGCCGCCAAAATCTTCTTTATGTTCATAAAATAACCTCCAAAACGAGTGTTCTATGATTTTAGCGCGCAACATTGAAAAATTCAAGGAAATTTTGCGAATTTTCCCTCAAAAAAGCCCAAAAAAAACGAAAAAATGCGCAAACAAAGCAATGATATAGGCGTGGAAAAAAATATTTTGGAGGTTCGTAGTGAACGAAAAACAAACAAACATAATTGAAGTCCGGCCGCAGCCCAAATTCCGCGACAGGCTTTTCATCGCTATTTTTGGCAAGAATAATGAGAGAAGCAAGCGCTGGCGGCTGGACTTGTACAACACCCTCAACGGGACAAATTACACCGACCCCGACGCTCTAAAACTCAACACGATCGAAAACGTCATTTTCGTAACGATGTACAACGACGTTTCCTTTTTAGTTGATTCTCAAATGACGCTCTATGAGCAACAAAGCCGCCCCAACGCCAATATGCCTTTAAGAGGCCTTTTTTATTTTTCGCAACTATATCAAAGATTCATATCCGACAACAAATTGGATTTACACCGCTCATCGCTGATAAAGATTCCGAATCCGCGTTTTGTGGTGTTCTACAATGGAGAGCCAAGCCGTTCCGAACGCTATGAGCTTCGCCTTTCCAGCGCTTTTGAGCAAAAGGATGTTTCCGGCAAATTTGAGTGGACGGCGGACGTGATAAACATCAACACCAACATGAACGAAAACCTTGTCAAAAAATGCAAACCATTATATGATTACGTAAGGCTTGTCGGTCGGATTTCCATAAATCAAAGCAAAAAGATGGGAAAGGAACAAGCCGTGCGCGAGGCTGTTGAATGGGCTTGCAAAGAAGACTTGCTTGAAGGCTTTGTCCGCGAGCAAAAGGAGACTATAATCGGCATGTGTTTGACAGAGTTTAATGAAGAGGTAGCTATACTCAATTGGCGGCAAGACGGCATCATCGAAGGTCGCGAGCAAAAAGCCCTGGAAGCCGCTAAAAAGCTTTATTCCAACGGCGTTTCCATTGACATTATCGCAAACTCTTTGGAAATGACTCAGGAACAAGTCAAGGAAATTGTCGCCTCCGCCTGAAAGTTACCGATTTTCCAATGCTCGAAAAAAAATGCTTTTTTTTCTTGACAAAGCAAAATATGTGTGTTAATATTTAGTGTAAAAAGGCAGACTTAGTTCTGTTTTTTAAAAAATAAGGAGGTTTTTTCATTATGAAAAAATTGATTGGCGCTTTGGCGCTTGCTGCTATGGTAGCGACTTCAGCCTTCGCTGAAGTAGGATTTGGAGCTTGGCTCTGCAACCTTCCGACATTGGTAGGATTTGACGGCGAGGACGTAAAAGGAGCCGCCGCTTCCAACCCGTGGGGCGGATGGAGACCCGCCCGCGCGGCCATCAACTGGACGGCCGACGACGGAAAGGCCGGAATGGTCATGGGAATCGCCTTCAACGCCGACGGTTCTTCAACAGGCATCGGACCTTTCGACGCCAACAACTTCTGGGTAAAGCCCGTTGACGCCGTAAAGGTTACAATCGGACAGATGGACAACAACTTCGGAGTTCGCGGCGACCTCTGCTACGGCTCATGGAACTGGCTTCGCCCCAACACATGGAAAGTTAACGACGAAGGCTTGACATTCTCTGACCACTCAGAGCTCGGCCTTGGCCTTGAGGTCACTCCTATGGAAGCCCTCAAGATTTTCGCCGCCCTTCCCTTGGCCGGAGCCAACTACGACGGAGCCACATATCTCCAGAGAATGGACTACGCCTTTGGAAAAGGCTCTATCGGAGCCGCCTACACAATCGACGGAATCGGACGCATCAAGGCCCAGTTTGTCGGAAAGTATGACATCAAAGACACAAGCAAGAAAGCGATTTCTGCTAATGTGTTCGTTGGCGCTGACGGAAAGGAATATGCTACATATGAAGACGCTATTAAGGCAGGAACAACAGCTACTTACAACAAAGATGCTGTTACTGCCGTTGACGGAAAAGGCGTAAAGCGCTACGGAACAATCGAGGCCGCTTTTGACCTCACAGCCGTTGACAAGCTCTTTGTGACAATCGGAGGCGCCTTCACAATCGCCGACTCTGACTGGTTCAAGGCCGACAAAGGAAGCCAGGAGCAGATCAAGCTTGCCTTGGGCGCTTCTTACGGAATCACAGAAGCCTTCAAGCTTTCAGCCAGCTTCGCCATGCTCAAGTACCACTCAGACGTAAAGGACGACCCTGTAATGCAGTTCGGCGTTGGAGCCGACTACGCCCTTACAGACGCCCTTGGATTGGTTGCCGACGTCCGCATGTTGATGCCCAACAACAAGGCTGACCCCACATTGTCATTCTTGGTTGGCTTGAACGGATCAGTTGGATCTAACGCCAGCCTCGGACTTGGATTCCAGGGAATCGTTGGATTGGGCAAAGATGCCACAGCCGGAAGCCTCAAGCTTGTCAAGGCCACAGAAAACGACAAGTTCGCTTTCGCCGTTCCGGTTCGCGCCTCAATCTGGTTCTAATTTGAGCCATGCATAACTGATACGTTCGGTTATTGCGTAAGCCGCTCCGCAAGGGGCGGCTTTTTTTTTGGAAAAATCTTAAAAATTTATTGACTGTAACTTTTAAAAGCGCTATTTGTTTAATTGATAAACACAACATAATAAGGAAAAAATATGAAAAAAACAATTTTATGCGCGGCGGCTTTGGCGGCGCTTGTTTCTTGCGCTTGGGCAAAAAAAAAGCCGGATTTTTATGACGACAAAAAGATGCACCCCACAGACCGCTCAGGATTGGAAAAATTCCTTGGCACAAACCGCTATGACATTTACGACGAATGCGCCATGTTCATCCGTCCGATTGTCGGAAAAATCAAAGTAAAAAGAGGCTCGTTTATTTATCGCCGAGGAACTGACGTCGCCGGATTTAGAATTCAGTACGACACTTCCTCCTACACTGTGGAGATGGCGCAAGAGCCGAGGAAAATATGCTGCGAAGCCATCGACAAGTACTTTGAAGACTTTGAAAACAAGCGCCTTGACAGAAATGCAAGCGCCGCAAAAACCCGCAAGGTTTACGGAAAAGCTCCGGGCTACGAAGAATACGGCGTTTCAAAAACTATGATGAACTACAAGGCCAAGCCAGACTTTTATTTTGGCTATGACTTTGTTGACGGAAGCCCGTACTTTGTGATCTACGTTCCAAAAACAAAGAATTTGGCCATCGAAGGAAAGGCCTCGGACCTCCCCAACCACGAAACGATTGTCCAGACATATTACTTTACCCGCGCGCAAGCCCAAAAGCTTAAGGAATTTATAAGCGAAGAAAATATCAGCGTTTTCCATGCCGCGGAAGAGGAAAAGCTAATGGAAATGCGGGCCGATTCCGAAGCGGACGAGTATATTGAAAACGATGACGTCACGCCGATAAAGACAAAGAAAAAGGCAAAGGACAATAAAAACAAGGACAAGGAGCCGGCCGGAGACGATTACTAAGGCTATAAAAACAAAAAATCTTCATTATTATTCGTCTTTTTCTATTGACATAAAGCTCTTTAAAGGATAAATTTTATTGTAGGAATTATAGGAGGTTCCGGATGAAAAAATTATTTACAGCTTTTGCCGTGGCCGCAGTTTTGGCCGCTGGACTCTATGCGGAAGACGTTACAGGCGGAATGGACGCCGTTACAGGCGCCGCCCAGACAATTGGAGAGACTGTAGGCGTTTCTGAAACTTTGCAGGGTGTATGGTTTGACTCAAAGTACAACTGCAATTGGCAGTTCCAGGTGAACACTGGAAGCGACGCTTTCTGCGTTCTTAAGGACGCCGACACAGGAGCGACAATTTACACTTTCACTCGCGACAAGGTAAAGAACTTTAAGGGCGAGATGGAGTCAAACAAGTTTGTTCTTTCTTGGGAATGCCCGGAAAAGAACCGCATTTACAAGTTCCTTAAGGGATTTGACTCAACAAAAGACATTCAGTTGGACATTTACCACAATGTTTACCAAGAGCGCCACAGCGCCACAATCAAATACGTAAGCGCTGACGCCCGCGTTGAGTAATCGTTTAAGTTTTTAGGTTCAACAAAGCCGCTTATGCTTGTCTATGGCAAGTTTGAGCGGCTTTTTTTCTACAATGACGGCGATGCTACAAAACAAACATTTTATTTATTTTGCATTTTTATTAGTTCTCGTTTTTGGAGCGGACCAAGCGCAAGCCCAAAGCTTTGCCCGCGTCACGATTGGACAAAAAACCAGGGAGGCGCAAATCATCGGCATGCAACGCGACGGCCGGGAATTGGCCGGGATTTTGGTCTACGCCAACAACGCGTGGAACAACATTTACTTTAACATAGACGATTTGCAAACAATAAAGCAAGCCGCGCAAAATTATTTTGGCGACTTTGATTCAATGAAGCTAAAAAAGGGCAATAAAAAATCCATAAAAAAATATGGAACTATCTCTTGCTTTGTTGAATGGGGCAGTGACAAAAAATCGATTGACCGTTTTTGCGACACAAAGGCTGACCTTGGATATGTTTTTGTAAAAGCCGCTCCATATTTTTGCGTCAGCGTTCATCCGGCAAAAAACCAAAACGCGGCTCAAAGCAGCCCCGCATACCAAACCTTTGAAAAATTAAACTTGCTCTTTACAAAAAGCCAAATCACAGACTTTTGCCAAAAAACCACCCCAAAATCTGAATAAATTTTTAAGATTTTTCCAAAAAATAAGCCAAAATATTGAAAAACATTTATATGATATATAGTGGAGCGCCACAGTGTTGGCAGGCCGCCTCTTGATACTAAAAATATCGGGAGGACCGCTCGACATGAACAAGTACGAACGCGCGACGCTTGTTGTCGCAATTTTGTCTTTGATTGTTGAAGCGCTGACCCTCTTCAAGCAATTGATTAGGTAAAGCTAAAAGGAAAAGCCTGCCCGTAGCGTGTGTTGTCTCGGACAGGCTTTTATTAAAGCCAACAAGAGGCGGCCGCATCACTGTGGCGCTCCGCTCTTTATCTATAAACTACCACGGTTCTAGCAATTTGTCAAGTTTTTTTTCACGCGCGCTTGCATTAGACTGTCGCTGCCACTAGAAAAATCGCATAAAATATGGTAGAATTATTTAACGCAATATGAACAAAAACGATTACCGCCTGCGGGCTTACGCCGCCCAGGCCAATAATTTCGACAGCGAAAAACAAAACAGGAAAGAGCTTGACGCGGCGGCCAACGCGCTTAAGCAGGGCGGGCTTTTAAAAGTTCCGCGTGAGGATGGCGATGCCAAAGACTCGGTTTACCGCCGCGTGGCCAAGTTTTTGCTTTTAATCGGAAGCGACCAAGCGGCCGAAGTCTTTAAGCATTTGCCGCAATCCGACGTTGAAAAAATAATTCCAGAAATAACGACAATCCGCTCTGTCGGCGAAGACGAGGCCGCGGCTATTTTTGAAGAGTTCCGTTCCTTGGTGGAAGTCAAAAAAGAAAACGGCGGCGAGGCCACGGCCTTTAATATTTTGGAAAAAGCCTTTGGCGCCGGCAAGGCCGGAAACTTGATGAAAAAAGTCGAGGCCCAGCTGGACGCGGCCCATCCGTTCACCTATTTAAAGGAAAAGACAAACGAAGAAATCATGGCCCTAATCAAGGGCGAAAGCGCGCAAGTCACCGCGATTGTTTTAAGCTACCTTGAGCCTAAAGTCGCGGCCGGCCTTATCAACGCGATGGAAGCGGCGCAAAAAAAAGAAGTGGTCCTTCGCCTTGCCAAAATGCAAAAAGTTTCGCCGGACGTGATACAGGCGATTGACAAGACGATTCACGAAAAGGCCTCCAAGCAAGTCCGCGACGACTCCTTGCGCATAGACGGCCGCGGGGCCTTGGCGCAAATCCTAAAGCGAATGGATTCTGGCGCCGAGCAGGAAATCTTGAACAGCCTTGAGCGGACTGACCCTGAGCTTAGCCGCGACTTGCAGCAGCATCTTTTTACGATGGAAGACGTTGTCAACGCGGACGACAAGTGGCTGCAAAAAAAATTGGCTTCAATGTCCGACAAGGACATCGCCTACTTGATAACAGCGAAAGAAAAAGATTTTGAAAAGAAAATTTTGGACAACGTTTCTGTCGCGCGCGCTTCGGTAATTATGGAAGAGCAAGAAGCCGCAAAGCCCATGCTTAAAAAAGACGTCGAGGCCATTACAAAATCCTTTATGGCCTCCCTTCGCGCCGCTTGGGAAAAAGGCGACTTGCGCGTGTTCAGAAAAGACGACGATGAGGTTTACGTAGAATGATTTCCAAATCCTACAAGGGCTTTGACTTGATAAGCGTTCAGGATGTTTCCGAAGCTTCAAGCAAGGGCGTTTACTTGCGCCACAGAAAGACAGGCCTTGAAGTTTACCATTTGCTTAACGACGACGAAGAAAATCTTTTTGCCTTTGCCTTTAGAACTCCAAACGACAAGTCCAACGGCGCGGCGCACATCGTGGAGCATTCCGTTTTTTGCGGCTCAAAAAAATATCCATTAAAAGATCCCTTCGCTGTTTTGGAAAACCAGAGCGTCCAGACTTTTATGAACGCGATGACTTTTCCCGACAAGACTGTCTACCCCGCAAGCTCCCTGCTGCCGGCCGATTACTTTAACCTTATGAGCGTTTACGCCGACGCGGTTTTTTTTCCGACCTTGAGCCGCGAGACTTTTTTGCAGGAAGGCCGCCGCCTTGAGCTGGACTCAAAGGGAAAGCCAAAAATCGTCGGCGTCGTCTTTAACGAAATGAAGGGCGCCTATTCGTCCTTTGACAGGGCGGCCGGAGACATAATCGGAAGGGCGCTTCTTCCGGACACGATTTACGCAAAGGATTCCGGCGGCGACCCGCTAGAGGTGGCCCAGCTTACTTACAAGGAATTCAAGGACTTCCATAAAAAATATTACTCGCCGCAAAACTGCCTTGTATTTTTGTACGGAAACATTCCGACCGAAAAGCAGCTGGACTTTTTGCAAGAAAACGTCTTGGATTATTTTGAGAAAAGCGGAACGAAATTCGACTCGCTTGAGCAAAAGAAATTTTTGGAGCGGACGCTAAAGGCCGAAACCCAAAAGCCTTTCAAGCGAATGGCCTATTTGCGCGAAATCGCTCCGCTTAGCCCTGGCGAAAAGGAGCCTAGCTCGCTTGTCTCTTGGCTTTGGGGCAATTCCGACAACGCCGCCGACTACACCGAATGCCTTTTTTTGGGAAACTTGCTCTGCGCCCAGGACGGCTCGCCGCTTTCGGCCGCCTTGCTAAAAAGCGGCTTGGGAAAGGATTTAAGCTCCGCGTGCGGCGTCGACGTTTCGGAACGACAAATCACTTTTAGCGTTGGCTTGCGCGGAGTCAAAAAGCAAAACGAAGCGAAGGTAAAAGACTTTATCTTGCGCGAGATTCAAGAAATTTACAAAAAAGGAATTTCGCAAGACGACATCGAGTCCACCTTTAACAAAATCGATTTTATGCACAGGGAGGTAAGGCGCTCGAACGGGCCTTTTTCTTTGGTCTTGATGCGCCGCGCGCTTCGCTCGTGGAATTACGGCGGCGAGCCGGGAAACAGCGTTTTGTCCCGCGACGCTTTTGAGCGCCTAAAAGAAAAAGTTTGCGCCGACCCAAATTACGTCAAGGCCTTGATAAAAAAATATTTGATTGACAACAAGTCATGCGCGTGGACCGTCATCGTTCCTGACAAAAAATATTTGGCCGGCCGCGAGGCCAAGGAAAAGAAAATCACGGCGGCGCTTGCCGCGCAAACGACCAAGGCCCAAATCAAAGAAGAGACCGCGGCCTTGCGCCTTTGGCAGCAAACTCCCGACTCTGAAAAAAACAAAGCCCTGATTCCGCACATCCGCCCCCGCGACTTAAAGGCAATTGACGACAAGTTGAAAATCACGCGAACGCAAATAAAGGGCGGCCGCGGCTTTGTTCCGCTTTTTAAAAGCTTGGAAAACACAAACGGAATCGCCTATGTGACCGCCGTCTTTCCCTTTGACATTTTTGAGCCGGAACTTTATCCCTGCCTTCCGTTCTTTGCCTACATTCTTAACGAGCTTGGCTGGGGCAACTTGCGCTGGGACAAAAGCTCGCTTTTAATCGCAAAGACTTGCGGCGGCTTTGGAACGACGCCCTTTGTCCATTCCTGCCCAAACAGCCCGGGCGCTCGCGCGATGGCAAAAGAAAACCGCGCCTTCGCCGGCCGCCAATGGCTTTTTTGCAAAGTGCGAGCGGTTGACAATAAAATCGCCGCTTCCGTCGACATGATGCGCGACTGCCTGCAAGGCGCCCGCTTTGACGACAAAAAGCGCGTCCAAACTTTGGCCGAAGAATTTTTGAGCGACTTGGAAAGTTCGGCCCTTCCAAACGGGCATTCTTTTGCCGTTGGACGCGCCGAGCGTTTGGCCGACCGCTCTTGCGCGATTGACGAAATTTGGGACGGCTTTTGCCAAATCTTTACGATGAGAAAGCTTTTGGCCGACCTTGACGGAACGATCCAAAAAATGAAATTGATCGCGTCAAAAATTTTCGATGCGGGCGCGGTTTTGCACGTCACCGCCGACAAGGCCTCGATGCCCGCCGCCTTAAAGGCCGTCAAAAAATTCGCGCTTGACATGAACTTGCGCTCACCGGTAAAAAGAAAGGCCGTTTCCGACCAAGCCTTTTTTGACTTGACCAATTTAAGCGGCTCGGACAAAAGCGACGAGCTTGTCGCGGTTCACGGAATGGTGGGCTTTGCCGCGCTTTCGTTCAAGTCGGCCAAGTACGCAAGCCGCGAGGCGGTCGCCGAAAAAGTTTTGGCGCACCTTTTGTCTAGCGGCGCCTTGTGGGAAAAAATCAGGACTGTCGGCGGAGCCTACGGAGCGGGAGCGCAAATCGACGCTGTTTCGCGCCGCTGGAATTTGTACACTTACCGCGACCCGAATCCCCAGGCCAGCCTCGCGGCCTTTGACGAATGCTTGCGCCAAGCGGCGGCAACTCCCTTTGACCGTGACACGGTAGAAAAAGCGATTGCAGGAACTTATTCCGACTCGATTTTGCCAAGGGCCCCAAAGGACAGGGGCGCCTCCGCCTTTTTGCGCGAGCTTTTCCTCATTGACGCGAAGGAAGTTTTGGCCAACACAAAAACCCTTTTGTCAATAACGCCCAAGGACTTGCAGATGGCCGCCCGCCGTCTTTTAAGGGAACGGCAAAAAGCCGCCAGCAGCGTCCTTATTATTCCAAAAGGCTCCGCTCCGGCAGACATAGAGATTTAGAGCGCAGCGCTTTTAGTAATTCCATGCCATAAAAAAAGCCGCCCCTTGCGGAGCGGCTTAGTCCATAGCCGGGCTAGCCGGCTATGCATGGCTCAAATTAGAACCAGATTGAGGCGCGAACCGGAACGGCGAAGATGAACTTCTTGACTTCGTTATCAACTGTAGCGGCGTTAACAACCTTGAGGTTGCCAGCGCCAGACTTGTCGCTCAATCCAACAACGGCCTGGAATCCGAGTCCCAAAGAAGCGTTGGATCCAACGGCGTACTGGGCTCCAACCAAGAATGAAAGCTTTGATCCAGCATTGTCTGTGTCAAACGGCATCAACATGCGGACGTCGGCTGTAAGTCCGAGAGCGTCTGTCAAAGCGTAGTCAAGGCCAACGCCGAAGCTGGCTGTGGGCTTTTTGTCTGAGTCGCCAGGAATGTTCAAAGCGAAGTCAGCGGCAAGCTTGAAAGCTTCTGTGATTCCGTAAGAACCGCCCAAAGCAATCTTCATGTTGTTGTCTTTAGAGTTGTCTGTCGCTGTGAAGGCAAATCCTACAGTGGCAAAGAGCTTGTCAATGCCTGTCAAGTCGAAAGCAGCCTCGAATGTGCCGTACTTTGTAGAGGCGGGAGTAGCGGGGATCGCATCTGTTGCATATCCCCAGCTGTCAGCGTCACCTTTCTTAACGGCAAGTTCAGCATTAGCCATTTCGGCAGTAGTACCACCACCCAAGTCTGTGTAGATTCCGTCTTTTACAGTGTAGATGTTTCCTTTTGCAACTGTGCTGGCGTTGGCATCTTTCTTGTCATACTGTCCCAAGAACTGGGCCTTGATTGTACCGATTCCGTCGATTGTGTAGGCGGCGCCGATCTTTCCCTTTCCGAACACTTTGTCCATGCGGCCAAGAACGTTGTCCTCGCCTTTGCTAACAGCTGTGAGCGGCAAAGAAGCGAAAATCTGCAAGGCTTCAACCGGGAAGATTTGAAGACCGATACCGGCGTCGTTCAACTTGCTGAAAGTCATGTTTTCACCCCAGAAACCGTCTACGCCTGTGTTCGGGCGGAGCCAGTTCCATGAGCCGTATGTAACGCCGCCCATTGTTCCGGCAAAGTTGTCCATCTGTCCAACGTGAATCTTGATCTGGTCGATGGGCTTAATCCACAATTCCTGAGCGTCAGAGCCGCCAAAGCTCATGCTGCTTCCGTTCTGGTTGCAGTAAAGACCCATTATCATACCGGCTTTTCCATCGTCTGATGTCCAGTTGATGTCCATACGGGCCGGGCGAGAAGCCCATCCCCAGGGGTTAGAAATTCCGCCACCCTTGATTCCGTCGCCGTCAGATCCGATGAGCGTCGGGAGTGTGCAGAGCCAAGCTCCAAATGAAACCTCAGCGAAGGCTGAAGTCGCTACCATAGCAGCAAGCGCCAAAGCGCCAATCAATTTTTTCATAATGAAAAAACCTCCCTTTTTTTTAGAGACTCGTTTTTAAAAAAAGGGCAAATTTAGTGAATTTTGCGTCAAATATAACAAGTTATTTAAAACTTTCGCGCAAAATTTTTGAAAATTCGTTAAAAAAATAGCAAAACAAAGGTACACTTAACTAGAATATGGTACTTAAACGGGCTGGTCCTAATTTTTTAAGGAAAATTTTAAGATTTTATCAAAAAAAAAAGCCAAAATATTGAAAAACATTTATATGATATATGGTGGAGCGCCACAGTGTTGGCAGGCCGCCTCTTGGTACTAAAAATATCGGGAGGACTCGCAGAACATGAGTAAGTACGAATTTGCAATGCTCGTCATTGCGTTCTTGACTTTGATTGTAAACGCGATCGCTCTCTTCAACCGAAAGAAGTAGTAGCGAAAAGGAAAAGCCTGCCCAGCGTCTAACCTCGGCAGGCTTTTTATAATAAGCCCAAGAGGCGGCCGCCACTGTGGCGCTCCGCTCTTTATCTATAGGCTACCATGGTTCTAGCAATTTGTCAAGGAAATTCTATGATTCCATCATATTAAGCAAGCGCTAGCAAAATTAGCGGCAATATGACTGCATGCAAAACCATAATTATTTTTTGCCGCATAAGTCGCCACGCTTCGCTTGCGGAAAGAGTTTAAAAATGTTAATATAGTAAAATTATGGCAACAAGCAAAAAAAAGAGCGCGTTGGGCGCGGATGTCATTTCTGTAAAGGGAGCGCGAGAGCATAATTTAAAGAACGTCAGCGTTGATTTGCCGCGCAACAAATTGGTTGTAATCAGCGGCTTGTCCGGCAGCGGAAAGTCGTCGCTTGCCTTTGACACGCTTTTTGCGGAAGGCCAACGGCGCTACATGGAAAGCCTTTCCAGCTACGCCCGCCAGTTTATGGGAACGATGGACAAGCCCGACGTTGACTTGATCGAAGGCCTTAGCCCCGCCATTTCCATTGAACAAAAAACGACGCACAACAACCCCCGTTCCACCGTGGGAACGGTGACTGAAATATACGACTACTACCGCTTGCTTTACGCGCGAATAGGAAAAGCGCACTGCCCAAACTGCGGCCGCGAAATCAACGAGCAAAGCGTTGACCAAATCATCGACACGATTTTGGCTTGGGGAGAAGGCGAGCGCCTTACAATTCTGGCTCCTGTAATTCGCGGAAAAAAAGGCGAGCACGCCAAGGTTTTTGAAGACGCAAAAAAGGCTGGCTTTGCCCGCGCCCGCGTCGACGGAATCATGACTGACCTTGACGAAACGGTAAAGCTGGACAAGCAAAAAAAGCACACGATAGAAATGGTCGTCGACCGCATTGTCCTAAAGAAAGACGTCCGCAAGCGCTTGGCCGGTTCTTTGGAAACCGCGCTGGAGGCCGCCAACGGAATCGTAATCGTTTTGCGCCGCGTTCCTAAAGGAGAGAACGACTTTACGGAGCAGGAAGTTTTCTTTAGCCAAAAGAACGCTTGTCCTGACTGCGGCATCTCGATTCCGGAATTGCAGCCCAGGCTTTTTTCCTTTAACAATCCCTTTGGCGCCTGCCCCGAGTGCACAGGCATCGGACAAAAGATGGAATGGGATTTGAACAAAATCATTCCCGACAAATCCAAGTCCTTTAACGAAGGCGGCCTTGCCTTTTACAATCCCGACAGCGAATGGAACCGAGCGATGTTCGGCGCTGTCGCCAAGGCCGGAGGTTTTTCTTTGGACACGCCGCTTGAAAAGCTTTCCGCAAAGCAGTTTGACTACTTGATGAACGGCGACGAAAAAAAAGTCTTGCGCTGGGTTTACCAAAAGCAAAGCGGCGAGGGCTATTCCGAATACAAGCGGCCTTGGCTGGGCGTGATGGCCGACATGGCCCGCCGGCACGCGGAGGCTTGGGGCGAGTCCCAGCGCGCGCGAATGGAAGAAAAGTTTATGTCGGTCAGCGAATGCTCGTCCTGCCGAGGCGCGCGCCTTAGGCCCGAAGCGCTAGGCGTAACCGTTGGCGGAAAGAACATAATCGAATTGACTTCGCTTAGCGTTTTGGAAACGATAGATTTTTTTGAAAAGATAAAGTTCACGCAGACTGAACTGCAAATCGCCGCGCAAGTGATAAAGGAAATCCGCGCGCGCCTGGACTTTCTAAAAAACGTCGGCTTGGAATATCTTACGCTTGACAGAAGCGCGGGCACTTTGAGCGGAGGCGAGGCGCAGCGCATTCGTCTTGCAACTCAAATAGGAAGCGCCCTTACCGGCGTGATGTACATTCTTGACGAGCCGAGCATCGGCTTGCACCAGCGCGACAACCAGCGCTTGATCGACACTTTGACGCGCCTGCGCGACTTGGGAAACACAGTGATTGTTGTCGAGCACGACGAGCAGACCTTGCGCACCGCCGACTACTTGGTTGACATGGGCCCCGGCGCGGGCGTAAACGGCGGAAATGTTGTCGCCGCGGGAACGCCGGAAGAAGTTGCCAAGGTAAAGCAAAGCTTGACGGGCCAGTATCTTGCCGGAACTTTGAGAATGGACGTTCCAAAAAATCGCCGCGCCGGAAACGGAAGCTTCATTAAACTGACTGGAGCGCGCGAGCACAACTTAAAGAACATCGACGTTCAGATTCCGCTTGGAACTTTCACTTGCATCACCGGAGTTTCTGGAAGCGGAAAGTCAACGCTTTTGAGCGACATAATTTTTCCGGCCGCCTCAAACAAGACGATGCGGACCAAGTATCCGGTCGGCGCCTACGACAAGATTGAAGGCCTGGCCGCCATCGACAAAGTCATCAACATCGACCAAAGCCCGATTGGCCGGACACCGCGCTCCAACCCGGCGACCTATATCGGAGTCTTTAACGGCATCCGCGACTTGTTCGCTTCTTTGCCTGAAAGCAAGGCGCAAGGATTTTTGCCGGGCCGCTTTAGCTTTAACGTAAAGGGCGGCCGCTGCGAAAACTGCCAGGGCGCGGGAACGATTCAAATCGAAATGAACTTTTTGCCCGACGTTTACATTCAGTGCGACGTTTGCCGGGGAAAAAGATTCAACAAAGAAACTCTTGACGTTCTTTACAAAGGAAAAAGCATAAACGACGTGCTCAACATGACGGTTGACGAAGCCTGCGACTTTTTTGTTTCGATTCCGCACATTTCAAGAAAGTTGGAAACGCTTAAGTCAGTCGGCTTGGGCTACATCGAGTTGGGCCAGTCCGCGCTTACTTTGAGCGGAGGCGAGGCCCAGCGCGTAAAGCTTGCCAACGAGCTTAGCAAGGTGAGCACTGGAAAGACTTTGTACATCTTGGACGAGCCGACGACGGGCCTTCACTTTGCCGACGTAAAGCAATTGATGGGCGTGATTCAGCGCTTGGTCGACGCTGGAAACAGCGTCGTGATGATCGAGCACAACCTTGACGTGATTTGCCAAGCCGACTGGATAATCGACTTGGGGCCGGAAGGCGGAAGCGGCGGCGGAACGGTTGTCGCGACTGGAACGCCGGAAGAGGTCGCCAAGCGAAAGAATTCTTGGACGGGAAAGTACATAAAAGAAACTTTGGAGCGGGCCGCGCGAAAATAAAGGGCGCGAAAAAAAAGTGGCGATAAAAAAAAGTTTTTGCAAAAAATCGATTCTTCTCATTGCGGCCCTTTTGTTCTTGGGACAGGGCGCTTTTGGCGCCGGCAAAAAAAAGGACAAGGACGCCGAAAAAAAAGAGGCTGAGAATTCCGTTCCGCAAAAAACCGTCATCACTATTATGAACGCGCTAAAAAGCGGAAACTCCAAGGATCCCAACAACGGAGACGAGCTTTTGACTTTTGAAGGCAACGTTCAAATTTCTGTAGAAAAAAACGGAACCAAAACGACAATCAGCGCCGACAGGGTTTCTTACAACCGCGCTCGCGAAATGCTTTTTGCCGAGGGCGCCGTAAAGCTTGAACAGACGGAAGCCAACGGCGGCTCGCAAACGATTTCAAGCGACAGCCTTTTGTTCAACACGCAAACGCTTGAAGGCGTGTTTGACAACTCGCGCGTAGTCAAGGCGCAAAGCAACGCGATCAATTTGCCGTCTGGCTCAAAAATATCGGTCGCCTCGGACTTGTTCGCGCGCGACGACAGCGGAACGATTACATTCAAGGACGGCTCGCTTACTTTTTGCGACGACGAGAACCCCCACTGGCGGATCAAGGCCAGCCGCATTTGGCTTTTGCCCGGAAACGAGTTCGCTTTTTTGAACGCGCTTGTTTACGTCGGCCCCGTTCCCGTAATGTATTTGCCGGCCTTTTACTATCCAAAGGACGAGCTTGTCTTTAATCCGGTCTTTGGCTACAGAAACCGCGCTGGCTATTATTTCCAGACGACGACTTACTTGTTTGGCCGAAAGCCGCTGGACACAAGCAGTACAAGCCAAGCCAACGAAAAAAAAGAGGACGACATTCTGGGCGACTACTTTAGCTTGATCAAGCCTTCAAAATTGATGGACCAAAAGCGCGAAGGCTTGATTATGCACAACCTTGACACTGAGTACAGGGGAGACACTTCCAACTACTTGAAAATTATGTTGGACTATTACACCAACATAGGTTTCTCAACCGGGTTTGACGGAGCGTACAAGGGTTCGGGAAATTTTCCCGCGATACAAGGCGGCTTAGTCCTCGGTTTTTCAAACACGGTTTTTCAGGATAGCGCAAGCCAGTTTTGGCATCCCTATGCAAAGAGCGGAACGACTTATAGGGACGACTCCGACTTTATGAGCCTCCATCTTCCGTTTAGATATAAAGCCAATTTAAAGGTGAGCGGTTCCTTTCCCTTTAGCTATTCTTTGTCGTTTCCAATTTTTTCCGACCCATTCTTTAACTATGACTTTGGCGACCGAAACGAAACGATGGATTGGTTCAGCTATCTTTTGAACAATCCCAATGTGGAGAACACGACCAAGACCGAATTGCAAAAGCAAGAGGCCGCCGAAATAAATTCCTTTGTCTGGGAAAGCAACGCGTCTTACACAATTCCGCTTCCAGAGTCCGTAAAGCCTTTTATTTCTTCGCTTTCGATAAGCAATTTTAATTCGTCAATCTCCTTTAGCGAGGCCGCTCGCGATTCAAACAGCTACTCGGCTAAAGAAATCACCGATGAATTTCAAAAATACACGCCAAGCAGAAAATTCTTTTATCCCTCGACAGTCGCGCCGCTTAAGACCGGCCTGAAAATTTCGGGAACGCTTTTTTCAACGTCGATAACAAAAGACCGCGTAAAAAAGACTGACAAAAAATTGGCCGCTGAGCTTGTCAGCCCAGACTTTGGAGATTCGGGCGAAAATGAAAAAAAGGACGGCGGAGAAAGCGCCGGAGAGGAAAGCGGCGGCGAGGAAAATTCCCTGGCCCAAAGCGCTTTGCCCGACTTGAATTTTTCGCTTCCAGGCTCCAACACTCTGACTCCTTTGTCCTATTCCTTGGATTACTCATTTAGCCCTGATTTTTCTTCGCAAGTGACTTACGCTTCCGAGCCGCTTGCGACGTCAAAGGATTTTGATTTTTCAAAACCCAAGGCCACTTACTATCAGGTAAAGGCTCCTGTAACGCTTAACTCAAAGCTTAGTTTTTACGACAGTTTTTTTTCGATTACGAACAATCTTACTTATGAGCGCTACTACCAAGACCACCCTTACATCGCGGCCAAGGAAACTACAAGCGGCGGCCGAACCAACGGCGGCTATGACGAAAGCGCAAGAAAGAATTTGATTTTGACTGACTACAAGGCAACCTATATGAAGCTTTACGGTTCCAACGCCGTAACATTAAGGCCCTTGGTTTACTA
>DGRX01000002.1 GCA_002391235.1 Treponema sp. UBA4377
GCCTTCGCGGCGCGAAAGTAGGTGGTTGCCGGGCTTTTTTTTTCTTGACGCCCCGCCGCGCTCCGCGCGCCGCGGGGCGTGTTTTTTGTCAGCCCGAAAGGTCTCGGGCTTGCGTCCGTGTCTTTCGCGCCGCCTTTTGGCCTTGCCGCAGTTCCTGGTCTTTAGCCGAAAAATCCCTGTCTTGCCTTTCGTTGGCGCGAAGTAGGCAGGGAGCGGCCCTGCAGGGGCAAAAACGCGACAGTCGTCGCGTTTTTAGCGAGTCTCCGAGCGGCTGGGCCGCGAAGGCGGAGGCTGCCGGGCTTTTTTTTGTCTTTCCCTTCGCGCCGTGTTCTGGGCTTTCGAAAATTTTCCGCATTCAGAAATCGGTTTTGGCTCAAAAAAAAATTCGCTTTTTAAAAGATTTCCCTTGACAAATCCAAATGGGGGGGGAATATAGAAGAAAGTGAATTTAAAATCGCATCGGAGGACATTATGAAAAAACTGGCGATGATTGCGCTGGCCCTTTTTGGCGCGGTGCTTGTTTTGGGAATCGCTTCCTGCAAAAACAGCGTGAGCGACGGCTCGTCTGGCGGCTCCGTCGGCGGAAGCCTGCCGCAAGCCCCGGCGGGCTTTGTACGCGTGGCGGGAGCGACCGTGAGCGATGGAGTTGCTGACTCTGAAGTTTTTCTTAGAGGCAGGAAACTTACAATCTCCGCGCTTTACGCCTCTGACCACGAGGTGACCCAGGGTGAGTATGAGAAGTACTGCAAGTACGGTGGAGACGAAGCTCCAAGTGACATGTGCGGCGTGGGGGCTAACTATCCTGCGTATTACGTGAGTTGGTACGACGCGGTCGTCTACTGCAACTTGCGCTCAAAAGCGGAAGGCCTTGCCCCTGTCTACAAGATTGGAAGCGAGACTAATCCGGCGAATTGGCCAGACATTGTAAAGGAAAGAGAAGGCGCAAGCGCAAAATACTGTGGTCCGACTTTCGAAAACTCAAAATGGGATTACGTAGGAGATAGCGACACTGATGGCGGTGTCACGCAAGACCTTAGAGCCAATGGTTACCGTTTACCGACTGAGGCAGAGTGGGAATATCTTGCCCGCGACGGCTCAGCGCTTTCTACGAATAAATGGAGCGGAACAAATGAAGAAAGCGAATTGTCTTATTATGCTTGGTATAAAAAAGATGGTGAGCAAGCTAACGGCGGACACTGTTACGAGATAGCAAAAAAGAAACCTAATGGTCTTGGTCTTTACGACATGAGCGGAAATGTCTAGGAATGGTGCTGGGATCTCTATGCAGATATATCCGTAACAACGCCTGAAACTGGATTCGTTGGTGAAAGTCCATATCGTAGAGTTCGAGGTGGTAGTAGATATACAGATAAAAACGATTGTTCACTTTTTTACCGAGCGGGTTATATGATTTCTGCATGCCAACGTAGGTGCGATTGCGGCTTCCGCGTGGTTCGCACTGTCAACTAGGCGCGAAAAAAATTGCCGGGGCAAGCCCGACAATGACACGGTTTGCTGCCGGGCTTTTTTTTCGCCCTTGCCATTCGTTCCGCAAAAACGGTATAATCTGCTACAAAGCGGAGGAGGATATTGTGCCGCATTGGCAGTCCGCGTGAGCGGACATGTGGATAAGTTCTTATACAAAGCGGAAGGAGGACATTTTGCCGCACATTACGATTCAGATGTATCCGGGAAGGGATGACGAGACAAAAAAGAGGTTGGCGCAGGCTGTGCTGGAGACGGCTTCAAAAGAGCTTAAGCGCGAAAAAGAGCATTTTTCGGTTAGCGTTGTGGACGTTCCGCAAGAGGAATGGAAGGGAAAGGTTTACGACAAAGTTCTGGCAGACAAAAACACAATCATTCAGCCCGGCTACAAAATGTAAGGTTGCGAAAGATTGCGTCGGGCGGCGCGTCCTGGTCTTGAAAGAGATTTTCGCTTGAAGGGTCTTTTTCCATCGCCTTTTCCCTTGAAAATTTTTTATTCTTACTATATAATTAACACATATTTTTTTGCGGACGCGGGGCGCGGTTTTTGCGCCTTGAAAATTTTTTGAGAGCGGACGCAAGGGTGGGGAAAATATGGCAGCTCAAAAATCAAAGGCCGCGGCAAAAGCGACGGCCAAAAGCGTTTCTAAAAATTCCAGCGTAAAAAAGACGGCGGCGAAAGTTCCGGCAAAGGCCGCTCCCGCAAAGAAAGCCGCGGCTCCTAAAAGCGCGGCCAAGGCTCCGGCAAAAGCCGCGGCCAAAGTTCCCGCAAAGGCGCCTGCGAAAGTCCCGCCAAAGACTGCGGCCACCGCAAGCGCTCCAGTCGCAAAGGCTCCCAAAAAATATGACGAAAGCCAAATCAAGCACCTTGACGCGCTTGAGCACATCCGCCTTAGAAGCGGAATGTACATCGGCCGCTTGGGCGACGGCTCAAACCAAAACGACGGCATTTACGTTTTGCTAAAAGAAGTCATCGACAACTCGATTGACGAATTCATAATGGGCTTTGGAAAAAAAATCGACATCGCCGTAAAGGACAACCGCGTAAAAGTTCGCGACTACGGCCGCGGCATTCCGCTTGGAAAAGTCGTTGACTGCGTGTCAGAAATCAACACAGGCGCAAAATACAACGACGACGTTTTCCAATTTTCGGTCGGAATGAACGGCGTCGGCACCAAGGCGGTCAACGCGCTTTCCAGCTATTTTAGAGTCGTGTCAGTCCGCGACGGAGAATGCGCCGAGGCGATTTTTGAAAAAGGAAAGCTTGTAAAAGAGCGCAAGGGAAAGCTTAAGGAAAAGCAAGCCAACGGAACTTTCTTTGAGTTTGTTCCTGACGAAGAAATTTTCGGAAAGTATTCGTTCAACATGGAATTTGTCGAAAAGCGAATTTGGAATTACGCCTACCTTAACGAAGGACTTACGCTTCGCCTTAACGGCCAGGAGTTTAAAAGCGACAACGGCTTGTTCGACCTTCTTAACAAAGAAATCGAAGACGCTTGCCTTTATCCAATCGGAAGTTACGTCGGAAAACACATCCGCTTTGCCTTTACCCACACAAACGGCTACGGCGAAAACCACTTTAGCTTTGTAAACGGCCAGTACACTGCCGACGGCGGAACGCACCTTAACGCTTTTAAGGAAGGCTTTGTAAAAGGCATCAACGACTTTTACCAGCAGTCGTTCAAGGCGGAAGACGTTCGCGAAGGAATGGCCAGCGCCGTTTTAGTCAAGGTTAAGGATCCGGTTTTTGAAAGCCAAACAAAGAACAAGCTGGGCAACACCGACATCCGCCAGTGGATTGTGGAGGAGGTCAAGTCTGGCTTGATCGACTGGCTGCACCACAACCCCCAAGCCGCTGACAAGATAAAGGAAAAAATTCAGACAAACGAAAAGCTTCGCACCGAGCTTAGCGCGGTAAAGACAAAAGCCAAGGAAGCGGCCAAGAAAATCAGCATTCGCATTCCAAAGCTAAAGGACTGCAAATTCCATGTTGACGACGGCCCCAAGGGAGAGAACTCGATGATCTTCATCACCGAGGGAGACTCAGCGAGCGGCACGATGACGCACTCGCGCGACGCAAGCTACCAGGCGATTTTCTCTTTGCGCGGAAAGCCCGAGAACATGTACGGAAAAAAGCAGAGCGACATTTACAAGAACGACGAGCTTTACCAATTGATGATGGCGCTTGGAATCGAAAACGACGTGGCCAACTTAAAGTACGGAAAAATCGTGATTGCGACCGATGCCGATAACGACGGCTACCACATCCGCAACTTGGTCATGACTTTCTTCCTTGGATATTTTGAGGAGCTGGTCACAAGCGGCCGCGTCTTTATTTTGGAAACTCCGCTCTTCCGCGTGAGGAACAAGAAGGAAAACATTTACTGCTATTCCGAGGACGAGCGCGACAAGGCTCAGGCCAAGCTTGGAAAGAGCGCCGAGACCAGCCGCTTTAAGGGCTTGGGAGAAATCAACCCGACCGAATTCCGCCAGTTCATCGAGCCGGAGACGATGCACTTGACTCCGGTTGAAATCAGCCAGCTTAAGCTTGTTCCAAAGCTCTTGGGCTTTTACATGGGAAAGAACACGCCGGAGAGGCGCGAGTTCATCGAAAAGCACTTGCTTTCAAACGCCGACATCGACGCGTAAGACGCTGCTTGTTGTTGCAAAAAGGCGCCGAATGCGCTAGAATGAAAATTGAGGTTTTAAAATGAAGAAGTTATTGTTTATATTGGTTGCGCTTGGATCTTTGCTTAGTTTTTCTTGCGGAAACAAGGCGAACGTTGTTAAAATGGGAACGAACGCCGCTTTTCCGCCCTTTGAATGGGTTGAGGGAAAGGAGGTCGTTGGCTTTGACGTTACGCTCAGCAATCTTATCGCCAATGATTACGGAAAGACTTTAAAAGTCGTTGACATGAGCTTTGACGGCCTTATCGCCGCGCTTCAAGCCGGTTCGGTTGACTTTATCGCTTCGGGCATGACGGCGACTGAAGAGCGCAGGAAGAGCGTCGACTTTTCCGATCCATATTATTCTTCAAAGCAGACAATCATCGTTCGCGTGAGCAACAAGAGCGTTTCTTCTGTCGCCGACTTAAAGGGAATGTCGATTGGCGTTCAGGCCGCGACGACCGGCGAAATCTACGCGACTGAAGAAATCGAAGGCGCAAGCGTCAAGTCTTTTAGAACTGTAATCGACGCGGCCTTGGCCCTTAAGAACAGCGCGATTGAAGCGATTATCATCGACGAGCTTCCGGCTAAGGAAATCGTAAAAGTCAATCCTGAGCTTAAGATTGTCGACGACGACTTTTTCACTGACGAATACGCGATCGCGGTTAAGAAGGGAAACACGGAGCTTTTGAATTCAATCAACAATACTATCAGGACAATCAAGGCCAACGGCATCTACCAAAAAATGCTCGAAGCCTACATGCCTTTGGACGGCGACGTTAAGATTGTTACGCCCGAAGAATTGTAATTGAATTTATGTTCCAAACTTTTTACGACGTGATGATAAGCCATGGCCGCTGGATGTTGATTCCGGAGGGCCTTGGCACCACCTTGCTGATAGCGGTATGCGCGGTTTTAATCGGCTCGGTTTTGGGCTGCGTTTTCGCTCTCTTTAAGATTTCCGACTTTAGAATCCTTCGCTTTGTCGCCGAGTTTTACACGACGGTTATCCGCGGCGTTCCGATGGCGACGCAGCTGATGATTTTTTACTTTGTCGTATTTTCTCCGATGGGCTTGAGCAACGCGGTTTTGGTCGCGGTCATAGCGTTTGGAATCAATTCTGGCGCTTACTGCACTGAAATTTTTAGGGCGGGAATTCAAGGCGTTGACCGCGGGCAAATGGAGGCGGGCCGTTCCTTGGGCCTGTCTTGGTCCCAGACTTTGGTGAAAATCATTTTGCCCCAGGCTTTTAAAACCGTTCTTCCGACATACACAAGCGAGTTCATCACATTGATTAAGGAGACGTCGGTTGCCAGCTTTATCGCTGTCGTTGACTTGCAAAAGACTTGCGACAACATCCGAAACGCGACATACAACGCGTGGATTCCCTTGCTTTCTTGCGCGCTGATTTATTTGTGCCTGACAGTGGGGCTTACAAAATTTTTCGCCGCGTTTGAAAAGAAGATGGCCAAAAGCGACCGCAGCCGCTAAGGCTTGAAAATTTTTTTATTTCTGCTATAATCATGCTAGGGTGGAAATAAAATGGCATTCATAAAAAATCTTTTTGACAAAAACTTCATCGAATACGCAAGCTACGTAATCCGCGACCGCGCGATTCCCGACTTGGAAGACGGACTAAAGCCGGTTCAGCGCCGCATCATGCACACGCTTTTTAAGATGGACGACGGCCGCTTCCAAAAAGTCGCCAACGTTGTCGGCGAATGCATGAAGTACCATCCGCACGGAGACGCTTCGATTGGCGGCGCGCTTGTCGTTTTGGCCAACAAGGGCATCTTCATCGAAAAGCAGGGAAACTTCGGAAACATGTTCACCGGCGACGGCGCTTCCGCTCCCCGTTACATTGAATGCCGCGTCCATCCTTTGGCCAAAGAATTTTTGGTGACAAACCCTCACGTGACCCATTACATTCCCAACTACGACGGCCGCTCCACCGAGCCGGAAGTTTACCGCGCCAAGATTCCTGTCGCCTTGATTATCGGAGCGGAAGGAATCGCCGTAGGAATGAGCACGAAAATTTTGCCCTACAACCTTAAGGAAGTGATCCAGGCCGAAATCAAGGCGCTTAAGGGACAGAGCTTTGAGCTTTACCCTGACGTTCCGACCGGCGGCTTGATCGACGTTTCAAACTACAACGACGGAAACGGAAAAATCGTGTCGCGCGCCAAGTTCGACATGAGCGACGACAAAAAAATCGTAATCACAGAGCTTCCGCTTGACACGACAAGCGACGCGCTCCTTAACTCAATCGAAAACGCCTACCGCGCCGGCCGAATCAAGATCGGCGCGATCGACGACTTTACGACCGACCACTGCCAGATAGAAATAAAGCTGCCGCGCGGCGTTTACGCAAAGGACGTTGAAAAAGCGCTTTACGCTTACACCGACTGCGAAAAGTCAATCTCTTGCCAAATGCTTGTGATCAAGGACAACATGCCGACAGTGATGACGGCAACCGAGATCATCAAGTACTACGCCAAAAAGCTTGTGGCCATCGTAAAGGACGAGTTGGAATACGAGCGCGGCCAATTGATGGAGGAGCTTCACCAGCGAACGCTTGAGCGCATCTTTATCGAAGAGCGCATTTACAAAAAGATCGAGCAAATGAAAACCGCCGAGGGCGTGAACAAGGCTGTCATCGACGGCTTTAAGCCCTTTAAGAAAGAGTTGCTTCGCGACATCACGCAAGATGACGTTGACCGCTTGCTTAAAATTCCGATTCGCCGCATCTCGCTTTTTGACATCAACAAAAACCGCGACGAGGTCGCCGCGATCAACGGCCGCCTTAAGGAAATCGCCCGCCGCCTAAAGCACTTGACCGACTGCGCGGTTGAATACCTTAGCGGAATGTTGGACAAGTTCAAGCCGGAGGAGTTGGAGCGCCACACGCAAATCGCCAAGTTCAGCGCGGTTGACGTCAAGACGGTCGCGACGCGCGACACGCCCTTGCGCTACGACGACAAAGGCTATATCGGAATCGGAGTTTCGGGCGGAACGGAAGTCTTGCGCGTGACGCCTTACGACAGAATTTTCGTAATGCGAAAGAGCGGCATCTACACGGTTTGCGACGTTCCGCAAAAACTCTTTGTCGACGCCGGAATGGTTTACGTGAACTACGCCGAAAAGGAAATCATCAACGATGTTTTGTTCACCGCGATTTACCGCGATCCAAAAACAAAGCAGGCTTACGTCAAGCGCTGCCGCGTTCCCAGCTGGATAATGAACCGCGACTACTTTATCGCGCCCGACGGAATGGAAGTCCTTCACGTGGACACAAGAAAGAACTTTAAGTTTACGCTCAACTACGCAAAGAAGGCGCGCGCGAAAGTGCTTAAAGAAAGCTTTAAGGCCAACGATTACATCGAGCGCGGCCTAAAGGCGCAGGGCTTTAAGCTTTCCGCAAAAGAAGTTGAAAGCGTGGAAGTTGAATGAAAACGCTAGAGCTTGCAAAAAATTTTTCAGCCTCGTCGCGCTTTTCGGTTCCACGGGCGGTTTTTATCCTGGCGATATACTGCTTTTTTTGCGCCTTCCTTTCTTCCGCGATGACGGGCTTGGCCATAACGGTTTCTTCTTTCTTTTTGAGGAGCCAGGGCGGAAGCTATTTTGCCGTCCTGCTTTTTGCCTTTGTTGAATTGCTTTCTTGCGCGATGATTTTCGTCTTGCACTACGGCCTTTTTTTGTGCAACTTACGCTTTGTCAGAAACCATCCTGTTGCGCTAAACTTTTTGTTGGCCGGCTTTAGGCAGAGAAGGGCGCGGCAGGGCGCTGCCTTTTTTGTTTTTCCGATGATTCTGTGCTTTGCGGTCTTTTCATTGATTGTAAGCCAAGTTGAATTTTTTTCTTTGCCGCAGTTCCAAACGGTTGAGCAAATAATGGAATTCATAAAGAGCGATCCGGACAGTTTTAGAAAGCTCTTGCATTGCTATGTTTTGTTCTTGGTCTTGCTCTTTTTAGCTTTCTTTCCATTTACCTTTGTTTGGTCGTTTGTTTATGACAAGACAAAGCAAAGTTTTTGGAAGTCGCTCGCCGACGGCCTTAAGTTTTTTGCAAGGCGGGTGTTCGGCTTTTTGGCCTTTGAATTTGTCTGCCATTTTAGAAAAGCGGCTTTGATTTTGGCCTTTAACATTTTGCACGCCATGATTTACGAAAAGTACCAGTCAAGCTCCAACATTTATTCCTTGGGCTCGTTGATAAGCTTCGCCTCGTTCGCGCTGACTTTTTACACAGCCGCGTCGGTAATACTTTCGATTCAATTTTATTACGACAAGTTAAATGAAGATTCTGACAAAGCAAGTTAAAGCTGAAATTGTCGTAAAAGGCTCTCGCTTTTTGGCCGAAGCGATTCCTTGCCAAAAACAGGACGAGGCCCGCGCGATTTTAAAATCCCAAAAAGAAAAGTACGCCGACGCGACGCATGTTGTCCACGCCTTTATGCTTGGAAAAGCGGGCGAGGTTATGGGCATGAGCGACGACGGCGAGCCTAGCGGAACGGCCGGCCGCCCTGTCCTTGACGTTTTGCGTGGGAGCGGCGCCACAGACATAATGCTAACCGTCACGCGCTGGTTTGGCGGAACTTTGTTGGGAACCGGCGGCCTTGTAAAGGCTTACGGAGGCGCGGCGAAGGAGCTTTTGTCGCAATGCCAAGAATCCGGCGCGCTTGAGGAATACGTTCCAAAAAAAGAATTTTCGTTTGAATGCGACTACGCGCTTTATAAAAGCGTCAAGCGCGCCTTTGACGAGTTTTCGATAGACGGCCTTAGCGAGGACTACAGCGACAAAGTCTGCGTAAAGGGAAGAATCCCAAAGAGCGAGGCCGCCGCTTTTTTTGAAAAGGTGAAGAATTTAAGCGCTGGAAAAATATTGATAGTCAGCCAATAACTGCCGAAGGCTCGCGCGATATGGCGCGGCGCGAATATGGAGACAATATGAGCAAGTTCAGAAACCAACACATGAAAATCTCTTGGGACGCCCTTGCCGGATCGGGCAACGGAGAATGCGCCGCGGACGCAAGCCTTGCCGAAAAGTCCGCGCTTGTAGGCCGCCTTGGCCTTATGATGCTTAGCGTGGGCGCTGGAGCCTACCGCGTCCGCGCCGCCATGAACAAGGCCAGCCGCGCGATGGGCATAACCGTAAACGCCGACATCGGTCTCCTTTCCATCGAATACACTTGCGTAAGCGGAAGCGAAACTTACACCAACGCGATTTCTTTAAGCAGAACCGGCGTCAACACCGACCGCCTGAACCACTTGCGCGCCTTTGCCGACGAGTTTGAGCGGCTGGCCGACTGCGTTTCAATAAAGGAAGCTTTTTCCCTTCTTGACGAAATCGAAAACGCCGTTCCCCATTATTCGGCTCCAATCCTAGGACTGGCGGCGGCGGCGGCTTGCGCTGCCTTCACTTTTTTGCTTGGCGGCGGAATCGTAGAAATGCTCGGGGCTTTTTTGGGCGCCGGCGTGGGAAACTTTGTCCGCAAAAAACTTTTGGACAGGCGCATAACTCTTTTTGCAAACGTGGCCCTTGGAGTCGCCGCCGCCTGTTTGGTTTACATCGGCTTTATCCAAGCGGCCGAGGCGCTTTTCAATATTTCCCACAGCCACCAAGCCGGATACATTTGCGCGATGCTTTTTGTGATTCCAGGCTTTCCGCTGATTACCGGCGGAATCGACTTGGCCAAGATGGACTTGCGAAGCGGCCTTGAGCGAATTTTTTACGCGCTTTTGATAATCTTTGTCGCGACCATTACGGGCTGGCTTTTTGCCTACGCCTTTGACTTTTGGCCCGCCAAGTTTCTTCCGCAGGAACTTTCGCCAGCGTTAAAGCTTGTCTTTAGATTGGCCGCGAGCTTTGTGGCGGTCTTTGGCTTTTCGATAATGTTCAACAGCGCGCCAAAAATGGCCCTTTACGCCGGCATTATCGGAATGATTTCCAATACCGCCCGCCTTGAGCTTTTGGACTTTACGAATGTTTCCTTTGTGCTCGCGGCCTTTTTGGCCTCGCTTTTGTCGGGCCTTTTGGCGTCGGCGGCCAAGCGCTTTACCGGCTTTCCGCGCCTTACGATTACGGTTCCGTCAATCGTCATCATGGTGCCGGGCCTTTTTATGTACAGGGGAATTTACTTTTTGGCTCTGGAGAACATTTCCGAAGGCGCGCTTTGGATTCTAAAGGCCGCCTTTACGGTTTGCTCGCTATCGCTTGGCCTTATCGCCGCCCGCGTCCTTACCGACAAAAACTTTAGGCACAACAGCTAGGGCGGCCGCGTTTTGGCTCTTTTGACTGCCGTTTGTCCTGGCTAGGGCGGCGGGCTTATTGCGCAAAAGAAGTTTTTTCTATATAATAGTTTGCACTATTCTAAAAGGTTGCGCCTCTTGCGCCGCGCATTTTTTTGCGCCCCACGCGGCCCCGCTACCTTAAAATTCAAGAGGTTTTGATATGGTTCTTTTTGGAGGACTTCTTTCAATCAAGGCGATTGTGTTCCTTACGTTCAGCGTGTTCGCGATTGCCGCCGTGGGCTACTTGCTTGGCCGCATCACAATCAACGGCGTTTCTTTGGGAACGGCGGGCGTGTTCATCATCGCCCTTTTGTTTGGAGCCTTTTTCTACACTCCGCTTGGAAACCAACTTGTCGTTTCTATGACCAGCGAAGACTTGCAAACGGTTTTGCACACCTCCTATGTTTCAGGCGCTCTTAAGATAGTCGAAAACATCGGCCTTGTGCTTTTTGTAACCAGCGTAGGCTTTATCGCCGGCCCCAGCTTTTTTGGCGACCTAAAGAAAAACTTTAAGTCATACATTTTGCTCGGCCTTTTGATTATCGTTGTTGGCGGAATCGCTTGCGCGGCCTGCTCGGTTTTCGACATCAGGGTTTTCGGCCGTTCCAAGGAAGAAGTCGGCGCCATGTTGGTAGGCTTGCTTTCCGGCTCGCTCACTTCAACTCCGGCTTTCTCCGCCGCAAAGGCGACTGTGACTAGCGAAGAGCTTGAGGCGATTGTCGCCGTAGGACACGGAATCGCCTACTTGTTCGGCGTAATCGGCGTGGTTCTTTTTGTTCAGCTTGTTCCCAAATTCGTCAAGGCCGACATGGACGCCGAACGCGCAAAGCTTTCCGAGTCCGCTCCCGAAGCGCCCTGCAAGCTTACAGGAAAAGAAATGGAATTGGATCCTTTTGGATTCGGCATTTTTTCCATCGTGGCCATTTTGGGAATCTTCATCGGCTCAATTAAAGTCGGAAACTTCTCGCTTACGACAACCGGCGGCTGCTTGATTTTGGCCTTGGTTTTCGGCCACTTCCAAAAGTTCGGAAACATCTCGGTCACGCCGCACGAGTCAACGCTCAAAGTTTTCCGCGAACTTGGCCTTATGTTCTTCTTGATGGGCGCGGGCGTCGCGGGCGGAGCCAGCTTCGTCAAATACTTTGAATGGGTATACTTCATCTACGGAATCATCATGACGCTTGTTCCGATGATCGCGGGCTTCTTCTTTGCCAAGTTCGTCCTTAAGTTGAACTTGCTCAACAACCTTGGCTCAATCTGCGGCGGCATGACTTCAACTCCTGCCTTGGGAACTTTGATTTCCACAGCCGGAACGGAAAAGGTCGCGGGCGCCTACGCCTCAACCTATCCAATCGCCTTGGTCGCGGTAGTTGTCGTTTCGCAAGTTTTGATCATTATCTTTAGATAGAACGCGGCATTGCCGTTGGAATTTTATTAAAAGCCTAAAACGCTCCGCAAGCCGCGGGGCGTTTTTTTATAAGATGAACTTTTTGATTTGTTCTGGCTTGTCGGCAAAAAAATCGGCGCCGGCGGCCTCCAGCTCCTCGCGCGAGCCGTAGCCGTAAAGGACTCCGACGGACGCGATTCCCGCTCCCTTGGCTCCTTCAATGTCAAACTTGCGGTCGCCAACCATTACGGCCTCCTCTTTGCGCGCGCCCGAAAGCGCCAGGGCTCTTTGAATTAGAACAGTTTTGCTTGGCGAGAGCATCTCGCGGCCTGGGCCGACAATCGCGTCAAAAAAGCGCTTTAGGCCAACGTGCTCCACAACGCGCTCGGCCATTTCCTGCGGCTTTGACGTTACAACCATAAGCGAGGCGCCCGCGTCTTTTAGCGCCAAAAGCGCGTCCGGGATTCCCTCGTAAACAGGAGCGTTCTTGTATTCCTCTTTTTCGTAGACTTCGCGGTAAAGGCGGACCGCCTCTTCGCCGGCCGCTCCGTTCAGCCCGTAAAATTCAGAAAATGAAACGTAAAGGGGAGGGCCGATAAAGCGCTTGAGCTTTTTTTCGTCCGCCTCGTAAATGCCCATCTTTGAAAGCGCGTATTTCGCCGACGCAAGAATTCCAAACTCCGACTGCGTCAGCGTTCCGTCCAAGTCAAACAAAACCAATTTGTACATGCGGTGATTATAGCGCAAGTCCCGCGGCAATGAAAGAGCGGCTCCCAGTCACGCTGCGCCATTGCGAAACCGCTCGATATCGTCGCTACACGCTGTTTGCGCCTTGAAACTATTTATTATGCCGCTATCGCGGCATGCGCAAACAGAGTGTTTTCGCATGGCGCCCCGCTCCTTCGCGCCGCTCCTTTATTGTCAGAGAAATGCAGCTGTTATCCGCCGCGCGTTGCGCGTCGGGCTCTGCAAGGAAATTATTTACATTGCCGCTCTCGCGGCATTCGGGTCGTTGGAGTACCCGCAAGGCGAGCAGTGCGGAGCCTTGCGCGGGAGCGTTTTGCGCAGCAAGAACGCGACCAGTGAAATAGAACGACAATGAAAACAGCAAAAAAAAACTCCGCCGAAGCGGAGTTTTTAGCGGTTAGCCTAGCTTAGCAGTTCTCAGAGAAGTACTTAATTGTTCTAACCATACGTCGCTGCGCTCCGTTTGCCTAGAGGAAGTTATTGACGTTTGCGCCTAACGGCGCATGGGCATCTGTGATGTGTAGCTGTTCTCGTTGGAGTACCCGCGTTCCGAGCAGTGGCGCAGGAACGCGCGGGAGCGTTTCGCAAAGCGACAACGCGACCAGTGAAATAGAATGATAACGAGAACAAAAAAAAACTCCGCCGAAGCGGAGTTTTTTAATGGTCAATCTAAACTAGCAATTTTCTGAGAAGTATTTGATTGTTCTTACCATCTGTGATGTGTAAGAGTTCTCGTTATCATACCAAGAAACAACTTCAACCTGGTATGTGTCGTCGTCGATCTTGGAAACCATTGTCTGAGTGGCGTCGAACAATGAGCCGTAGCGCATGCCGATGATATCGCTAGAAACGATTTCGTCCTCGTTGTAGCCGAATGACTCAGTGGCGGCGGCCTTCATGGCGGCGTTGATAGATTCCTTTGTAACGTCCTTGCCCTTAACTACGGCGAACAACAAAGTTGTTGAGCCTGTGGGTGTCGGAACGCGCTGGGCAGAACCAATCAATTTTCCGTTCAACTCGGGGATTACAAGACCGATGGCCTTGGCGGCTCCTGTTGAGTTGGGAACGATGTTCTGGGCGCCGGCGCGTGAGCGGCGGAGGTCGCCCTTGCGCTGCGGTCCGTCCAAAATCATCTGGTCGCCAGTGTAGGCGTGGATTGTAGACATGATTCCAGACTGGATCGGGTACTTGTCGTTAAGAGCCTTGGCCATCGGGGCCAAGCAGTTTGTTGTGCAAGACGCGGCAGAGATGATGTTGTCGTTCTTTGTCAAAGTCTTGTGGTTTACATTGTAAACGATTGTGGGAAGGTCGTTTCCGGCAGGAGCTGAAATTACAACCTTGCGGGCGCCGGCCTTGATGTGGGCTTCTGACTTTTCCTTAGATGTGTAGAAACCTGTGCACTCAAGAACAACGTCAACCTTGTTGGCCGCCCAGGGGCAGTTGGCCGCGTCTTTCTCGGCGTAAATCTTGATTTCCTTTCCGTCAACGATGATTGAATCGTCTGTGGCTGAAACAGTGTGCTTGCCTTCGCCAATCTTTCCGCAGAAACCGCCCTGCGCTGTGTCATACTTCAAAAGGTGGGCGAGCATCTTGGGGCTTGTGAGGTCGTTGATAGCGACTACTTCATAACCTTTCGCGTCAAACATCTGGCGGAAAGCCAAACGGCCAATGCGGCCGAAACCATTGATAGCAACTCTAACGTCTGCCATATTGCATCTCCTAAAAAGAATTCTTTGCCTATCAATATATCGTTTTTGCGGACTTTGCGCAATACCTTCTTGATTTTATGGCGGAAATGCGCTATATTTATCCGTAATGCAGTTGTATAAGAATCTTGAAAAACTATACATGCTGCAAGTAAAAAACGTTATCTTAATTTTATCATGCGCTCTTTGTTTTGGAACGTTTATTTTCTTGCAACAACGTCTCTAACGACGCAGGCGGAACGCTTCAAGGCTTTGGCGCAAAAACCATAATCTTTAATGGAAGCGCGTCCCCAAACTCGGCGCTGCCGTCCGACATAGCGCGGGCCGTTTCCTCCTTGCCGGGCGAAGGGCTGTCCCGTTCCGCCATTCCAAGCCTAGACTCAAGCGAGTACTACAGGTTTGTCCAAGCCGTTCAGACTGACGGAAGCGGAAGCTACAAATTGGGAAGGGACGACCAAGCCCAGTTTAGCGGTTCCGGCGGCTCTTTTGTCTTTTCGCTGCCCTTGACAAAAGGCCATTGGGAAATCACCGCGGGCATAAAAAAGAATATAGGCGGCGCCGAAGATGACGACAAAACCGTCCTTTCAGACTATTGCGAAAAGACGCTTGACGATGGGGAGCCTGTAATAAGCCACACGTTCGCGATCGTTCCATTCCAAACAGGCGATTCGGACGAATGCGGCTCAGTTGAGCTGGATGTCAGCTCCGACCCAAGCCTTGGCGCCAACCAGCTGCTCCTTTTGTGCTCCGACCAAAGGTTTAAGGACGTTTGGGGCGAGCCATTGGCGCATGTTGTCACGTTGACTGACGGCGGCGCGCATGTTTCCATTCTTGCAATACAAGGCGGAACATATGAAGTCAACTTTTGCTTTTTAAAGAGCGGCCGCCACGTCTATTCAACCGTTCAGACTGTATGCGTCTTTGACAACATGAAGACCGACACTTGGCTTTCTGACGGAAGCGGCTTGATAAGCGCCAGCGGAGAATTTTATGTGACGCAAGACTTGGTCCAAAAGGACATGGACAGCGTGATTTATGTTGGAGTGCCCGCGGCTCTTTCTGGCGTGGAAGGAGTCAAGGCGGACCCGTTCAACAGCGGCCACGCATACGAGCCTCTTGCGACCTTGCAGAATGCCGTTGACAAAATCGCCTCTTTTGGAAATGGAGCCGTTGACTATAAAATTTATGTAAGCGGAACGCTTGCGGCAAGTAAGCTTGAGCTTCCCGCTACGCTCAACTCCAAGGCGCGCTCGCTGGAGATTTGCGGCTTGGATCTGCTTGACGGCGGAACGCCGGTGTCGGCCATTAACGCCAACGGAAGCGGAACCGCGCTTACTGTCTCTACCACAGCTCCGGTCACAATCAAGAACATAAAGATAACCGGCGGAAACAACACTAACGGCGGCGGAATTTACGTGGCAGGCGGAGCGGATGTTACGCTAAAGGCGGGCGCGGTTGTCGCGGGCAACAAGGCCAGTTTTGGCGGCGGCGTTTATGTTGCCGGAAGCTTTACCCTTGACGGCGGCGTCATAGGCGACGCGAGCAAGACCGAACACGCGACGAGTTCAGAAAATTCAAATTCCACAGCCACTGTCGGCACCGACTCTTTTGGCGGAGGCATTTTCTTCTCAACCACAGGAAAAGTCACTGTAAAAAGCGGCGTCATTGCATATAACTATGCCTTTAGAGGCGGCGGAATCGCCAGCCAAGCCAATTCTTACAGCTCGGACTCGCAATTGACGATTAAGGGCGGCGAGATACGTTATAATTGCGCTGAAACGGGAAATGGCGAGTATAATTATTGTTCTTTTGGCGGCGGCGTTTTTGTAAACGGCTCCAAGTTTTCTTTTACAGGCGGAGAAATCCACAAAAACTATGGACTCGACGGCGGCGGCGGCCTCTTCCTGCAAAACGCAAGCGATTCCGCAATGTCTGGCGGAAGCGTCCACGACAACGGCTATAAGGACGACAAACCTGATTGTTCTAAATCTGGCTCCGACCTTTTGCTGTGGGACAGCGCGTCTTTGAATATGAGCGGCGGAAAAATTTATTCCGCCACACAAAAGGAGCGCGGCGTCATCATTTGGAACGCGACGGATTCGCTGAGCATGAGCGGAAGCGCTTTTATAAGCCAAAACACGCCGGTCTTGCTTGGCGAGCCTGGCGGCAGCGTCAACAATCCCATAACAATCGCGGGCGCCCTGACTCCGCCTGACGGAGACCCCACAAAAAAGAACGCCTATATCGTTCCCCACGAATGGAAGCGCGGAACTGTAATCGCAAAGGGCAAGGACGGCGGCCAGATTCCGTACGAGGCGACAACAAGCGGCGCAATCCAAAACAGGCTTGCGCTTGTGGACGCAAGCGGCGACGGCTGGGCGGTGGAACTTTCAAGCGACAAAAAGAGCGCGACAATAGACGCTCCGATTTATGTCGCCGCAAGCGCGGCTTATGAAGCGACTGCAAATCCCGGCGGCTACCGCACGTGCGGCTCCAAAGGACTTGACAGCAACATAGGCACAAAGAGCGCGCCTTACGCCACCGTGACAAAGGCGCTTGGCGACTTGACCAACCCAAGCCAAGACTACACGATTTACATTGACGGAACCGTCGTCGACCGTGTGAATATAAGCCAAACAAAAGCGGATCACGCAAAGAGCCTTGCTATTTGCGGCGCGAGCGAGCCGGATGAAAACGGAGTTTCGCAGGACGCTCTTTCCGGCGGCTGCGTCGCGGACACGGTATGGGAGTTGGCTGGCAGAACGCTTTGGGTAAAGGGCGACGTTCCAGTGACGATTAAGGGCCTGAAAATTTGCGGCGGCAAAATGGCTGCCAACGGCGGAGGAATCTTGGTTGGCGACGACGCTAATTTGACCTTGGGCGATTATTCATGCGTTACGGAAAACTACGCCACAGGAAACGGCGCGGGCGTTTATGTGGACGCACGCGGAACGTTAAGCGTCGAACACAATGTTACGGTCAAGGGCAACAAAACGGTTGACCACAGCGACAGCAGTCTATTGGGCGACTCAAACGTCTACCTTC
The DNA here is from genome assembly GCA_002391235.1 of Treponema sp. UBA4377. Classification (GTDB taxonomy): domain Bacteria; phylum Spirochaetota; class Spirochaetia; order Treponematales; family Treponemataceae; genus Treponema_D. The sequence continues at coordinate 17,325 of DGRX01000002.1, forward strand.
CAAGCGGACAACGCATACACGTAATTGGAAGCCTTGCCGATAGCGGACGAGACGCTGAAATATGGGTGTCCACCTATGACGAGCCTACAATAAGCGGAACGGGAGATTCCGCCACAGTGACGACAGTGCCGATAACAAGCAACTACGCGACCTTCAACTCCGAAGGCGGAACTACGGTTGCGCCCAGCAAATACTTTAAGGGCGACAAATACGGCGTGGCGCTTGTCGGAAACGAGGCCGCGCTTGGAGCCAACGGCGGCGGCATCAGCATTGAGGACATTTACAAGGATCTGGCGCTTAGCGTCAATAAGACTTGGGTGACAAAAACCGCTGCTTCCGAAGCGGGTGGAGCGCAAGTTTCCATAAGCGGAACTGTCGATGGAAATGCCGCTGTATTTAACGACTCAACTTCCGACTATTATGTTGGACTTTCTTTAAAGCTTTTGTATCACGGCGAGGAAATTCCGCAAACTTCAAGTTATTACAGTGTCAACGCCTCTTATCCAAATCAGATAAATCTTTATGGAGGCTTGCCTGCGGGCGACTATGTTATTGCGGCGACAGGCGTTCACAAGGGCAAGACCTACAGCGCGAGCTATGAAATAAAAGTAATAGGCGACTCCGTTCCGGACGGCTATGTCATGACCGGCGGCGAGACGGTCACTGGCGCTGTTGGAACGGCCGCTCCGTCAAGCGTCTTTATTACAGGCCGAACCGTGCCGATTCCTGTTTTGATTGCCGGCAAGTATGAGGTTACCCAAAGCGAATACGAAAAGTATTGCTGTTACGGTACCAATAAGCCAAACGAAACGTATGGCAAAGGAGATAATTATCCGGTCTACTGGGTTACTTGGTATGACGCCATTGTTTACTGCAACTTGCGCAGCATGGCCGAAGGCCTCACTCCTGTCTACAGCATTGGTGGAACGACCAACCCCAGGCAATGGGACGGCATAGTTGCGGGAACCGGCGACGATTTGGGAAAATATCGAGGAACTGAAACTAGCGCGAAATTCGCGACTTGGAACGCAGTAGCCTTTGACCAAAGCGCGGACGGCTGGCGCCTGCCCACCGAAGCGGAATGGGAATACCTTGCCCGCGGCGCCAACAAGAAAGATTACGCATACAGCGGAGGCGACACTCTCACAACGGTTGCGTGGTGCTACAGCAACTCGTCCAACAAATGCCACGAAAGGGGAACAAAAACGGCCAACAGCCTTGGCCTTTACGACATGAGCGGAAACGTTTATGAATGGTGCTGGGACTGGAAGGGAACAATAGACTCTAGCACGCCTGCCACTGGCCCTACAAGCACGAGCAAGGTTATTCGCGGAGGCTCCGCTTGTGATGCGCTTACATACTGCAGCGTTTCTTCAAGATTTTATGCGCAAAGCCCGGGTTCGCCAAATTTTGACATTGGCTTCCGCGTGGTCCGCACAGTTCGCTAAGGAGGAGAAGAAAATGAAAAAGAACAAGACTTTGACAATAAAGACAATCCTTAGCTTTGCGGCGGCCACGCTGTTTTTGACTTGCTCCAATTTGGGAGGCGGCTCTGTGTCCAACGCGGCGGGCGGCCAAGGCGGCGCGCAAGGGCGCTCTGTTGTCACGGTGGGCGGCTCGCTTGCCTTTGGCGGCGCCATGCCGGAAGAAATCGCCGCGCTTGTTGACAATTCGCTTGTCAGCGGTTCGCAAAGCGGCGGCGGACTTGACGGAATCGCGCGCTCGGCCTTTCCTGACGCGGCCTCAAGCGGCTTGACATACTCGGTTTACGCCTTGGAAGACTTGCCCTCCGGCTCCACTGACACACCCTTGCGCTACGAGGGAACTGTCGCGGCTGACAATAAAAGCTACACGGTGGGAATTCCTGTCTTGACTGGAAAAAAGTATAATGTTTTTGCCGAAGTCAAGAACGACGGAATCACGGTTCTTTCTGGACAAAGCGCTAAAGTCATTGAGGCTCCAAGCGGTGAAAGTTCTTTTGTGACGGACGCCAACATAACCCTTGCCGCCACGCAGACCGCAACGGGAACTGGCCTTGTGTCGCTTGCGGTGGGCGACCCCGACCAAAAGGCAGTATCCGCATGCGTTTGCTATAAGGTTGGCTCTACGGACTATGAAAAGAATCTGACAAAAAGCGGATCCGGTACTGATACTGTCTGGACACTTGAAATAGGCGAGATAAAAACAGATGATGGAACCGGCCAAAAATACATCGACAGCGGCATCAAATCAGGCGCTCATCTTATGACATTTGAGTTTTATTCAGAAGCGGACTACGGCGGAACTCTTTTGTATTCCTTTAAGGAGGCCGTGAACGTCTTTGACGGCATGACAACCAACAAGTGGGTCAAAAACGGCGGCGAGCCCTGGCTTACGCCCGACTCGTCAGGAAACATCGCTTGCAAAATCACGGCCGCGATGGTCACAGGCTTTGGCCTTACGGATATCTACGTGGACACAAGCGCGGTCGACGACACAGGCAGCGGCTCCTTTATGCATCCCAAGAAAACTTTTGCCAAAGCCGTCGACATGCTAGTTAACGCAGACGCCGACTACACGATTCACATAAAAGGAACGGTGTCCGGCGGCCAAACGATTCCATCTACGATAAGAGCCAGGAGCCTTACCCTTTGCGGGGCCACGCCGCTTCCAACGACAGGCGCCAACAAGGGAATCCCGCAAGACATAATCGACGCGCAGAGAGTGGCTGGCAAATCGGCCCTGTTAATAGAGACGACAGTTCCCATAACGATAGAAAATCTAAAGATTACAGGCGGAACGGGCACTGTTGATAGCTATGGAGGCGGAATTTGTCTTAAAGCCGAAGGCGGCTCGCTTACGCTTGCAAGCGGCGCCTATGTGTCTGAGAACCAGGCGAAGTACGGCGCTGGGATTTGTTTATATCCAGCAGGCAGGCTGAACATTTTGGACGGAGCCGTCATAGAAAAGAACGAAGCGGAACTCAATGGTGGCGGAATATTTTGTAAACGCCTTTCTGGTTATTCTAGGCATGAAATCACAATGTCGGGCGGACACATAAGGGGAAACAAGGCGGATTTAGGCGGAGCGCTTAATATGGAGTATGGAACCTTCACTATGACAGGCGGCGTGATAGGGGACGATTCCGCAAGTATAAGCCAGGCCGCAAAATACGGCGATGACGCAAGGCAGTCCGCATATTCCAACGCTGCGCGACTGGGAGGAGCCATTTATTCTTGGGGAAGTGGCCGCGGCAATTTTGATATATGCCTCTTAGGCGGAACCATAGCATACAATTACGCGGAAAGCAGTGGCGGCGCAATTTATTTGTCCGGCGGCAATATGACCGTGAAAAACGCCAAAATACAATACAACGGTGCCGGCGACGAAACCGGCGGCCTAGCGGCTGTGGGCTACGGCGGAGCGCTTTGTTTTGAAAGGAATGGCGATCTCCATCTTGAAGATTGTTCAATCATCGGGAACGAATGTTACGAATGTTCCGGAGGAGAAGCCAAGGGCGGCGCGATTTGCGTTCAGGGGCGATTAAATATAAATGACACCCCAAACATATACCTAAAGGGCTCTGTTTCCATTCCTAGCGACGGAAAGCTAAAGAACGACATTGTGTTGCAAAAATATAACAATACCAGCACCACTTATTTGCAATATCCCGCATTGACGATTGAAGGTAAGCTTACTGGAAGCGGGAAAATCGCAAGGCTTACGCCTACTTCAGACGATTATGATGTAAACCGCGTGGTCCTCAAGCTTGCCAGCGGCGTGACGGACACAACTCTTGCGGAAGCGGCCTGCATGTTCGACGTGACGCCTAAAGGCTCTGAAATCTGGGCGGTTGGTTTCGACGGCAAAATGATAAAGCCTACAATAGTTACCTCTAGCAATGTTGGCGATTTTACATTCAGTAATTCGGACTATGTTTTGCAGTTAGACAGTTCTGTGAACATTGATAATAGTGATGGTAATAGTTATAAAGTCTTGATGGGTAAATTGAACGCTATTGGTAGTCCTGGAAAAATTGTCCTTGACCTGTCTAATGCGGGCGATATATTTAATGGCGTTTCAAATTCAGTAGAGATTTCAAAAAATATATCTGTTGTAGTGATGCCGTGGAATGCAACGGAATTTAGACCGAGATGCTTTAAGTCAAGCAGCTACAGTACGTCTCTGAAATTAAAAGAAATAATCGTTCCCGGAGGAAGCAACGATTATTTTTGTTCGGAGGATGGAGTTTTGTATGATAAAGGTAAGACAAAACTCCTTAGATATCCGCCGGCTAAGACTGATACGACTTTTACGTTGCCAAGTACAGTTACATATCTTGAAGAAGGAGCCTTCTATGGTTGTACCTATATTACGCGCGTTACTAATCTTTCACAAATAAAAACAACGTCCAGTCCGAATGTGTTTTTTTCTTGAACAGGTCTAACAACCGCTGATTTAAGAGGCTTTACAATTGTTACATTGACAACTAACTTTTTTGCATACTGTACATCTCTTCGTACTGTATATTTGTCGTCAAAAATAACAAGTCTCGGACAGAATTGTTTCAGCAATTGCTCTTCATTACAGGAAATCCACTTTGCCCGCTCAACGCCGCCTACTCTTAGTTCTGACGCGTTTCTAAGCTGTCCACCTTCAATGTCCTCCACGCTAAAGTTTTATGTGCCGGCTGGATCAAAGGACGCGTATTTAGGCGCCACTGGCTCAAGTGGTTTTGCTGGCTCTAACAATCCTTGGAGGGGGGAATCGCTTTCTGGCATGATAATAGAAGAAGAATAGCGGCCGTCGCGAGGCTTGGGGGGCTAGGCGGGGGCAACTAGGCTGTTGCGGCGACGGCCTTAGTTTGCGGCTTGCGCGCTTTCGCAAACAATTTCCTTAACTTGCTCAATGGTCATGTTCAAGGATCTTGCGATTATGTCAGCAGAAACGCCGTTTGCGTAAAGGCTTCGCGCGTTCTCCACGGCGTTTTGCCGCGCGCCTTCCTCGCGGCCTTCGGCAAGGCCTTCTTCTTTTGCCTCGGTCATAATGTCAAAATCGTGCAAATTCATGTCGGCGAACTCCTTTCTGAACTTCTCGTTTTCCTTGACTCTTGCCACGAACTCGGAAAGGCGCTTGGAAAAGTCGTCCTCGCCCGGCTCGTCGGTCTGGATGAATCGCAAGAGCGCGCGGACTTTTGGATCTTCCACGCTCTTGTAAGCAGAAGCATTGTATACCACTTTTACGGTTTTGTCATCCAGATTCACGGAGTTTTCTTCGACGCAAATGTTTTGGAATGTGTAGCGGGGCAGGCCGTAGCCGCTTTTTGTGGCGCTGCGGAAGGGGTCGAACTTGCAAATGAACAGGATGTAACTTTCCCTTAGCTTGGTGTATGGCTGGCCTTTCATAAGAGAGTCGCAGTCCACCATGCTCTGATAGTAGCGCATTCGCTTGCCCAAGGCTTTTTGCGGGTAGGTCTGCAACTCCACGTCAATCGCCTTGTCCTCGTCCTTAAGGTAAACGTCAAGACGCACGCCCTTGCTGGTGTAGTAGGGCTCTATGGCCTTTTCAAGTTCCGGGTACTCCACTTGCTTGACGCGGACTCCCAAAAGCCGTTCCACCAGCTCCGCCGAAAGCTCAGGATTTTTCATCACCGCTTGGAACATGCCATCATCAGCAAAGGTGAGCTCGTCAAATGATTTCCTTTTCATAAAACGCTCCTTATAGTTTTGGATATCTATAAGGTAGCGTTGATTGGTCAAAAAGTTTTACTTTTTTTGAGAAAAAAGTAAAACTTTTTGTTGACAAAAACTACCCCCACGCGCTATTATTGTATATATCGATAAATAAGTCGATAAAATAAGGGGGCGGATATGTTGCCGAATTATGACGCTGCGACGGCGGCAAAAATGATGCGCGCTTTTGTTCCCATCAGCATGCTCAACAAGGGCGGAGCGGGCAGAATTATAGAAGAAGTCAAGCGCGACGGAGTCAGGGTCATCGTAAAGAACAACGTTCCCGAATGCGTTATGATTTCGGTTGAAGAATACGACAACTTTGTCAAAGAGGCCTCGATTCCAAAAATAATTCCCCAGACAAAAGAGGCGGAAGAAAAGCGCAAGGCCTTTATCCAAAGAATCCGCCAAAACGTTCCGCCGCCGATTCCAGCGACCAGAAAATTGGCCGATGTCATAAAGGAAGTCGGCCCGATTTACAAAGACGACAAGAGCGCCGAGGAAGCGCAAAGAATCCTGCGCGATTTAAGGGAATTGGATTTAAGGAGATCGAATGATACTCTTCGATACTAATGTTCTTGTTGACTATTGGCGGCAGCCGGAAAAATTGCTTGAGCTTAAAATAACTCCGGATAAATTCGCGCTTTGCGGGGCCGTGCGGGCTGAGCTTCTTCACGGCGCCAGAGACGATGAGGAAATTGACAAGATGCTCGCCTTTTTCCAAGGCTTTGAGAACCTTGTCAACGACGACTATGACTGGGACGGCTGCGGCATGCTCCTTAACACGTTGCGTTCCAACGGAATCCACGTTCCAACTATTGACGCGATGATAGCCTTTACCGCGATGAAGTACGACATTCCCCTTTGGACGCGCGACAAGCATTTTAAATTTATTCTAGGCCTTTATCCTGAGCTAAAGCTTTACGAAGACGGAACCGTTGCGTGACATAAAATCGGAAAGCCACTTTCCTTTTTGCGCGTTTTTATGTAAAATAACGGTCTTATGATAGACGAGAAAAAAATACAGCAGGCTGTAAGGCTTTTTTTGGAGGGAATCGGCGAGAATCCCGACAGGGCTGGAGTGCTGGAAACTCCGGCCCGCGTTGCCCGCGCCTGCAAGGAAATATTCGGCGGCTACGAGCAAAAGGCAGACCAAGTCCTTTTAAAATGCTTTGACTCCAGCGCCAGCGACTTAGTAATAGAAAAGGACATTCAATTTTATTCGATGTGCGAGCACCATTTGCTGCCTTTTATCGGAAAAGCCGCGATTGGCTACGTTCCCGACGGAAAGGTAGTGGGGCTTTCAAAGCTTGTCCGCCTGGTGAACGTTTACGCCCGCCGCGCGCAAATCCAAGAAAACTTGACCGAGCAAATCGCCGACTCCTTGATGGCCGGCCTAAAGGCAAAGGGCGTCATAGTCCTTGTCCAAGCCGAGCATATGTGCATGTCGATGCGCGGCGTAAACAGGAGCGGCGTGTCCACCGTAACTTTGGCCCATCGCGGAATCCTAAGCCAGGACGTCGCCTTGCGCGAATCCTTTTTTGAGAGAGTCAAGCTGTGACATTGATTATGTACATGGCCGTTTCGATTGACGGAATCGCGGCGCTCGACGGCAAAAACGGCATCGAGCGCTACGGCTCGCGGGAAGACCATGACTTTTTTTTGGCCGGAGCCAAATCTTGCGACGCGGTGATTATGGGAAAGAACACCGCGGCTTCCTTTAAGGTTTACGGCCTGCCGAACTTTATCCTGACCCACGATCCGGATTTGTTGCAGGTCAAAAAATTGCCGCAAGCCAAAATATTGCAGCAAGACCAAAATCCGGCCGGCGCGGAGGCCGCAAAAGCCCAAGGCCAAGACCAAGACGCGCGCGGCTCCGGCAGGACTTGCGAGCGCGTTTATCTTTCGGGCCAGCCCCAAGAGGTTTGCAAAGCGCTTGAGGCGCGCGGAATCAAAAAAGCCGCGCTTTTGGGAGGCCCTTTTACCAACGCCCAGTTTTTGCGCGCCGGCCTTGTCGACGAAATCTTTTTGACCGTGGAGCCTGTGACGCTTGGCCGCGGAATGCGCTTTTTGAACGAGCCGCTGGAAAGCTTTTGGACTTTGGCCGGCGCAAAGGTTTTGAACGAACGCGGCGCGATTGTTTTGCATTATGTAGCGTCCGCTCGAAAAAACGCTTGAAGCTTTGCGTATGAGAATACGAGCGGAGCGTTACAAAAGGTATTGCGCGGACTCAAATTCTGTGGTAGAATAATTAATCATGGAAATTAAACAGACAAAAGACGGAAACAAATTGGCAATCGCGCTTTCGGGCCGCTTGGACACAACGACTGCCCCGCAGTTGGAGGAAGCCCTTGCCTCCGCGCTGGACGGCGTGACGGACTTGGTTTTTGACTTTGGACAAATCGAGTACATTTCTTCGGCTGGGCTTCGCATTTTGCTGAACACCCAAAAGAAAATCAGCGCGGCCGGCGGTTCGATGAAATTGGTCGGCGTCAACGACGTTGTCCGCGAAGTCTTTGAAGTGACCGGCTTTATCAATATTCTTACAATTGAATAGCTTGAACGGCAAAAAAAACGCGATTCTTGCATGCTTGGCGCTTCTTTTGCCGCTTGTAATCATTTCTTGCGTTTCTGACAGCCAACCGGCCGCCGCGCCTTCTCCGGCGACAAACGCTCCCAAAATGCGCGGCGTTTGGGTGGCGGCAATCAGCTCGAATTATCCCCGCGAAAAAACAAGCGACGCGCGAAAATTAAAGGCCGATGTTGACTTTATCGTTGACCAGTGCCAGCGCTTTGGCTTTAACGCGATTTTCTTTCAAGCGCGTCCTTCTTGCGACGCGCTTTACGCTTCCGACATTTTTCCGTGGAGCCAGTGGCTTTGCGGGGCCGAAGGAGCCGCTCCCCAAGACGGCTTTGACCCTTTGGCGTACTTTTGCCAGGCGGCCCACCAAAAGAACATCGCGCTGCACGCTTGGATAAACCCCTACAGAATCAAGGCCAAAAAGGGCCAAAGCCTTGACGAACTTCTTTCCGTTCGCCCGCAAATGGCGGAATTAAAAAAATTCATCCATCCCAGCTCCGACGGAAACTTTTACCTTGATCCGGGCCAGCCAAAAGTCCGCGAGCTTGTAGTCCGCGGCGCCAAGGAAATTTTGGAAAAATATCCGGTGGACGGCCTTCATTTGGACGACTACTTTTATCCGCAAACGGGAATCGACGACAGCGACAGCTACAAAAAATACGGCGCCGGAATGGACTTGGACGACTTTAGACGGCAAAGCGCGACGCTTTTGATAAAAGAGCTTTTTCGCTTGACCCACAGCGCGCGGCCAGGCGCGCTTTTTGGCGTTTCTCCTTTTGGCATTTGGGGCAACAAAAGCTCCGCAAACCCTTACGGCTCCGCCACAAGCGGAACTCAATCCTATTTTGCGCATTGCGCCGATTCCGTCACGTGGATTCAAAGGGGAATCGTTGACTACATCGTTCCGCAAATATACTGGAACATAGGCCTAAAGGCGGCCGATTACGCCGAGCTTGCCTCTTGGTGGAACCAGACGGTGGAGGGAAGCGGCGTGGTCTTGTACATAGGAATGGCTGACTACAAGGCCGCCGCGGCGATCAAGTCCGGCAACGAAAAAAGTCCCTGGCTTGGAACCGGCGAGCTGAAAGCCCAGCTGGAATTGAACAAAACGCTAAAGAACGTGTCGGGCGAGGTTCACTTTAACTTTGACTCGCTTATGGAGCCTGACATCCGTTCCTTTTACGAAAAACTTGCAAATAACGCTTTTGCGGAGTATAATTGAACATTATGGCAACATTAACCGTTGACGCCGACAAGGCCAGCACAGCCAAAGTTTCCGCGTTTGTAGAGGCCGAGCTTGAAAAGCTTGAATGCCCGATGAAGGAATTGGCGCAAATAAACATAGCGGTGGACGAACTTTTTTGCAACATCGCCTCTTACGCTTATCCAAACGCAAGCGGAAAAGCGGTTGTCAGCGTGCAAAGCCCCGCGCCGCGAATGGTCGCCATAACTTTTGAGGATTGGGGCGTTCCCTACAATCCCTTGGAAAAGCCTGACCCGGACGTGACCCTTAGCGCGGAAGAAAGAAAAGTCGGAGGCTTGGGAATTTTCATCGTCAAGAAAACTATGGACGCGGTAAAATACAAGCACGAGGACAATAAGAACATTCTAGTAATAGAAAAAAAATGGTGACGGCTATGGAAGATTTTGAAGAGCGAGAGCACAACGAAGAATATTTTTACGTTCACGGAAAAGACGTTTATTCAACGCAAAGCCTGTTGGCTCGTTTTGGAATCAAGCAGGCCGATTCGATTTACAAAGATTCTTCAAACGATTTTATCCGTTGGCCATTTAGCTCGGCCGATTTTTTTGAGGCGGTTACTGAAAAGGCTCCCGATTCGGCGGAGTTGGAAGGCGCCTTGCGGGGCAGCGACAAGCTTTTGGCGGAACGCATCAACGCCGAGATAAAAGGCTACAAGGATTCTGGAAACACTGTGGCCAACCAAGACCGCATCAAGGAATTGCGCGCGCAAAAAAAAGAATTGCTGGCCAAGGCCGCGCTCGCTTTGGGCGGCTCTTCGGTTTCGCTTGTCTACAAAACTTTCGTTCAAATAAACGACAGCAAAATGGTGGAAAAAAAGTTTCCGCAATTCAAGAACGCAAGCTGGCCATTTAAAGACCAAATGCCTTACTTTACCGCAGGCTTGGAAGATTTTGCCGCCGCCGTCGCTCGCGGCGAGCCCACAGCGATTACGGGCGGCCCTTGCTTTTTTGGCGAGCACGAAGTCGACTTGATTTTTACGCTTAAGGACGGAAGCCAAAAGGTTTACGACTTTACTACGCGCCGCCGCAATTCCGGCGACAAGGTTTCGCTTGAGGCGGAGTTCACCAAGCAAAACGCCGGCGAGGTTGTCGACGTTTCTTTTGTAAGCCACAAGGAGATGTTGACGACAGAAGAGTACGACAGCGTTTTGTATTTGTTCGAGCTTGCCAACGCCAGCGGCAGCGCCCTTACGCTTCCGATAGTCGACGCTTCCTACGCAAAATACTTGGACTCAATGATGGAGCCGCTTTCGATAGAGCTTAGGGTCAAGGCCAGAAAGGAGTTCCGCAAAGTCGCCGCTCCGATTATAAAAATGTACCGCGAGCTTTTTGACGCGCTAAAGGAAAAATATCCCAACGTAAAGGACGCGCTGATAATGACAGGCGAAGACAGAGGGCTGCTTTCAAAATATTACGCGGCCCGCGCGCCTTTTGTCGAAAAGCCTTCCACCCGCAGGATAATTTCCGGCATACAGGAAAAGATTGAGTCGGTAAAAGATTACATAACGCTTCCCGCCTTGCCCTTTTACTTTATGGGAATCAAGAACGTGTTGGAAGTTGATTACATCGGCGAGACCGATTCCTTTTGGAAGTGCCGCAAAATGCACAAGGGGCAGATGAACCTTAGCGCGCTTTTGTATCCGATAAAGATAAGCGCCGACGGCTGGCGTTCGATTTTCTCGACGGACTTGCAGTACAAGGAATATATAAAGAGAGAGGATTATGGCAAGCGGTAAATCCAAGTTATTTGTTTTTGTTGCGGCAGTCGTCGCCCTTGTTTCCGGGGCTGTCACGTTTTTTAACAAGGACAGAATTGAGCTTCCCGTAAAGAGCGTTCTGGAATACCAGGAGCCGTATCTTGTCCGTGATTTTGGAAACTTGCGATATGTTTTGGACAAGCAAAGAACTAGAATCATCGCGGTTGACAAAAACACAAACGTAGTCAAATGCGTTTTGCCGCGCGGCTATGACGACGTGGACCGCTTTTATTACGCCGACGATTTTATGGTCGACGAAAAGGGCTGGGTTTATGTAAAAGAAGGCGCTTGGGACGGAAACAGAATTTCGCGCGAAGCCGTTTTGGTTTACGACGAGGATGGCCGTTATAAGGCGACTTATCTTGACATAAAGCATTCGTCGGTGACCAACAAGCACAAAATGATGCTGCTTTCCGTTCAAAACGGAAAAATAGTTTGTTCCTTCAAAAACAAAAAAACTGTGTCAATCACAAGGCTTGACGTTCAAAGCGGTGACAAAGTAAAGGAAGAGTATCCTTTTGACAACGCCTATGACTTTGTTGCCGACATGTCTTTGGACGGAGAGGGAAACGTTTGCTTGTTGGACAAGTGCGGACAAATTTTTGTTCTAAAAAAAGACAAGGGCTTTGTTCGCGTTTATAGAGGCAATGACGACGAATGCTTAAACTGGATTGAGCCTTCCGGAAGCGAAAAGCTTTTGTGCGCCGAATTGTATTCCAACAGCGTTATTGAGCTGGACTTGCAAAACGGCCATAAGCGGACTGTTCTTGACAATTCGGGGGCGGTGACGGTCACGCCCGTTTCTTTGTCCGCCCTTGACGCTCCCGCAAAGAATTCCGGAATGCTAAAGATTGAAGCCGCCCTTTTGGCTTCGTTTTTCGTTTTTCTTTTGAGCGCGCTTTTGCTTGCCGTTAGGATTGTCGTCTCTTTCTTTAGGACTCAGGTCAAGGTAATACAGCGCATCAGCGTTTATGTCACGCTTGTAATATTGATTGTCGCGGGAACAATCACTTACAAATTGACAGGCGAATTTTCAAAGGTTATGCGCGTCCAGATTTTGGCGCAAATGGAAAACATGGCCTATTCTGTGGCCAATACAATAAGGCCTTCGACTTTGGATTCGATTCAAAGCGCCGCGGATTTCGCTTCTCCTGAATACAGGGAAATGATTCAAAGCATGCAGAGCATAATCGATCCAACGCTCGACATAAACCAAAACGTCTACTGCGACATCTTTAAGTACGACGAAAAGCGGGGCGCTTACGCTTGCGCCTACCTCGACCAAGCGATCGGAACTTACTTTCCGCTCACTCAGGGAGAGGCCGAAGAAATAAAGCAAATCTATGAGACATCGCGTTCCGTAAGGTCAAGCAAGGACGACACGTCCGCGTCCTACACTTATGTTTCGGTTCCGGTTGTGAACGATTTTGGCCGCGTTTGCGGAGTCGTTTCGGTTATGACCGAAAACTTTATGCTTACCGACCAAATCAGCGACATGAAAAAAAACGTTTTGCTGGGAATCGCGGTCACTTTGATTTTTGTTTGGCTTGCGATGGGCGAGGCGCTTTCTTACATTCTTTCCAAGTCGCAGGCCCAAATGGAAATGGAAGAGAAAAAGGCGCGCGGCGAGGCGGTTCAAAAAACATTCCCGCATTACTACATCCGCATAATGGTCTTCGCGCTTTTCGCAGCCTACAATATGACGACAACCTTCTTGCCTATGGTAATAGCCAAGGGCGCGATGGAGTCTTTGGGCGAAAATAGCGGAACGCTCGCCGCCGCGCTGCCTATTTCGGTGAACCTTTTTATCATCGGCTTGATGGCGCTCTTTTGCGAAGGCTATATCAGAAAGATCGGTTGCCAAAAAGTCGTGGCCCTTGGCGCGGCTTTGTCGGCCTTGAGCAACATTGTCATTTTTGCCTTTCCATTTTCCTACGCGCTGCTTTTTTTGGCCTTGGTGATTGACGGAATCGGAGTCGGCCTTACAACCAATTCCTTGTATCTTATGGTTTCGCAAATACCGGACGCAAAGAACAGGACTTCGGGCTACACGGCCTACAACGCCGCGCAAATTTCCGGAATCAACTTTGGAATGCTCTTTGGCGCCGCGCTCGCCTCAAGCGTTGGCCGCCGCATGATTTTTCCGCTTGTGTCGGCGATGTGGATTGTTTCTGTCCTTTTGTTCTTGGGCTTGTGGAAGTCTTTGGGCCTCGCTTCGGGCAAGGGAGAAAAAGTCCATGGCGAGCGTAAAAACGACGCCAAAAGAATTTTGTCATTCTTGCGCCGCCGCCGCGTTTGGTCGTTCATACTTTTGATACAGGCGCCCTTTGCCTTGATGGGAAGCTTTGTCTATTATTACTTGCCCATGTATTCCGACGCCAACGGCTTGAGCGAAGTTATGGTCGCAGCCTTGATGATGCTTTACTCTTTCTTTGCGATTTACCTGGGGAACGGACTGACAAAATGGGTGATCAACAAGACTGGCCCGCTGAGCCCCTACGCTTCGATAATTTTAAGCCTTGCCGCCGTTTTGGTTTTTGCCATTAGCGGAAGCTTTGTCGGCTTGTTGGCCGCGATTTTTATCTTGGGCTTGGCCAACGGCTTTGGCCGCTCTGTCCAGCAGGCGCAGTTTTCGATGCTGGAGGAGTGCGAGGAGTACGGCGTTCCAAACGCTATGGGAATCTTTAACTTCACCGACTTTATCGGCCAGTCGTTTGGCCCGGCCGTTATGGGCCTTGTCTTTCTTTCAAGGAACGTAGCCGCCTCGGCCAGCGTTTTTGCGATTGTGTTGGCGCTTGTGTGCGCTGCGCATTTTGCCTTGAATTTTACAATGAGGAAAAAATAATTGAACAAAACGGAAAAAATCATTGCTTTGGAGAAACTTATGGAAAAGACAAAAAAGAAATTGAGCAGAAGCCTTTCGCTCGCGGTTGAAATTTTCACCGTCCTGCTTTCAATATGCCTTGGAATCGTGGGCTACAAAACTTACCACAAGGGAATGATTCAAAAGTACAAGGAATATGAGCGGACGATATTGAAGCTGGCCTCCCAAAAAATTGACTGGGACGGCGTTGAAGAGGCGATTGCGAGCGGAAAGGAAAACGCGGCTCACAAGGCCCTTAGCGAACGCCTTGACTTTGTGAAAAGCAATTCCGAAATCGCATGGCTTTACCTTATCGAGCCGCTTAACGACAGTTCAATAAACAATATGAAATACATTTGCACCGGCAACACCCAAAAAGACTACGCGGACGGAATGACAGACCGCTTGGGCGACTTGACCGGAAACGAATTTCCCGCCGACGTGGCCAAGCAGTACTTGGACTTTTTTAAGAACAGCGCGCCCGGAGAATATTGGTATTACCCCAACAAGACCGAATGGGGAAGCGTTTACACGACTTCAATCGTTGTCCGCAATTCCGCCGGAAAGCCTCTTGGCGTTATGAGCGTCGACATCAACATGTTCGACATTGACGCGACGATGCGCATTTATCCTGTGAGCATTCTTGTGGCCGGTCTTGTCTTTGCCGCCGCCTTTGTCTTGATTTTGATTCTTTGGCTTAACCGCCGCGTAATCCATCCGTTAAAGAGCCTTCAAAATTCCGCCGTTGACTTTGTCTCAAAGGCCAGCGGAGAGGACGTTGAAAGCCTTAACTTTAAGGATCCGCGCATCAACACCCAGGACGAAATCCAAAGCCTTTCAAGCGCGCTTGTCACGATGGCAGGCGAGACAAAAAACTACATGGAAAAGCTGCTTGTCGAAACAAAGGAGAACGAGCGAATTTCCGCCGACCTTAACGTGGCGACGCAAATCCAAGCCGCGATGCTGCCCCGCGTTGAGCCGGAATTTTCAGGGCACGCGGAATTTGAGCTTGCCGCTTCTATGGATCCGGCCAAGGAAGTCGGCGGAGATTTTTACGACTTTTTCTTTATCGACAAAGACCACTTGGCGCTTGTCATCGCCGACGTTTCGGGAAAAGGCGTTCCCGCCGCGCTCTTCATGGCGATTTCAAAAACGGTAATAAAGAACCGCGCGCTTTTTGGAAACGTTCCAAAGCCGTCTGAGGTTTTGCGCGACGCCAACAACCAGTTGTGCGAAGGAAACGACGCAAGCCTTTTTGTCACCGTTTGGCTTGGCATTTTGGACTTGAACACGGGAGTCGTCACCGCCTCCAACGCCGGCCACGAATATCCCGCAATCCGCCAGCCCGGAAAAAGCTTTGAGCTTTTAAAGGACAAGCGCGGCTTGGTTCTTGCCGGCATGGAAGGAATGGTTTACACAGACTACGAGATAAAGCTTGAAAAAGGCGCGACGCTTTTTGTCTACACCGACGGCGTTCCCGAAGCGACAAACGCCAACAACGAGCTATTTGAATTTGAGCGCGTGGAGAAAGCCTTGAACGTAAACGCCGGAGCCGCCCCCGCCGATTTGCTAAAAGTGGTTCGCGGCGAAGTTGACAAGTTTGTCGGCGACGCTCCGCAGTTTGACGACCTTACGATGCTCGCGATAAAGTTCAACGGCAGGTAAGGATGCGCTCCGTTTCTCCTCTTGCGAAATTCATCGCGGGCCGTTTTGTCACGATGCTGGCGCTGCTTTTTTTGCTGGGCCTCGCGATGTTCGGCTTGATGGAACTGGCTCCCGGCGACATCGTTGACCAAATGATGACCCAGCAAATAATGGCCGGCGCCCAAGGCGAGGGCGGAGCCAAAAGCGGCGCCAAAAATTCCGCGAGCGACAATAAATTCCAGGACGAGCAAATGGCCGCCTTGCGCGCCGAGCTTGGAATCGACCAGCCCTTTTACGTCCAGTACGCAAAGTGGCTTAAGCGCGTTTTTGTCCACCACGATTTGGGGGTCAGCCTTATTTCCCGCGCGCCCGTCGGCTTTTTGATCCGCTCGCGCTTGTGGAATTCGCTTTTGCTAAATCTAATTTCGCTTGTCCTTATAACGACCGCGAGCTTTGCGCTTGGCGTTTATTTTTCCAGCAAGGCCGGAAGCCGCCTGGATGTCGGCGTGACTTTTTTCGCGCTTTTCTTCAACGCCTTTCCGGGAATGCTGCTTTTGATTTTGCTGCAGCTTTTCGCTAGCGTCACGCGCCTTTTTCCGGTCACGGCCTATCCCGACTTTCCATTTGACGCCTCTCCGGCAAAGTTTGTCTTTAGCTATGGCCGCCATATTTTCCTTCCGCTGCTCGCGGCCTTTTTGGGAGGCGCTGGCGGAACGATGCGCATGATCCGAGCGACGATGCTTGACCAAATGGGCCTTCCTTACATCTTTGCCTTGAGGGCGCGCGGAATCAGCGAGAGGCGCGTTTACTTTAACCACGCCTTTAGGAACACGCTCAACCCTTACATCACCGGAAGCGCCAATTTGCTCGCGGGCCTTTTTTCAGGCTCGCTGGTTTTGGAAATCATCTTCGCCTATCCGGGCATAGGCCGCTTGATGTACGACGCGGTTTTGCAGCAGGACATCAATTTGGTTTTGGCGGACGAAATGTTCATCTCCGCGCTTGTTCTGATTGGAATGTTGGTCAGCGACATTTGCTTGGCGCTGGTGGATCCGCGCATTCGCTACGGGGCGGAGGGCTAAGGCTGTGGCTGAAATTCTTTTAAGCCAAAGAGGCGCGCGATGAAAAAGTTTTTTGCTTATATCAAGACAAGGCCGCTCGCGCTCGCTTCTGTGATCATTTTGGCACTTTTGTACCTTGCGATGATTTTCGCGGACTTTGTGGCGCCGTATCCCGCCACGCTTACTTTTGAGGAGAACACGTTCCACCCGGCAAACATTCGACTTACAAAGAATGGTTTGGTTGCAAAAGAGGCCAAGACCATCAGCATGATTAACTGGAAATACGCTTTTGTTAAAGGGACGGAACACAAGGTAAAGTTTTTTGCGAAAGGATTTCCTTATAAATTGTTAGGCCTGATTCCATGCGACCGCCACTTGTTTGGAACGGAGGCAAGCGCGGCGAACGGCTCGCAAGGCCAAAACGCCGAAAGCCAAAATCTTTCGCAAGGCCAAAATGCCGGCGGCGCCGCCCTAACTCCTTATCCCGTTTATCTTTTGGGCGCCGACAATTTGGGCCGCGACATGTTCAGCCGCATGGTTTACGGAAGCCGCATCTCGCTTACAATCGGATTTGTCGCCACAGCGGTAAGCATGCTGCTTGCGATGATTCTAGGAGGCGCCGCCGGCTACTACGGCGCCAAGACCGACTGGGCCGTTATGCGCCTTGCGGAATTTTTCATGCTTGTTCCGTCGCTCTATTTGATTTTGTTCTTGCGCTCGCTCTTAAACTCAAAGCTTGACAGCGGAACGGCCTACATGATAATCACGATGATTCTTTCGCTTGTCGGCTGGCCCGGCAGCGCCCGGACGATTCGCGGCATGGTGCACGCGATCAAGCGCGAAGACTTTGTACAAAACGCCGCGCTAGAAAGCGTTCCCGACCTTGCGATAATTTTTAGGCACATCATTCCGCAGATTTCAAGCCTTTTGATTGTAAGCGCGGCTCTTAGCGTTCCCGCCTTTATAATGAGCGAGACGACGCTTTCTTATTTGGGCTTGGGAATCGCCGACCCCGCCGTAAGCTGGGGAAGCATGATAAACCGCGAGATTTCGACGCTCTCAAATCTTAGCCGCTACCCCTGGCTTTTGAACCCGGTTTGGCTATTGCTTGCAACGACGCTGGCCTTTAACTTTTTGGCCGACGCGCTCCGCGACTACTACGACCCCTACCACGCCGTCTTCCCCACTTGGAAGCGTAAAAAGCGCGCCGCCGCGGAGACTGCTGGCAAGGCCGGGAGCGCCGCGGACGAAAAAAGTTTTCAAGACCAAGACGCCGCCGAACAAGAATCGGACGCAAGCCCAAGAAGCGCGGGCCAAGAAGAATCGTTTGAAAGCCCAAGAAGCGCGGCGCCAGCCGACGCTCTGCTTGTGGTCCAAGACTTGCGCGTCGGCTTTGAAAGCCTTGACCAAAAGGCGGGCTTGACCCGCGCGGTTCGCGGAATAAGCTACTATGTAAAGCGCGGTGAAATCCTTGGAATCGTCGGCGAGTCGGGAAGCGGAAAGTCGGTAAGCACGACAGCCATTCCGGGCTTGCTTCCGGCCAACGCGCGCGTGTCGGGAAAAATATTTTTTGACGGAACGGAGCTCACCGCGCTAAGCCAAAAGGAGCTTCGCCCCTATCGCGGAAAAAGAATCGCGCTTATATTGCAGGAGCCGGGCCGCTCCTTTGACCCGCTTCAAAACATCGGAAGCGTTTTCTTTGAGCTTTACAGGAACACCGAGCCAAAAATCAGCAAAAAGGAGAGCGACAGCCGCGCGGCGAAAATCTTGGGCGAAGTTGGCCTTCCAGACCCGCAAAAAAGATTGAGGAACTATCCCCACCAATTTTCTGGCGGCCAATTGCAAAGAATCGGAATCGCGCTCGCGCTTGCGCAAAACGCCGAGCTTTTGATCGCCGACGAGCCTACGACCGCGCTTGACGTCACTATCCAAGCGCAAATCGTAAGCCTTCTTTTGGACTTAAAAAAGAAGCGGGGCCTTTCGATAATTTTTATTTCGCACAACATCGACTTGGTTTCGCAAATCTCGGACAGAATGATTGTCATGTACGGCGGAAAAATAATGGAGCAGGGGAGCGCGGCGGACGTTAGCCAGCGGCCAAAAAATCCCTACACGCAGGCCTTGCTTGAAGCGCTTCCAAAATTTGGAACAAGCTACACCGAGCGAAAATTGCTTTCGATTCCGGGAAGCGTCGTAGATCCAAAAAATCCGCCTTCGGGCTGTCCCTTTGAGCCGCGCTGCTCTTATGCAAAGGCGGAATGCAAGGCGCAAAATTATTCTTGCTGGAAAGAAGCGGAGGCCGCAAAATGAGCGAACTGTTGCAAGACCAAAACGCCGCTAACCAGAATCTTTCGCAAGGCCAAGAAGGTCGCCCGCTTATCTTGAGCGCGCAAAACTTGTTCAAAAGCTTTGACTTGGAGGCCGGCTTCTTTGCCAAAAAAGGCCAGCTAGTTTATGCGGTGAACGATGTTTCGTTTGACTTGCGCCGAGGCGAAACTTTGGGAATCGTCGGCGAGTCAGGCTGCGGAAAAAGCACCACCGCGCGCATGCTTGTCCGCATGTACGAGCCCACAAGCGGCCGCGTTTTGTATTACCCGAAAACTGCGGCAAGCCCAGAAAGCGGCGGCAGTTTTGGTCTTTCAAACAAAAATATTTTGCAAGCCCAAGAAGGCGCGGGCGGCGGCCTTTCTGGCCAGGAATCCGTTCCTCCTCAAAACATATTCGACTACAAAAAAAAGGCGCTCTCGGAATACAGGCGGCGCGTAAAATACATTTTCCAGGATCCCGCGCGCTCCCTGAATCCCAGAATGACAGCGCTTTCTGTCCTTACCGACGCGTTTAAGTTTGCGCCCAAAAAAATCCGCGCGGAAGAGTTGCGCGAGCGCGCCCAAAAAGTTTTCGCGGAGGTGGGACTAGCCGAGCGCCACTTGGAAAAACGCCCGTCGGAATTTTCAGGCGGCCAGCGCCAGCGCGTTTCAATCGCCCGCGCCTTGATAATGGACCCGGAGCTTTTGATTTGCGACGAAGTCGTAAGCGCGCTTGACGTTTCGATACAAGGACAAATATTGAACTTGCTTCAAGACCTGCGCGCCAAAAAGAACCTTTCGTTTGTCTTTATCACGCACGACCTAAAAGTGGCCGGCTGGTTTTGCGACCGCATCGCTGTGATGTACCGCGGCGCGATTGTTGAAGAAGCGCCGGCGGCCACCTTGTTCCAAAATGCCCGCCACCCCTACACAAAGCTTTTGTTTGACGGCGCGCAAGGAAAGGCGCAGGCCTCCAGCGTGGAAGTGACCAGCGTTCTGTCCCAAGAAAACGGCTGCCCCTTTGCCCACCGCTGCCCTTACGCCAAGGCGGAATGTTCCGCCGCGCTCCCGCCGCTGCGCGAAGTGGCGGAGGGGCACAGGGTTAGGTGCGTGATGGGGTGAAGTAGATAAATTGAATGTCTAGTTTTTGAAAAACTCGCCGCCGCCAAAGTCTTTCCATGTTTTATACATGTTTAGATAATTTTCCTTGATAAATTTTTGAATTTTGGAAATTTGCGAGTCGCTCAAGTCTCCGCGTTCTCCGCTATTTTTTTCAACTCTTTTTCAGGCATATTCTATTTTCACCTCTTTTATCGGGGCAAGGAATTTTTTTTTGTCCATGTAAAGGCCTTCAAGAACTGGAGTCAAATCGATGTACTCTTCTATTTCTTCTTTTTTTTGCTTGTACTTTGCAAGAACTTCTATGTAGCCTTTGTCCCAAAGCAAAATCTTTGTATAGCGTTCAAGGCCGTTGCAAGTGCGAAAAGTGAGAGTTTTTCCGCCAAAAGAGAATGTTGTGTATTTGTCAAAACTGCTTAAAACAGCGGTTTTATTTTTCTTCATATCCTCATTTTATCACAAAAGACAAAAAATAGCCACAGTTTTTTTCTTATACCTTCACTTCGTTCACGCGCTTTCGTCTTTTCTTCCAGTCGTTCACAAGTTCCTTGGGCTCGATAGGCCAAGCCTCGCCGGCCCATTTCCAAACCCAGCTTTGGATTGCAAAAAGTTGGTTGCTTGTAAAAGACAAAATTATTCCGTCGTCGTCGGGGCCTGGATTTTTTTTGTCGGGAACGATGGTTTGATTTTCGCCCCAGACGCGGTTTTTTGAGACGCGCGCCGCGTAGCCATGCAAGTGAATTTTGTAGTCAAGCTTTGTGTCGTGGCACATGCAGCCAAAGGAGCCCATCGTCATTTTTCTAAAGTCGTAGTCCTTTGGCAGCCTAAAGACTTCTTTTGTAAGCTGAATGTTTTTCATTTCGCTGAGCGAATAGCGGCGCCGGCCGTTTTTTATCACGTCAAGCGCGTGCAAGTTCCAGTTGCCGTTGTCGTAAATCAGCTGCCAGGGCTGGACGCGGCGCTTTTTGGGCTTTGTGTCTGTGAGCGACTTGTAGTCAAACGTTATGACAAGGTTTTCTTGCAAGGCCTTGTCGATAAGGCGCCAAGTTTCCGCCGGAATGTCCTTGTTTGGCGCGCCCACAAAAATTATTCTGTCGTTGTCGGATTTTTTGCTTATCTTTATGTTTTCTATGGAAAGGTCGCGGCTTTCAATCGCGAGCGACTCAAACACTTCCTGCGCTTCCTTGTAAAGCGGATTTCCCTTTACCCTGTCCATCAGCGTCTTTATCAGGCGCGCGGCTTTGGCTGCGTTTTGGTCCGTGTAAAAGCGCGGAAGGCGGTATTTTGGGTCTGTGTAAAAGTAGCCGCTTGTCTCAAAGTCGGTGTCTATCGGCGCTTGGTATTTTTCTTGCAGGTCCTCTATGTCGCGGAAGAAGGAAGTCTTGCTTGTCTGTATGCCGTATACGTCCCGTAACTCCAAGATGATTTGATTCCATTTTAGCTTTCGGCCGGAAGCGATTATTTGGTCAATCGCCTGGTATCGCTTGGCTTTTTCGGTAAAATCTATTGCCATAGGGGCTCCTTGTTGGCATTATGCACGATTTCCGTTCCCGTGACTTGGGAATGGACATGGACTATATTATACGGCATAAGGCTGAATTGTCAAGGAGGAACGATGAACGGTTTTTATTCTCTGCATGAAAGACAAAGGCTATGCTCGATACCGACTTCCATTCAAAATTCTCTGCGCGAAAAAATAAAGGATTCTGACTTTCTTGTCGCGGACGACAAGGGCGTTCATAGGCTTGTAGGCCTAAAGTATGACTGTAAAACTATGAACGCTCCAATTGTGACTTGCGTTTGCATGAGGCATGAAATGCCGGCGGCAAAGCGAATCGCCTTTGAACTTGGAAAAGAGATCCGCTATGATTCCAAAGTTTCCTCTCTTGCTTTTAAGTATCGAGCTGGAGAAGAAATTTGGGAGAGCGATTACAGCCCGATTGCAAAATTGTATTCAACTTTCAGTTTATGCGCTTCTTCGCGCGCAGACGCAGAGCTTGCCAGCGGAATAAAAATTCTTCGTAACGGCATCATCTTTATAAAAGGGCAAGCGCTTCCCGCGCGTCCAAAACTTTCTGACTTGTCGGAAATCTTGGGCGAGCCGGACAGTAAGTGGCTTGAACAAAGATTTAACCGGTTGAAAGTCTCTTTTTGGGATGATTGGGGTTTGTACGCCTTTTCGCGCCTTTGCAAAGGAAAATATCTTGTGGCGATTGACCTTTTTGTCAAAGAGCAAAATTATTGCTGTCCGCTTAAGTTCCCTTTGGCTTCAATCGCCGAAATTTCTTTTTGCGGAAAACCTATTGAAAGCGCTGAGCCGTTTAGCCTTGAAATCCGGGCGGGAAATTTTTATACAAGAATTTGGACGCTGGATGGAAACCATGAAGTTGTTTCAGATCGCTCAAGAAAAGATGAGATTGTGGAATTGCATTTTGAATTTGGGCGTTTAGATAACGGCAAGTAGGGGCGGGCTGTCGTTTTGCCGCTTCGCTGCATTACGGCGTGGAAATCTATTCCCGTGACTTGGGAATGGATATGGATTATATTTGGTATTGTCGGAGAATCGACAGGAGGTTTTTGTATGAAAAAGGTTGTTGTTCTTTTTTCTGGTTGTTTGTCTTTGGCGTTTGCATTTTTTTGCGCGGGCTGCGCGAGCGCTCCCAAGGTGAACGAAATTTCCGGCCCTACGGAAATAATCGAGCACAAAGGAACTGCGTTTGGCGTTGCCCAACCTGACTGGGTGGGCGTGGTGCTTGGCACGCCAAATCAAAAAACTTTGAGCAAGGCATTGGGCATCAACAAGCATATTTGGGTTGTCTCAAAAAGCGGCCCTAATCTTGATTTTGTAAAGACTTGGGCAGATCAAGTTGACGCCCGCGCGGAAATTGGCGCGTCCATCAAACAGGGGATTTCTGATTTTGTGGGCGGCCGCGCTCAAGGCGACAAGTCCGATGTTGAGGAAACTGTCGAACGTTATTCAGCCCGCGCGTCAGCGGTTTCTGTCGCCGGCTTGAACAAAGAAACTGATTGGTGGGTTCTTGGCCGCACAAAGCTTCAAAAAAAGAACGACGCGGAGCCAAAGTACACTTATATTGTCGTGTATTCGATGGACGAAGACATGTATTCAAAGCACATCAAGGAAGCGTTCAATGGCGAAAATGACAAGGTTATCGACGACCTTATCAAATACCTTATGAACTACACGATGGTTGCGGCGAAAGACTAGAATGGTTTTGACGGCGCGGCAGACAGTTTTTTTAGCGGGAGGCGAGCATGAAAAAAATAATTCTTTTTGTTTGCGTTTTTCAGCTTGCGCTTTGCTATGCCGCGCCGCCAAAATGGATGTTGGATGCGGAAAAACAATTTCCGTCGGAAAATTTCATAGCCGCTGTAGGAGAAGGCCTGTCTGAAAGCGCGGCGAAAAAAGCGGCGCTTGCGGAATTAAGCGCTTTTTTTGAGCAAAGCATAGCGACGAAAATCAACGCATGGAAGGAGTTCGCGGAAGGCAGTTCTAACAACTGTGAAAACGCGAATGTCATGCAAACTGTTCTTGCGGAGAGCCGCTCTGAGCTTTCTTGCGTTCGTTACGCTAAAAGTTATTTTGACAAGAGGCGGAACAGGTGGTCGGCTTGCGCTTACATCGTAAAGAAAGATGCGTGGAATGTTCTTGCGCAAAAGATTGACGTGGCCATGTCTGAATGCGCGGAGGCGGGCAAGCTTGCGCGCTTGGAACCGCGAGCGCTTCAAAAAATCATTCTTTTGAACAAGGCCAAAAAATATTATGACGGCTTTTTGGGATTGTACAAAAACGCCCTTGTCATATATCCGGCGCGTTGCGAAGCATTCACCGCGTTCGCAAAAAAGTTCGCTCGCGACTTTAGCCTTTTGTCCGCTCTAAAAAATAAAGCCGCAATCACAATTTTTGTGGTTGGCGATAAATGGAATAAAATCCGAGGAAAAATCTTGGATTTGCTTTCGCAAAATGGAATCGCGGTCGCCTCCTTTGGCGGGATCTATGAACTTCGCGCGAATGTTGATTGGGACCAAAGTAGATTTGACGGCGAACGCGGCGTGATTTATTCCAGCGTTCCCCAAATTGAAATTTCAATAAATGGAAAAGACGGAACGGCAGTTTCTTTTGCTGGCAAATGCGAAAAGTTTTCCGCGTATAATTTTGAAACGCTGGAACGTTTGTCCTTGCATGGCTTGGAAACGCTTTTAGACGAGCGTTTTATTCTTGAATCTTTCAATTGAGTTTTGGAGGGCTTGTGAGAGCGAAAAACTTACTTTTTGTATTCCTTTCTCTTTTTTGCTTGAACGCGGTTCGCGCGCGGGAAGATATTGACAGCGTGATAAAAAAAGCCGCCTCTGACATAACCGAAAGATGTTCCGCAAAAACGGTTATGGCTATTGATGATTTTGAAAGTCCCACGAAAAAACTGACTCTTTACGTTCGCGAGCAATTGGCCGACGCTATTTGCGAACAAAGCCGCGGAATGAAAATAGTTACCCGCGAGCGCATGGACAAAATTTAACGGGAGCTGCGGTTCCAGAATTCCGGCGTGGTCAACGAAAAGACAATTGTTTCGGCGGCGGAACGGCTTGGCGCCCGTTACATTCTTTTTGGAAAATTGGAAGAGTACAAAAGCGGCTGTTCTTTGCTTGTCAGAATGTTGGACGTAAAAACCGGCGCTTATCTTTTTAGAAGAACGTATCAATTTCAATATTCGCAAAAGGCGGAACAGCTTTTGGAACGCTCGCCGTCATTTAAAAAAACTTCGCTCGCGATTTTTTGCGAGGCCAACAAAAATTCAATTGAATCAATCGCTCCGGCCGCAGGTCTTTCGTTTGACTATGCTTTTTTCCGAAAGCTTTCCGCGGGAGCCAAAATTGCCGTGAGCCATGACATTTACGAAAAAGAAAACAAGGTTTTTGCCTTGGAAACTTTGGCCGCGGTCCGCTGGTATTTTGCCTCTTTGAGCGGCGAGCCTGTCACCGGTTTTTTTGTCGAGGCGCAGGCGGGCGCAGTTTTTTTGCTTGTCAATTCTGAATTGCGTCCTAAATTTGACGGCGGAGCGGGGGCGGGCTGCCGCATTGCGTTTGGCGGCTTTTATTTGGAGCCGGAAATCCGCTTTGGCTATCCGTATATTTTTGGCGCGGGAATCGCGGCGGGAATGAGATTTTAGCTTTGGGGAGGAACGTATGAAAAGATTTTTTGCTTGTGTTGCCGCTATCGCGGCGCTTTTGTTTTTTGTTTCTTGCGAAAATCCGCTGTTTGTGGAAGCGACGCGCCTTTACAAAGTGGATTTTGAAACTAACGGCGGCTCGCCAATTCCGTCCTGCAGGACTGGCAAGATTGAAGCCGCTCCAACAACCCAAAAGGAAGGCGAGCGCTTCATGGGCTGGTACTCAAACGCAGCCTTTGCAGGCGCGCAAGTATCCTTCCCTTTCACGCCCGCTGGCAACACGATTCTCTACGCAAAGTGGCTGAAAACTTATCATGTTCGCTTTGAGACGAATGGCGGAAGCGAAGTTCCTGATATGGACACGGACATAATAACCGACCCGCCGGCGTCAACAAAAGATGGCTGGACGCTTTTAGGCTGGAGCGCGGATTCAGAATCAAAAAAACAAATTTCGTTTCCTTATGAATTGACGGAAGACACAACATTGCGCGCGTTATGGACGGGAAGCTCAAACACGCTTTACAAAGTCGAACATTACAAGCAAAGCGCGTCTCTAGCGGAGGATTTTGAGTCTTATGAGTTTGCCGAATTTGAGACGCTTGCGGGAAAGACAAATTCTTTGACGCAAGCGCTTGCAAAAAATTATGAAGGCTTTGTCGCAAAAACTTTTTCGCAAGAAACAATTCGCGCCGACGGTTCGACAGTGGTGAAGGTGTTGTATGACCGTGAAAAATACATTGTCGCCTTTAACGCTAACGGCGGAACGGGAACAATGGACGCGCAAGAATTTTATTATGGCGTTTCCAAAGCGTTAAAAGCGAACGCCTTTAAAAAACAGGATTGCGTTTTTTTGGGGTGGGCGACAGCCGCTGACGGAGTTTCTCTCTATGGCGACGGCAATTCCTATTTTGCCAATGCGAACGCAACGCTATATGCTGTTTGGAGAGAAATAGAAAACGCAAGCTACAAGGTGGAGCATTGGAAGCAAACGGCGCGGCTGGACAGCTACGAACTTGCAATCGATGGCGTGGAAACGCTTTTTGGAAAGCAAGGCGCTCAAACCGCAGCCGCCGCAAAATCATACGCGGGGTTTTCGTCAAAAGCTTTTTCCCAGAAGACAATCGCCGCCGACGGTTCGACTTTGGTGAAAATTTATTACGACCGTGAAAAATACGCTGTCTCATTTAACGCCAACGGAGCATGCGGTGACATGCCTTGTCAAGAATTTTATTACGGCGTTCCGCAAGCGCTAAGCGCCAACGCGTTTGAAAAAACTGGCTACAGTTTTGACGGTTGGGCGGAATCTGCCGACGGCGAAATTCTTTATCAAGACGGCCAGAACGTGACGGTGAGTGGAGCAAAAACCCTTTACGCAAAGTGGTTTTACGGTGTGGCAGCGACCAATGAAACTGTAAAGGATTTAAATCTGACAACCCTTTTTGATTCTTGCGTTGTTAAAATTTGCGGCGAGATTTCGAATTCAACCCTGGAGGCTTTGGCGCAAAAAATTGCGCAGGCGAACAAAGACATCACGCTTGACTTGTCTAAAAGCCACGGTCTTGTGGCTGTAAGTCCAACAAGCGAAAATGAATCTGTTTTTAAGGATTGCGCAAAGTTAAAGTCCGTGCTTTTGCCAGATGGGCTTTCCACTATAGGTAGTTATGCGTTTAAGAATTGCGCGATTTCTTCTGTATATATTCCGCCAAGCGTAAAAACAATTGGATCAAGGGCATTTTATAGATGCAAGAATATTGATTCTATAAAAATGGATGGGGTTGAAACAATAGGGGATTCCTGTTTTTATGCTTGCAAAGCTTTGACGAATGTGTCAATAAAGAATGCAAAAACCGTCGGCAGCTACGCTTTCGCTTATTGCGACAGCTTGAAGACCGCTTGCCTTGAAAATATTCAAGAGGTGGGAGGCTGTTCTTTTTGCAATGATGTGAATCTTGAATCTGTCGTTCTTGCTAATGTTAATTCCATCGGAATGCGAACGTTTTCAAAAGATGGAAAATTGAGCCGGATTTCAATGACGAATGTCAACGAAATCCGCGATTTTGCTTTTGAAAAATGCGCAAACTTGGTTGATGTGAAAATCGACGCTCGCATAGTGGAGCGGGGGGCTTTTGAGAATTGCTCCGTTCTTACTTCTGTGACAATAGGAAGCCGTGTATCGGAATTGCGAAATTATTACGAGTCTTCCAGCGAAGCCCATAAGGTTTTTGAAGAATGCGGCGCGCTTTCGTCTGTCGCTTTTGAAGACGCCATAAATTGGCTCTATAAGTATTCCAATTCATATTCTGTTTCGCTCGATTTGGGCAACGCCGCTAGCAATGCAAGTTATTTAAAAGGATATAGAGGCGAATATGTTTGGTATAAAGAAAAATGAAAAATATTCAAGTTTGTTTTGTCGAAAAGCGGCGCTTTGCCGCAAGGAGTGTTTATGGAACGAAAAATGTGGTCTAGTTACGAAGAGTTGCAGGAACTGTTGAAAGGCGTTTTGTCTTCTCTTACGCCGCTGGAGCAAGACGTTCTCAAAATGCGCTTTGGCCTTGAAGACGGAAAAAGCCATACGATAAAGGAAGTATGCGACCGCTTTTGTATGACGCGCTTGGAAGTGCGCACGGTAGAAGCTAAGGCCTTGCGGCGGGTGAGAATGATGACCACGACATAAATTACGTGTCCGACCGCCTTGAAGACCCATTGTTGACCGTAGCCATTATCAAAGGGTTCTACGACATTGCAAAAATTCTTGTTGAGGCCGGCGCTGACGTGAACAAGAAGAACAATGTTGGAACCACTCCGCTTATGGAAGCCGCAATTAGAGGAGAAACGGGATGCGCTAAGCTTTTGATAGACGCGGGCGCTGACTTGACTTTGCGCGACAATAAAGGTTTTACTGCGTTGGAACTTGCAGAAATGCATGGGGCCGGAGAAGAGATGGTGAGGCTGTTGGAGGGGTAGGAGAGACGGGCAAAGTGTTTTGCTTGAAAAGTTGTAAGCAATAGTTTATAATTAAAAAGATTTTTTTTATGGAGTGAAGATGTGAATTTGACTTTAGGTGAGTTTTGGAGTCTTATAGCGCTATATAGAAAAGGTGAGTTGTCTGAGGAAGAAATGATACGTCGTAATCCCACAGTTCCTATGCACGCAATTATCGAAGCCGCTTCAATACTTGAGGATTCTTCTTATGAACAAGGTGAGAAATTGTATTTAGTAAAAAGTATTTATGAAGAAATTGTTAATCCAACGCCTGTTCCAATAGAGGTTCTAATGTTTAATGAGAAAAAAATGAAACAGTCTAGTAAAGATGAACGGAAGTGATATGCAGTACACTATATTTAACAGTAAAGGTTTTGATGATTATAAAAACTGGTTGCGCGAAGATAAGTCAAAATTTGAAAGAATTAATAGTTTAATAATGTCAATACAACGGGATGGTCCTTTGCAAGGGCTTGGAAAACCTGAAGTTTGCAAGCATGACTTCAGAGGTAACCTTTCTAGGCGAATAGATGAAAAAAATCGTCTAATTTATCAATGCCAAAGGATTGAAAAGACAGGCGACTCAAATACCGTAATAATATGTTGCAAAGAACATTATAAGGGAGTAACTCAAAAAGAAAAACTTGTTGGCAAGATTACTATTACTATGGAATATTGAGCAAGAAAAGAGGTGAGGTAAAATGGATAAAAATGAGATCTTAAAAGAATACAAGGAAGAATTGGATGCCAAAGCGGATAATTATGAAGGAATACTGAATGAATGGGGCACTGATTTCTTTTATGAAAAACATATAGAGGTAAGGGAAAAATTGCACGCAACAGCGATGGAGTGTATAAATAAAATTCTCCCCTCAGAATTAAAGATTTTTTTGAAGAATTTATGCTCTAATAAATTGGGCTATCCCGATGAACTTATTTTTTATAAAGCGTTTGGCGATAATCCAGAAATCGGTCAATCTGTAACAAAGGCTGAATTGGAGCAAAAAGGAATTGATTTAGCTGAATTCGAAAAAATGCGTGAGTGGTGGGGCTTAGAAGGAAATTTTATTGATAAACAGACTGTAGACGGCATGGATGTTTACTATCTTGATTCATTGTGTGAGCGAGCAGATGTTACATCTGAAGAGGAAAAGGAACGCTTGAACGCTTCGGTGGAATTAAAGTATGCTATTTTCAATAAGACTAAAATGTCCCTTGATGAGCAAGATAAGTGTATTGGATTGGTAGATGACTTATTGTTAGGTGTTACGCCTAAACAGTTGGAGCAAAGAAAGCATATTCGAGCGCTAAAGGATAAAGCAAAACTACTTCTTGATTTAGTTGAAAAGGGAAAGTTGTCACTTCCTGATGGTGATTTGGGGTGGTGGAAAAATCTTGCTAATTCGTAAATATGAATTATTTGTTAAAGCGGCAAATGATTTCAAAAATTTTACTGTAGGCAGATGTGAATTATGAAAATAGAAATTGGCGAGTCATTGTTGCAGTCATATTTAAAAAATGTAAAAAAGTGTATAGTTACTCAAACAAATTGGAGAACTGCGTCTTCTTGGAAGATAGAAGATGAAAATTTAAGAAAAATAGAATCCATTTATGACAGAATTCAACAACATCAAGATTTTTCAGATGTATTTAAAAGTAGTTCTTTGGAACAGACTATAAAGCAAGCGGAGTTGGATGTTGTTGGCATTAATAATGAAAAATTGTATTTGGTTGAGGTTGCGTTCCATGAAAGGGGGCTGCAATACGGGGAGCGTTTGGAAACAAAGGATAGAGTTTGTAAAAAATTGTTGAGAGCGTATTTAATTGCTTTGCTTTTTTTTCCAAATTATAAATATGAGATTATGTTTGCGTCTCCAAAAGTAAATCCGGCGACAGATAAAACTATTCGAGAATATTTCACAATTTTAAACAATGATTTTTCAGATAAAGAGAAAGTCTTATTTAGTTATATCGCAAATGAGGAATTTGAAAACGATATTTTAGTTCCGACAATTGAATCTACGTTGTCAGATTCTGATTCCTCAGAATTGTTTTTGCGAAGCGTTAAAATGCTTGATTTGTTTAATATGTTGAATCTAAATGCTGGAAAATATGATAATCATATAGTTCGTAAAACCTTTTCCCCGAAAAATACTTCTAGCGCAAATGATGGTGGCGATTTGATTCAGTCTGAGATTCGTAAAGTTAAAAATCGATTGCCGGGGTGGTTTTCTAGGCCGGATCAAAAAAATAGTAAAATCCTCTACGCTTATCTTAGCCTATATGATTCTTCTGTTGGGTATGTTTTGTTCAGGGATTTACAGCAAAAAGCTAATATGGGCAGCGTATTTAAAACAAATTTCGACCAAATGGTGAATTTTGGAGAAAAGAACCATGGCAAAATATTTGAATCTGAAGGGGAGCGAGTTTATCTGTGGGAAAAAGTGAAGGATTATGTGCTAGAATTATATGACTCTATAAGACAGAATAGGACTGTGTAAATTCAACATTTTTCTTGACGACTTTTTTGCAAAATTTACACTTTTCTTGACAACTTTTGCGTTTTCGGTGTCATTTTTACCCATTTCTATTGATTTTTCGGTGTCATTTTGTTCCACTATATTTCTGCTTAAATTATATTTGAATTTCGTTCACCCGCTTTCGTCTTTCCTTCCAGTCGTTCACAAGCTTCTTGGGCTCTAAGGGCCAAGCCTCGACCATTTTCTTATCTCTATACAAATAAACAGCCTTTGTCTGAATCCCACAAAAATAATTTCACTTTTTCCTAGGAATTCGCGCATTTTTTGATAAAAATTCATACCTTATAGTTGGAAGTTTTTTTTTATTGACACCTCCTATTTTATAGGGTATAATGCAAACCGCAATGAGCAAACACTTTGACGATTTGATGTCCGGCTTGAACGAGGCGATTGCCATTGAGCGCGGCGAACTCAAGGGTAAAAGAACTGTTTATGAAATTCAGCCTGTAAAAAAATACGACAACGCGCAAATAAGGCGCATAAGGAATTCAGTTGGAATGACGCAGGCGTTGTTCGCAAGTTACATGGGCGTTTCTTGCAAGACTGTGGAAGCGTGGGAAAATGGCGTGAACCATCCTACGGGAAGCGCCTGCCGCTTAATCAGCATGTTGGAAAACAAGGCTTTTGAAAGGCTTCCTTTTGTTCGCAAATTGGTGTCGCGGTGATTCCCCTCAATATTGCGCAAAATTCCGCGATTCGCTATAATAGAAAATTGTGAAAATTACGTCTGTTTGTTTGAGTCCGACGATTCAGAGGACTGTTTCGTTCAAGACATTTATGCTTAACAAGGTGAACCGTTCCGAAAAGTACGGGGTGTGGGCTTCGGGAAAGGCTGTCAACGCGGCGCGCGTTTTGAACCAGCTGGAGGCTGGATCGGTGCGCGTGGTTTGTCCGCTTGGCGAAGAAAACCAAAAGCGCTTTACCGAATTTGCCGAAAGGGATTCGCTCCTTCTTAGCCCGGTGACGATTCCCGGAAACACCCGCGAATGTTGGACTGTTCTTGACAAGACGGCAAAGACCACGACTGAGTTGGTCGTAGGCGAGCCTGCGGTAGAAAAAATGCCCCAAAACAAAGTTGACGAATTGATGGACGCGGTAAACGAAAGCCTTAGCGACAGCGACGCTCTTTTGCTTGCCGGAAGCCGCCCCGCGATTTGGCCAGACGACCTTTCGCGCGACATTTGCAAGGCCGCCTGCGACGCGGGGAAAATCACGCTTGTCGATTTTTGGGGAGACGACTTAAAACGAACGTTAAAGGCTTGCGAGCCGACGGTAGTTAAAATAAACGAAGAGGAATTTTTTTCGACCTTCGGAGGAAAGAGTGGCGTGGCGGGCTTAAAGTCCGCCCTCACGACAGCAAGCAAAAAGCACAACACGATTTTCATTGTGACGCGCGGAGACAAATCGACTTACGCCGCGCAAAAGGGAAAGGTCTTTGAGGCCGACACCGAAAAGAATTTGAAGATCGTGAACACAACCGCTTGCGGAGACGCGTTCGCCGCGGGCTTTTTGTACGAATATTTAAAGAGCGGCGACGTTCAAGCCGCGCTCAAAAAAGGAACTTGGTGCGCCGCCCGCAACGCGGAAAACGAGTGCCCCGGTTCCCTCTAATAAAAAAGGACAATAAAAATGGCAGTTGACGAACACTTGCAGACTGTGCGCCACTCGTTGGCTCATGTTATGGCTGAGGCTATTCAGCATCTTTTTCCGGGAGCGGAATTCGCTATCGGACCCGCGATTGAAAACGGCTTTTACTACGACATCGATTTTAAAGAAAAGAAAATCACCGAAGAGGATTTTCCGGCTGTTGAAAAAGAGATGCGAAAAATTTTGGCCGGAAACTTTGACTTTGTAAGGAAGGAAGTCAGCCGTTCCGAAGCTTTAAAGCTTTTTGAAGGCCATCAGTTTAAGACGGAACTTATCAACGACCTTCCCGAAGACGCGACAATTTCAATCTACACCCAAGACGACTTTACTGACCTTTGCCGCGGCCCCCACGTCTCTAACACAAAGGAAATCAACGCGCAGGCCTTTAAGCTGACTAAGCTTGCCGGAGCCTACTGGCGCGGCGACAGCGACAGGCCCATGCTTACCCGCGTTTACGCCGTCGCTTTTGAAAAGCCCAACGACCTTAAGGACTACCTTAAAATGCTGGAAGAGGCCGAAAAGCGCGACCACCGCCGCCTTGGCGTTGAGATGGACTTGTTCCACCTTGACCCCGAAGACCCGGGCCAGATTTTCTGGCACCCCAACGGATGGACAATCTACACGACAATGCAGGACTACATGCGAAAGATGGTCCGCCGCGACGGTTACCTTGAGGTCAACACTCCTGCGATTATGCCTCGCACGCTTTGGGAGCGAAGCGGCCACTGGGGCCACTACCAAAAGAACATGTTCATCACCGAATCAGAAAAGCGCTTGTTCGCCATTAAGCCGATGAACTGTCCCGGCGCGCTTGAGATTTTCAAAAGCCGCCAGCGCTCTTACAAAGACCTTCCGCTTCGCCTTGCCGAGTTTGGCCACGACGTCAGAAACGAGCCGAGCGGAACCTTGCACGGCGTAATGCGCGTCCGCGGCTTTGTCCAGGACGACGCGCACATTTTGTGCACGGAGGAACAGATTGGAAGCGAGGTCGCCAAGTTCTGCAAGCTTCTTAGGAACATTTACCACGACTTTGGTTTTGACGACCTTGTCGTAAAATTTTCTACGATGCCCGACGACCATGTTGGCGACGAGGCGACTTGGCAGCGCGCCGAAAAGGCTTTGGCCGACGCTTGCCACGAAGCCGGCTTGGATTACGAAATCCAGCCCAAGGAAGGCGCCTTTTACGGACCCAAGCTTGAGTTCAAGCTTTACGACACGCTTGGCCGCGAATGGCAGTGCGGAACGATTCAAGTTGACTACCAGCTTCCGTCGGCCGAGCGCCTTGACGCGACTTACATCGGAGCGGACAACCAAAAGCACCATCCGGTAATGCTTCACCGCGCCGTCCTTGGTTCTTTTGAACGCTTCCTTGGAATCTTGATCGAAAACTTCGCCGGAAACTTCCCGGCCTGGCTTGCCTTTGAGCAGGTCGCCGTCGTTCCGATTTCCAATTCCTTTGACGACTACGCGCGCAAAGTCAACGACGCGCTTTTGGCCGCCGACATCAGGAGCCAGGCTTACTTGTCGGAAGAAAACATGAAGGCCAAAATCAAGATGATCACAAAGGAGCACAAGACTCCCTACATCTTGGTTGTCGGCGAGCGCGAGCAGGCGGAGGGAACGGTTGCCGTCCGCTTTAGGCAGTCGAGCGGCCTCCAGCAACAGACGATGAAAATCGAGGATTTCGTAAGGTACGTCCAAGAAAAAGTTGAGACGCGCTTTAACGGAATTTAACTTGAACTTGTAGCAAGACCAAAAAGGCCGCGGCTTGACTGTCGCGGCTTTTTTTAGCGCTTTGCCTTTTCGTTAAAAAATCAGCTTGGCCGAGAGCGCGAAAATGCTTTCGGTCAAGCCGCGGCCGTCGGCCAAGGAGCCGATGGGCAGGTAGTACCTAAGCTCAAAGCCGGCCGCGATTCGGTCGGTGAAATTCCATTCCCAGGCGCCAAAGAATTCCGTGTATAAAAAGCGCGCGTTGCCCCAAAACCATTTTTGAATTTCTTTCTTGTCGCCGCCCGCGCTTCCTGTGGCGCCTGAGTCTCCTTCCGAAACTCCGTTGGCCAAGAGCGCCGCGCGCGCCAAAATGCCAAGGCCGGCTCCCGCCTCGACCTGGAATTTTTGGAATCTAAAAGTGGCCGCGGCGGGCAAGTCCAGCATAAAGTTCAGCGCAAAAGCCGTTCGGTTTTCAATCTCGGCGGGCAGGGCGTTCTTTCCGTCCCATAAGTAGTAGCTGGTCCAAAAGCTTAGTCGCGGCTGGAATGACAAAAAGGCCTTGTTGGGCCAAATGCCTCCGACGGCAAAGGCAAAGGCCGTGGGGCTGGGCGCGCTTTTTAGCTTGCTTTCTGTGTTGAGCGTTATGTTCGCGCCAAGGTTTACAAATGGCGACACTTGCGACCAAAATTCCTTCGCGCTTTTAGGCGGAACGTATGAGCCGCCAAAAAGGTTTTGAAAGCCGCCTTTTGCGTCTGATGCCGCTTCTTGGGCTTGCGAAGAATTTTGGTCTTGGCTAGGATTGCCGCCGCCCGCTTCTTGGGCTTGCAAAAAATTCAGCGCGAGGGCCGCAAGCAGCGCGGCAAAAAAAACTTTTTTTGTTTTCATCATTCAGCGTCCTTGTATAAAATCGGCTTTAGGTCAACTTGCAAAAAGCCCGCGCGTCCTGTCTCGTAAAAGTCTGTTTGCTCCCAAGCGGCAAAGAGAGTCGCGCCGGAAATTCCAAAGTCGGTGTACTTGTAGTCTTCGGGCATTTTGGGAAGGCGCAGCGCCAAGTTTTTTGACTTGTTCAAAATTTTGTTAGCGTAAAGCGCTCCGTTCAAGTACAGGGTTCCGTCCTCAAAAAGAGCTGCGATCCATGTTCCGCTAATTTGAACGATTGCCCGCGCTATGCTGTTGGGGTCGTTTATTTTGGAATGGATGAACTGCCGCGCGGTGGCGCCGCCCGCGTCCTTGCATTCCGCGTAAAAGTCAAAGTCGGCGGGAAGGCCTTTAAGCAAATTCTTTACGCGCGCGGGCGCGGCCGAAAAATCCTTTGGCCTGCGGACGGCGCGGAATTCGTCTTCCGAAGATTTTTGGATTGCGATTAAATTTTTTTCTGGCGAGATCGAAAGCAAGGCGGTCTCCGGCCTGAACTTTAGGTAAGAGAAATTCGTTTCTGTCTGCGTGTAGTTTTTAATCGAGCAAAACCACTCTTTTCCGTCCCAGCAAAAATCGTTTACTTCGGAGTTTTGGGGAAGCGACAAATTTTCGTACGTCAAAATCGGAAAGTAAACGCCGGAGTCCGCGGTGAATTGAATCAAGAAGGGGCGGAAGGGCTGCTTGGCCGAAATTTTTTCGTTAAAGTAACTGTTCCTGTAAACTGAATAAATCGGCGAGCCGTTCATAAAGACAAGCTTGTCGGCCGTGCGCTCGTCAAAAAATTGCGGGTCCTTAAAAACTTTTATCGCGTCTTGGCTCATGACGATTATGCCAAGCCTGTTTGTGAGCGCGTAGATTCTCGGCGCTCCGCCTTGCGAAATGTCGAGCGGCGATTTTTCGGTTGACTGGCCCATGCAAGAAACGCGCAAGGCTTCTGTCCAAGGCTTTTTTAGCGCCGCGGGAGCTTTTTGCGGCGCGTCAACTTGCGCGTAGCCGTCTTTGTTTAGCGCGAACCACTTGTGCGAGGCGTTCTTTTTTTCTATTTGAATCGCTTCCACCGGTTCCTGCGAATTTTTCCCTCCGCAAGAAAAAAGCGAAAGAGAGAGCGCGAGCGCCGCGAGAGAAAGTTTTGCTGTGGCTCCAAAAATTTTATCTGTGCTTTTCAATTTCCATTCCGCAGAGTGAGTCGCAAATCTCGTTGTACTTGATTCCCGCGTGGCCCTTGACCCAAGACCATTTAAGGTTTTGGAAGCAGGCGGCGAGCGCGTCAAGCTCTTTCCACAAGTCCTGGTTTTTAACCGGCTCTTTGGCCGCGTTTTTCCAGCCCTTGACTTTCCATGATTTTATCCAGCTTGTGATTCCGTTCTTTACGTATTGGCTGTCGCTAAAAACGCTCAAGTCGTCCGAGGCCGAGTAATTGTCCTTGCAAAATTTTAGCGCTTGAATCGCGGCGGTAAGCTCCATGCGGTTGTTGGTCGTTTCATGCTCGCCGCCGGAAAGTTGGGTTTCAGCTCCGTTCGCCAAAATCACGCAGCCCCAGCCGCCCGGCCCGGGATTCCCCGAGCATCCGCCGTCAGTGTAAATTACGATTTCCATTTTTCCCCACTCATCATCTATTCTAGCGCGGTTTGGGCAAAAAAACAAGCGTAACGCGCTTTTGTTAATGGAAATATTTACTGCGCTCTCGCGAGCGCGACAGGCAATAACACAATTCTAAAAAAAGATTGTGGAGACTCTATAAAAAAATAGTGAATTATGCTATTATAAATGCATGAACCAAGTCGAGCAACAAAAAGCGGCAAAAGAATTTTCAGCGTTTTGGAAAGATAAGGGCGACGAAAAGCAAGAGTCCCAAAGGTTTTGGATAGGCCTTTTGGGAGACGTTTTCGGCGTTACAAGCCCGGCAAAATACATTGAATTTGAAAAACGCGTTCAGCTGACGCATACAAGCTACATAGACGCTTACATTGCTGACACAAAAGTTTTGATTGAGCAAAAGGGAATAAAAATCGATTTGCATAAAGCTTACGAGCAGAGCGATGGAACGGTTTTGACGCCATTTGAGCAAGCCAAAAGATACGCCGACGAATTGCCGAACTCGATTCGGCCAAAATGGATTGTAGTTTGCAACTTTGCCGAATTTTTAGTTTACGATTTGGAAAATCCCCAAAGCCAGCCGGAGCAAATTTTCTTAAAGGATTTGCCAAAAGAATTTTACCGCTTGCAGTTCCTTGTTGACCAAAAGAACGAGAACATTCGCCGCGAGGAAGAAATTTCCTTAAAGGCTGGCGAACTTGTGGGGAAACTCTACGACGCTCTTGTCAAAGAATACATTCCTCCGGCTGGAACGGATTCCTTATCCACAATGCAGTTAAGGTCTTTGAACATTCTTTGCGTTCGCATTGTGTTCTGTCTTTACGCCGAGGACGCAGGGCTTTTTGAAACAAAGACCGCTTTTGAGGATTACATAAAGTCTTTCGCGCTTGAAAATCTTCGCGCTGGAATAATCTCTTTGTTCAAAGCCTTGGACACTCAGTTAAAAGACCGTGACAAATATGACTTAAAGCTAAAGCCTTTTCCGTATGTGAACGGAGGCCTTTTCCGCGACGAGCAAATTGAAATTCCAAATTTCACACAAGACATTGTTGACGTGATTGTGAATTATTGCGCGCCGTTTAATTGGAGCGACATAAGCCCTACGATTTTTGGAGCGGTTTTTGAAGGCACTTTGAACCCTGAAACGCGACGTAAGGGCGGAATGCATTACACTTCCATACAGAACATTCACAAAGTGATTGATCCGCTTTTTATGGATGATTTGAACGTCGAGTTTGATGAAATCTGTTCGATAAAATCCGCGAAACAAAAGGCGGAAAAACTTTTGGCTTTTCAAGGAAAATTGGGCGGATTGAAATTTCTTGACCCGGCTTGCGGAAGCGGAAATTTTTTGACGGAAACTTATCTTTGCTTGCGTCGCTTGGAAAACAAGGCTATTTCGATTTTTAACAAGGGCGACAAGGCCTTTGGCTTTGACGAATTCATAAAAGTTAGCATAAACCAATTTTATGGAATAGAAATCAACGACTTTGCGGTGACTGTCGCCAAAACCGCGCTTTGGATTGCGGAAAGCCAGATGGTTGCGGAAACAGAAGCGATACTTAGCCAAAATATTGATTTTTTGCCACTTACCAATCACGCGAATATTGTGGAAGGAAACGCGCTTCGCATGGATTGGACAACTCTTTCGGAAACTGCCGAAACAGGCTTTTTGTTTGCGGAAAAGCTCAACGTGTATAAAATCGACAAGAATTCGGGCGATATTCCAGTGCATGACAGCGCTTTGCAAAACGACACGTCGCTTTACGGCAGAAAGTTCAAAGAATTGAATGTAATAACAAAAGAGGTTGAGGAAAAAGAACTGCCTGAGGCAAAGAAAGAAAAGATTGTCTACGATTACATAATCGGAAATCCTCCGTTCAGCGGAGCCAGAATCATGCGAAAAGAGAGCGAGCAGAAAAAAGATATCGCCGATACTTTTTCTGGCATAAAAAACGCAGGCAATCTTGACTATGTTTGCTGTTGGTATAAGAAGGCGGCGGAATGCATGAAGGGCAAGAAAACAAGAACTGCTCTTGTGTCCACAAATTCGATTTGCCAAGGAGAGCATGTTTCGATTCTTTGGAAGTTGATTTTCCAGATGGGAATGGAAATTGATTTTGCATATCGAACATTCAAATGGTATTCCGAAAGTTCGGATATGGCGCATGTTCATTGCGTCATAATCGCATTTTCAGACAAAAATTCCGAACGAAAGCAGAAATTCATATTTACTGAAAGCGGCGAGAGGCAGGTTGTGAAGAACATCAACGGTTATCTGCTTGATTTGCCGAATGTTTGCATTGAAAGCAGGCAAAGTCCAATATGCGGCGTTCCGGAAATTGGAATTGGCAACAAGCCTATTGACGGCGGCTTCTATTTGTTTGGCGAAGCGGAAATGCGCGCGTTCATAAAAAAGGAGCCGAAAGCGGGACAATATTTCCATGAATGGATGGGGAGCGATGAATTCATTAACGGAACCAAGCGCTGGTGCTTGTGGCTTGGCAACGTTCCGCCTGCGGAATTGCTTAAAATGCCTGAATGCATGAAGCGAGTCAAGGCTGTCCGTGAGTACAGATTGAAGAGTTCCAGCGCGCCCACAATAAAACTTGCTGAAAAGCCGACAAGATTTCATGTGGAGAATTTTCCAAAAGGAACATATATTATAGTGCCAGAAGTGTCATCTGGAAAACGAGAATATGTTCCAATGGGATTTTTAACGCCAGATGTTTTTTGCAGCAACCTTGTAAAAATTATTCCAGACGCGACGCTTTATCATTTTGGTATTCTAAACTCAAACATTCATAACATATGGATGAGGACTGTTGGCGGGCGGCTAAAAAGCGATTATCGTTATAGCAAAGACATTGTTTACAACAACTTCCCGTGGCCCAATCCTTCAAGCGAACAAAAGTCGGAAATCGAACGGGCGGCGCAAGAAATTCTTGACGCACGTAAAAAATACGCCGACTGCACGCTTGCCCAACTTTACGGTGAAAACGCATACTTGTTTCCTGAATTGGAAAAAGCCCACGAAACTAACGACAAGGCTGTTATGGCCGCCTACGGATTCAAGTCAACTATGTCAGAATCTGAAATCGTGGCGGAATTGTTCAAGTTGTATGAAAGCTTGGTGAAATGAATAGTAGAAGAAAATATGTTGCAAAAGAAAACGATTTGTCCTGAATGTTATAGCGAGTATCCAAGAATTACGCCTTTTTTTGCGTCAGAGAACTGTTTGAAAAATCACAAGCAATATAAATGTCGAACTTGCGGTCGTTTGGTGTGCATTGATAAAAATACCGAGATTTCTTATTTCTCAAAATTTAATTTTAAGGAGGCCGCTCGGTATTTGCTCCGTGGCGGCGAGGCTTTTTTTAAAGAAGAATGCGCTGTATTTGAGAAGCGAGGCAACAACAGTTATTTCCAGATTCTTCCAGTTTATGGCAATCTTTCAAGCAAGAAGCCTGCTTGTTTTCTTCCAACAACATACAGACAGGCAGTGAAAAAGCAGACGGGACTTCTTTCTGAGGAAGAAGTGAAAAAATATATTCTTGAACAAAACGAAGAAAGAAGAGTTTGCGATTATTCTCAATTCCTTGAAGAAAATCTGAACGAACAAAATTTGGAATTTAAATTCACCCAATATGACATAGGAATAATTAAATGCTCCCTAAAAACAAAGTATGAAAGCTTTTGTCTGTATTTTTATGATGACGAAAATTCAGAAGTGGAAACATCAGATTTTGTTATGCTTGCAAAATGGTTTTATAAAATCTCGTCAGAAAAAGCAGACCCGTCGGATATATTTAAATTGTTTCCAATTGATGGAGATGCGAGATGCATTAAAGCGGAGAATGGTTTTTTACGTGTATATGAGTTTTGCAGTCCCAGTGATGAAAATCTACGGCTCTCATGTTTTTGCTCGTATAAGGTCATTTTTGATAATTATAAGTCAGCTTTAAAATCATTTTTGAAAAACGGTTATAACAGTAAAATGTGGGAAAGACTCTCTTTTAATCCAGACGACGACGCTTATTACGATGGGTTTGAGGGCGCGCCGCTTGAAAAAATTTATGAATGCATTGAAAAAATAGAATAAGTTTATAATTGATAATCAATACTGTCCGTTTCTAACAAAATCATCCTTCAAAAAACTCGTAAATCCGGTCCACGTAGTCGGGGGCTTCGTCGTAGACCGCGTGGCCGTAGTTTTTGTACACGCAGGAACGGGCGGAAGTTCCGGCAAGACGCGCGATTTGTGGAGCGGCGTCCGCGCCGAAGATTTTGTCAAGGCCTGCGCCTACGGCAAGAATAGGGCATTTTATTTTTGGAAGAATGTCGGACGCGTCAAAGCCTAAAAGGGCGCGCGCAAAAGTGGCGAAGCGCTTTAGGTCTGCGCTTGTCGCTCCGGCCAGGGAAGCCATAATCGCGTCTTTGTAGCGCTCGTAAAAGCTGGGGGTGTAGACCGCTTGGGCAAAGGCTTGGTTAAGCTCTGAAAGCTTTTCTTCTTCCGCCAAGCGCGCCCAGCCTTCTATGATCGCGGCGGCGGTGTCCGTCATTTTTGCGCATGTCGAGCCCAAAAAAAGCTTTGCGGCCAAGTCGGGGCGGCTTTTAGCGAGCGCCTGG
Source organism: Treponema sp. UBA4377 (assembly GCA_002391235.1). Classification (GTDB taxonomy): domain Bacteria; phylum Spirochaetota; class Spirochaetia; order Treponematales; family Treponemataceae; genus Treponema_D. Next base: position 58,838 of record DGRX01000002.1, read on the forward strand.
GCCGCTATTCCTCCAGCGGAAATTCCCACGACGCAAGCGCCTTTAACGCCTAGCGAGTCCAAGGCTTCGGCCGCCGCTTGCGCCAAAAAATTCGCGTCGCAACTTTGTGGCGGCTCCAGCGGCCGGTCCAACAAATAAATTTTATACCCGTCCAAAAATTTTTGGTAGCGCTCGGCCACTGCGCGCGCAAAGGGCATCAGGCTTTTTATGGAAAGCCCCGGCAAAATTATAAGCGGCTTTGCGCCGCGCCCAAAAACGGCGCATTCGCATTGCGCGGATTTTGTTTGTACTGTCGTGGCTCTAACTTCCATTTTATTAAATGATATAGAAAAAAAGAAAAAGATTCTAGGTCTTTCCGCGTGAGGGATTGTAGCGCCGGAGTGCCGAACGCAGTGAGGCATGAGCCGCGGCTAGTCGGCGAAGCGCGAAAAGCCCGGCCCGCCGCAAGGCGGGACACGCCCAAAAAATTCTTCAAAATTCCCCTTGCCGAATCGCTTTTTTTTTATTAAATTTAAAGGTGTAAAAAGAAAATCTTCCAACAAAATTTCTACGGAAATTTCGTATAGGAATTTATAGGAGTAAAGTAATGGCAAAACAGTTGTTGTTTAACGAAGACGCGCGCAGAAAGTTGCTTTCGGGCGCTGAGCAAATCGCAAAAGCGGTGAAAGTTACGCTTGGACCTTGCGGCCGCATGGTAATGCTTGACAAAAAATACGGCTCGCCCACAATCACAAAGGACGGCGTCAGCGTCGCAAAAGAAGTGGAGCTTAAGGACCCCTACGAAAACATGGGCGCCCAGTTCGTTCGCGAAGTCGCTTCAAAGACAAACGACGACGCCGGTGACGGAACGACGACCGCCACGGTTTTGGCCTACGCCTTGGTTCGCGAAGGGCTCAAGTCGGTTGCCGCCGGAATGACTCCGATCGCCGTAAAGCGCGGAATGGACAAGGCCGTCGCCACGACAATCGCCGAAATCAAAAAGAATTCTAAGCCGGTAAAGGGCGCTGACGACATCACCCACATCGCCACAATTTCCGCCAACAACGACGAGGAAATCGGAAAGATGCTCGCCGACGCGATTGAGAAGGTTGGAAAGGACGGAGTCATCACAGTCGAAGAGTCAAAGAACATGGAAACGACTGTTGACACTGTTGAAGGAATGCAGTTCGACCGCGGATACATTTCGTCTTACTTCATCAACGACCGCGACAGAATGGAAGCCGATTTTGAAGACCCCTACATTTTGATTCACGACAAAAAGATTAGCACAATGAAGGACTTGCTCCCGATTTTGGAGAAGGTTGCCAACGAAGGCCGCTCGCTTGTCATCATCGCCGAAGACGTTGACGGAGAGGCTTTGACTACTTTGGTCTTGAACACGATTCGCGGAACAATCAAGGTTTGCGCCGTAAAGGCCCCTGGCTTTGGCGACCGCCGCAAGGACATGCTTCAGGACATCGCCATTTTGACCGGCGGCCAGGTTGTTTCTGAGGAAGTCGGAATCAAGCTTGAGAACGCCGACATTTCCATGCTCGGAAAGGCTAAGTCTGTCAAGATCGACAAGGACAACACTACAATCGTTGGAGGCGCGGGCGCAAAGAAAGCCATAGCTGAGCGCGTCGCCGAGATTAAGAACCAGATTGAAAAGTCTACTTCTACATACGACAAAGAGCAGCTCCAAAAGCGCTTGGCCAAGCTTGCCGGCGGAGTCGCCGTCATCAACGTTGGCGCCACAACCGAAACTGAGATGAAGGAAAAGAAGTTCCGCGTTGAGGACACAATCGCCGCCACTCGCGCCGCTTTGGAAGAAGGCGTCGTGGCCGGAGGCGGACTCGCTCTTATCGAAGCCTCAAAGGCCTTGGAGTCTATTCCCGCCGATTTGTCAGAAGACGAAAAGGTTGGATACAGAATCGTCCGCCGAGCGCTTGAAGAGCCGATTCGCCAGATTGCCGACAACGCCGGAGTTGACGGAGCGGTCATCGCCGCCCGCGCCAAGAGCGAAAAGAAGGGCGTAGGCTACAACGCTTACACCGGCGAATGGGTCAACATGATTGAAGCCGGAATCATCGACCCGGCCAAGGTTACTTGCAGCGCCCTTAAGAACGCCGCCAGCATCGCGGGCACTATGCTCACAACGGAATGCGCGATTACCGACATTCCCGAGCCCAAGCCCGCCATGCCCGCTCCCAACCCGGAGATGGGGTATTAAGCAATAAAAAAAAGCCGCCGAAAGGCGGCTTTTTTTTTGTCTATCTAAAATCACTGAGCTCGTATTGATGTATTCCTTACAACGACGTCGTGGGCGCCGCCTTCGCGGAGGCTTGCGGGGCTTACCAAAGTGAGCTTGGCTTTTTCCTGCAATTCAGGGATTGAAACCGCTCCGCAGTTGCACATTGTGTGGATGATTTTGCTTGTGGTAATCTGAACGTTGTCGTGCAGGCTTCCGGCGTAGGGAACGTATGAGTCGACGCCTTCCTCAAAGGCCATCTTTTTGGCGCCGCCCAAATCGTAGCGCTGCCAGTTGCGGGC
>DGRX01000021.1 GCA_002391235.1 Treponema sp. UBA4377
GTGAACCGGGCAAAAATGCTTTTGATGCAAAACCTAAAAATGACCGAGCAAGAGGCCCACCGCTACATCGAAAAAGAGGCGATGGACCGGGGCCAGAAAAAAACCGCCGTCGCGGAAAACATTGTAAAGACTTACGGCTAAAAGCGGCGCGCAAAAAAACGCGGCCCCAAAAAAGGCCGCGCCCGTTTTCTAAAATCAAATCACTTCATCAAAAACTTATCTATTTCTTGCGCGCATTCGCGGCCTTCCGAGATCGCCCAAACGACAAGCGATTGCCCGCGCCGCATGTCGCCTGCGCTAAAAATTTTGTCGCGGGCGGTTTTGTATCCAGTCTCGGAACTGAACGAAGTTTCCGCGCGCTCACCGCTCAAAACTGTCGCCACAGTTCCCCGCTGGCCAAGAGCGACTCCAAAGGCTTGGGCCGTGTACGGCTCGCAACCGGTAAAGCCGGCCGCAACAAGAAGCAAGTCGCATGGCAAAGTCTTTTCTGTTCCGGCGCGCTCGACAAGTTCCCGTTTTCCGTCAATGTTTTTAAATTCAATTTGGATTGTCTTTACGGCGCTTATGCGGCCGGCTTGGCTTTGAACTTCCTTTACGGTAGTTTCATAAACGCGCGGGTCATGGCCGAATTTCGCGATGGCTTCCTGCGCGCCGTAGTCGGTTTTTAGGACGCGCGGCCATTGCGGCCAAGGATTGTTGGGCTGCCGCTCCGCAGGCGGGCAAGGCATCATTTCTATTTGCGTCACGCTGGAGGCGCCAAGTCGGATGGCCGTTCCCGCGCAATCGTTTCCTGTGTCGCCGCCGCCTACGATGACCACGTTCTTTCCGGCAACCTCAACGCCGTAGCGCTCCAAAAGCATGCTGGCTATTTGCTCGTTGGCGGGAACAATGTTCACTTTTTCCAGCGCCTCGCTTGTGGCGACGACGCATTTTGTGACCGCTTTTAAAAAGTCAACCGCGAACATCATTCCGCCGTCCGCTCCGCCGCGCGACTGCAAAAGACTTTCAATTCCGGCGGCGTTTAGGGAACGAGCTTTTTTCGCGCCGCAGCAAAGGGCCACGGCGTCGTAAGCGCTCGCTATGTGCTCGGCCGAAATGCTTTTTCCAACGTCGGCGTTAAAGACAAATTCCACGCCTTCCTCTTTCATAAGGCTGACGCGGCGCTCGACGATTTTTTTGTCCAGCTTCATGTTGGGGATTCCGTAAACCAAAAGGCCGCCGGCCCTGTCTTCGCGCTCGTAAACGGTGACGCTGTGGCCGCGGCGGTTAAGCCAGTCCGCGCACGCAAGGCCGGCCGGCCCCGCTCCGACCACCGCGATTTTTTTTCCGCTGCGGCTTGCGGGCTTTTGCGCCTTCATGTAGCCGGACGCGAAAGCCTTTTCGATTATGTAAAGCTCGTTGTCGTGAATCGTAACCGCGCCGGCGCCGCAAACAGGGTTTCCGCAATTGCATGCCTTTTCGCAAAGCGCGGGGCAAACGCGGCCTGTGAATTCAGGAAAGCTTGATGTCTTTAAAAGCCTCCAAGCGGCCATGTCGTACTGGCCCTTGTAAAGCGCGTCGTTCCATTCAGGAATGTAATTATGCAGCGGGCAGCCGGTGACCATTCCCGCAAGCTTTATCGCGGACTGGCACATAGGAACGCCGCAATTCATGCAGCGCGCGGCTTGCTCGCGGCGGGCTTTGTCGTCCAACTTGGGATGGAATTCCAAAAAATTTTTTATTCGCTCCAAGGGCGGAACGTCGCCGTTTTCCATTCTATTGTATTCTAAAAATCCTGTCGCCTTTCCCATTTTTTTTCCTCCGTCAAATCGCCTGTCGCTTATGCCGCGGCCGCTTACGCCGTGATTTTTTTGAACGCCTCTAGCTTGGCTTCTTCTTCCGACGCGCCGTTTTTTTCTTGCGCGTAAATTTCTGTCACCACGCGCAAGTAGTCGTTTGGAATTATTTTCTTAAAGAGCCGCTTGCTCTTTTCCCAGTCCGCTAGGAGCGCCTTGGCTTTTTGCGAGCCTGTTTCGGCGGCGTGCTCTTCTATGAGCGAGCGCAAATTTTCTTCGTCGCTTTTGTCGCGCAAGGTTGTCGTGGCGTCGTCAAGGTCGTAGCTTTTTACTAGGCCGTGGTTGAGGCGCTTGTAAAGGTCATGCCTTTCGTCAAGAACATAAGCCACGCCGCCGCTCATTCCAGCGGCAAGGTTCCGGCCCGTCTCTCCCAGTATTACAGCCGTTCCGCCAGTCATGTATTCTAGGCCGTGGTCGCCGCAGCCTTCGACGACCGCCGTCGCGCCAGAGTTCCTGACGCAAAAGCGCTCGCCGGCAACGCCGTTGATGAAGGCCTTTCCGCTTGTGGCTCCAAAGAGCGCGACGTTTCCGATGATTATGTTTTGGTCGCTCTTTCCTTCAAAGCTGCCCGATTTTTTCACGACAAGCTTTCCGCCGCTAAGGCCCTTTCCAAAGTAATCGTTGGCCTCGCCTTCCAAGCGCAAGGCCAAACCTTTTGGAACAAAGGCGCCAAAGCTCTGGCCCGCTCCGCCAACGGCGCTCACGCAGTACGCGCCTTCTGAAATTTTCGAGGCGAAGCGTTTTTGAATTTCGCTTCCCAAAATCGTTCCAAAAGCGCGGTCTGTTGATTGAATTGCAATGGGGGAAGCCTCCCCCTCGCTCCCAAGTCCTCGCTTCGCTCCGGTCTTGTCCGCTGCCCCCTCTGCGGGGCCTCCCCGCAACGCCCCGTTTTCCAGCGCGGGAAGCAAAAGCTTTAAGTCCAAAGTTTTTTCCAAGCCAAAGTCGTATGGCTCGCGGCTCTTTTTCCAAGCCTCGGATTCGTCCTCGCGCGCAAGAACCCGGCTCAAGTCCAAAAGCCCCGCGCGCTTAAAGCCCTGCCTTTCCTTCATTTTAAGCAAGTCGCTGCGGCCGCACATTTGGTCAACCGAACGAAGTCCAAGGCGGGCCATGTATTCCCGCAATTCCTGCGCGATGAACTTCATGAAATTCTCAACATACTCAGGCTTTCCCGGAAAACGCGCGCGGAGCTTTTCGTTTTGCGTCGCCACGCCAAAGGGGCAAGTGTCCAAGTTGCAAACGCGCATCATCGCGCAGCCCATCGTTATAAGCGGCGCGGTCGCAAAGCCAAACTCTTCGGCGCCAAGCAAGCAAGCAATGGCCACGTCGCGGCCGCTCATAAGCTTTCCGTCGGTTTCGATTACAACGCGGCCTCGCAAGCCGTTTTGAATCAATGTTTGGTGCGCCTCCGAAAGGCCCAGCTCCCAAGGCAAGCCCGCGTGATGTATTGAAGAAATCGGCGCGGCTCCAGTTCCGCCGTCGTGGCCGCTGATTAGTATTACTTGCGCTCCGGCCTTCGCAACGCCCGCCGCGATCGTTCCGACACCCGCCTCGCTTACAAGCTTTACGCTGATGCGGGCGTCTCGGTTGGCGTTCTTTAAATCGTAAATCAATTGCGCCAAATCTTCTATTGAATAAATGTCGTGGTGCGGCGGCGGAGAAATCAACGAAACGCCAGGAGTCGCAAGGCGGGTTTGCGCTATCCAAGGATAAACTTTTTTTCCAGGAAGGTGGCCGCCTTCGCCAGGCTTGGCTCCCTGCGCCATTTTGATTTGAATCTCCTTGGCGCTCAAAAGATATTCTTCGGTGACTCCAAAGCGGCCGCTCGCCACTTGCTTTATGGCGCTGTTGAATTCCGTTCCAAGGCGCTCAGGCTTTTCGCCGCCCTCACCGCTGTTTGACTTTCCGTGAAGATGGTTCATCGCGGCCGCCATGCACTTGTGGGCCTCCTCGCTAATCGAGCCGTAAGACATAGCGCCTGTCTTAAAGCGCTGGACGATTGAGTCGACGCTTTCCACTTCTTCCAAGGGAACGCCGCCGTCCGTCGCGAAATTAAAGTCCAGCATCGCGCGCAAAGTGTGCGGCCGCGCGTTGTCGTCAACCAAGGCCGTGTATTCCTTAAAGCGTTTGTAGTCTCCGTTCCTAGCGGCTTCTTGCAAGGCGATGATTGTTTCAGGATTGTAAAGGTGGTCTTCGGCGTTGGGGCCGCGGCGGAATTTATGGAAGCCGACTGAGTCAAGGTGGGTGTTCATCGTAAGGCCCTTTTCGTTCCATGCCTGCTCGTGATGGTAGACGATGTCCTCTTCGATTTCCTTTAGCGTGATACCGCCAACGCGGCTTACCGTATTGGTGAAATATTTTTCTATCACTTCCTGCGATATTCCGACAGCCTCAAAAATTTGCGCGGACTGGTAGGACTGAACGGCGCTGATTCCCATCTTGGCGCCGATTTTAACGATGCCGTCGACAATCGCCTTGTTGTAGTCGTCAATCGCCGTGTGGTAGTCCTTGTCCAAAAGCTTTTGGTCAATAAGCTCGGCGATCGCTTCGTGCGCGAGGTATGGGTTGACCGCGCGCGCTCCGTAGCCCAAGCACATCGCCGCTTGATGGACGTCGCGGACTTCGGCACTTTCCAAAATGATGGAAATCTTTGTCCTCTTTTTTTCGCGGATCAAAAATTGCTCAACGGCGCTCACAGCCAAAAGCGACGGAATGGCCGCATGGTCTTTATCCACGCCGCGGTCGCTCAAAATGATTATGTTGCAGCCTTGCCCGTAAGCGGCGATGATTTGATTGAAAAGGCTTTCAAGCGCGTCCGCCAATTTAATCTTGGCCGCGTCAACCAAAAGCGAAAGTTTTGTCGCCCGCAAGCCCGGCTGGTCCAAGACGGAAATTTTCAGCAAATCCGTTCCGGTTAAAATCGGATTGTTTATCTCAAGCGCTCGGCAGTTGGAGCCTTTCGCGTTTAAAATGTCGCCGTCAGTTCCGACATAAACCGTTGTGTCGGTTACGATTTTTTCGCGCAATGAATCAATCGGCGGATTTGTCACCTGCGCGAAAAGCTGCTTAAAGTAACTGTAAAGCGGCGGATGCTTGTCGCTCATGCAGGCAAGCGGCGTGTCGATTCCCATGGCGCCTGTCGGCTCCACTCCGTTTTTGGCCATCGGAAGGATCATCTCGTTAAGGTCTTCGTAGTTCCAGCCAAAAGCGCGGTAAAGGTGGTCCCTATCGTCTTGGCTTGAAACAGGAATTTTCTTGTTGGGGATTTTCAGGTCTGAAAGGCGTACAAGGTTTTGGTCAAGCCATTCTCCGTAAGGATGGGCGTTCGCGTAGCTTTGCTTTATCTCCTCGTCGCTGATCAAGCGCTTTTGAACGGTGTCAACAAGCAGCATTCGGCCTGGCATCAGCCGCGACTTTATCGCGATCTTTTCTTGCGGAACGTCAAGCGCGCCCACTTCGCTTGAAAGGACAAGCAAATTGTCTTTTGTCACAAAGTAGCGGCTGGGCCTCAAGCCGTTTCGGTCAAGCGTGGCGCCAAGAATGTCTCCGTTCGAAAACAAAATCGCGGCCGGTCCGTCCCAAGGTTCCATCATCGTGGCCCAGTAATGGTAAAAGTCGCGCTTTTTTTCGCCAATGCTTTCGTCGCGCTTCCAAGGCTCTGGAATGCAAAGCATTACCGCGAGCGGAAGCGGAAGGCCGTTCATCACAAAGTATTCAAGTGTGTTGTCCAGCATCGCCGAATCGCTTCCGCTTGTGTCCACCTCGCCGCCGCGCGCTATCATTCTGTCAACGTTTCCGCGGATTGTGTTGATTTCGCCGTTATGCGCGATAAAGCGGTTGGGATGAGCGCGCTGCCAACTGGGCTGCGTGTTGGTGCTAAAGCGCGAGTGGACGATGGCAAGGCAAGACTTGAATTTTTCGTCCTGCAAGTCGCTGTAAAAGGCGCGGAGCTCTTTGACCAAAAACATTCCCTTGTAAACAATCGTTCGCGACGAAAGCGAGCAAACGTATGTCTTTCCCTTGACTTCTTTTTCAAAGGCCAGACGAAGCGCGTAAAGCTTTTTGTCAAAATCCAGGCCTTGAGCGCAATCGCTCGGGCGCTCCACAAAGGCTTGCCAAATGGCTGGCATGCAGTCGCGCGCTTTTTGCCCAAGAACGGAAGCGTTTACGGGAACATTTCGCCAGCCCAAAAATTTTAGGCCGCAAGAAGCCGCGTGTTTTTCAAAGCGCGCTTTTTCGCTTTTTAGCGAAGCGGCGTCGGACGGAAAAAAGATTTGCGCTATTCCGTAATCGCGCTCGCCGCCAATCGATTGGCAAGCCCGGCCGTTAGCCGCGACGATTTGGCCGCGCTTTGAAGCGTCTGAAAAAAATTCGTGTGATATTTGAACAAGTATTCCAACGCCGTCGCCTGTCTCGCCGCTCGCGTCCTTTCCGGCGCGGTGCTCAAGCTTTTCGACAATGCAAAGCGCCTTGTCAACGACGTCGCGGCTTTTTATTCCGTCAACGCTGACCACAGCGCCGATTCCGCAATTGTCATGCTCAAATGTCGGTTCGTACAAAGTCCGCTCGCTTCTCTCTGTCATCATCGTGTTCTCCTTATCAATACGCTTTGTCGTGAACTCCGGCGATCGCGCGGCCGGAAGGCTCGTCCATGTTTTTCCAAGCCGCGTCCCATTCAAGCGCCTTTGCGGTTGAGCAAGCGACGCCGGCTTCATGCGGAACGCAACGCGCGGCGCTGTCGCTGGGGAAAAGGCGGCTGTAAATCTCGCGGTAGTAGTATTCCTCTTTTGTCTTGGGCGGGTTTACTGGAAAGCGGTTTTCCCGGCGCTCGAATTCGGCGTCGCTGATTTTTCCTTCGGTCATCTTTTTTAGCGTGTCGATCCAGTTGTAGCCAACGCCGTCGGAAAACTGCTCCTTTTGCCTCCAGACAATTTCGGCCGGAAGCATGTCCTCAAAGGCCTTTCGCAAAATCCATTTTTCAATTCTTTGCTTTCCGTCGGGAAGCTTTATGTTCATTTTGTCGGAAGGGTTCAAGCGCATCGCGACGTCGATGAAGTCCTTGTCAAGAAAGGGGACGCGGCCTTCAACGCCCCAAGCCATAAGGGATTTGTTGGCCCTAAGGCAGTCGTAAAGGTGAAGCTTGCCCATCTTTCTTACAAGCTCTTCGTGGAACTCTTGGGCGTTGGGCGCCTTGTGGAAGTACAAGTAGCCGCCAAAAAGCTCGTCGCTTCCTTCGCCCGAAAGAACCATTTTTATTCCCATCGATTTTATGACGCGCGCCAAAAGATACATCGGAGTTGACGCGCGCACCGTTGTGATGTCGTATGTTTCTATGTGGTAGATTACGTCGGGAAGCGCGTCGAGCGCCTCTTGAATCGTAAAGTGAACTTCATGGTGAACCGTTCCAATATAGTCGGCGGCTTTTTGCGCGGCGATCAAATCGGGGCTTCCTTCCAAGCCTATCGCGAACGAATGCAAGCGCGGCCACCAAGCGCCTTCCTTGCTGTCCGACTCGATTCTCTTTTTGGAATACTTTTGGGTGACCGCCGCGATGATGGAAGAGTCCAAGCCGCCGGAGAGCAAAACGCCGTAAGGAACGTCGCTCATAAGCTGCGCCTTTACCGCCGCGTCCAAGCCGTCGCGGACTTTTTCTATGACGGCGGGATTTATGACCTGGCCCAAGGCGTCCGAGGCGCGCGCGGCGGACTTGACGCTGTCGAACGATTCCCAGTCGCGCTTGTACCAGCGGACAGGCTTTGAAAAGCAGGCGTTGCGGGCGGCGTTTGAGCCCGCAGAGGGGGTAGCGGAAGACGCGGCGGCGGCTGAAGCGAGGGGGAGGCTTCCCCCAGAAAACAAATAGCAGCCGTTTGGAAATTCTTCAATCGTTTGGCAGCCGCCTTCAAGCGCCTTTAGCTCGCTTGCGACATAGTAGCGGCCGGCCTTGTCCCAGCCCTGGTAAAGCGGAATCACGCCGATTTGGTCTCGCGCCACAAGGTAAACGTCGCGCTCACTGTCGTAAAGCGCGAAGGCGAAAATTCCGGAAAGGCTTTCTATCATCGCCGAAAAATCAGGCTGGCCGTCAACACCCGCGCTGTCGCGAAATTTTTTGTAAAGCGGAATAATCACTTCGCAATCGCTTCCCGTCCTAAAATTGTAGGAGCCGTTGAACTGCGCGCGGATTTCCTTGTGGTTATAAATTTCTCCGTTGGCCGCAAGGATGATTTTTTGGTCGTCGCTTACAAGCGGCTGCTTTCCGCTAAGGGGGTCCACGATGCTAAGGCGCTCGTGACTAAGAATCGCGTTTGGGCCAGTGTAAACGCCGCTCCAGTCCGGGCCGCGGTGACGAATTTTTTTTGACATTTCCAAAACCTGCGCGCGAAGCTCTTCCTTTAGACCTTCCGCAATAGGGGCGCTTCCAGAGTTCAAGTCGAAACAACCAACAAATCCGCACATAATTAAAATAGCAAAACCGTTAAGAAAAACAATTTTCCGCAGAAAATTGTTTTTTAGGTTTTACACACCTCCATTTCAAAGCGTTAATAGCAAATCCGTTAAGAAAAATGCGAGCAGCGCGCAGCATTTTTTAGGATTTACCAAATACAAAAAAAGAGGCCGTAGACAGCGCCTCGCGTAAAAATGCGAAACGATATCTACGACCTCTTTGCCGTGTTGCGGTATTTATACCACAAACAGCGCGAAAATGTCAAGACACCATGCTAATCTTGCAGCGCCTCGTAGCCTTCTTCGCCGGTGCGGACTTTGACTACGTTCTGAACGTCGTAGACAAAGATCTTTCCGTCGCCGATGTGGCCGGTGTACAAAACTTCCTTGGCCGCGGTGATTACAAGGTCAACTGGAACTTCGCTTACGACGATGTCAACCTTAATCTTTGGCAGCAAGCTCATTTCCATTTCAACGCCGCGGTACTTTTGCGCGTGTCCGCGCTGGACGCCGCAGCCAAGAACATTTGTCACTGTCATGCCGGTAACGTTGATGTCGTTCATCGCGGCTTTTAGTTCCTCAAACTTGCTTTGGCGCGTGATGATTGTGACCATGTGGAACTTGGCTCCGGGCTTTTTTGAAGCCTTTGAAACAGGAACGGCCTTTTCCATCGGAACGTCGCCAGTCACGCCTGAAACGTTGGCGGCGCTAAGGCCTCCGATTCCAGCCTCTCCGCCTGTCATGACTTGCGGAGCCATGATAAAGCCGCCGTAAGCGCTGTCGATTCCGTGCTCCAGCTTGTCAAGGCCGATGACTTCTTCCTCGCGGCTTGCGCGAAGTCCGTGGAACTTCTTGATCAAGGTGAACGTTATCAACATGCAGACTGCTGTCCAAGCGACGATCGTAAATTCTCCAAGGCACTGAACGCCAAGGTGCTTGAATCCGCCGCCGTAGAAAACGCCGCTCTCAACGTTGAACAAGCCGTCGGACAAGGTTCCCCAAATGCCGTTTGCAAGGTGGACGCCTACGGCTCCAACCGGGTCGTCGATGTGAAGCTTAAGGTCCAAGCCTTCTACAACGACCACTACGATGATGCCGGCTACGATGCCGATGATTGTCGCTCCAAGCGCGTCAACCGTGGCGCAAGTCGGAGTGATGGCCACAAGGCCGGCGAGCGCGGCGTTCAAGGTCATCGAGACGTCGGGCTTTCCGTTCTTGAACCAAGTGAAGAACATTGTCGTGATGGCGGCAACGGCGGGCGCGATTGTCGTAGTCGTGAAAACGGCGGCGAGTCCGCCAACGCCGCCCAATTGGACGCAGGCCGCGCCGTTAAATCCGTACCAACCGAACCACAAGATGAAGGTTCCCAAGGCGCCAAGCGTAAGAGAGTGGCCGGGAATGGCGTGGGCCTTTGTGACCTTTCCGTTTTTGTCGTAGTCGTACTTTCCGATGCGCGGCCCAAGGAAGATGGCTCCAATCAAGGCCGCCACGCCGCCTACGGAGTGAATCGCAGCGCCGCCGGCAAAGTCAACGAATCCAAGCTGGACCAGCCAGCCTTGGCTGTTCCAAACCCAGCCGGCTTCAATCGGGTAAACGACCGCGCTGATTACCGCCGAGTAAATGCAGTAGGCCGAAAACTTTGTTCGTTCCGCCATTGAGCCGGAAACGATTGTGGCTGCTGTGGCGCAGAAGACCAAGTTAAAGACAAAGCTTGACCAATCAAGGTCGGCAAAGTTTGTGAAAAGCTGCAAGTTGGGCTTTCCGATGACGCCGAACAAATAATTTTCGCTCATCATCAAGCCAAAGCCCAAGAACATGAACATCGGAGTTCCGATGCAGAAATCCATCAAGTTTTTCATTATGATGTTTCCCGCGTTCTTCGCTCGCGTAAATCCAGTCTCAACCATCGCAAAGCCGCACTGCATGAAGAACACAAGGGCGGCGCCGATCAGGAACCAAACGCTCCATACTTCAGACATATTCAGTCCTCCTTAAAAAATAAAAACGGCGACGGCCAGACATTGCGCGCATGCCCGGCATCATCGCCGTTTAACGACAAAAGCCGCGAAAAGCGTTTTCTTAACAGAAATCTTCCGCGGCTTCATTGCCCAAAAAAAATATAAGGCGCCGCAGATTTTTCTACGACGCCTTTGCCTTAGTTGAGCAATTTATATCGCGCCCAAAAATTTTTGTCAAGCGCTTTAAAAAAAATTCGTGAAAAAAAATGCTATTGACATAAAAGCCCGATAGTTCTATAACATTAGCAATTAGAGCAAGGGCGCTCGTTTGCTTTGAAGGCTTATTGTTTTCAAAGGAAGCGGGCGCCTTTTTTCTTTTGGGGGAAGAATGGCAAAGGCATTTTTGATTTTGGCGGACGGAACGATTTTTGAAGGCCAGTCAATCGGAGCTCAAGGCTCGACAATCGGCGAAACGGTTTTCACAACCGGAATGACAGGCTACATCGAAACGCTAACCGATCCCAGCTACTACGGGCAAATCGTAACCCAAACGTTTCCTCTTGTCGGAAACTACGGCGTGATTCCTTGCGACTACGAAAGCAAAAAATCTTGGGTCAGCGGCTACATCGTCCGCGAGCTTTGCGACTCGCCTTCCAACTTCCGCTCGCAAGGCAGCCTTGACGCTTTCTTAAAAGCGCAAAAAATTGTCGGCATCGCTGGAATCGACACCCGAGCGCTCATAAAAAAAATCCGCGAGTCCGGCGTGATGAACGGAATGATTTTGAGCGGCGTCGAATGCGCTCCCAAAATTGACGAAAGCCTCTTGCAAAAAATCTCTTCCTACAAAATTCAAGGCGCGGTCCAGTCCGTTCAAGGCTCAAGCAAGGAGGGGGAAGTCTCCCCCTGCGCGTCCGCTTCGCCGGCCGCTACCCTCTCTCCTAAGGGGGCCGCCCCCTTAAAATCCCCCGCGCAGGGCCGTCATATAGTTCTTTGGGACTTTGGCGCCAAGGCCAACATCCAGCGCGAATTGGAAAAGCGCGGCTGCCGCGTCACAATCGTTCCGTGCTCCGCCAGCGCGGCCGACATTCTTTCTTTAAAGCCGGACGGAATAATGCTTTCAAACGGTCCCGGAGACCCGGCCGAAAACACATCAATAATAAGCCAAATAAAAAAGATCGCCGATTCGCGGATTCCGATTTTTGGCATTTGCCTGGGCCACCAGCTTTTGGCCTTGGCGCGCGGCTGCAAAACCTCAAAGCTTAAGTACGGGCACCGGGGCGCGAACCATCCTGTAAAAGACGAGCGGATCGGCCGCGTATACATCACAAGCCAAAACCACGGCTACGCCGTTGAGGCCGCCTCGATTCCTTCATGCGCGCAAGTTTCGTTCACTAACGCCAACGACCAAACCGTCGAAGGCTTGCGCTACACGGACATTCCGGCCTTTAGCGTCCAGTTCCACCCGGAAGCCTGCGGCGGCCCCCACGACACAAACTTTTTGTTCGACGAATTTTTGTCGCTTGCAAGATAAGCGGCGGGCGAAACTCGGCTTTTAATTGAAAAAAACTTCCTCAAAAAAAATCATTCCCAAAAGTGACATTTTCCTTTACAATAGTTGTCTAATAATACGACGGAGTTGTAATTTGAAGGCTTCATTTACAAACAAGGATTTTTCCGAACTCTATCAAAAATACGGGCCGATGGTTTTAAGACGCTGCCGCGCGATTTTGAAGGACGAAGAAAAGGCTTTGGACGCGATGCAGGACGTGTTTTTGCGAATTCTCGAAAGCAAGGACAAAATAAAGAACGCTTGCGCCAGCCTTTTTTACGTCACCGCGACGCGCGTATGCCTTAACAAAATCAAATCGGAAAAACTAAGGTCCGGCCCGGACTTTGAAAAAGTCGCCCAATTCATGGCGGACGATTTTTCTGAGACGGAGAAGGAAAAAATAGACGCGGCGCTGGCCATCGAAAAGATTTTTGAAAAGCGCGACCACAAGGATTCTTTGATCACGACGCTTCACTTTGTAGACGGCCTTACGCTGGAAGAAACGGCGGAAGAAATCGGCATGTCGGTGTCCGGCGTGCGAAAGCGAATTAGGGAATTGCAAAAATATTCCTTAAAACTTATGGAGGGCTAGCGGCATGATTCCACAATTATTGTTAGAAGAAATCAATCTAGGCGAAAAGGACGCCAAAGACTACTACAAAAAATACGGCAAGGAAGAGTTGGAAAGCGCCTTGGCCCAACTAAAAAAATCCGACCAGGAAATTCTTTCCGCCTACCCGGCGCCCAATTTTAGGCCCGCGGTTGTCGGTGATGGCAATGGCGCGGACAAAGAGGCTCCGGCGGGCAAGGACAAACCAAACATTTACGTCCGACTGAACAAGGCGCGTCCCTTCTTCTTCGCGGCGGCGGCGCTTTTGGTCCTAGCCCTTTTCGCTCCCGTAACGCTTAACACAATCAAAAGCCTTGGCGGCTCCCAGTCAGTCCGCCTTAAGGGAAGCGGCCAGCACCAAATCCGCCTTTACAAGCAATCCGGGGCGGACGCCGTTCAACTTAAAAACGGAGAGGCCGTACAAGAAAGCGACTTGGTTCAAATAACCTACATTCCCGGAAGCTACAATTACGGCGTCATCTTTAGCGTTGACGGAAACGGAAACGTCACAAGGCATTTTCCTGACGCTTCTTGGCAGGCGGAAAAGCTTCAAAAGACCGGCGAGGAAGTTCCGCTTGCCTTCTCCTACGAGTTGGACGACGCGCCTAAATACGAATGCTTTGTTTTTGTCGCGTCAAAAAATCCCTTTGACTTTTCCAAAATCGAATCGCTTGACAAAAACCAAATCAGCGTTGACTTCCTTAAAAAAGGCTCTTACCTGCCCAAGGACTGCGACGGCGCGCTTTTTGTCTTGAACAAAAAATAGATTGCCTGTAATTTTATTGATGGAATGACTATGAAAATGACTTGCATAAAAAAAATCGCCTTGGCCGCCCTTGTGGCGCTGGCGGCAAACCATATTTTCGCGCTAGACCAAAGCGCCGGCGTTGAGCGCTACGGGCTTTACATCGGTTCCAACGACGGCGGCAAAAGCCAAGAGCGGCTTTTGTACGCGGGAACGGACGCAATCGCCTTTCAAAAAATCATGACCGAAATCGGAGGCATTTCCAAATCAAACGGAATCCTCCTGCTTGATCCGGCGAAGGAAGACGTTGACAGCGCCTTTGAAGTTATTTCCGAGCTGATGAAAAAAAAGCAAAAGGACGCCAAGCGCTCCGAATTTGTCTTTTACTATTCGGGCCACTCGGACGAGAACGCGCTATTGTTGGGAAAAACAAAATACGATTACTCGTCGCTCAAAGCCGCGATTACAAACGTTCCCAGCGACGTCCATGTGGTGATCCTTGACTCTTGCTATTCCGGCAACTTTATCCGCACAAAGGGCGGGCAAAAGCAAAAGCCATTTTTGATGGACGACTCTTCCGTCGTAAAGGGCCACGCCTACTTGTCGTCAAGCTCGTCGCAGGAATCGTCGCAAGAGTCAGACGAAATCGGCTCGTCCTTTTTTACAAACGCGATGATCACGGGCTTGCGCGGAGCGGCAGACACTTCGGGCGACAAGAAAGTGACCTTAAACGAATTGTACTCCTACGCCTTTAACGAAACGCTTTCAAAGACAGAAAAGACCGACGACCCCCAGCACCCAAACTACAACATAACCTTAGTCGGTTCTGGCGACCTTGTTCTTTCCGACGTTTCGGCCTCGGACTGCGTGTTGACTTTGGCGCGCGAGCTTACTGGCCGCGTAATCGTTCGCGACAAAAACTCAAAGCTGGTCGCCGAAATCAACAAGACGACGCAGCTTCCGATTTACCTTGCGCTTGAGGAAGGCCAGTACGGAGTCACCGTAATCGGCGAGCGCTCAACATTGCAGGGAAGCTTTGCGCTAAGCCCAAAAAAGACTTACGCGATTTCGCCGGCAAACCTTTCGCCTGTCGCGCGCTCCGAAACCAGAAGCCGCGGAAGCGAAGCGGAAGAGCAGCCGCAGACCGGCGCGGCCGAAACGATTGGCGAAAGCGACTTGCTTAGAATGCCGATTGTCTTTTCGATCTTTTGCAACGAGTTCTACCTTGCGGCCAAGAAGCCGATATCGACAAAGCTTTCGCTGGCCTTGTTCCGTTCCCACGTGTACGAGGCGAACGGAGTGATGGCGGCCGGAATCGGAAACGAAACGACGATTTTAAATGGAGCGCAAGCGGCTGGAATCTACAACATCGCGCAAGACGTGAACGGAGCGCAAGCCGCCGGCATCTTTAACTTTGCGAAGAATGACGTTAACGGAGCGCAAGTGGCCGGCATTTTCAACTACGCCCAAAACGTAACAGGCGCGCAAGCGGCTGGCATTGTGAACGTCGCAAACGACGTAAAATACGCGCAGGCGGCTTGGATTTCAAATGTCGCAAAGGGAAGCTTTACCGGCGCCCAAGGCGCGTGGATTTCAAACGTCACCATGGGAGACTTTAAGGGCGCGCAAGGAGCCTGGCTTTCAAACGTAACGCTTGGAGAATTCAAGGGCGTCCAAGGCTCCTGGCTTTCAAACGTCGCGCGAAAAGACTTTACGGGCCTCCAAGCCGCTTGGCTTTCAAACGTCGCTTGCGGCAACGTAAAGGGCGTTCAAATCGGCTTCTTTAACTTTTGCAAAGGAAACGCGGACTTCCAGCTGGGCTTGATCAACTATTCGCAAAACGGAATCTTTGAAGTCGCCGCGTCCTACACGACCGACCAAAAAATCCGTCTTGTCTTGAACAGCGGAAACAAGCATTTGTACGGAATCTTTGGCGTCTTACTGAATCCCGAAGGCTTTGGAAAAAAGGCCTTGGAACAGTACGGCGCCCTGGTCCTTGGCTTGGGAACAAGGGTCGAGCTTTGGAAGTTCAACTTTGACTTTGCCATTATGGGCAACGAAGTGATTTTCGCCAACGAAAAAAGCGACAAGGTTCATGCCGAATGGTTTCCGTCCGCAAGAATCGAGGCCGGCTTTACGCCAATCCCGCATCTTAACGTTTTTGCCGGCTTTGGAATGGCCTTTGAATTCCCCGGAAACAGGGACGCCTTTATCGCCCACAAAAGGAACATGGCCATCGACGCGGGAAGCGCCACCCTGTACCCGGAATTTGACTTTGGCCTTAAATTCCGCCTGCGCTAAAAAAATAAAATTTAAAGTGACAGTTTTAGCGGCCTCGCTTGTCTTATAAACAACGAGGTTGTTAAAATGAAAAAGTTATTTGCGATTGTTTTAGCTTTGGCGCCCGCTCTTGCATTTGCCGGCGACCTAAAAATTGTTGCCGTCGACAAAGAGCTTGAGATTCCCCTTGAGGGCGTGAAAATCACAGTAAAGTCAAATCCCGAACTCAGCGTCCAGACCGACGAAAACGGCGAGGCCGTAATTTCCCTTCCAGACAGCGTTTCATCAGGAACCCTTGAAGCGAAGCTTGCCGGCTATCAAAGCGCTTCGGCAAAGTTTTCTTCTTCCAGCAAAGAGGTTCAAATCCCAATGTCGATCGCCAGCGTAATCGAAGGCCAGGAACTTGTCGTAAACCGCGCCTCGCCCGATTCAACGGAAGAAAAGACCGGCGTTTCCACCGTCATGACAAAGCAGGAAATGCATTCCACTTCCAACGTCGGCATTATGGAAGACTGCATGTCCTCGGTCAGAACTCTTCCCGGCGTTTCATACAGCGGCGCTTGGGGAACGGAGCCGTCGATTCGCGGCGCGGAGCCAAGAGAATTTTCTTGCTTGCTTGACGGAATGTACACAATCTTTCCCTGGCACTGGGGCGGCGGAGTGTCGATCTTCAACCCGGCGATGATAGAAAGCGTAAAGCTTTCAAACGGAATCTTTTCAGCCAAGTACGGCCGCGCCTCGGGCGGAATCCTTGAGGCGACAACGATCAAGCCTGACTACGAAAACTTTCACATGAACTTAGGCATAGCCACGGCAAGCGCCGACGCCTTCGTCCAAATTCCTTTTGGAAAAAAAGTCGGCGGAATGATTTTGGGCGCCCACATGACTTACCTTGAGCCTGTGTTCGCGCTCTACAAGGCGACAGGAAGCGACGCGTTGGACATGATAAAAAGACTCCCTTACATAAGGGACTTTTTCCTTAAGGCCAACTTCACGCCCAAGCCAGAGCTTGACATTTCGCTCACCGGATTTTTCGGAAGCGACGGACTTGAAATCGACCAAACCGAAACCAAGAAAGGCCTCAAGACAAACGTCAACATGGACTACGACATCTACCAAGCGCTTGCCGGAATCAACATAAAGTATTTGGCCAGCGACAAGTTGCTTTTCCGCGGTTCGCTTTCCTACAACGGAATGTTTGAGAACATGAAAATGAAGTCCACTGAAAACGGAACTGTAAAGTACAACGACGAATTCGTGGACAAGTACGGCACACTCTATCCTAGCGTGACCCACGGCGGCTCGTACACTCTGAACAATTTGGAAAACGAGTTCCAGGAAAGAATAAACAACCATCTTCTGTCCGGCCGCTTTGACACCGAGCTTCAGTTCAATGACGCAAACCGCCTTTCGTTTGGCGTCGACGAATGCGTTTCCACTTCTGGAATCAAGGAATACCAAAACCGTTACGCCGACATCGGAAGCGGCGACTCGCGCTTGTTCAAAAAAACAAAATGGGACAGCGACATTGACGGCAACAACCTTTTGAGCAATGCCGTCTACGCCTCTTGGAATTACGGAAAGGAAAAAGACTTTCTGCAGGCGGAACTTGGCTTGCGCGCGGAGATGATGAACATCTTTAACGCGAACGACAACTTTACGCTTAACCTTGTTCCCGACCTTTGCCCGCGCGCTTCGGTGACAATCACTCCTTGGACAGACAAAGGCCTGCTTGACAAGGCTTCGTTCACGATTGGAAGCGGTTTGTTCACCTCCGTTCCCCGCGACATCATGCTAATCACAAAAAAGAACGGCATAAAGAATTTTGACATGCATGCCAACCGCGCGGTCTTTGCCGTAATCGGAGCCAACGCCGCCTTGACAAACGGCTGGAACTTTAAGCTTGAAGCCTACTACAAAAACTATCTTTCAAGAATTTACGCTTACCAAGTTTCAACAGCGGCCAGCGGATACGCCGAAACAAACATGGTTTACAAGGACAACGGCAAAGGCCACGTTTTTGGAATCGACGCAATGATCGAAAAAAAGATTGGCGGCAAATGGGACGGATACCTTTCCTACTCATTCGTTTACTCGCGATTGAAGAACCCCTCATCTGTCGGAGCAAACGACTATGTCGAGGCGATGTACAACGCTCCGCTTGACGAATGGTATTTTCCCAACTACCACCGCTTTCATACTTTGAACATTGTAAGCAACTGGCATTTTGGAAAGGGCTGGACTTTTACAGTCAAGGGAACGTTGGCGACCGGCGCTCCAAAGCAAGGCGTTGGAAACGTCACATGTTACGCCGCGCAAATGGAAGACGGAACAATTGTCCAGCGCTACTCAAGAAGCTCTTACTACAGCGACACATTGAGAACCCAAATTTCTTGCCCGATCGACCTTAGGCTTTCCTACCAGTGGAAGACCCACAAGGACAAGGCAAGTTGGGAATTCTACATCGCGGCGCAAGACATATTCGTGAACCTTTACGCTCCCAAGGGGGACAAGTCGTTCAACAAGTACACAGGCGAACCAAGCGAAACAGCCGAGTCGGTTGACTTTAGCATCGGCATGCCAATCCCTTCGCTTGGAATCAAAGTTCAATTTTAACAGCGGCATTTATTAGAGGAGAAATAAAAATGGAAAACGGATTCAGCTTAATCGAATTGTTCAAGCTTGGCGGACCCTTCATGTGGGTGCTCTTGACTTTTTCTGTAGCCACGCTCGGCATCGTGATCGAGCGCTGCGTTTACCTTTACTGGCACAACTGCAAGGCCTATCCAATCAGCGCAAAAATCAAAGGCTTTTTGCGCGAAGGAAAAAAGGAAGAAGCCGTGAAATTTTTGCGCGGCTGCCAGCGAAACCAAACAATCGCTTCGATTCTTTTGGCGCTTTTGGAAAACGCCAAGTACGGCGAAAACCGCATGGAGCGCGCGGCCGAAAGCGAGGCGCAGGAACGCCTTCGCAGAATGGAAAGCGGCTTCAACTATCTTACAGCGCTTTCTTCGCTCGCGCCTCTTACCGGCTTTTTGGGAACGGTGTCGGGAATGATCGGCGCCTTCCGCTCCATCGCCGAAGCGACAGACGTCAACGCGCAGCTTGTCGCCGGAGGAATTTACGAAGCCTTGATTACAACCGTATTCGGCTTGATAATCGCCATCACGGCGCTCGTCGCCTACAACCTTTTGATCCAGCGCGTTGACTCATTTTCCGCCGAAGCGTCAAAAGCCATCGACGACTTGATTCCGGAGTTGATATGATTAAAAGACCGCCGCGCCGCAACATCGAAGATTCGAGCAGTTCTGGCGCGTTAAACGACTTGTCCTTTTTGCTGATAATTTTCTTTATCGTAATCGCGGGCTTTAACGTCAACAAGGGCTTTTTGCTGAACCTTCCGTCAAAGGAAAAGCCGATAGTGGTCAACACAAACGACATCCTTAAATGCGAGCTGGACCAAAACGGCGCTCTTTTTCTTGACGGAAAAAACATAAAGATGGAAGAACTGTCGCAAAAAATTTCCGCCAAGCTAAAGACGCAGCCCAACATGACCTTTTTGCTTACGATAAACCCGGAGACGCATTACCAAAACGTAATCGATGTTGTCGCCGCCATAAGAAAGCTTAAGGTTGAGAATTTTTCATTCAGGATGAAGTGAGAAAAAATTTATGATTGAAAGAAAGACAAAAAGAAGAAAGCCTAGCGTTGCAACTTCGTCAATGTCGGACATAGGATTTTTGCTTTTGATTTTCATAATGCTGATTTCCTTGATGAACCAACGCTATGAGGAAAAGATAAACTATTCCGAAAGCGCGGTTTTGGAACGGACGCAAGCCGACGAAAATTTTGAGATATGGGTTCAAAGCAACGGAGTCGTTTCAGCCGACGGAAATGTTTTGGACGCGGCCGCTTTGGAAAAAGCGATTGTCGACGCCATCGCCAAAAATCCCAACGTCAGAATCCACATCATCGCAGACAAGGACACGCCCTATAAATACATTAACGGCGTGACTTCGATTTTGCAAAGCTTGCAGCACCGCGTCGTAAGCTTTGTGGCAAAGGAAAAGTAAAATGCCTGTGGAAAAAATTACAAAACATGCAAAGATTTGGCGCCTTGCGATTTTTGCTTTCGCGCTTCTTGTTCATGTGGCCGCGATATGCTTATTCAGCGTAAGGCAGAAGGAAGACGAAATAGAGACCGTTGACTTTAGCCAAGCCGACGTCTTTAAACTGGTTGACGTGCAGGAATACACAAAGCCTGAGCCGGAAAGCAATGAGATTGTCGTCCAGCAGCCCAAGGCCTCGGAGCGCGTTCTTGAGACAGAAAAAAAAGTCAAGGACTTTGACGAAAGCGCCTTTTTGCCCCAGCACAAAATTTCTTCGGTGCCGGTGATTCCTATCCGCGAAGTTCTTTCAAAAATCGAATACCCGCCGATGGCCCTGCGCCAGGGAATCGAGGCTGTCGTCTACTTGGAGCTTTTCATCGACAGCAAGGGAGCGATAAAAAACATCAAGGTCTTAAAAGACCCTGGCCACGGCTTTGCCGAGGCCGCTGTGGCCGCGCTAAAGGGAATCGTCTGCGTTCCCGCCAACGCCAACGGAAAGAATGTCGCCGTCCGCTACAGGTACCCGATAAAGTTCACGCTGAACTAACTTTTGTTTGCAAAATCGTCATTTTTGTAGTATAATATAGGAATATGGCGATTAAACTTTATTCACTCGGCGCCGCCGAGGAAGTGACTGGCAGCAAACACATATTGGAAGTTGACGGACGCTCGTACATGATTGACTGCGGAGCCTTTCAAGGCCACCGCAGCGAGTCCGACGAAAAGAACCGCAACTTTGAATTTGACCACGAAAAACTGGAAGCCGTGGTTTTGACCCACGGACATTTTGACCACTGCGGCCTTATCCCCGTTTTGGCAAAAAAGGGATACAACGGAAACTTTTACGCCACCAGCGCGACGCGCGACTTGGCCAACCTTGTCGTAATGGACAGCGCCCGCATTCAGGCCCGCGACGCGGAATACCTGGAGGAGCAAGCCAAGCGCAAAGGCGAGCGCTTCAATTGGAAGCCCATGTACGACGAGCAGGACTGCATCAAGGCGATGAACCAATTCGTCACCGTTTCCTACAACCGAAAAATTTTCATCGGGCCAAACGTCTCGCTGGAATTTTTTGACGCGGGCCACATTCTTGGCTCGTCGTTCGCTTACTTTACAATTTACGAAGGAACGCCCCAAGAAACGCGCATTTTGTTCACCGGCGACCTAGGCCGCAAGAACAAGTCGATTGTCCGCGACCCTTCGACAAACTTTCCGCCGCCGGACTACATCGTTTGCGAAAGCACTTACGGAAACCGAAAGCACGACCAAAAGGACTACGCGCTCAAGGCCCTTACCAGAATCATTCGCGAAACAATTGACAAAAAAGGAAAAATCATAATGCCGTCGTTCGCGATTGAGCGCACGCAAGAAATCATCTACCAGCTGCACAAGCTTGTGGACATGAAAAAAATTCCGCAAGTGCCGATTTACGTCGACAGCCCGATGGCCGTAAACGCGACGGTCATTTTCCAATCGCATCCCGAATGCTACGACGAAAAAGTTTCGCAAGCCTTCCTTGTCCACCACAAAAACCCATTTGGCTTTAACGCCTTGCAAATGGTCACCAGCGTGGACGAATCCAAGGCCTTGAACAAAAAGCCCGGCCCGATGATTATTCTTAGCGCCGACGGCATGTGCGAAGCGGGCCGCATCCTGCACCACTTGGCCAACAACATCGACAACGAGCGCAACACGATTTTGATTGTTGGCTACATGGCGGAGAACACTCTTGGCCGCCGCATCTTTGACGGCGAAAAAGAAGTGAAAATCATGGGCGACGTTTACGAGGTTCGCGCCAAGGTTGAAAAAATCAACGCCTTCAGCGCGCACGCCGATTACGAAGAAGCCACCGAATGGCTAAAAGCGGTTGACACAAGCCGCCTAAAAAAGCTCTTCCTGGTCCACGGAGAAAAGGACGCGCAAGAGTTTATGACAAACTATTTGGCGGAGAACGGATTCAAGAACGTTCAATCGTCAAAATACGGAGAAAGCTACGACTTGTAAACGCCTATGAAAGATGATGTTAAAAAGTTTGAAGACTACTATTCCGCGAATTTCAACCGAACCAGCTCTTTTTGGTCCGGCTTGACGATTATGGTGTTTGACGCCTGCATTTTGCTTTTGTCAATCGGCATCGGATTTTTCTTGGTCAACTTGGTCAACCACCGCTTTATCAACTTTAGGTCTTTCGTTGACTACTACATTTACATACCGGCAATCTTGGCCGTCTTTTACGCGGCGGACTTGTATCCAGGCATCATGACTTCTCCTGCCGAGGACGTAAAGCGCCTTTCAATTTGCACATTCTTTGGCTTTTGCGGAATCGCCCTCAGCATTTTTGTCGAGGACGCGGAAGACAAATACGCCATCGCCATAGCGCTTGTCGTGGCGGTTCCTTTTGCAACGATTTTGCTTCCTGGAATGAGGGAAGCCGTCCGCCGCTTTTTTGGCTTGTTCAAATTTTGGGGTTTGCCGGCGGTTGTCTTTTGTTCAGGCGATTCAGGCGACCTGCTTGTAAGCCGCTTCCTTAAAAACCGTCACTTGGGCTACCGTCCAGCCTTAATCGTAAACGATGGAGCCAAGGCAAAAAACGGCGGCGGCTTTTTGGGCGTTCCCGTATTGCCTCCGTCGCAGGAATTGTTCGCGGCTATAAAAAAGAAAAAAATCAAGGTCGCCGTCCTTTCTGGCTACAAGAGCGACTTTGACGAAATGAAAAAATTCTTCCGCTACACGATCGTAGTCTCGGAACAGTTGAACACAATGATGAGCGGCGCCCCGCACCTTCGCGACATCGCGGGAATCGTGGCCTTCTCTTCCACAAACTATTTGACAAAAATTCAATCCTTGGTGGCCAAGCGCGCCTTTGACATCGCGATAATAATTTGCTCGCTCCCATTGACGCTGCCGCTATGCCTTTTGACGGCGCTTTTTGTAAAGCTAACGTCGCCGGGCCCTGTTCTTTACGGCCACAAGCGAGTGGGCCTTAACGGGAAGGAATTCAAGTGCTGGAAATTCCGCTCGATGTTCGTCGACGCCGACAAGCAGCTGGAAAAAATCTTAAAAGAAAATCCTGAAATGAAAAAACAATGGGACAAGGAGCGCAAGCTTGAAAACGACCCCCGCGTCACGCCGTTCGGAAAGTTCATCCGCAAGACAAGCTTGGACGAACTTCCGCAATTAATAAACATCTTTGTCGGCCAAATGAGCTTTGTGGGACCGCGTCCTGTAATGCAAGACGAGCTTGAGCGCTACGGAAAAAAGGCGGACTACATTCTTTCCGTCCTGCCAGGCCTTTCCGGCATGTGGCAAACCTCAGGCCGCAGCGACACCGCCTACGAAGACCGCGTGACGCTTGACGCCTACTACATCCAAAACTGGTCGATTTGGCTTGACATTTGGATTCTAATCAAAACCGTCTGGGTCGTCCTAGCCGGCAAAGGGGCCTATTGACAGCAGTGGCGTATTGTCAGTAGCCCGCGCGAGCGGGCACGTAAATACTTCCACTAGCAAAACGACACAAGGTTTATGGTCTTGCTACCGTTTAAGGTTTTGCACCATAAGTTGTATTCGCTCTAACGCTATCTTTATCTTATCTACCGCAGTGGCGTATTGCCAGTAGCCCGCGCGAGCGGGCACGTAAATACTTCCACTAGCAAAACGCCACAAGGTTTATGGTCTGTTTACTTTAAACTTTTCACCATCAATTCTATTCTTTCCAAAGCAACCTTGATTTTGTCTACCGCAGTGGCGTAGCATACGCGAATGTGGCCCTCGCCGCCCGCGCCAAAAACGCTTCCGGGAACGACGGCCACGTTGCGCTCCTTAAAAAGCCGCGTGGCAAATTCCTCGCTGCTCAATCCCGTGGCGGAAATGTCGGGGAACATGTAAAAGGCGCCCTTGGGTTCAGGCACCGGAAGGCCCATTTCGTTAAAGGCTTTTTCCATCAAGTTGCGGCGCTGCTGGTAGCTTACGCGCATTCTTTCAACTTCCTTCCAGCCGTTGCGAAGTCCTTCGGCCGCCGCGTACTGGCTGAATATTGGCGCGCAAATTGTGTTGTAGCCGTGCACCTTTACGATTTGCGACAAAAGCTCGTTGGGCGCGGCGATGTAGCCGATGCGCCAGCCGGTCATCGCGAACGATTTTGAAAAGCCGTTAAGGATGATCGTGTAGTCTTTCATGCCCGGGAAGGAGCCGATCGAAACATGCTCGCTTCCGTCGTAAACCAACTCGCAATAGATTTCGTCGCTGATTACCCAAAACTGATGCTTCTTTGCAAGCGCCGCGATTTTTTCCAACTCCTCTTTGGGAATCATCGTTCCGGTGGGATTGTTGGGAGAGCAAATCATCAAGGCCTTTGTCTTTGGCGTGATAAGTTTTTCAACCGCTTCCGCCGTCGGATAAAAATTTGTCTTTCCTGAGTCCAGAGGAACGGCCTTGGCCTGGCAAAGCTCCGCGAGCGGAACGTAGTTTACGTAACAGGGCTGGCTTACGATGATTTCGTCGCCGGGATTAAGAATCGCGCGCAAAACCGCGTCAACGCCTTCGCTTGCTCCGACAGTGATGAGTATTTCGTTTTTGGGCTCGTAAGACATGTTGTAGCGAGCGAGGTATTTTGCAATCTCTTCGCGCAATTCAATCAAGCCCCAGTTTGAAGTGTAGCTTGTGTGGCCCTTTTCCAAATGGTAAAAGGCTTCCTCGCGAATCACCCAAGGCGTGGGAAAGTCCGGCTCGCCGACGCTCAAACTAATCACGTCGTCGTGGCCGATAAGCATTTCAAAAAATTTTCTGATTCCGCTTGGGGGAATCTGCATCATCGAGGCGCTAAGCCTGTCGGGTCTTGTGTTCATTATGCCATCGCTCCTTCGCGGCGGTCCTTTTCGTCCTCAACGTAAATGACGTCGTTCTCTTTGTAGGTCTTTAGCACAAAGCAAGTTTTGGTGGAACGAACGCCTTCCAGCGTGGCAAGCTTTTCGCTTACGAACAAGCCCACTTCCTTAAGAGAGTCGCCTTCGATGACGACCATAAAATCGTAGCCGCCGCTCATAAGGTAAACCGACTTTACTTGCGGATAGCGGTAAATGCGGTCGGCGATTTTGTCAAAGCCGTGCTCGCGCTCGGGCGAAACCTGAATCTGTATCTGAACGCGCACCTTGTCGTCGGTTCCGTTCAATTTTTCCTTGTTGATGACGGCGCCATACTTTAAGATGATGCCCTCGTCTTCCATTTGCTTTATTATGCCCTTGACTTCATCGGGGCTCTTTTTTGTCATCGCCGCGATGTCCTCAACGCTCAAGCGCGCGTTTTGTTCAAGCAAGTTCAATATTTCTTCGTCATACTTCATAGGAACTCATTCTAGCGCTTTTTTCCCATCTGCGCTAGTGGTATTGAGTATTGGATAAAAGCAAAAAAAGCGCGAAGGAGCGGGGCGGCTGGCGGCAACACTCGCATTGCGTCTGCCGCGTCTAGCGGCAGCAGAATATAGTTACAAGGCGCAATGCGCGTGTAGCGACGATATCTAGCGGTGCCGATCAGACGCAACCGCAACTGGGAGCTTTTTATTTACTTTTTCTGCAAATGCGCTATACTAATGGAATGAAGACACCGGCGCGTTCTATTATTTTGTGCGGAATCAAGCACTGCGGAAAATCAACTCAAGGCAAAAGACTTGCCGCCGCGCTGGGCCTTGACTTTTACGACACCGACGACTTGATTTTTGAGCAAACAGGAATGGACGCGCGCGCCATTTACAAGTCGCAAGGAAAGGACGCTTTTATGGCAGCGGAACTAAAAGCCTGCGAATATTTGCGCGACACTTTGCAGGCGGAAGGTTCGAAAGGCCAAAATGCGGCGGCTTTTGGCCAGCCAAAAAATCGCGGCGCCTCCGACAATTCATCGCAAGGCCAAAATGCGGCGGCCGCAAAAAGCGCCGTAATCGCGACAGGCGGCGGCATTTGCCAAAACGAGCCTGCAATCGCCATCCTTAAAAAGCTTGGAACAATCGTTTACTTGGAAGTGCCAGAAATCACCGCCGCCGGCCGCATCGTACGCGAGGCGCGCTTCCTTCCCGACGGAACGATTCAAAACCTTCCGGTCTACATCGCGAACAAAAATCCCGCCGACCAAAAAGAAGTCCGCACCATCTTCCACGACTTTTACATGGAGCGGACAAAAAAATACAGGAGCCTCGCCGACGCAAGCGTCCAAGCGCAAGGCTCCCGTTCTGAAAACACAAAGAAGATTTTGTCGGCGCTCGAACTTTTGTAAAGGTAAAAAGCGCGGCGTTTTGAAGAATTTTATACTGCAGCTCTTTTTATCTTATACTCAACATCACAATGTTCCGTTTGTTGACTTTCGTTATATCGATTTAAAAAGTCAATAATGGAATAGCCGACTTCTTTTGCCAAATTTACCGGCACGGCGTTTCCAATTTGCTTGTACTTTTGCGTCATTGAACCAGCGAATTCCCAACTGTCTGGAAATGTTTGAATGCGAGCGTATTCACGGACTGTAAACGGACGAGTTTCATCTGGATGGCAGCGCTCTGTTTGTTTTTGAGCGGGAGCGCAAGTTAATGTCAAGCATGGTTCATCCCAAGAAATTCTACGAGCCATGCCTGTTTTGCCGCCGCCTAAGTAGTAGCTGCCTTTCATATAATCTTTTTGAATTTCCACAGGCAAATCCCTCCAGTAACCTCCAGGAGGCACCAACTCCATAACTTTTCTCTTTTTCTCTGGATATTTTTCGCCTTCTGATTTTGGAACATCGCAATCATACAAAGAGCCTTTTTTCAATGCGTCTTTTAGCGTATAAATGCGGCGGCTTGGTTTAGGATAAAAAAAGTTTGTAGAAATACCCTTCCTTATGCCAACCAAAATCATTCTTTCTCTTTTTTGAGGAACCTTGTAATATATGGCTTTTAATATTTGCGGCGCTAAAACTGTATAACCAAGTTCAGTAAGAATATCTACCATGCCTTTAATAGTCTTTCCGTTGTCATGGGAAAGCAAGCCTCGAACATTTTCTCCAATGCAAATTTTAGGCTGAATTTCTTTTACAGCGCGCGCCCATTCAAAAAACAAAGTGCCGCGAGCGTCTTCAAATCCTAATTTTTTTCCAGCGTAACTAAAGGCTTGGCAAGGAAAGCCGCCTGTCACAACATCCACTTTTCCTTGATATTGCGAAAAATCTATATCATGGACATCGCCTTCAACGACATTCCAATCAGGCCTGTTTTTTCTTAAAGTTTCGCATGCGGTATGGTCAAATTCATTCAGCATAACATGATGCAACCCCGCCTCTTCCAAGCCAAGCGCAAGTCCGCCCGCGCCTGCAAAAAGTTCCACAGAAGTATAATAATTATCAGGTGTTACTGCATTATCAGCATTTTTTGATTTCGGAAAATATAATTCCAACTGTTCGCAAATTTTTAATTCTTTTTCTGTATAAAACCTATATCCTGAAATTCCGTTTCGCCTTGCTTTTAGTTTTCCAGAATTATCCCAACGTCTTAGAGTGTCTTTTGAAACAGACAGCAAATCCGCGAATTGTTCAATTGTATATACCTCTGACTTTTTTTTCATAATAACCACCTTATGCAACATTATGCATGGTTATTTTTGTTTTGTCAAGAGAAGAACACAAAAAATTTACGATTCTGAAATTTCTATAACTTCTTTTGTTTGCGCCAACTTTTTTATGACTTCATCAAGTTCGTCTTTAAAGTCACTTTCCGTAACAACAGAGCCTATCGCTTTTATCAAATCAAAATAGAAATTTTCATCGCCAGTCAAATGCAGCCAAAATTCCTTGCCCGCAAAAACAGGAATGTTATATTTTTTTTCAAGCCGCTTATAGTTCCCGCTCAATTCTTTGTGAGAGCCATAAATAACTCCGACAATTAAATCATCTATTCCAATTTTCTTTGAATTTGTTCTTGCCAGATTTTTTACACTATTAAAATGATTGACAATTGTTTCAACATCGTCTTTATTTATAGTGTTTGGCCCAGCCTTTAATTGGCAATACTTACGCGAGCCGTCCATCGCGTCGTCAAATTCAATGTCCATACCACTAGTGGTACTTGCAAAAGAAGAAAGCACTTCAGTTGTGAATTTTTGAATGCCAGTTCCAAACATTGTGGTTATTGAAGTTGCAAGGACGCGCGGATAAATCAAAGCCTTCGCCATGCTTTCGGGCTTGGCGTTGCCGGTAAGAAAATGTGCCAAATAAGACGCAAGGAACGGATTTATATGAAACTTTTTTATTGAAATTAATTTCCTCGCATTTACTTGATGCTTCTCCATAATGCTAGTTCTAAACCATTCTTTTGATTTTTCCAGTATTTCCGCTTTTTTCTTGCCGTCCATAAGTTTATCCTTTTACAATTTTTTCGTTCACGAATTCTAACATCCGCAGCCGCAGCCTTCTCCACCGCAACCGCCGCCACATCCGCCGTCGCCGCAATCGCAGTCGCCGTCGCAGTCATCTCCGCAGCCGTCTCCGCATGAGCCGCACGAACAGCCTCCGCCGCAACCGCAGCCGCCGGTGTAAACCGAACCGGCCTCGACCTGTTCAAGGCTTGCGTTGGCGACGTCCTTAACCTCAACGTCAAAGCAAAGGGTTTTTCCGGCCAGCTCGTGGTTGGCGTCAACGGTGATTTCCTTGTCATCGACTTTTGTAACGTGAACGATTACAGGGCCGCCGTTGGATTCGGCTTGGAAGGCCATTCCGACTTTTATTTCCAAGTCAGGATCAAACTGGTCTCGCGGAACTTTCGTCACAAGCTTGGGGTCGTATTCGCCGTAAGCTTCGGCCGGCTCGATGACCGCGCTGAACTTGTCGCCTGGCTCCCTTCCTTCCAACTGCTTTTCCAAACCGACAATCAAGTTTCCGCGGCCATGCAAGTATTCAAAAGCGCCGGCCTCGTGCGAGGAGTCCAAAACCTTTCCGTCAGTGTCTTTCAACACGTATTCAATCGCGACAATCTTATTCTTTTCTATCTTCATAATTAAAATCCAAATTCAGGGGCGGGAGTGTCGTTCACAACTTCGGTGACTTCCGGGCAAGCGTCCTTTAGGAACTGCTCAACGCCCATCTTTAGCGTCATCGTCGCCATCGGGCAAGAGCCGCACGCGCCCGTCAACTTTAGGTGCACGCGCTTTTGCTCGTCGATAGACAAAAATTCCATGTCGCCGCCGTCAGCCTGCAACTGCGGTCGGAACGCGTCCAACGCTTCCTTAACTTTCGCTTCAAGTTCTTCCATAATTTACTCCTATTCAATCAACAACTTTATATTATCAACAACGGAATCAATTTCTTCGTCCGACGCTTTTTCAATATAGGCGCAGTCTCTCTGCTTCCAGTCAAGATTTTTTATTTGGTCGCTGAGAATGCAGCCGCTTATCGAATGTTTGTCCAATACAATTTCAAAAGGATATCCCTTAATATGGCTTGTTATAGGACAGAACAAAGCAAGGCCGATTTTTTGGTTGTATTTTTTTTGCGACACGCAAATCGCTGGCCGGCGGCCTTTTTGCTCATGTCCGGCTTGCGGATCAAAATTAAGCCAAACCAAATCGCCTTTCTCTGGAACATAATTCTTTTTTACCATTCTTCTTTTCCCACAGATTTTCCTGTTGAAAGTTCAGAATGAATGTTGTCTGGCGTAACCTGCGCCAACATGTCGTCAAGGGTCTTTTTTTGAGGAAGAATTACAATCTTGCCTTTTTCGGCAATAACTTCAATTTTGCTGCCGTTCTTAACGTTGTTGTCTTTTGCCCAAAGGGAAGGAATTCTAAAACCAAGGCTGTTGCCCCATTTTTTCACAACCGCTTGCATAGCGCCCCCTATGCGCATAGTATATACAATGTATAACCATTTTGTCAAGGGGGCGAAGCCGCCGCTTTAGTCCTTAGCCCAACTTTTCTATTGTTCTGTGCAGCTCAATAATGCGGGCGTGAACGTAATGGTCAAGCGCGGGCTTTTCCAAAACGCCCAAAAGCTCGTCGTTGTAGCCGACGATTGGAATCGCTTCCGTGTCGTACTCGTCAAACAGCTTGTAGGCTTCAGGCAGCATTAGCTGCGGGGAACAGGTGACAGTCACAGGATCCATTATGTCGGTGGCCAAAAGATTTTCGGCCAGCTCGCCGATGGCAAGCGTTTCCTTTAAGTGCTCAAGAGAAATCACGCCGACCAACTTTCCGCCCTCGGACCTGACGGCGTAATTCAAATTGTTGTGGCGGGAGAAAGCGTCGAGTATTTCCTTAATCGTTTGGTTTTCCGCGACGATAGACGGCGACTCTTGCGAGCAAATTTTATCGTTGCCCCAGGTAACGTCGGCCACCTTAGTGTTTTTCTTAATGTCTTCCTCGGTGATGTTAAGGCCCACCTCTCCCGCCTTGGTCACGCCGTACTTTACGAAAATCGGGCCAACAAGCTGGACGATAAATGTCGTCGCCGTGATGATGAGCAAAATTTGCGGGCCAATCGAATCGGCAAAGTCGTTCCCCGCCGCGATTGAAAGTCCGATTGCGACTCCCGCCTGCGAAAGCAAGCAGCAGGGCAAGTATTTCCTTACCGTGGCCGGAGCCTTTGTAAGCCAAGAGCCAAAAATAGAGCCAATTGTCTTTCCAAACGAGCGGCCCAAAACGTAAACGACGGCCAAGACTCCCAAGTAAGGCGTGATGATCCAAATGTCAAGCTTGGCTCCGACAAGAACGAAGAACAAGACGTAAACCGGCGGCGTGAATTTTTCGACCAGCGTAAAAACCGGCCGCGTCTTTGCCGGCGCAAAGTTCACCATAAAAAAGCCAAGCGCCATCGCCGCCAAAATGTTGTCCAGGTTCAAAAAGAGCGCGCAGCCCGTGCACAAAAACAGGCTTCCCAGCGCGAACGAAAGTATGCGGCCGTCTTCGTTCATAATGTTTTTTATCATGACCATCAAGAGCGCTCCAAAAGCGCAGCCCAGCAAAATCGAGCCAAAAATGTCGCGGCCTATCATCAAAAGCTGCGCGCCAAGCGAGACCGACGCTCCGTTTAAAAGCGGAGACGAAATTGAATTTGCTATCGCGTACAAAATCAAGGCCACGGCGTCGTCCATCGCGACAATGCCGTAAACGATTGTCGTAAGCGGGCCGCGGGTCCTGTACTCAACCAAAACGTCGGTCGTCGCGGCTGGCGCGGTGGCGGAACAAATCGCTCCCAAAATCAAGCCCATCGCGACAGAAAGCGGCAAGTTTCCGGAGACAGTCAGCGAGATCGCGAAAATGATTCCGCCCACGATAAAAAAAGGCGTGATCGACTCAAAAAGCAAAATGCCCACAAACTGCTTTCCGTATTTTTTGATTACGTTAAGCTTTAGCTCCGCGCCAATCAAAAAGCCGATTAGCGAAAGCGAAACAGCGCTCACAGGATTGAGCGAGGCGATGGTGGCCTTGCCCAAAAGCTGCAGGCCGCTTGAACCGATTATGATTCCGATTACGATGTAGCCCACAACCTGCGGGATTTTGAGCTTTTTAAAAATGCGGCCGCCAAGGGCTCCAAAAAACATTATGATGCCCAAAAGCAAGACAATTTGCGTGGCTTGAAGAGAATAAAAATGCATCGCCTCTGGCAACAGGTCAGAAAACGGATCGTTCATATTCCGACAGTATAGCGTTTTGCGGGAACCGTGTCAAAGCGGATTACATCAACTCGCTTACGATGTCGCACGGATTCTTGCCGTCGTAAAGCCAGGCGTAGATGGCGGCGGCACTGACGACGCGGCGGCCGTAGTCGCGGGTTTCGGCAAAGGGAAGCGTTTCCAAGAACATGTCGCTCCACAACTGTCCTTGCGAATTAAGCTCGATTTTGCTGCTTCTAATCCAGCGGCGCACGACAGTGATTCCGGCGTTGTAGGCAAAGAGCGCCAAAATACCCGAATCGTCCAAGCGCTTTTTCATGTGGGAATAGTAGTAGGTTCCAAAGCGAATGTTCGTCGCCGGATCCAGCAAATTGTAACTCTCAACTTTCAAGCGCTTGGCGCAGTCGGAAGCGGTCGCTTCCATAAGCTGTGTAAGGCCGATCGCTCCGGCGTGGCTTTGAATGGCCGGCTCAAAAAAGCTTTCGGTCCTGACAAGCGCGAACATAAGGTAGTCGTCAACCTCAAACTCTTTGGCCGAAGCGCGTATGCAGTCCAAAAAATTTTGGGGATACAAAAGCTCAAAAGCCGCGCGGGAGATTTGAATGCCGTCAAGGTTGGCCGAGCGCGCTATCATTCTTAGGCTTTTGGAATAATAGTCGTTTTGTCCGCCGGCCATTTGGCGCAAAAATTCGCTAAGGCGCTCCACGGTCGAAAGGTCAATCATCTTTTTGTCCATGTCAAAAAAGAATTTCCACTCGTCGTAAATGCATTCGCCAAGGCCAAAGTCCGCGTAGCCCAAAAGCAATTTGCGGGCAGACAAGGCTTGTTCCATCGAAACTTTTTCAGGAACTAACGGCTCAAGTTTTTTCGGCTCAAAAAACATTTTGTCAATGTCGCCGGCAGAATATCCCAATTCCTTGGCGGCCAAAAGCTTGTAGTAAACGTAAGTGCCGGGATCAGTCGCGGCGGCAAGCTTGTAGGCTTGCTCGATTTTTTCTTTGTCAGGCTCCTTTGTCTGGCTTTGCAAAACCCTTGCCGTCAAGTAGGCGTACTTTGAAACAGTCGCCTGGCTTGCATGCCCCTCTATCGCGTCCAAAACTTGCCGGAACAAATTCCACTTTCCGCCGCTAAAAAGCAGGACAGAAAGCGAGTCAAAAAAATCGTCAAAATAGTCCTTTTGGCAAAAAGACGCCGCGTGTTTTTTTAGCCCCGCAAGAGCTTCCTCCGTGGAAATTTTCAGGCAGGACTGCAAGTAGTACCAAAGCGCTTGGTCGCGCTCGCCTTCGTCGCCGGCCAAATCAAGCGCGGCTTCAAACTGCTTAAGCGAGCGGCGGCGGTAGTTGTCGTTTTTATTGTAAAGCAAGCCGGAATAAATCATCGCGTAGTAATTTATCCTTTTGTCTTTCCAAACGCCTCGCGCCAATTCTTCAAACCACTTTGCGTTGTTTATGTCGTCGTTGTTTCCGTTGACGCAAGCGCGGCCCATGTCGGCGACCAATTGCCAGGTCAAAGGAATTTTATTTTTTTCGATTGTAAGCGCGCGGATTTGGTCATACATTTCAAAAGCCGCGTTGTAGTTTCCGCGATAAATCGCGATTCTAAATTGCAGGACAAAATCTTTGTTCACTGCAAAGTCAGAGAATTGCTCCGCGCCGCCAACGTCGCCGGTAATGACGTCCTCCAATTCGTCGCGGGCGTTTTGCTTGTAAAATTCGTAGTGAACGTCGCTGATTCGCCTTTGGGTAAACCAATCATAAACCGCTTGGTCAAAGCGCGAATCGTTTTTTTTGTCCAGGGCTTGCAATCTTAGCGCGGCCAAGCTGTTGTCGCAAACGGCAAGGTCAATGTCGTCCGTGGCTTCAATCGCCAGCGCCCATTCCTTGTCGGCCAAAAATTCCCTTGCTGCAAAAAGCTTTGCGTCGTCGTCGTTGTATTTTTTTAGGTAGTCTTGGCATCTTTTGATTCTTTGCTGAACGTCTCCAATCAAGCAAAGCTGCCTCATCGACCTTCTTGCGGCCCAATAGCTTCCTTTTTTTGCGGAACGGAAAAAATATTTTTGAGCCGTTTCTGTGTCCTTGTCGCGCAAGGCAAGCAAGCCGTTAAAGTAGCTGGCGTCCGCTCCGTAGAATTTATTTAAAGAGACTTTTTCCTGCGAGCAGGCTGTGAACAAGGAGAAGAACGCCAGCGCGAGAATTGTTTTTTTTGCGGAAGAAAGCATCACTCTTCCGGAATCTTTATTGTAGTGCCGGCCACAATGTGGTTGGGATTTTTGATTCCGTTGTACCTGGCGATTTTCTTGTAGCGCCAAGGATTCTTGTAGTAAGCCGCCGAAATGTCCCAAAGAGTGTCGCCCCACTTGATTTTGTAGGTGATGACTTTAGGCTTCTTTTCTTCAACCTTCGGAAGGTCGGGAACGACAATCTCGGCCTCTTCAACGACGACAATTTCGTTTTCCTTTGCGGCCGGGGCGACAGGCTCAGGCGGCGCAAGCCGCTCCTCTTTTTGCGCGGGAGGAGGAAGCGGCGCCGGCTCTTCCTTTACAATTTCAGTTTTCTTTTCGGAATTTGAATTGAAAACATTGAACCTTGAAGGAATCACAAACAAAAGCAAAACGGCCAAAATGCAAATGACCGCGCAAACCAAGCAAATCAAAACCGGAAGGCGGGTCTTCTTTTGGTCGCTGTCAATGTCGTCCTCGTCGTAAAGGCTGTTAAAGTCCAAGTCGGAGGAAGAAGGGCTTTTGCTTTTGTCGTCTTCAAAAATCGGATCGTCGTCAAATGTCGGCTCCTTAAAGTCATCGTCAAACTTCAAAGGCTCGTCGCTTGAGGCCGCGCCGGGTTCGTCAAAGTCCGGCATGTTAAAGTCTGGAAGGTCAAGGCTTTGGTCAACAGGAACGTTCTCTTGGTCAAAGTCGGGAAGGGTGAAGTCCTCCGCGCCGGAATCCGTGTCAACGGCTGTCTCAGGCGCGGCCTCTTTTTTGGCCCGAGCCGCGGGAACGTCAACTACAGTTTCCGCCTGCGGAGCGGGGCCTTCTTCAAATGCCGGAATGTCAAAGTTAAAGTCATCCAATTCGCTGGCGATTTTTGTTTGCTCGGAGTCGGCCTTTAATTTTATTTCTTCCGCGGCGCCAAGCAAGCCTTTTCCTGTTCCGGGGTTTTTGTCGCTGGCCAAAAGGACTTCGCGCAAGTTTGCGGAAATAGAAGCCTCCTCTTTGGTGGCTTCGTCCTTTAGCGTCGCTTCGATTTTATCGTTCTTGTCGAGCGAAAGCGACAAGTTGATGTCTGGTTGGCCATTAGGCTGGCGATCCAATTTGTTGATTTTAAGAGTGTCAATTAAAATCGCGTCTTCCATCGAAGAGTTTTCGCTCGCGTACAAAGAAACTTGGACTGTAGTCTGGTTGTCCTTTACAGTGGTGAGGTTGATCTTCTTTTTGTCAGGCTGTCCTTCCTCCAAAATGGGGAAAAAAGCGCCGTCCGCCAATTTAATGCCTATTTTTTTCATACAATTTATTGTATCACACTTCGCTCGATTATGCAAATGGATAATCAAAAATTATGAACGTATCTTATGGCGATTCTTTTAAAATACCATTCACCGCCGGAACAGTTCATCTCCAGAAAACTTTGGTCGCGTCCGTTGATTTTGCCCTGCTCCGAGTCAAAGCCTCTCCTCCGTTCAAAGTACAAAAGGAAAAACAGGCTGTCGTTTTTGCCGAACTCAAACATGACAAAGGGCGAAAGGTTCACGTTTAAAAAGTCGCCGTCAAAGGCCTTGTATTGCGAGGCAAACTGAGCGTCAGAATAATAGCCCTTGAATTCGGCCTGAACGCCGGCCATTTTCAAGTTTTTTAGCGGCATTTGATAGCCCAAAAGCATATAGACAAAGTAATAGGGCCCGTTAACCCTGTGATAGTCCGCGGCCCAGCACCAAGGGTCTCCGTTCGCCATGCCGCTCAAGCCATTGACGCGGAACTCATAGCTGGCCATAAAAACGATGTGATGCCAGTCGCCGGGCCAAACGGCCTCCGCGTCAAATTGGAAAGTCGCTCCAAGGCTAAACTCGTAGAACCAATGCTTAAAAGGCGTCAAATTTTCGTATTTTCCAGTGGCCGCGTTGTAGGAAGCCAAGCCCTGAGAGCCCAAAACCTCCCAGCCGGTTCCCGCCGTAAGCTTTGTGTTAAAGACTAAAAAGGCGATAGGGCTGTAACTGGCCGTAACGCTTGGCATGAGCGTGGCCGGCGAGATTTGGAATTCTCCGCCAAATTTTAGACAATTGTCCTTGGTGAGAGGATTGGATCCTGGGAGCGGAATCGTGTAATTGTAAACGCCCGTCACGCCAAACAAAACGCCGTCGGACGGGCCTGTTATCGGAGCGAAGCGCTCCCCGTTCCCCGCAACAGGACCGCAATAAGGATAGTAGGCAAAATCAGTCAAAACGCTAAACGCGTGGGGCGACTTTGGCTGCTCTTGAGCGATGGCAAAAAACGAAAGCAACGCAACAAAGGCCGCCAAAAAAATCGTTCTTTTCATGCGGCTATTATAGCGCTAGCCGCCGTTTTTTTCTAGCGTCCGCCAGCGCTTGCCTTATCAGTGGACAAAAAGCGCGATTTAAAGTATTCTATTCTATTATGAATGTTTACGCGCCGATTATTTTGTGTTTCGTTCCATTTGTGACAATGTTCGCCTTGTTCACGATTTTGGTTCCAAAAATTTCAGTGGTTAAAGAATTGGTCGCCTCGCTTGCAGGCTTGCTCGCGTTGATTCCAATCACTTTGGCCCAATTCTTGATTCCAGGAATGCGCCTTTTTGGACAAAGCAGCGCCGGCGGAATCTTGCTCTACTCGATTGTCTTTTTGGGCCTTGTGGAAGAATGCTTCAAGGCGCTTTTGCTTTTTATCGTCGGAGCCAAAGAAGAAAAGCTGAGCTGCTGGTTTTGCTATTCCCTTTTGGCGGGAATGATTTTTGGCTGCTTTGAGTCTGTCATCTATTTTTTCTTGAACATTCAAACAATCGGCCACGGAGTTACGCTAAACCTTATTTACTTGCGAATGTTCACGGCCGTTTTGGTCCACACTCTTTGCGCGGGCCTTGGCGGCTTTACAGTTTATTACTTTAAGAATATAAGGCGGAACGTTTGGCCGCTTTTGAACGCGGTTCTAATCCACGGCCTTTACGACTACTTTGTTTCGTTTGACACATACGTGAAATTCTTTTGCATAATCGTAATCTTGAGCGCGGCGATAAAGTGCAGGGTTTGCTTTTTGCAAATCGCGGAGGAAGAGCGAAACAAAAAAAGCGCCAAACGGACGGCCATCGACCCCAACAAGACTATTGAGATGCCCAAAAATCCGGCGATCATAATTCCTGTAAAAAACACCGTTCCCGAAGACACATTGGTTTCAGAAACAGACGTCATCGACGAAGACGCGGAGGACTTTGACCAAATCGAGCGCGAGGCAAAGAGCGAGCTTAAGGCGGCGAAAAAACCGGCCGCGAAAAAAGCGCCGGCAAAAAAGAGCGCGGAAAAGAAGGCCGCCCCCAAAACAAAATCCGCCGCAAGCAAGACCGCAAAGCGCGCGGCTCCAAGCGCAAGCAAAAAGGCCTCGTCCAAGCCCGCGTCCAAAACAAAGGCCACAGCCAAGCCCAAAACCGGCGCCGCCAAAAGCGCGGGAAAGCCAAAAAGCGCTGCCGCAAAGAAAACTTCTTCAAAGCCTAAAA
Organism: Treponema sp. UBA4377; assembly: GCA_002391235.1. Taxonomy (GTDB): domain Bacteria; phylum Spirochaetota; class Spirochaetia; order Treponematales; family Treponemataceae; genus Treponema_D. Next base: position 36,862 of record DGRX01000021.1, read on the forward strand.
CTGGCGCCGCCAAAAAGAGCGCCCCAAAAGCGAAAGGAAAAAAGTAATGGCAAACGGACAAGAAGACTTGCGCGAAAAAAACAAGAACAAGGCGGCGCCATTGGACAAGCGCCAGTTCAGCCAATGGAACAATTTCCAAGGCCGCGAGGACGCGGAAATGCTAGAAGAAAAGTCGTCGCGCTGGAACGCGAAAAAAGCCGCGGAACGCCGCGACTATTACAAGGATTACTAGCGGCAACAGCCGTAACGGTTGGAGGATATGAATTATGCTTTTTACGCCTGTAGAAATTGAAGAGACAGTGAATATGTTCATGCGCCAAAAGCTTGACGTGCGCTGCATCACGATGGGAATCTCGCTTTTGGACTGCGCTGACCCAGACCCCAAAAAGGCCTGCCAAAAAATTTACGACAAAATCATGTCAAAGGCCAAGGACTTGGTAAAGGTTGGCCGCGACATAGAAAGCGACTTTGGAGTTCCCATCATCAACAAAAGAATTTCCGTCACGCCGATCGCGCTTGTGGCCGGAGCCAGCAAGGCCGACAACTACGTCGATTACTGCAAGACATTGGACAAGTGCGCCAAAGAATTGGGCGTCAACTTTATCGGAGGCTTTAGCGCCCTGGTTCAAAAAGGAATCACGCCCGCCGACCGCATCTTGATCGACTCGATTCCGCAAGCGCTCACAGAAACTGAAAACGTTTGCTCAAGCGTAAACGTGGGCACGACCAAAAGCGGCATCAACATGGACGCGGTAAAGCTTATGGGCGAGACAATCAAAAAGACCGCCGAACTTTCCAAAAACTGTCCGGTAAACGGCTGCGCCAAATTGGTCGTCTTTACAAACGCCCCGGAAGACAATCCCTTTATGGCGGGCGCTTTCCACGGCCCCGGAGAGGGAGACACAGTCATTAACGTCGGCGTTTCGGGCCCGGGAGTAATCTTGGCCGCCGCCCGCGAATTTAAAGGCAAGCCCCTAAACGAGCTGGCCGACGGCATTAAAAAGATGGCATTTAAAATAACCCGCATGGGCCAGCTTGTCGGAACGGAAGCCGCCAAGCGACTTGGAACAAGGTTCGGAATTCTTGACCTTAGCCTCGCGCCCACGCCGGAAGTCGGCGACAGCGTTGCCCGCATTTTGGAGGAAATCGGCTTGGAAGGAGCGGGCGCTCCGGGAACAACAGCGGCCTTGGCGATGCTTACCGACATGGTAAAGAAGGGCGGCGTAATGGCCAGCACAAACGTCGGCGGCCTTAGCGGAGCCTTCATTCCCGTAAGCGAAGACGAAGGCATGATAAACGCCGTAAAGCAGGGCTCGATTTGCTTGGAAAAATTGGAGGCCATGACTTGCGTTTGCTCGGTCGGCCTAGACATGATAGCGATTCCCGGCGACACTCCGGCCACCACTATCAGCGGAATCATGGCCGACGAAATGGCGATCGGCATGGTCAACAACAAGACAACCGCAGTCCGCCTTATTCCCGCTCCCGGAAAAAAGGCCGGCGAATGGGTCGAGTTTGGCGGCTTGCTTGGCGGCTGCCCGGTAATCAACGTCAACCAATTCTCTTGCGCGGACTTTATCAATCGTGGGGGCCGCATTCCAGCGCCGATACATAGTTTTAGAAATTAAGCTTGAAATGGAAGCGGGCCGCGGCTGGGGATAGAGTGTCAGAATGGCTTATTTTAGAATTCACACGGCGGACATCGCTTACATAACCCAGCAGCCGCGCGGGCTTTTCACCGCGATAGGAAAGTTGGTGGAGGCAAAGACGCTCACGCAAGAAGAAACGGCGGAATATTGGAAGAACCGCGAATACTTTGAAAAAGTCTTGCCTGTTCCTCCCTTTTACGAAAAGGGAAACCCAGACCGCGCGACAACTTGGTTCAAGGACACGCCGCAAGGAAACGACATTTACAATCAGATGACTTTTTACCGCGCGATGGCAAAAAAGTACGGCCTAAAGTTGTTCATCTCCACTTGCGCCGAGCCGCCAGGACGCATCATTTACCAAGACGACTTTCAAATCGCGGTAAAAGACTTGCGGCCCGACGCGGCGATCGAAACGCGGGAACTGCAATAAAAAAAAAGCCGCCCGCAACAGCGGGCGGCCCATTTTTGGTCTTACGACCGGTATGTCGCTTCGCTAATTTTGCATTAGGAAGCGATTCAACTGCCCGCTCACGCGGGCTGGCAATCAAGGCACGCGCTACTCAATCGCTCTCATGTCCGCGACATCCTTGTTGTAGTCAACGCCTTCGACGTCAAAGCCGTTTGTCACCAAGAAGTCGTGCTTGTAGCCGTCGATGTCGCACCACTGGCGCACGTTGTCATCGTTGACGGCGGCCATCGCCTCTTGAGCCTTGGCCTGAACGTCGTCGCGGAGCTCCCAGTCGTCGATGCGGATGCGGTGCTCGCTGTCAACAGGAACATCTCCCATCGCGCCGTCGGCGGCGGTGTAAAGGCGCTCGCAGAACAAGCGTTCCATCTGCTCGATGCAGCCTTCGTGGATTTTCATTTCCTTCATAATCTTGAACAAAACGGCGAGGTAAAGCGAGATGATCGGAATTACCGCGCTGCTTCTTGTGACCAAGCCCTTGTTCTCAGAAACGTAGGCGGAACCGCCGACGCTCTTTTTAAGCTGCTCGTTCAAGCTGAGCGCGGTTTTTTCCAAATGCTTTTTGGCTTGTCCAATCGTTCCGTCGCGATAAATCGGATGGCTCAATTCAGGTCCGATGTAAGAGTAAGCGAGCGTGCAAAAGCCCTGGGCCAAAACGCCGGCCTTTTCCAAAGCGTCAATCCAAAGCTGCCAGTCTTCGCCGCCCATTACCTTTACGGTCGTTTCGATTTCGGCGTCGTTGGCCGGGTCGGCGCTCATCTCGGTAAGCTTTTCGTTGATGATGTCCAAGCACTTTCCGCCGTATGTTTTTCCGATCGGCTTAATTACGGAACGGTACATGACGTGGGCGCCTGTTTCGGGGTCAATCTTGTCGGGATCGTTGCGCACCGGGCTGGCCAAAGAGTAAACCAACAAGTCAATCTTTCCGCCCATCTTCTTAATTTCTTCGATGACGGAAGCGCGCATTTCGTTTGAGTAGGCGTCGCCGTTCAATGTGACTGACTTAAGGCCCGCGGCTTTGGCGGCCTTGTCAAAGGCGGCGTTGTTGTACCAACCGGGAGTTCCGCCCTTAGTCTCTGTGGCTTCCTTTTCAAATGAAACGCCAATCGTGTCGGCGCCCCATTCAAAGGCGGCCGTGATGCGGCTGGCCAATCCGTAGCCTGTGGAGCAGCCCAAGACCAAAACTGTTTTGGGTCCCTTTCCGCCTTCGGCCGCGGCCTTGACACCGCGCTTGGCTTTTTGCGCCTTTACGTAGGCGATCTCGCGCTCAACTTCCTTGGCGCATCCAATCGGGTGCGCGTTGATGCAAATGTTGCTTCTGATTTTGGGTGTGATTACCATGTTATATCTCCTATTCTATTCGCTGTATTTCTTGAACACGACGCAGCCGTTGTGGCCGCCAAAGCCGAGCGACGCGCTGGCCGCCGCCGTGATTGTTCCTGTCTGTCCCTTGTTGGGAACGTAGTCCAAGTCGCAGCCGCCTTCAATGTCAGGCTCGTCAAGGTTGATTGTCGGCGGGAAAAATCCGTCGTTGATAGCCTTGATGCAGAACAAAGCCTCGATGGCGCCGGCCGCGCCAATCATATGGCCCGTCATGCTCTTTGTCGAAGAAATCTTAAGCTTTTTGGCGTGCTCGCCAAAAGCGATCTTCACCATTTTTGTCTCGCCCGAATCGTTGGCGTGGGTTCCGGTTCCGTGCGCGTTGTAGTACTGAATGTCTTCCGGCTTAAGGCCGGCGTCTTCCAAAGCGCGGGTAATCGCCTTGGCGCCACCAGTTCCGTCGGGGAGAGGAGCCGTGATGTGGTAAGCGTCGGAAGAAGCGCCATATCCGGCAAACTCGGCGTAAATCTTGGCGCCGCGCTTTTTGGCGTGCTCCAACTCTTCCAAAATAAGAACGGCGCTTCCTTCTCCCATTACAAAGCCGTCGCGGTTTTTGTCAAAGGGGCGGCTGGCTTGGTGGGGCCTGTCGTTGTAATGGCTGGCCAAGGCTTTGAGCACCATAAAGGTTCCGATTCCAAAGCCGGTGATTGTGGCTTCAGTTCCGCCAGAAACGCAAACGTCAACGCGGCCGCTTCTGACCATGTCCAGCGCGTTTCCCAAAGCGTCGGTTCCGCTGGAGCAAGCCGTGGCAAGCGTCCAAGAAGGCCCTTGAATTCCAAAAAGCATGCTTACGTTGGCGGCCGCCTCGTTGGGAATAAGCTCAGGGGCTGTAAGCGGCGGAATGCGAGTCACACCGGCGGCGGGATCAAAGTATTTTTTAAAGGCCGCTTCGATTACGTCAAAGCCGCCGATTCCGTTTCCTACCATAATGCCGCACTTTTCGCCGGCCAAATTTTCCTTGTTAAAGCCCGCGTCGCCCAAAGCCTGGGCGCTGGCGGCAACCAAAAATTGGGTAAAGCGCGCCATTTTGCGGCACTCTTTTGGGTCAAGGCCGTATTGGGCGATGTCAAAGTTCTTTACTTCGCCGGCCACTTGAACCTTGTAGTTCGTGGCGTCAAACAAAGTGATTTTTTCAATGCCGCTTTTTCCGGCCTTGATTCCTTCCCAAGTGTCCTGAACGTTGTTTCCAAGCGGAGTCACCGCTCCAAGTCCAGTTACGACCACGCGTCTTTGCGCCATAAAAATCCCCATAAAAATAAGATTATTTATTTTAGACAAATTTTCGATTTTTGTCAACTTAAACCTTTTAATTGAAAAAAAGAGCTTTTTGCGCTATAATTATAATGATGAAAATGTTATACGCTGTGATTCTTGCAGTGATGGAAATGTTAATCATTTTCACTGTCAACAGAATCATGAACAAAGCAAACAGACGCATTCCTTTGGCAAAAAAAGCCCGCGACATGCTTATTGCGGCTTTTTTTACAGTTTTGCCAAACATTATTCTTTCCCTTATTTCCACGGAATGGGTGAATGTTGACAAAGCGGCGGTTATTCTATTCGATTGGTACTTTATCGCAATAGACATAACACTCTTCTTGCTCCTGTATTTTAACGTTGAATATTCACATCCAAACAGCATAGCTTCCCAGAATTTCATTACCGCTTTATTTTTCTTTTTCAGGGACGACATAAGGAGCATAACAAAACGCGAAAAACAAAAAACTTCTTGGTTTGAAAAAGGGATGATCATCCTTTTCTTCCTTATCGTCGTAGATGTTTGCAATTTGATAAGCAACATTTGGACTGGAAAGGTCTTTATCGCCGAACGCTTTTATTTTAACGGCGGAATATTCCTGCCGGACGTATATTTCAGAACAACAACCGCAACGACGTATGACTTGCACTTGACTCTCTGTTATTTGATGGTTGTTTTGAACATTGTATGTCTTTTAGCGAAGGCCATCACATCTTCAAGCATTTATAAAATAAAGTACTTGATGTCCATACTTCAGATTTCATTAATTGTTCTCATCAACGGCTTTTATATTTTGTTCGCTCTGCCAGTGGACTTTTCCGTCCTCTTGTACGGCTTTGTCTGCGTGTCGATGAGCTACTTTGCCTTCTCTTACATACCCGCGCTTTTGCAGCAAGTTACGCTAAAGCGGTTGATGCAAGACATGGACAACGGAATCGCCGTATTGGACACAGATGACCAGTGCATTTACGCAAACGATTACATTAGGAACATTTACCACATCGGAAAAAATCAAAACCCAACAGAAGTTATCGCTCCAATCATTCATCGAATTTCAGGCGGAATGCCAATCAGCAAAATGGAGCCAAAAGAAGAAACCATTCACCGCATCGAAAACGGAAAAGAAATTTTTTACAAAATGAACTTTTCGCGCATAGAAACAAAAGACAAGCGCTACATCGGAAGCTATTTGATGATGGTTGACACTACGGAGGAAAACAACCGCGAAAAGTTGGAGCGCTTCCGCAACACGCACGACCCGCTGACAGGCCTTTACAACAAGCATTACTTTTACGAAAAGGTCGCCGACATGCTTGAAGCCAATCCCGACGAAAAATATTTTATCGTTTGCTGCGACGTCGGAAAGTTCAAGCTTATCAACGAGTTTAACGGAATAGCGGTCGGAGACAAAATTCTAAAATCATTTGCGGAAGGGCTTAAAGAAAAAACTGTTGTTGGAGAAATTTACGGAAGAATCGACAACGACCGATTCGCGATTTTGATTCCCAAAGACCGCTTGAACTTGCAAATTTTCATTGACGAATCACAGCGCATATTCAAGGAAACGGTCAACCTTTCGATTTTGCCAACCTGCTACTTTGGCGTTTACGAAATAGAAGACATCGACATGCGCGTTTCCTTCATGTGCGACCGCGCCTTTATCGCCATCGACACAATCAAGGGCCAGTTTGGAAAGCAAGTCGCATGGTACGACTCAAAATTGCGCGACAGCGCCTTGCGCGAGCAGGAATTGGTCTACCAATTGCCAGAAGCGATTTCAACCGGCCAGATAAAAATCTACTTGCAGCCGCAATCAACTATAGAAGGCAAAGCGGTCGGCGCCGAAGCCTTGGTACGCTGGGAGCATCCTGACGAAGGAGTCGTTTCTCCGTCCGAGTTCATTCCGATTTTTGAAAAGAACGGAATGATCACCAAAATCGACCGATACGTTTGGCGCCTTGTTTTCCAAAAGCTTTTTGAATGGAAGACAGCCGGCCGCGACGACTTTTACATATCTGTAAACATTTCGCCCAAAGACTTTTATCTTATGAGCATCATAAACGAGTTCAACGAGTTGCTCAAAGAGTTTGACATCGACCCCAAAAACCTACACATCGAATTGAGCGAAGACGTTATGATGGGAGATTTGGAGCGGCAAATACGCTTGATCGAACAGTTGCACAAAATCGGCTTTACGATTGAAATTGGCGACTTTGGCGCGGGAAACACCTCGCTTAAAATTTTGCGCGAATGCAACATCGACATTCTTAAGGTTGACATCGGCTTTATGCAGGACACAAACTCGCCAAGAAACGCCCATATAATCATTAAGGAATTGATTACCATGGCAAAAAATCTTGGCATAAAAATTCTCGCAAAGGGAATCGAAGCCAAAGACCAAATGGACCTTTTGCACGAAGAAGGCTGCGACCTTTTCCAAGGCTACTACTTCTCAAAGCCGATCGACACAAAATCGTTTGAGCGCATTTACTTGTAACAAAAATAAGAGAGCGCCGCTAGAATTGTATGAAAAAAATTTTATTTGTTTGCCATGGAAACATTTGCCGCTCGCCAATGGCGGAATTTGTAATGAAGCATTTAGTCAAACAGGCTGGACTGGAAAAAGACTTTTACATTGACTCCGCCGCCACCAGCACGGAAGAAATCGGCAACAGCCCTCATTACGGAACGAGAACAAAGCTTGCTCAAATGAAAATTCCATGCGGAGACCACCGCGCGCGGCAATTGGTTTACGCTGACGGAATCGATTACGACTTGATTATTGGAATGGATCAAGAAAACCTTTTTTATATGAAAAGAATCCTAGGCCCAGGAGCGGCCGCTAAAATTCATCTGCTTTTGGATTGGGCTGGATTAAAGCGCGACATAGCCGACCCTTGGTACACCGGAAACTTTGACCAAACATACGACGATATCGACCTAGGCTGCCGCGCGCTTCTAGCGGCGCTTGAACAAAAGCATTAAAAACAAAGCGAATTTCATCTCACTCTCCTCTCATGTGAACAGCGCGGCTCCACTCGTTGTAGAATTTTATGTAAGCGTCGCGGTATTTTTGCGTGTTGTTTGAAAATGTAACCTCGCCGTTTTTTGTCGCCCAGCAAATTTCAAAGGAGTCTTTATCAACGTCAAGCGGAACAAGGCTTGTGATTCTGGCGGAACTTTTGTCGTAATCGTAATCAGTTCCTTCCACCGATTTTTTTCCGTCAAAGAAAACGCCGGGCTCTCCCCTGCCCTTGTCGATTCCCGCAAGGACAAAAACTCCTGGGTAAGCGGCCTCTCCTACGATATGAAAAGCCAAGTCGTTGATTTTAAAAGGAACGTTCTTTGGCAAAAAAACCTGAAGCTCGGTGGAATTTGAATCGTATTTGTATTCGTTTTCAGAAAGCGGATAGCGGACGCGGGAAATCGGATGAATCGCCGTAACTTCCTTGATTGAGTTAAAAGCCAGAATCGTGGAAATCTTTCCGTCCGCCTTGTTGACAGTTGTGTTGACATAAGTGATTATCGGCTCTTTTGGCGGAACAGTCTCCGCCTCGTCAACCGCTTGCGCCGTGGATTTGCAAGAAAAAAGCGCAAAAGCGCAAAAAAGCAAGGCCGCAAAAGCCGCGCTTTGGAACGAGTGAATTAAAGTTAATTTAAAAAAAACGTCTTTTCTCATAGATTTATTTTCGGCAAAATGATAATCTTTGTTTATGAAAACTTTTTTGGCAAAAGCGCTTGCCGCGGACAAAAGCGACAAAATCAAAATTATGGGCCGCGCGGCTTTTAGCGATGACGGAATCGATTTTTTTTGGAGCGCAAGCGGCTTTGAGCTTAATGCAAACGGATTGGAATTGTGGGCGCAAATCCAGTCGGACTACGACAAGTTTGAAGTGTGGATAAGCGTTTGGCTGAACGGTGTCCAAACCGCCCGCCTTATGCTCAACAAGGGCCAAAACGATGTTTGCCTTTACAGAAACTTGTCTTCAACGAATGTAAAAAACATTCGCGTATACAAAGAAACCCAAGCGATGGGCGACGACGCCAAACACCGCTTCCTTCTAAAAAGCATTTCGACCGACGGAGACCTCCTTCCCGTCCCGCCCCAGCCGCTACGGATGGAATTTATCGGCGACAGCATCACTAGCGGCGAAGGAACTGTCGGCGCCAAAGGAGAGACGGATTGGACAAGCGTTTTCTTTGGAGCGACAAAAACTTGGGCCTTTAAGCTTGCGCAAAAACTGGGCGCCGACTTTAACGTCATCAGCCAAAGCGGCTGGGGCGTGGTTTGCGGTTATGACGGCAATTTGGACCACGCCCTGCCAAAATATTATGGCGAAGTGTGTTCGGTGGCCAACCGTTTTGGCGGCGAGCGCGAATGGGATTTTTCAAATTTTGAGCCGGATTGGGTAATCGTAAACTTGGGCACAAACGACCAAAATCCATGCCAGAGCCGCCCGGACATTTCAGAGATTTTTGAGGCGGGCGTTGTTTCGTTCCTGCAAAAAATACGAGCCAACAATCCAAAGGCAAAAATCGTTTGGTGCTACGGAATGATAGGACACGTTCTTGCCGAGCGGCTGGAAAAAGCCGTCAACGAATACAAGGCCAATAGCGGCGACGAGCGCGTTCAATTCATTTTGCTTCCAAACATCGACATGGAAAAAACAGGCGCGCTCTCGCACCCGACAGAGATTCAGCAGCAAGAAGCCGCCGATTATTTGCGCTCACAAATCGTAGGTCTTTAAAATGTTTTGAGCGGTTACCGCGCGGCTTTGACGCATGTCCATCGACTGCTTTTCGATGTAGCGGTGCGCCTGCTGCTCAGTCATTTCCAAGTGCTGGATTAAAACCAGCTTGGCGCGGTCCAGCAAGCGGATTTCGGAATTCTTTTGCTGCAGCTTTTTGTTTTCGTCTTTTAAAATATTTATGCGGTTCCGCGCCGCCATCAAAAGCCTTGCCGCTTGGTAAAAAAATTCCGGCGAAGCCGGCTTTTGCATTGCGAAAATCCCCATCTTTTCAAGGCTGGAAATTTTTCCGTCCAAAATTTTATTGTCAGAAAGCATGATTATGCCGGCGTTGGTTTGTTCCGCGCAAAGCAAAGCGAAATCGTCGCCCAACTCGTCGCTAAGCGGAGCGTCAATCACTATCAAATCGTAATCCGCCCCATTCAATTCTTCCCTGGCTTGGGCGGCGCTTTGCGCTGTGGAGATGCGCGAAATTTTTTCAGAATCCAACATCAGGGAGAGAGCTTCCAAAGTGTCGCTGGCGTTAGAAACTATTAATACGCTTTCCATTCTTAAAGCCCAAAAGCTTTTGGAAGAACCGCTCACTCCACCGTGACCGACTTGGCCAAATTGCGCGGCTTGTCGGGGTCGTTTCCTCTAAGCACGGCGCAGTAGTAGGCAAAAAGCTGCGCGGGAATAATCGTAAGCATCGGGGCAAAGGCGCTGTCAATGCTTGGAATCTTCATTATCTCGTCCGCCGTGTCGGAGAAAATTTCCGAGCCGTCTTGGGTAATCACAAGCGTGTAGGCGCCGCGCGTTTTTACTTGGACAACATTGGACTTGGTCTTTTCGTACAATTCCGGGTCGCTCGCGATGGCCACGACAAGCGTGGACTTGTCAACAAGCGCGATAGGTCCGTGCTTGAGTTCCCCTGCGGCAAAGGCTTCGCTGTGCATGTAGCTCACTTCCTTTAGCTTTAGCGCGCTTTCCAAGCAGGAAGCGGAATCAAAGCGGCGGCCAATGTAGAAAATCTTTTCCTTGTTGAACTGATGGCTGGCCAACTTTTGGACGGCGCTCTCGTTCTTTAAAATTTCTTCCATCTTTTGCGGAACGCTTTCCAAAGCGGCCAAAGACTTTTCGTATTCTTCCTTGCCAATTGTTTGGCGCTCCATTCCCGCCTTCAAGGCCAAAAGGTAAAGGCACAAAAGCTGCGTGGTGTACGCCTTGGTCGAGGCGACCGAAATCTCGGCGCCGGCTCTAGTGTAAATCACATAGTCGGCCTCGCGGCTTACGGTCGAACCTACGCAGTTTGTTATCGCAATCACCTTCGCGCCGGCGCCTTTGGCCAAACGCAGGGCCGCCAAAGTGTCGGCGGTTTCGCCGGACTGGCTGATTACGATAAAGATGTCGCTCTTGTTCATGATTGGATTTCGGTAGCGGTATTCAGAAGCGATGTCCACTTCCGTCGAAAGGCGCGCGAATTTTTCAAAGGCGTATTTTGCGATTTGTCCGGCGTAGCTTGCCGTTCCGCAAGCGGTGATGACGACGCGGCCGGCGTTTTTCCAATCGACGTTTTCCTTTAGTTCCTCAAACTGAATGTCGACGGCCTTTCCGTCCTTTTGAACCAAGCGCGGCCTGAGAGTGTCGGTCACGGCCTTGGGCTGCTCGTGGATTTCCTTTAGCATAAAGTGGGCGTAGCCGCCCTTTTCGGCGCTGGCCGCGTCCCATTCAATGTGGGTGGCCGCGCGCGAATGTTTCGTTCCGTCGGTTCCGAACAAGTCAACATGGTCGGAATAAATCACGGCAAGCTCTTTTTCTTCCAAAAAATAAACTTCGCGCGTGTGGCTTAAAAGCGCGGGAACGTCGCTGGCCAAAAAGTTTTCGCCTTTTCCAAGGCCGACAACGAGCGGGCTTTCCTTGCGCGCGGCGATGATTCTGTCAGGATAGTCTTGGCACAAAACGACAAGGCCGTAGGAACCTTCCAATTTTGAAAGCGTCAAAAGAACCGCGCTAAAAATGTCCGAACTTTCCGTGTAGTAATAATTGATGAGGTTTGCGATTACTTCCGTGTCGGTTTGGCTTCGGAAGACGATTCCCTGCGCTTGGAGCCATTCCTTTAATTCCAAGTAGTTTTCGATGATGCCGTTGTGGACAACCGCGATCGAGCCGCTTACGTTTGTTTGCGGGTGCGCGTTCACGTCGCTAGGCTCGCCGTGGGTGGCCCAGCGCGTGTGGCCGATTCCTATCGAACCTTTAATCGTTTCGCCGGCGATGCGCTTTTCCAATTCCTTTAGCGCGCCCTTGGCTTTTCTGACCAAAATGTTTTGGCCGTCAAGGACGGCGATTCCGGCGGAATCGTATCCGCGATATTCCAATTTTTTTAACGAATCAATCAAAATCGGCGTGGCAAGCTCGTTACCGACATATCCTACAATTCCGCACATACTTTTATTCCTCGCGCCAAAAAAGGTTGAGCCTAGGTAATCTACGGCGCACACGCCATCCGCATACCGTTGCTGCCTTCCGGCTCTGGCGGGGTTTTGCAGCGACGCGTCGCATAGCACCTAGGCTCAACTAAATAGTATAGAATATTTTGCCCTTTGTCAATTACGCCTTAAACTGGTCGATTTCCTGTCCGATTTTTTGGATTGAATCCTTGACCTTTGAAGAAATGTCGGAAAGGCTCGCGCTGGTTTCGTTCATGTTCTTGGCGCCGGCGGACATTTCCTCCATGCTCTGCTTGATGACGAGCGTGGTGTCTTGCAAGTGGTGGACTTCGTTCAAGATCATCTCGTTGCCTTCCTTCATTTCTTTGGAAGCCGTGCGAACTTCCACCGTGCTGTCGTTCATCACTTTGATTGAGTCAAGGATTTGGCGCGAGCCTTCGTTCTGCTCTTCCATCGCGGAACGAATGTTTTGCACAAGCTGGTCGGTATTGTTGATAAGGTCAGAAACCGTGTTGAAGCTTTCTTTGCTCATCGCCGAAGCGCTGACGACCTGCGAAATTGTTTCAATTATCTTGTTAAGCTCGGCGCCGATTTTCTTTGACTCGCTTGACGAAGTTTCCGAAAGCTTTCTGATTTCGTCGGCGACAACCGCAAAGCCTTTTCCGGCCTCGCCAGCGTGGGCGGCCTCAATCGCGGCGTTCATCGCCAAAAGGTTTGTCTGCTCGGCGATGTTGGCGATGGCGTGGTTGGCGTCCTGCAAGCTGTTCGACTGCTCGGACACTTCCATGATTTGCTGGTCTACAAAATGCTGCTGCTCGATTCCAGTCCTTGAACTTTGCTCCAGGCGCTCAAAGGATTCCGCCATTTTCTCAACGGACTGGTTGACCGACTTGATGTTTCCTATCATTTCTTCCACGGCGGAGCTTGCGCTTGAAACTCCGTCAGACTGCTTTTGAATCATGTTTTCCAAGCTGTTGATGTTTTCGGCAATCTCGGCGACGGCGGCGGAAGTTTGCGACACCGCGCCGACTTGGTTGGACACTTGGTTTCCGACGCTTTCAATGTTGGAAAGAATTTCTTCGATGGAGCTTGACGCTTCGTGAACGCTGGACGCCAACTCGTCCTCGGCGTCGATAAGGCCGTTCTTTGAAAATTGAATTTGCGAAACAATGCCCTGCAGCTTTTCGATGAACTTGTTAAAACCGTTCTCCAAGTGGCCGATTTCGTCCTTGCTGTCAACCTTAAGCCTTTGCGTAAGGTCGGCGCTGCCGGAAGCGATTTGGTTTACCGTGGCGTCGACAGTCTTTATCGGGTTCACGATTTTTATCGCAAGAACCAACGAAATCGCGATTGAGACAACAATTCCCAAAACGGCCATGGCTAAAACCACAATCACGCTGCGATGCACCGAAGTGAAAAGCTCCGCAGACTTTCCGACAGTCACAAAAACCCAGCCGCTGTTTTCGCTGATCAGCGTGGTCGCAAAGTAGTGGCCGCTTCCCGCTGTCAAGTCGACGTAAGCGTCTTGCCCGATTCGCGCTTTTTCCGCGGCCAGTTCTGGATAGTCGTCAAAGAAATTCCTGTTAAGGATTTTTGACGGATCGCTGTTTGTAAGATAGTTTCCGTTCTTGTCCAAAATGAACGAATAGCCGCTTTCAGAAAGCTTTATGTTTTGGATTATTTCGGTCAAGGCCGAAAGCATGATGTCTATTCCGGCCACGCCGTCGGGATGGATTCCGTTCCTATAGCAATATGAAATCGTGGTGACAAGCGCGCCCGTGTCATCGTCGACATAAGGCTCGGTTATGATCGCGTCGTTGCTGGCAATCGCTTCTGTATACCATTCGCGGCTTGTTTGGTCGTAGTCCGAGTCTGGAATCCACTCGTCGCTGGAAATGAAAAATCCTCCGTCGTTAACGGGAACAGTTCCCGTGTAGTAGGCGCAGTAAAACGAAGGGTTGCTTTTTATCAAGGAATTCAAGTCGGCCTGCTTTTGATGAAGGGAAGCGTCGGCGCGGCGGGCGTAAATTCCTATGTCCCGCACGATTTGCGCTGGCGTGTTAAGGAAGTTGTTTATGGAAACCTTCGCTTCAGAAAGCTGCCCGCTGGCTATTTGCGAAACGTTTTTCTTTAATTCCGAAACCTGGCTTGCAATTGTTGGAACCGCCACAAGCGCGATTGACAAAAGGGCGATGAGCGCGTAGCTCGACACAAGCTTGTGCTGAATTTTTTTCATAGGACACTCCTATGCTAATTATACAGAAAAATTCCAAATTTTGCAAATTTTATCGCGTTAGTTTTCTATACACCGTTCTCTTGGGAACGCCCGCGTCCTCGCCAAATTCCTTCTTTTTCCATTCGGCGTATTCGGACCAGTTGCCCTCAAACCAGCGGACTTCGCTGTTGTTTTCAAAGGCCAAAATGTGCGTGCAAATGCGGTCCAAGAACCAGCGGTCGTGGCTTACGACAAGCGCGCAGCCCGCAAAGTCTTCCAGGGCTTCTTCCAGGGCGCGCACAGTCTGCACGTCAAGGTCGTTGGTCGGTTCGTCCAAAAGAAGAACGTTGCCGCTTTCCTTTAGCATCATTCCAAGGTTAAGGCGGTTCTTTTCTCCGCCGGAAAGCACGCCCACCTTTTTGTTTTGGTCCGCTCCGGCAAAGTTGAACCAAGCGCAGTAAGCGTGGCCGTTGACCTCGCGAACGCCGCCTTCAAGAGGCCGGCCCTTTTCGTCAACCGCGCCGAGCTTTACCATGTCCAGGCCGTCTGTAAGCGTGTCGTAAACCGTTTTGTTTTCGTCAAGCTTGCTTCTCATCTGGTCAACGTAAACCAGCTTTACGGTTTGGCCAACCTTAAGCTCTCCGCTATCGGGCTTTTCGATTCCGGCAATCATCTTGAACAAGGTTGTCTTTCCGGCGCCGTTGGGGCCTACGATTCCGACAACCGCTCCTGCGGGAATGTGGAAGTCAAGGTTTTCAAAAAGCAGTTTTTCGCCAAAAGATTTTGTAAGGCCCACAGCGTCGATCACTTGGCCGCCCAAGCGCGGGCCGGCAGGGATGGAAATCTGGGTGTCCTTGAGTTTTGTCTTTCCTTCTTGGCGCAGCAATTCCTCATAGCGGGTGATGTGCTCCTTGTGCTTGGCTTGGCGGCCTTTGGCTCCCATGTGAATCCATTCCAACTCGCGCTGCATTTCCTTGCGCCTTTGGCTTTCGCCCTTTTCTTCCAAAGCCAAGCGCGCTTCCTTTTGTTCAAGCCAGCTGGAGTAGTTTCCTTTAAAGGGATATCCTTCGCCGCGGTCAAGCTCCAAAATCCAGCCGGCCACGTCGTCCAAAAAGTAGCGGTCGTGGGTAATCGCGATTACAGTTCCGGGGTAAGTGTGAAGGTGGTTTTCAAGCCAGGCGACGGTCTCCGCGTCAAGGTGGTTGGTCGGCTCGTCAAGCAAAAGGATGTCGGGCTTTTGCAAAAGCAGGCGGCAAAGGGCAACGCGACGCCTTTCTCCTCCGCTAAGAACGTCAACGACTTGGTCGGCCGGAGGACAGCGCAAGGCTTCCATCGCAAGCTCCAAGTTTGCGTCCAAGTTCCACGCGTCAGCCGCGTCAAGCTTTTCCTGCAGTTCCGCCTGTCGCGCGCCCAGCTTGTCGTAGTCCGCGTCGGGGTCGCCAAAGGCTTCGTTGACCTTGTCAAATTCCTCAAGCAAATCGGTGATGGGCTTAACGCCTTCCTTTACGATTTCTAGAACGGTTTTTCCCGCCGCAAGTTCCGGCTCCTGCTCCAAATAGCCAATCGTGTAACCGGGAGCCAGCGTCGTCTCACCCGTAAAGTCCTTGTCCACTCCCGCCAAAATCTTAAAGAGCGAAGACTTTCCCGAACCATTAGGACCAATCACGCCAATCTTCGCGCCATAATAATAAGAAATGCTCACGTCCTTAAGAACGACCTTCGTTCCATAAGCGCGCGAAACTCTGTCCATCGTGTAAATTATTTTTTTATCGTCAACTGTCTTTGCCATAGCGAATTTTCTCCTTTTACTGATAAGCGCAAAATCGCAGATTTTTCGCGCGCTGTTCTTACAGTTTTATTTTAGCGGAAATGGGGGCGGAGGGCAAGGGAGCGGGAGGGAGGGAGAAACATTTAATCACATATACATTTGAGCGTATATGTTGTACTTCCTTGTATTCCGGCAACATATTCATATCGATACTTTTTTACTGCGTCCATAGCATTGCATATATTGGCCGAGTCAGAATTTTCGCAAATTCTATCAACAATTGGCCACTTTCGAATTTCGTTGACCGACAAAATTATCTCATCAGCAACATATTTTTCAATATATTCTTCGATATAATGTGTAATTTCTTCTCGTTTTGTCATATTTATTCTTCTCCAAATTCGTTCTTTTGCAAATTTTCCTCATATTCAATATATGACAATATATCATTATACTGATTTAAATATAGATAATGTGTCCTTGTCGGATCAATGTAATCAGGATTAAGCAGTCCGACTTCCTTAAATTTTTTCATCATTTCAATATAGTCATAATAATTAGCAATTTCAAATGTGTTGCATGCTATTAAACTGCCCTTTCCCATTACCTTAGATGTATAAGGATTTTTCACGGGCTTTGGAATTTGATATTGACGTTTCCCAACATACCTCAATATCATTGGTTCATAAAAATGAACCATATCTCCACCGAAAATATTATGAAAAGAGTTTAACTGATAATCGGATACTATAGAAAAACAATCCACCCCTTCGCTTGAATACTCATAGAACAAATAAATGAATTTATTATTATCAAGAAAAATGGTTTCAGAATTTTTTTTATATTCAATATCAAGGCTCACATAAATGTGGTCATTATTAATAAAAGAATCTTTCATTAATAAATATTTTGGCATATATCCATTTTTCCTCTCTACCGGGCGACATCTTTCTAGCCAATTAAGATAGTCAAGTCTAGAAGAAAATCCATATTTTTTTAGAACTTTATCTTGCTCAACTAATTTTTCTTTATAAACTATTTCATCAATCGGTTGTTTCGAGTTATTTTCGTTTTGTTTTTTTTCCGCCAGTGGTTTTTGTATTAATTTTTCAACATTTGAGGAGGAAACATTTGAATAACCAGAAAGCTTGATATACAACTCTCCATACGACAAAGCTTTGCATTTGGAATAATTCCCTTTTATGAAAACCACAAGAATTTTGTCAACATCTCTAAATAAATACAGGTCTTCATCGCTATAAGATCTAATCAACTCCCCGTCTTTCATTTCATAAAAATCTGCTTCATTCTCAACGTATTCTTTCGCAAATTTTTCAAAATCAAAAATATCATTACCAGACTTAAATATTATACAAGTATTGCAGAAACTTTGAGATGATGAATCCAAATACGGTAAAGCTAAACCATAGCAAATTTTCTCGCCTTTTGCATCCACATTAGAGATTTCAAATCCCCATTCTGTTTTCTTAACTTCCAATAATTCTTCTTTTGCATAAATTGCCGAGAACATTACAAGCATCAAACACAGTGAAAAAATCTTTTTCATAAAATTCGCTCCTATTATAATTTTATAACAATAAATCTTAAAAATCAAATAAATTTGATTATTGACATACTTTTATGGCAAGTTCATTCACAAGCCATAACCCGCTCTTTCGAATTTTTTCTATGGGCGAATGCAATCCAAGCCAATTTTCGGACGATGAAAAATCTTCACAAGATGAAAGAGTTTTTATCAGCAATGATTCCATCCCAAGTCTGTTCTCTTTTGTCAAAACTTCAAAAATAGAAAAAGAAAAGTTTTCACGCATGTATCCAGAAACTTCTTTCTCTACTTGGTTAAGTTTGTCAAAGTCAATATCGGATGAATACTTTTCACGCGAGACTTTTGTTGTCAAATCAATATTCCATTGCTTCAAGAACGAGTCGTTTTCTTTATTCAAGAGAGCACGACCTATGTTTTTTCTGAAAATTGAACGGTCTTTGTTCTCATTACAAAGATGTTGTTCCAGACGGCTAGGAAGATTGCCATCGCCAGTATGCGTTCCAATGCGTACAATTCTATCCAAGCTTTTGTAGTGTTCGCCTTTTTCAAAGAAAAAATAGATACCGTTTTTTGGAAGTATTTTTGAATCAAATGGATATGAATAACGTTGAAGCGAGTTTGCAAACTTATGAATCAAATCGCAGCTGATTTGTTTTTTCAGCCAAGAAAGCTGCTCACCCTGTTTGAGTCCTTTTGTTGGAATTTCATAATGAACCAAACCTTTTACAAGTTCTTCATAATAATCAAGTCCCGCAAAAATTATGTAATTGTCATTTTTACGATTAGAAAACATATCAAGTTGACTCCAGCAAATTTGTGCCCAACCTTTGCGTTCATCGGGATTCTTGTCCTTCAAACAAACGTCATAAGGTTCAATCATCTTATCCAGCGGAACAATATGATGCTTTGCAGAAAGGACATAAATTCCATCTGGATTCAAAAGACGAGCGTAAGCCAATCTTTTCCTAAAACCTGTAGAAATATAAAGGTTTTCTGCCTTAGCAGGAAATTCCAACTTGTCTTTACAACAAGAAATCAACACAAAGGTTTTCATAACAACACCTCATAAAAGTTTAAAATGAACCAACGCAAATTGCCTTAAAAGACAAAATGCGACAACGAGGAAAATGGCGTTCGTTTGGAAAACCTAGATTGTCCTAATGATTTTGGACAGAGAAGAGAAGCCCATAATGCCAATACAACCAACACCGCCATTCCATTGCAGAACAACGTCCAATCGAATGTTTTTACTGTGTGAATCAAAAGCATTTAGCTTTTTACCCCCAAATAAAACTTCCGACGGGGATTGTATTATAGGCGACCTCTCAAAATTGATTTGATTTATTTTAAATTTAATACAAGTATTTAGATTTGTCAAGTGAAGAATTCATTTTTCATAAAACTTAATCGTTTCTTCATTCAAAAACTCTGCATAAAATTTATGTGGCTTACCTTTTATTCTTGTTTCATATTTATTACTGATAATCCAATTTTGTATTTCAAATGTGATAAACTCGTTGCATTTGTTTAAATCCTTGAGGCAAAGTAATGTGTCATCAGGAGAAACGATTTTATATACTTTACCTTTTTGAATTCTTTCTGTATTTTCGCATTTTACCTTAAAACCCAACATTCCATGTGGAGACACTGTAAAAATCATAACTACTTCCTTGTTTGATATTTTTGTGACATAGCAATATTTGAAAAATTCATTAACTGTAAGAAATACTTTAATGTATCAATCAAATATGTCGGTTTATTATAATCCACATAATTTCCATGCGCTGCATCATTTCCCCTCTTTCGTATTTCTGTACATAAATCATATTCTAACTCTAATTGTTTTTCATCTTTTTTTAACAACAAAAATTTTCTGTTATATAATTTATTTATAAGTGTTTCCAAATCCTTGTGAGTTTTTCTATTCTCCTCATAAATATCTGGATATAAATCTCTAAAAACTTCTTCCATACAAGTTCTAAATATTACAATTGCCATTTGCGGTTCGGAATCAATTCTTGAAATTGAAGAAATTGCAAGATACCTAATATGATTTGGAAGATTAACAAAAGTATGAATATAATAAAAAGTATTCCACTGGACATTAAATAAATCCGTAAGATTCAAATTATCGATAATGTTATCAGAGAAAACGCGACCACTTTTCTTTTGTTGCACTCTTTCCAAAAAGAAACTTGCTCGTTTTCTCCAATGTTTTACGGGTAATCCATTTACTTCATCTGATACTTTTTCATACAACTTAATAGCTTTATCATACTGATTTAAGCATTCGCAAGCTATGCCTTCTTCAAAATCAACCATCCTATCATCTTTATATGGCATAGTATCTTCTTGGGTATATTCATCTTTCTCAATTTTATTTCTCAATTTCTTAAAATAATCGCCATCTTTATTTTTGTTTAATACTGTATTCTGGCAAATTTCAATTGATTCCTTCCAAATATTACGCCATTCAGACATTTGCTTTCCCTCAATTTCTTACAAAAATTAAATTTTTCTCTTGACAAATTTCAAATTTGCACTTATCTTGAATTATATAACTATTCAATAAAAAACGCAAATTATTTTGCAAGGAGTTGCTTATACGATAGACGCCCCGCCAGGAAGTTTTAAGGGGGTACGAAATGTTATTCGGACTTTTATTAGATTTACTGGGCACTGCTGGATTGGTTCCGCTTGTCGCGGGAACAATGGGGGCGTATGCTGTAAGCGACTATGCCACTAAAGACAAAGTCATCCTAACAAAAAGCTACGCAAACAAAGAAATCGATTGGGTTTGGGGCGAAGACCCTGACAAATTCAATTTTCAAGATTTTATCGGCCTTACTCCTGACGAAGTAAAATTTATCATTCCAGACATCAAGGAAAAAGAAGAAAAAGCCTTCCGCAAGCTTGATTACTACGAATTGAATTTGCTTTTTAATGAACAAGGTCTTTGCACCAAAGTGGAATACTTGCGGCCAAAAGATCCTAACTGGCCGTATAAAACCCACGGTGTTTTTCCGCTGGAAAATTCTTACACAGAATCAAAAATGCTAAAGATAAAGTCAACGACAAAATATCCGGTCTATATTTACAGACGAACGTCTTTGCAAACCGACAACGCGGATATTTTTTACGCAAAGATTAAATTTCCAGAAGAGTAAATAAGGAAAAAGCGCTATGCCGATTATTTATAGCAAGCCAGATTGTTGGCAGTCATATTTTGACAATCCTAAGCCATACCGCAAAGAACTTACAAAGGCTGAGAAAGAACTAGAAAAAGAATATGGACAAGGTTACTACGACGAAGGGCCGGATCCCTTTCGCTTTACACCTTTTGAAAGCGAAGATGACTACGGTGACGAGTCCTGGCCATAATCTAGTTATTATATTTTTTGAAAACAAGGAGATACAAAAATGAATATCAAACTTTCCCAACAACACTTCCTTGCAAAGCTGAACGAAATCTTTGCGGAAAAAACCTCTGCTGGCGAAAAAGAAGTGACAATAACATCGGGCGAGCTTCATCGCTTGCTTGGCGGATATCCCGGAACAAACCACCGCATGCCAATCTGTTGCGCTGCGATGCGGCAAGTCTTTGACCAAAGCAAAGACGCCGTTCTCCACTCGCCGGAATCTGGAATTGGAGCCACGCTCACAATCCGCTACGCCCTGCCGCGATAAAGCGCCCACTCCTCCCTATCGCTTGTCTTCGCGACTAGCGCTCATCTTTGCGGGGGAGCGGCTTATAAAGTCCTCAAAGCTTTGTAGCTTTTCCGTCAGGAAGCGCTCGGAGTGGGCGCTAAAGAATTTGACCACGCGGTCTTGGCGAAGGACGGTTTGCATTTTTTGAATGTTGATGGCCGAGGCCTTGTCGATTTGCATGGCCTTTTTGCGCAATGCCGTTCCAAGCCGCAAAGAAAAGGCGCAGTCCACGACAAAAATTCCAAACAAAGTTCCGACGACAAACGAAAACCAGGGATGCTCGATGAACCACATGACCAAATCCAAAAACGGCGGAAAAAGCAAAAAGTAATAGGCCGCCGAAAGCGCCGCCCAAAAGAGCGCGTACTTGGGGCAAATGATTCCCCATAAGTTGCCCCACTCTTCCGAATAATCCCAAAGGCGGATTTTCATTCCCTTTATAAAAATGATTCCCGCGGCAAACTCGATGCCCGTCATTATAAGCGCCATAAAGACAATCATAAGAACATAGTGCGCGGCGCCGCCCTTGTCCAAGCCGCTGATGAAAGTTTCGACAAAGCTCATCGCAAAAAGCGAGAGCGCTCCAAAGCCGTAAACCGGAAGCCACGGCCCTGTCAAAAAGCCGGGGTTCACCCAGCGCCTTTGCGGATTCTGTACGCGCTCAAAAAATTTCCTGTAAAAAAGCTCGATGAACCAGCCCAACACCGAGCCGGTAAAAAACAAAAAAGCGGCAATGACAAATATTTTGTAAGAAGTCAACGAGTTGTCCATAGTTGAACATTAGCGCAAAGGCGCCGCGCTTTCAAGGCTTGCGACCGTTCTCCTTGCGCGCTTTCAAGGCTTGCGCCTGCGATTGCTTGCAAGCCAAAAATCCGTGTCGCCCGCGCTTGCGCGCTTTCAAGGCTTGTGCCTGCAATTGCTTGCAAGCCAAAAATCCGCGCCGCCCGCGCTTATCGCTCGCCAAAAATTTTTCGTCCGGCAACAAATGTCGCGACGACGCGGCCGGCCAAAGTTTTCCCGTCAAGCGGCGTGGCTTTTCCCTTGCTGTAAAAGCGCGAGGAGTCCACGCGCCATTTTTTGTCGGGGTCCAGCAAGACCAAGTCGGCGTCGTAGCCGGCCGCGACCAAGCCTTTTTTCAAGCCCAAAATTCGCGCGGGCCTTGCCGACATCAGCGCCATCAGTTTTTGCGAGGGAATCTTTTCTTTCTTGCATAGAACGCTGTTGCAAACTGCGTAGGCAGTTTCAAGCCCGGTAAAGCCAGGAGCGCCGGCGGCCTTGTCTTCCATCGTGTGCGGCGCATGGTCGGTCGCGATGCAGTCGGCCGTTCCGTCCTTGAGCGCGGCCAAAAGCGCGGCGCGGTCGTTGGCTGTCCTAAGCGGCGGGTTCACGAAGGCGAAGATTTTTGGAACAGCCGTTCCTTCAAGCGCCAAGTGGTGCGGCGTGATTTCAAAAGTGATTTTAAATCCGTTCTTGTAATTTTTTTCTTCCGCCTTGGCGCGGCGGGCGGCCATAACGCTTTGGACGGTGGAAACGTGGCAAAGGTGAATGTGGCATCCGGCTTTTTGCGCAAGCAAAATGTTTCGCTCGGTGGCCGCGTCCTCGGCAAGTTCCAAAAGCGAGTTGGCCTCTTTTATGTTTTGAACGATTTGGCCAAGCGCGGACGCGGGAACGGCGGCCAAGACTTTTTTGTCAATCGCTCCCCAGGCGGGAATCTTGTATTTTGCCATAAGCTCTAGAGCGCGCGTCCTGTAAGTTTTTGCAAGCGCGGCAAGAGCCGGGTCTTCGCAGTGGCAACTTACGACAATTTTTTTCTTTGCGGCGATTTTCATCGCGTCCAGCATTACGGCGGAACTTGCGACTTCGCGGCCGTCTTCGCTTATCACGGGCGTCGTTTTTTTGTCCAAGCCTTCAAGGTGAACTGTCGTCGAGCCGTCAAATCTTTTTGTAAGGCTTACGCTTTGAAAGACGCGCGACATTTTTCGTTCCGCCGCTTCTTGGTCAACCTTTAGCGCCTCGTCTTTGCTAGAGACAACCGGATTTGTGTTGGGCATAAGAACCAGCGTTCCAAAGCCGCCGGCGGCGGCCGCCTTTAGCGCGGAATCCAAGTCCTCTTTTTGAGTCTGTCCCGGATACCTAAAGTGCGCGTGCATGTCGATAAAGGCCGGCGCCAAGACAAGGCCTTTCGCGTCGATTTCGGTCATGCCGGAACTTTTGGAAAGACTGGAATTGCGGCCGGCGCCGGCGGCATTTTTGGTCTTGCCAGCAATTTCAGTTTGAGCGGCGTTTTTTGTCTTGCCGCCATTCGCCGCCTTTAAAACGCTCTCCGCGCTTTTAAATGTTCCGTAAAAGACGCGCTTGATTTTTTTTCCTTCGATGATGACCGCGCCTTTTTTGTCTGTGTTCTCGTCAACAATCCGCGCGTTGTAAATTATGGTCATTGCCTTGCCTCTTACAATTCCACCGCCTCTCCCTGCGGGCCGGCCTTGTACAAGGTGTCGCAGTATTCGCAGCGGTAAAGCGCGCGGGTCCTGTCAACCAAGTGAAAGCTTTGCGGAACGTATTTTTCGCTTGCGGTGATGCAGCGGGGGTTTTTGCAGTGGATTACGCCGGTCACTTTTTGCGGAAGCTCCATCTTGATTTTTTCGACAATCTTTTCGTCCTTGATCACGTTCACTGTGATGTTTGGGTCGATAAAGCCCAAGACCGAATAGTCGATGTTGATTATGTTGTCGATTTTGATGATGTCTTTTTTTCCGCCCTTTTTGGACTGAACGTTCATCACAAGCGCCGCGGTAAAGCGCGCGTTGGCAAGTCCAAGCCAGTTAAAAATCTTTGGGCCGTAGCCCGCGCAAATGTGGTCGATGACCAAACCGTTTTTTATCGTTTCTACATTCAACATCAGAGGGCTCCTGTCAACTTGGCTATGAGGCTCATTCGCGCGTACATTCCAAACTTGACTTGCTTAAAGTACGCGGCGCGGGGGTCGTCGTCAACCTCGTAAGAAATTTCGTTCACACGGGGAAGCGGGTGCAGGACAATCATGTCGCTCTTTGCAAGCTTCATCTTTTCCTTGTCCAAAATGTAGCTGTCCTTTAGGCGGATGTAGTCCTGCTCGTTAAAGAAACGTTCCTTTTGAACGCGGGTCATATAAAGGATGTCGGCCTTGTCAATCACGTCTTCCATTCGCTCGGCGCATTCGTACTGAACGCCCGCGGGCTTTAGGATGTCTTCTATCATGTACTCGGGAACGGCAAGCTCCTTTGGGCTTACAAAGATGAACTTGTTTCCGGGATAGCGGCACATCGCTTGCGTCAAAGAATGAACGGTGCGGCCAAACTTTAGGTCGCCCACAAAGCAAATCGTTTGGTTTTCAAAGCTGCCGCGCAATCTCCGTATCGTCAAAAGGTCGGTCAAGGTTTGCGTCGGGTGAAAGTGGCCGCCGTCGCCCGCGTTGATTATCGGGCAGTCAGAATATTTTGAGGCCAAGAGCGCCGCTCCTTCCTTGGGACTTCTCATCGCGATTACGTCCGCATAGCTTGAAACAACGCGAATCGTGTCGGCCAAGATTTCTCCCTTTGTGGTGGAAGTGTAGCTGGCGTCGGCAAAGCCTTCCACCGCTCCGCCCAAGCGCAGCATCGCAGCCTCAAAGCTTAAGCGCGTGCGGGTGCTTGGCTCAAAAAAAAGCGCCGCAAGAATTTTCCCGCGGCACACATCTTTAAAAGAATTTGGATCAACAATAATTTGCTCTGCCAGAGCGCAGATTTCCTCAATCTCCGCAACCGACAAATCATCAGGTTGGATTACGTGACGGCCTTTAAGCATTAATGGCTCCTTAGAATTTTTTTGATTATAACGCATTTGGGGTTTATATGCAAGCGAAACGCGTTTTTGCTAGTGGTAATATATACTCGCCTCTCGCGAGGCGTACTGGCAATAGCGCATTCAGGGGCATAAGCGCAAGCGGAACGGCAGAGGTCTTGCGTTCGAGAACACGAGCGGCTACTTGCCTACGCAAAAGTTGCTAAAAACGCTGTCCAAAATGTCGTCGGCGGTCACGCGGCCCGTAAGCTCGCCCAAAAAGTCCAGCGCGTCCTCAATGTCTTGGACGACCGCGTCAAGCGAATAGCCTTTTTGCAAACTGGCGGCGTGGCGCAAGCTTTCCAGAGCGCTTTCAACCAAACGTTTTTGGCGCTCGCTGCCCAAACCGGCCTGGCTTCGCTCCGTTTCCTGGCCTTTAAGCAATAAAGCTTTGGCCATCGCGACCAAATCCTTTACGCCGCCGCCGTTTTTGGCGCTGACAAAAACTTGCCCGGAAAGCGCGGGGATTTTTTGGCTGGCGGCCTCATAAAATTTTTGGGCTTCGGAAATCGCGGCTTTTTGGTCTTGCGAAACCTTCTCGGTTTGCGCGGCCGCTTCTTTGTCTTGCAAAGCCTCTTGGCCGTCCGCCTTTTGGTCTTGCGAAACCTTGTCCAGCTTGTTCCAAACAAAAATCACAGGCTCCTTTCGTTCCGCCAAAAAAGCCAGGTCGATTTGATCCTTGGGCAAAGTCACGTCGGCCAAGTACAAAAGCAAGTCGGCCTCGTCGCTCAATTCCTTGGCGCTTTCCACGCCGCGAGCCTCTATCTCGTCGCTGGTGGAGCGCAAGCCCGCCGTGTCAAAAAGGCGCGCGGGAATTCCGTCCAGGCTTATCCAGCTTTCTATCCAGTCGCGGGTGGTACCTTCGATGTCGCTTACGATCGCGCGCTCTTCCTTTAACAGGCAGTTGAACAAGCTTGACTTTCCGGCGTTGGTTTTTCCGCAAAGAACCAGGCGGGCGCCTTCTTGGTAAAGCTTTTCGCTTTTCCATGTATGGGCCAAACGCTCAAGGGCGGCTATGGCTTCAAGCAATTTTGTTTGGTCGTATGCGTCCGCGATTGTCTCTTCGTCTTCGGGGTATTCGATTTCAACTTCGATTTGCGCAAGCGTGTCAATCAAGGATTTTTGGACGCGCTCGATTTCTTGGCTCAAGTTTCCGGCCAAGCGGCCCGCCGCCTTTTGGCTTGAGGCTCCCGTGCGGCTTTCTATGATTTCGCGGACGGCTTCCGCTTTTGTAAGGTCGGCCTTTCCGTTTATAAAGGCGCGGAAGGTAAACTCGCCGCGCTCGGCCTGCCTAAAGCCGTTTTGCAAAAGCAAGTTGAAAATTTTTGTCACAACCGCCGTTCCGCCGTGACAAGAGATTTCGGCCATTTCCTCGCCGGTAAAAGATTTTGGCGCGCGGAAAACCGACACCAAAACTTCGTCCACCCGCGCGGCTTTTTTGTCAGGAACGCAATCGCGGGCCGCGGCTTTTTGGTCTTGCGACAGTTTTTCGTCAGCGGCATTTTGGTCTTGCGAACAATCTTGGCCGCCTACAACTCTTTCGGTCGCCCCAGCGTTTTGCGGCTCAACAATCCAGCCGTAAACAATCGTGTTGCCGGCGGCCGCGTTCAAGGCCTTGGGGCGAGAAAAAATTTTTGACAAAAGATGGATTGAGTTTTTGCCCGAGACGCGGATGATGCCGAGAGCGGCCGGCGCCAGCGCAGTGGCAACCGCCGCAATCGGCTCTTCGGGCGTGTAGCCTGTGTTGTCCAAAGTTTAGATGACTTTTTCCAACAAGTCGATGATTTTAGGATCGTAGATTCCGGCTTTAGACTTCATCTCCTTAACGGCGGCGTCGCTGTCCATAATCTCGCGGTAAGCGCGCTTGCTTGTAAGAGAAATGTAGCTTTCGCAAACGCGAATAACGCGCGCGATAAACGGAATCTTCGCTCCGCTCAAGCCGGCAATGTAGCCTTTTCCGTCCATGTTCTCGTGGTGGAACTCGGCGGCCTGCAAGAAAATCGTCTTGATTTGATCCGGAACAAAGTCAAAGTATTCCGCGGCGTTCTGAACGTGCTCGCGAATCTTTTGGCGCTCCTTCATCGTAAGGTCTTTGCCCGTCAAGATGCTCTTAGGAACGGCAAGGAAGCCCGCGTCGTAAACCAATGACGCGCAGTAGCAAACCAAAGCCACGTCCTTGTTAAGCTTGGCTTCGTTGCATACTTTAAGAACCAATTCAGAAACCTTGCGGCTTGTTCTTTGGCGGAAGGTGTACTTATCGATTTTGTCGCCAAGCGCGAAACACTTGCTTTGCAAATCAGCCATCAACTTGCGGTTTTCAACCGTAGAGAAGAAGTCCATGATTTGCTTTGAAAGCTCCGCGTCTCCAAGCAAAATCGCCGAAGTGATCGCATGCTTCTTTGCGTCTTCTTTGGCAGCGGCGGCCAAGTCCGGATTCTCCTGGAAATCCGTTCCCATAGAAGAGATGACTTCCATCGAAGTTTCAAAGTGAGCCTGAGCCTGCTTGCGGCGCTTGTAGTTTTTGTAAACGATTACGATAAGAATGCAGACGACAATGATGAGCAAAACGCCGACGCACAAAACAGCGATCTTAAGCGCCTTGTCCAATTTTTTCATTTCGACTTCCGCAATCGCCAGCTTAATCTGGGCGACAGTCACGCGGCCGGAAACAACGTCGAACAACTCATTCTGCTTGTCCTCAAGGAAATCAATGCGCTCGTTGATTTTGTTCCACTTGTTGTTCTTGTTGTCCATATACTGCTGGCGCTCAGCCTGCAGCGCTTCAAGCTCGTTTTCAAAAATGCTTTCAACAATAGTGAAAATTCTTTGGCTGGCTGCTTGCGGGTGCAGTTCAAGCTGCACAATGTATTTGTCAAAGTTTTTTGCGTTGACGCGGCCGCCGTTCGCGGCGGCTTCTTTTTGCATCGCGTCGATGTATTCAAAATAAGAGGCCTCAGCCATAAGACGAACCTTTTCAGGGAAAGCCTTTTGGTTTTCTTTTAAGTCGATGGCTTGGTTAATTGATTCAATCGCTTTTAAGTAATTGCCGTTGTTGTAAAACTCTTGCGTGCGCTGCAAGATCGCTTCGTTTTCGGTAATCTCCAAAGCGAACGCAGTTCCAAAAAAGAGCGCGGCCCAGATGAAAATCGCCGCTACAAAAAGACTTTTATTTTTCATAAAGAACCTTCCTCTTTAAGTATTTTATCATACATTTTGGAATTTTGCAAGACAGAATCCAACGCGCTGATATTATTTTTGTCGACCGGAAGGGCCTGTTTTTGCGATGCGTAGAATGAAATCGGCTGGCCTTTAGGGCCAATCGCGGGCTTTCTGAAGTTTGCGCTGGCCTCAGGCGAAGGTCCTGTGTATTCGGCGTCGCCCGGGTCGGGGGAAATCTTCACGTAGTTGGCCACGTTGTTCCAGAACATATAGCCGCGGTCAACGCTGTCGCGAACTCCGAACACTTCCTTGAGAACATATTCCTTGTCATAAAACTGCCTGTCATAAGGAACGTTAAGAAAGAAGGCCTGGACCCAGGGGCGGACCACGACGCGGTCTCGCGCGATGACGGTATTGCGGTAAGTTCCGTAGTAGTAGATGCGGTAGGGCCGCTCCTCGTTGGGATAATAGTTCATGAACTTATGCTCAAAGTGGCTTGGGTAGAACATCGGGCAAATAACGTCAACGTATTGGGCAAGCGTCTCAACGTCCTGGCCTGTTCGCGTTCCGCTTCGGTACCAGCCGTTGGCGCCGTAAATGTCTATGCCGATCGGAGCGTCGATGTTTTCGCGGGCGTATGAAAGGAAACTGCGCAAGGCGCCTTCTTTGTCCATTCCCTGGCTTTGCCAACGATAGCTGGCGTTGTACATGTTCTGTCCGTCTGTCGGAAAGCGGATGTAGTCAAACTGGATTTCGTCAAAGCCGCGCGCGATAAGCTCTTTGGCGATCGCCACGTTGTACTCCCAAACTTCGGGGCAAAAGGGATCGACCCAATGCTCGTCATAGTAGCGCGTTTGCGTCGTTCCGTCTTCAAGCGTTTCGGTTCCGCTGATGCCCTGCCACGGGCGGTTGTATTTTTTGTCCCAAACCGCGTACTGGCCGTTGTTGTAGTTTGAAAGGTTCCTGTCCTTAAAGACTACAATGCGCGCGATTAGATAAATGTTCGCTTCCTTAAAGGTCTTTACAAACTCGTCCAAGTCAAGCGCGTATTTGCTGACGACTCCCTTTTGGGTAAGGAGCGGATCCTGCGCGTCAAAGCGCATGAGGCCGTAGTCGTCCTTCATGTCGATTACAAGGGAATTGAGCTTGTTGTCCAAAATAAGCTTTTTGAATTTTTCAAAGCCGCCCGGAAGGTGCGCTTGGTAGGCCGGAACGTAAAGGCTTTTTTGCCCGTCGATCTTTGAAGCGTAGGGCGAAAGAATTTTTCCGCTGTCCAAAAGCCAAAGCTCGTTTAGCAAAACGCCGCCCGTTATTTTTAGTCCGCGGGCGTTTTCCGCCGGAATCCAAGCCGCGTTGACAAGCTCCTTGCTTTTTGTAAATTCCGCAATGTATTCCTTTAACGATGAATTCAAATCGCTCGCGGTATTCGTGGTCATGTCAAAGCTTCCGACTTTTCCGGGAGCGATAAAAGAAATCGTGTTTCCGTTTTGCCAAAGCGAATCGATTGTGTCGCATGGTTCCGTTCCCTTGTAAATGCAGGCGCTTCTTTGGGCGTCCAAGTCAAAGTGGTAGATGCGCGGCATAAAGGTTTGCGCCAAGAAAATTTCGCACCACTGGTTTTTGTCGCCGTCCTGCGCCACCACCGGCAAAATGTCCGATACTTCGTCGCTGGAATTGTTGGGGTCGCTGCATTCAAGGCCTCGGTTGGCGTCAAGCCAGTCGGGCTTGGCAGAATCGGGCTTGTAGTACCAAAAACCCAAAATCGCGTGCGCCATAAAAACAACCGTTTCGTTTTGGCCGCCCAGCGACGATTTCATAGAAGCGACGGCCACCGCTTTTATTCCGTTTGTGCGAAGGCTGGCCGAGCCGATGCAAGTCCAGTTTAAGCCGCCGTCGCGGGTAAGATAAACGCGCTCTTTTGTGGCCGTAACCATTTCCAGCGGGTTGAGCGGGTTAAAGGCCAAATCCTTTAGGTCTTGCGCCTTTGTCTCGTGGCTGGTCTCGCCCTTCTTGAATTTCTTGATTATGTATGTCGGAAGGCCGTTGTTCCTAAGCTCAAAGTTTTGCAAGTCGCTTGTGTAAAGAATTCCCTTTGACGTGATAAAATAAAAGGCATTCTCCACCGGAAGAATTTGCTGAACGCTTCCATCCTTCCAAAGCGTCGTTTGCTTTCCGTTGGCGTTTATCTTTTTAAGGCCGGCTTCAGTCGCAAGCAAAGTGTTTTTTGTCTCTTCAATTTGAACGCGCTTTATCGTGGCGTTTTTATTTACAAGAACCGCGTTGTCTTTTTGCGGCTCAATTATCTTAGGCAAAGAATACAAGGGCTTTGACTCGTAATAGTCTTCCTGCGCAAAAAACTGAAATGGCGCGGCCAACGCCAACGCAAAAGCTGCCGTTAAAAAGAGAAATGACTTTTTCATGCTTTTATTGTCGGAATATTATTGCAAGACCTTAACTGCGGGCCGCTAGATCTTGGCGGTAAATTTCATACAGGAGCACGCCGGCGGCTACCGAAACGTTAAGGCTGTCAATTTTGCCGCAAGTCGGAATGGACACTATTGTGTCGCATTTTTCTTTAAGCAGGCGGGCGATTCCATTGCCTTCGCTGCCCATCACTAGAACTGAGTTTTTTGAAAAAGTCCCGTCCTGGATTTGAACGCCGCCTGCGTCGGCCCCGTAAATCCAAAAGCCCGCTTCCTTTAAAAGCTTCGCGGCCCTGGCCAGGTTTGTGACAACGCTCACCGGAACCCAAGAGGCGGCTCCGGCGCTGGAGCGGGCGATTATTTCGTTGTTCTCAACGTCGTTCGCGCTTCTCCTTTCGGGAAGGATCACCAAGGCGGCGCCAAATTGGTCGGCGCTTCTTATGACCGCGCCAACGTTGTGCGGGTCGGTCACTGAATCCAAGATTACGACTGTGGTCCGCGGCTCGCCGGACGCGGCGCCTTTTTGGGCTTTGAAGCGTTCCAGCCATGCGTCAAAGTCCACAAGGTTTGAGGCGCGCGTTTCCTGGCCTTGGATTTCAAGCATTATTCCGCGATGATCGCGGGCAGTCTCGGACAAGGAAGCGGCCATTTGGTCCAAAGCCTTGTTGTCGCTTTGCTCGCAACGGATTCCGGCGGCTTTTGCCAGTTCCAAAATTTTCTTAACCCTGGGACCCGGCTTTGAGAAATAGATTTTCATCTTTGTGGCGGCGCCGGAATCTTCCAAGGCCGCCCTTACGCGCTCTTCTACCGCGTGGAATCCTGACAAGTACAAGGCTAGTTCTTTCCGCAGCAGTTCTTGTACTTTTTCCCGCTTCCGCAGGGGCAGGGCTCGTTGCGGCCAACTTTTGGAGTTTCGCGGACAACAGTTGTCGGAGTCATCGCTCCGTAAGAGTACATCCAATCGCCGTTGACTTTCTTAAAGTAGGCGGTTTCGTGGTGAACGTCGCGGGTGTGATGCTGGCTGTATGTGGCTTCAAATTCGACAATTCCCTCTTCGTCGCTTTCGCCGCCCTTTTCGGCGCGGAGAACCTTCAGTCCATGCCAAATTGAGTTTTTGCTCCAATCTTCGGTGGCCTTTCGGTCAATCTCGGCAATCTTGTCGCCTTGCTCGCAAGTGTTGATGATAAAATCGATTTCGTGTTTTTCGTACGCTGTGTAGCGGGCGCGCATCAAGCTTTCGGCTGTGGGCGCTTTTTTGGCGCCTTTGATAATCGGTTCGCAGCAGTCTTCATAGCTCTTTCCCGAACCGCAGGGACATAATTTGTTTTCACTCATGGCGGCTATTCTAGCGCTTTTATTGTTCTTACGCAAGAATGCCGTCAACTGCCAGGTTGAGCGGGTCGCGGATTGAGGCGATGGACTTTTCGCTCAAAACAGAAAGGCGGAAAATGGCCGACTGAATCAAGCCGTAAAACATTTCGTAGGCGGTGTGGACGTTCAATTTCTTGAACTCGCCTTTTTTTATTCCGCGGATTATAACTGTGTCAATCAATTGGCGCAGGCGGAGCATTCTGCGGCGGACTCGCTCGGCGGGATCGCCTCCGGTCTTTTGCAAGTTCAACAAGTAAGAAAGCAAAACAGTGAACAAGCGGCTGTTGTTTTCGCATTCGTCAACGATTTGCATAAGGATTTTGCGCAATGCGTCTTGGCACGAAAGCTCTTGGTCGCCGATTATCGCCTTTAGCTTTTCTTCGATGGAGCCGGTAAGCTGCTTTATGCTCCACAAAAAGATTTCGCGCTTGTTCTTAAAGTAAATGTAAAGCGTCGTGCGGGTGATTCCGCAGCGGTCGGCGATTTTTTGGAAAGTGACGTCTTCGTATCCTTCGTCAACAAAAACGTCCAACGCTTTTTCTAGAATCTCGCGCCTTCTTTTGTCATGCTCTACAACAATCGCCATTTTACTTTTTTCCTTTTTCGCCTTGGCCGGTGTACATGTAAAAGCAAGTGTTCAAGTTGCCGCTCTTTATGTTCTTTAAAAGATTGGCGTATTTGCCAAAGCATTTTTGAAAATTTTTATTTGAGGTTATAAAACCCATTTGCCAGTTTTCAAAGTTTGAGGCCAAGCAAGACATTCCGCGGTAAAGCTCTTCGGCCTGGGCTTCGTCGCCGATTCGTTCGCCGTAAGGCGGGTTGGCCAAAAGCAAGCCTTGCGGAAATGGCGCCGCCAATTCTTTGTAGTCAGCCTGAACGAATGTCGGCCGCGTCAAACGCTGGTCGCTTCCTATCATTTGAAGCGCGCGGCCGGCCATTACGCAAGCGTGTTCGGCGTTAAGCTTGGCGCGGTCCACGGCGGCGGGGTCAATGTCGCTTCCTGAAATATGGAATTCAACGTCGGGCCTGATTTTAGCGGCCTCTTGCTTTCGGATTTCGTCGCCGCGCTTTTTGTCAAAGAACGGAAGCTCTTCCACCGCGAATTTTCTTCCCAGGCCTGGCGCGACGTCCATCGCGTAAAGCGCGGCTTCTATCGGGATTGTTCCGCTTCCGCAAAATGGATCGATCAACGGAGTTTTTCTGCGCCAAAGCATGTACTGCAAAAGAACCGCCGCCGTTGTCTCGCGCATAGGGGCGATTCCGCCGTCAGTCCTGTAGCCGCGCTTGTGCAAAGGATCTCCGCTAAGGTCAAGCAATACAAAGACGCGGTCGTTGTCAACGTAAACGCGGACAGTCGCTTCGAGGCCGCTTTCAGGCATCGAGCTCATCCGCCAAACGTCGCAGAGCTTTTTGTAGATGGCTTTTTGCGCCATCGACTGAATCGTATGCTCCGAGTCCAGGCGGCTTTTGTATACTCGGATTTTGTCGACGACGACGCGGGTGTCTTTTCTAAAATAATTTTGCCAAGGGATTGAATAGATTCCGTCGAACAAAAGGTCAAAGTTGTCCGCGTCGAATTCCGCCAACTGCAAGAAAACCCTGTCGGCGGTTCTAAGGCAAAGGTTGGACCTAAAAAGGGCGTCGTCGTCACCCAAAAACGCGACGCGGCCTGGAACCTTGACCGCGTCGGAGGGAGCGAGCTTATAGCCCAAATGCTTTATTTCGTTTCCTAAAATTTTTTCCGCGCCCACCGCGCACAAGGCTACCAATGTATTCATAGTCTAAAAATAACACTTTTACATTTTTTGTTCAAGTGTCAATTAGCCCCATACAATGAATAAACGGCAAATCCCTTTTCGCTGTCCTCTTCCCAATACTCGTACAAGGGGCTTAAATTGCCCAACCCCTTGTCCGCGCCCAATCGTTGGGCGTCCGCTTGGGAAGCCGCCCTCGCAGTCTCCAAAGAATCAGCCCTTCCGACGCCAAGAACGACGGAACTGCTTGGAGCGAGATCAAACCTATTCCTGATTTGCTTTTCATTGCGCGACTTTACGTACTTAAAAAGCCATTTTGGGCGCGGATCAATGTCATGCTCCATTCCCTTCCAACTTACAAGCTCCGCAAACGCGGAACCCATAGAGAAGGAAAGGAAGAAAGCGCAAGCAAAAGCGGCAAGCTTTTTTTTCATTCAACCACCAGATTTTTCAAAAAGGCCGAGAACGAATCCGCAAAGTCTGTCTTGATTTTTGTGACAAGCGCCTTTTCGGCCTTTACTTTGGCCTCGTTGTAGTCAACGTGGCTTTCCCTACCCTTTATGGAGCACGGAGCCAATTCATGGGAATTCTGCGTGTCGAGGATGTAGCTTTCGCAATTGTACCTGCAGCGGGCGGTCTTCTTGTCCGTCGTGTCCGACCGTTCAAACTCAAATTTAGCGACCAAAAGATAGCGGCTCCTGCCGTCATAAGTTCCCTTAAATCCGGCGGCAGAAATCACTTGGCTAAACGCCTCTTTATACCTTCCATTATCGTCGTTGTAAGTCTGCACGCAAATCGGAATGTTTTTCGCGATTTCCATTTTTTTTGCGTGGAAGTCTTTTGACGACGGACAGTAAGACTTAAGGTCGTTGACGGCGTCTGGATTGATGACCGAAATCTTTTTAAGGTGCCCTTCGTTTTCAATCGCAACGTCTTCTGCAAAGTCGTAGGCCGCAAAAGCTTCAAAAGAATTTTTGTCGGCGGCGGCGTTTTTCAAGATCGTTGGAATCGCTCCCGCGTTCTTTTTTATCATTGTCGAATAAATGTCAATCGCCTTGGCCTTGTCCAAAACCGCGATCGCGTACCAAGTTCCGTTGCTTTCGTCCTGCCAATAATGCTTGGTTTCAACGCCAATCAAGGAATCCACGTCAACAACGCGCTTTACGTCCTGGCTAAAAGCTTGGACGTTTGCGTTGGCGACAATGCCGTTTTCCTTGGCCTGAACCATTCTGCTAGAAGCGTTGGACTCCGACTTTATCGATTGTCCGAATATAGCGGCCAATCCTTGGAGCGCGTACACTTCGCTGGCGTTTCTGTCAGGAGCGGAGCCGACATATGTTATGTAGGACGCTGACGGATAAACAGAATAAGGCGAATTTATCCATTCCGGCATGGGATTTTTAGAGGCTTTTTTATCGGCCTTTTTCGCGGCAAAAGCGAAGCCGCCAATCAACATGACGCAAAGGCATAGAAGCGCCTTTGACAAATAATTCACTTTTCGCATGAAGAAACCCTTACGCTGACTTTGCCGGCTTGAACCTCGACGTTTTCAATTGTCTTTGACTCGACGACTTTGCCGGAAGCGTCAAGGTACTCAACCGTGACGTTATAAGTTCCGGGCGCGACGGAGAAGCCCGCGCGGCTCGCCTTGTTTGGAAAGCAAAAGCCCTGCCTAACGTCCGCGCGCTCTTTGTTGGCGACAGCGTTGGCCGCGGCGTCTACAGAAGCGTTAAATGCGATCTGAGCGATGGCGGCCGCAAGGGGGCTTTTTTGCGACGCTTGGTCAAGCGCGATTCCCGCCGCTATGACCGAAGCGGTAACGACTGAGTTTTTGACAACGTTTCTAAAGACCGAACGGTTGTAATCGCCGTAAGCCTTTTGGGCGACGTCAATTCTTACCGCTTCGTCAAAATCTTCTATAAGCGATGCGTTTGACGACGCTCCGTTTGACAAAAGAACCCGGACAGACTTAATGTTGTGAGTTTGGGCGTTCTTGTCAAAAATCGGATAGGCGATTTTTGTGTAAAGTGGAATCGACATGTTCAAAACAGGAATCGGCAGCATGACGGACTGCGCTTCCTTGCCTTCGCTTACATCAGAGCGCTTTCCAATCATTCCAGAAAGAGCAACAACTTCCAAGCGGCCCTTGCCGGCGGGGATCTTCGTGATTTCATCTGCGCGCGGAACTTTGTAAACCGCGCCAAATTCCTCCGCGTGGTCAAAGTCACCGTACGCCGCGTAAGCGACAGTTCCCAAGTAATTGAAGAAAGGCGAGCTTTCGTATTTTTCATCGCTCTTTTTGGGAGGCTCGACAAAGGAAAGGTTTACGCCCGATGAAGACAGCTTTTCTTGCGCGTCCTTGAACTCATCGCTTTTAAGCGCGGCTTCGGCCTCGGCCTCAAACTGGGCGTTCTTGGCCCTAAGCTCTTGAATCTCCTGCATAAAGGTTCCGACATAATCGTTCATTATGCCTTTGGCGACGTCGTCGCGCTCCATGCTCAATGCGCAAGCGAGGCGCATTGACCAAGCCAAATAGCGCTCGTATTCGGCGCCCTTATACTTTCTGTTGACTCCGCTAGACTTGGCCGCCTTGCCTTCTTCGCTCGCGTTGAACGAAACTGTTGCCTGCTGCATTTTTGCGTAAGTGTCAAGGAAGCCCTTTCCGGAACCTTGATAGTTGGCGTCGTGGTACAAGAGCATGTCAACGTCAAGAAGGTCCCTTATCTCGTTCTTTTTGTCGCCCTTGCCAAGAAGCATGGCGGCGCACATGTTGTAGTCGCCCTTTTCCAACGCGGCGTTGTATTCCGCCTCGTTGAACTTAGCCTTTTTTTGAGCCGCGGGCTTGGCCTGCTTTTCTTTTTTGGCTGGCTTTTCCTTTTTTGCGGGCTTTTCCTTCTTGGGCTTTTCTTTTTTAGCCTGTTTTTCCTTTTTGGCTTTGGCGGGTTTTTCTGCGGCTTCAACTTTTTCCGTCGAAGCGGAATCAGCCTTGTCCTTTTTGGGAGCCGCGTAGGCCGCGAACAATGAGAGAACTACAGCCGAAACTACGGCTGTCTTTATGATTTTTTTCATTTTAATTTCCTGCTAGGATTACTTGCTTTTTATCGAAGCGGTTTTTTTCAGATAATCTTTTGTCTCTTCAGACGGCTCGAACATGGCGACCGTTCTGTGAGTCTTTAAGTCTGTAAGCTCGATGTTAACAATGTAAGTGCGCTCTTGCTTTTTTCCGTTGTTCTGAACCATCAGCTTTACAGAGCCGGTAATCATGTAGTCCGCCGCGTCTTCTTGGTCCAATTCCTTGGCCTGGTCCTCGGCGGCATGGTCCTGCTGGCTTATGACTTCGTCGCGCATTTCGTTGCGGACGTCCGAATTGGCCATGAACTCCAAGACGCCGCTGTTAAGAACGGCAGTCTTTAGGCTGTTGGCGATAATCTGCGTGTCAAAGAATTCGCCGGTCTGGTCCTTAATCTTTCCGATTGTGACGATGGGCGCGCGGCCGTTTTTTTCCTCGAATTTTTCAACGCGGGGATTCTTTATAATCTGGCCTACAATGTCCTTGCATATCGCGCGGCAGTCAGTCTCGCTAAGATACGGAGTAAGGTCTCCCGCTCCTCCGCGCTTTACCGCTTTGGCGCTAGCCAAGCTCAAAACAGAAACCGCAATCAAAAGTGAAAAGAAAATTTTTTTCATAGTATAGTTCCTCACAAAAAAAACAAAGCCCCGAAAAAGGCATCGCCCTTCCGAGGCGCAATTCAACTATTCTTCGTCAAAAGAATATTCAACAGCGGGATCAACAGGCTTGTCGATCAAAGGCGCGCGAAGGTTCTCGCTCAAGGCCTTCTTCAAGAGAACGGTCTCAGAAGCGTTGTCGTCGATTCCGTTCAAGGCGGCGTTAAGCTGGTCGTCATAAACCGAGCGGCTCATTACGAACACAACATAGTACTCATAGTAGTAGTCGTACGAGCTTTCGGGAGACTTCTTGTTGACCTTGACTCCCTGCTTGGGCTTTCTGAACTGCATCCAATACTGGGCCTCTTTGAGCAAGCCGTTAAGCTCAATCGCGGAAAGGGCCTTTACTGTCTGGTCGATGGCCATCTTCTTTTTGTTTTCGTCTCCGCTTGAGCCCTGGAAAACAGCGTTGGCGCTTTGTCCGACAGCGACAGAGAACGAATTGGCAACCTGGCGCTGAACGTCAACCTGGTCAGTCCAAGTCTTTAGGAATTCCAAATCAGTTCCCTGGTTTGAGAAAACGAAAACCTGGGACTCTTTCAAGTCAATTTTCAAAGATTTTGCGACTTTTTTGTTCTCTCCTTCCAAAACGGCCTGAACCCAGCCTGGAATCTCAGTTCCAAGGGCGATTCCCGGGCGGTTTACAATTTCAATTTTTTGCTTGGCCTCTTTTCCTTTTTTGGCGGCAAAAACGCTTGTTGATGAAAGAGCCATCAACGCCATTGCGAACGCAATAATTCTCTTCTTCATAATAAACTCCTATCATTACTTTTTGTAATGCAATGAAAATTATATGAGCAAATATTCATGTTGTCAACTTTCTAAACAACAAACGCGCCTTTTTGTCACAAATTTGTCAAAAATTGCCGTGAATTCTAGCTTTATCTGCGGTAAATTCTATTGAAAAAAAATAAAAGTGAGGTTATACTAATCAAATATTCAGTCAAGGCATTGGCCTAGCATAGGAGATTTTTATGGCAGAAGCAAAACTCGACTTTACAATAGAAACATTGGGAACCTGCAAATTTGACTCGCCCATCAAGTTGTCTAACGTGTTCGGCGACCACAAAGCCAACTACGTTAAGGACGACTCTTACGTCCGCAACACAATCAACGTATTCGACACAAAAAAGGCGGACGACATGACCAGCTCAAACCTCTTGCAAAAGGCCGGCCCGCGCGAAAAGATTTACTTTGACCCCGCCACGGTCAACGCCGGCATCTGCACTTGCGGCGGCCTTTGCCCCGGCTTGAACGACGTCATCCGCGCCGTCGTCCGCTGCTTGTGGAAGCGCTACGGAGTCCATTCAATCCACGGCTTCCAGTTTGGCTACAAGGGCTTCTTTGAGGAAAGCGGCTACGACACCGTTCAGCTTAACCCCTACAACGTTGACGACATCCACAAAATCGGCGGCACCTTCTTGGGAACCAGCCGCGGCGGCGGACAGCGCACAAACGAAATCGTTGACACTTTGGTGGCCCGCCACATAAACATGATTTTCATCATCGGCGGAGACGGAACCCAGCGCGGAGCCTTGGACGTGGCCAACGAAGTCGAGCGCCGCGGCCTTAAGATCGCCGTAATCGGCGTTCCCAAAACAGTGGACAACGACTTGCAGTTCATCGACCGCTCGTTCGGCTTTGAGACTGCCGTTCAAAAAGCCAAGGACGCGGTTACCGCGATCCACATGGAAGCGCACTCGCAAATCAACGGCATCGGCTTGGTAAAGTTGATGGGACGCGAGTCAGGCTTTATCGCCACGGCAACCGCCCTTGCCAGCCACGAAGTAAACTTCTGCTTGATTCCCGAAGTTCCCTTTGACCTTGACGGACCCAACGGCTTCTTGCACTACTTGGAAATCCGCTTGGCCAAGCGCGGCCACGCCGTTATCGTAGTCGCCGAAGGCGCCGGCCAGGAATTGCTTAACAAGACCAACCAAACGGACGCTTCCGGCAACAAGAAGCTTGCCGACATCGGAACTTTCTTGCGCGACAAGATTACCGAATACTTTAAGGAAAAGAACATTCACATCAACCTTAAGTACATCGACCCCAGCTACCAAGTCCGCGCGGCCGTGGCCAACGCCAACGACTCGATTTACTGCGAGCGCTTGGGCAACAACGC
This sequence comes from Treponema sp. UBA4377, assembly GCA_002391235.1. Classification (GTDB taxonomy): domain Bacteria; phylum Spirochaetota; class Spirochaetia; order Treponematales; family Treponemataceae; genus Treponema_D. Next base: position 76,463 of record DGRX01000021.1, read on the forward strand.
TGTTCACGCCGCCATGGCCGGAAAGACAAAGATGGTCGTAGGCTTGGTTCACGACAAGTACGTTCACATCCCAATCGACGTCGTCACTTCAAAGCGCAATGTGGTTGACCCAGAGGGAGCCTTGTGGCGCGACGCGCTCGACGCGACCGGCCAGCCGATGTTGATGGTCAACAACGCGCAGGACGCCAAAGACCGCGCTTCCAACGTGGCCGACGGAAAGGCCAAGAACAACGACTAACAATTTGTCGGGCCGCGGCCCGGCAATTACAGTCAGGACATAAAAAAACCGCTCCATACGGAGCGGTTTTTTTGTCGGTCAAAAGATTGCCGCGTCAAGCACGGCAATGACACATGTCATGTTCGGGCAATGGCATTTGTCATGTTCGGGCTTGACCCGGACATCTTTTATCACACCAAGCCCTGGGCAATCATCGCGTTGGCAACCTTGATGAAGCCCGCGATGTTGGCGCCGGCGACGTAGTCGGTCTTTCCGGCTTTTGTCTTAAGGCCAAACTTCTTGGCTGTCTCAAAGGCGTTGTCATGAATGTTCTTCATGATGCCGTCAAGGCGCTGGTCAACTTCTTCGAATGACCATGAGAGGCGCTCTGAGTTCTGGCTCATTTCGAGGCCGCTGACAGAAACGCCGCCCGCGTTGGAAGCTTTTCCGGGAGCGAACAAAACGCCGGCGTCCTGGAACTTGTTTGTGGCTTCGATTGTGCTGGGCATATTGGCGCCTTCGGCAACCAACTTAACGCCGTTCTTGATAAGCATGTCGGCGTCCTTTCCGTCCAACTCGTTCTGAGTGGCGCAGGGGAAGGCGCAGTCAACTTTTACTGACCAAGGGCGGGCGCCCTTTGTGAACTTGGCTTTGGGATATTTCTTGACATATTCGTCAATCTTTTTATGGGCGGCGCGGAACTTCTTTACGTAGTCCAACTTCTTCTGGTCGATTCCGTCGGGGTCATAGATGAATCCGCTTGAGTCTGACATTGTGACAGGCTTTGCTCCAAGCTGAATCAATTTTTCAACCGCGTACTGGGCAACGTTTCCGTCGCCGGAAACAGCGCAAGTCTTTCCCTTGAAGTCTTCGCCGACTTTGGCGAGCATTTCGCGGGCAAAGTAAATCAAGCCGTAGCCTGTGGCTTCGGTTCTGGCCAAAGAGCCGCCAAACTGCAAGCCCTTTCCTGTAAGAACTCCTGTGAACTCGTCGCGGATTCTCTTGTACTGGCCGAACATATAGGCAACCTCGCGGCCGCCAACGCCCTTGTCTCCGGCCGGAACGTCTGTGTCCGGTCCGATGTGGCGCTGCAATTCTGTCATGAATGACTGGCAGAAGCGCATGACTTCCGCGTCTGACTTTCCATGGGGATCAAAGTCGCTTCCGCCCTTTCCGCCGCCCATCGGGAGCGTTGTAAGGCTGTTCTTAAGTGTCTGCTCAAAGCCCAAGAATTTGAGTACCGAAAGGTTGACTTCGGGACTAAAGCGGATGCCTCCCTTGTAGGGGCCGATCGCGCTGTTGAACTGAACGCGGTAGCCGCGGTTGACGTGGGCCTTGCCTTTGTCGTCTGTCCACGGAACGCGGAACATGATGACTCGTTCCGGCTCTACGAAACGCTCGAGAACCGCCTGGCTCTCAAGTTGCTTTTGCATTTTTGCAACGATAGGATCAAGAGTTGTCAAAACTTCCTGAACCGCCTGGAGGAATTCGGGTTCGTTGGCGTTCTTAGCCTGAACGTCCGCCCAAATTCTTTTAACGTATTCGTTTTTCATTGTTACTCCCGCTTTGCGGCCGAGTTTGAAGCCGCAGGCAACTTCAATATTATCAAATTTTTAAGTCTTGTTAAAGTAGTTTATGCGGAATTTTTGGGAAAATTTGAGGAATTTTGCGCCATTCGGAACTGCCGAAAGCCAAAGAGGCGCGGGCAAAAAAAAGCCCGCCGATTGGGGCGGGCGCTAGGTTCAGCCAAAAGCGGCTTAGTTCTTGAACATCTTCTTGAACTCGACCAAGAGGTCGTCAGTCTCGATGGCGGCGTCTACGTCCGTCAACTTGTTTTTGGCGCGGTAGTAGGCGATAAGAGGCTCGGTCTGCTCGCGGTAAACGTCCATGCGGTGCAAGATTGACTCCTGCTTGTCGTCGTCGCGCTGGTAAAGCTCGCCGCCGCACTCGTCGCAAACGCCCTCAACCTTTGGGGCCTTTGTCAAAATGTTAAAGTTGGCTCCGCACTTTTTGCAGACGCGGCGGGTGCTGAGGCGCTTGATTACAATGTCGTCGGCGATTGTAAAGTTGACGCAAGTTACGTCCGGGCAGAATTTTCCAAGCTCGTCGGCCTGGGGAATCGTGCGCGGGAATCCGTCAAGGATAAAGCCGTTCTTGCAGTCGGGCTGGGCCAAGCGTTCCTGAACGAGGGCGCAAGTGATGTCGTCGCTGACCAATCCGCCGGCGTCAATGATTGACTTTACCTTTTTTCCAAGTTCAGTCTGGTTTTTAATCGCGGCGCGGAAAATGTCGCCGGTTGAAATGTGTGGAATGTTGTAGTCTTTTGCCACTTTTACGGCAAGCGAGCCCTTTCCGGCTCCGGGCGGTCCCAAGAAAATAAAATTCATTTGTGTCTCCTATAATGGTTATTCCGCATAGTATAGCGCGAATTGCGGGAAAATGCAAATTTTATTTTTGTCCCACCACAAAGAGCGCGACTTCGCTGGTCCAGTCAAAGATTGTGGTCTGCGCGGCGGAAGAAAAGAAGCGGGCTAGCTCGGCGGTTTTGTCGGAGCCGATGGCGGCCTTTATGGCGGCGGCGTAAGGAGAGCTTTCGCTTTCAAACCAGGCGCTGATTTCCTTTTGGCTTATGCGGCGCTTTTCGGTTATCTTGCTTGCCTTGCATTCAACCTTAAAGCCTTGCTCCTCAAAAACTTTTTTGACGCTTTCCGCGTTCCAGTCAAACAGGGGATTTGATTTGTCGCTAAAGAATTTTTCTTCGGCCTCGGACATTTTTTCCAAGAGCGGCCGCCAAGCGTCAAGAATGCCGCCGGCCAAAACCTGCTTTTCGATGACCTTGCTTACCCGCTGGCCCGCGCTGGGGATTTGCTGGCTGATGATGATTTTCCAGCCGGCGGGAATTTTTCCTGCGATTCCGCAAGTGGCAAAGGCGCCGCTCATCGCTTGGACGCTTTCCGCGCTGTTAAAGGGATTCCTAAAAAAGAATTTGTCAAAGACAATGTTTTTTTCCAAATACGCGTCCAAGACTTTTTGGAGGAGCGCTTCGTCCACCGACTGTTGCGCGGCCTTTGATTGCTGGCCGCCTCCCGCGCCTGTTTCCGCGCCGTCGGCCTCTTCCGCTCCAGGGCGAACTATCAGCACAGGCTTGTCCAAGTCGCCCAATGTGCGCACGTATTGCTCCAACACTTCAAGGCCTTTTTGGGAACGGCACAAGCCGCAAGTGACGCCTTCGGGAGTTTTTCGCGCAAGCTCCCACAACAAAAGCGCGTCGTCGGCGTTCCACACCAAGGAACGGTCGCTTCTAACCAAACGCGCGGCTTCTATCATTTGGTCGCGCGCTTGCAAGAGAACTTCGGCGCGGTTGGAATCCAAGCGCTCGCGCCAAGACTTGTCGGCGTTTTGAAGCGCGTTCTCCTTGCCCTGGTCTTTTGGGCTAAAGGTCAGCGACTCGCCGTTCTTGTCCTTAAACTGCTGCTGCAGCAAAAGCGCGACGTCCGAATTTTTGCTTCCGGTTGTCTGGCTTGAAGTCGGGTCCAGCGCGCGCTCGCCGGTGTCGTCTTCCAAGATGGCCGCGATTTGCAATTCCCTGCGCGACAAAACGTCGTCGCGAATTTTCTTTTCGTAGCCCTGGTCGCTGGGCGTGTAAAAGACGCGGCCAACCAATTGGTCGGGCAAATATTGCTGGGCCACCCAGTGGTCGCGGTAAGCGTGCGGATACAAGTAGCCCGCGCCGTGGCCAAAGCCTTCGGCGTCGCGGCTTGCGTCGCGCAAATGGTTTGGAACTTCGGTGTCTTCCTTTTCCACTGATGCCAGCGCGTCAAAAAAGGCCATCGACGAATTTGACTTGGGAGCGGTGGCCAAGTAAAGCGCGGCGTGCGCCAAATGGTAGCGGCCTTCGGGCAAGCCCACGCGGTCAAAGGCCGCGGCGCAAGATTCCACCACGCCAAGCGCGTAAGGGTCGGCCAAGCCCGTGTCTTCGCAGGCGCTTATCAACATTCGCCTAAAAATAAAATGCGGGTCTTCGCCAGAGCGCACCATTCTTGCAAGCCAATACATCGCCGCGTCCGGGTCCCTGCCCCGCAAACTTTTTATAAAGGCGCTTATAATGTCGTAATGGTAGTCGCCGTCGCGGTCGTAAAGGACAACCTTTTTTTGGATCGACTCTTCCGCCGCCTCCCGGCTGATAAAGATTGTGCTTCCGTAAGAAGGCTGCGGCGGGTTTGCGTCAGGCGCCCACTGGACTGGCGTGGTTTCGACGGCGAGCTCCAGCGCGTTTAAAAGCGAGCGCGCGTCTCCGTTGGCAGTGTCGATCAAGTGCTCCAAGGCGCCGCTTTCAAAATCGATTCGCCAGTGGCCGTAGCCGCGGTCGATGTCGTTGAGCGCCATGTAAGCGACGTTCTTTAAATCGTCTTTCGTAAGCTGCTTTAATTGAAATACGCGGCTGCGGCTTACGAGCGCTTTGTTCACTTCAAAGAAGGGGTTTTCGGTAGTGGCGCCGATTAAGATTATCGTTCCGTTTTCCACCCAGGGCAAAAGCGCGTCTTGCTGCGCCTTGTTCCAGCGGTGGACTTCGTCAACGAACAAGATTGTGCGGCGGCTGTATAGGTTCTTAAAGTCTTCGGCTTGCTTTATTGCGTTGCGTATGTCGGCAACACCGGTAAGAACCGCGTTCAATGTTATGAAGTTGCTTTTTGTGTGGCTGGCTATGACGCGCGCGAGGGTCGTCTTTCCGCTTCCGGGAGGGCCGTAAAATATCACGGAAGTCAACTGGTCGGCGGCAATGGCTCGGCGAAGAAGGCGGCCCTTTCCAACGATGTGGTCTTGGCCGATGTACTCGTCAAGGTTCCGCGGCCTCATTCGCGCGGCTAAGGGTTCATGCGTCTTTGTGTTTTCAAAAAGTTCATTGGCCATTCGATAATTAGTCGCGGTTCCACTCATGCCTTTCAGGATAGTAGGCCCACATGCAGATGTGGTCGAATTGGGCGGAATTGCTTCCGTTTCCTGTGTAGTTTTGGCTTGCGTAAATCGCGGTTTCGGTTTCGTTTTTTTCCGGATTGACTACCAATATCGAAAGAATGTTGTACTGCGCGCTAAGCGTCGCCTCCGCATTGTAAGGCATGTTTGACGCTCTTGAACCGGGAACCCCCTCCGTTAAAGGATGATGGGTGATTCCGCTTGAAGTTCCGACAAGGATATAGTCTTTTGTAACGCCCAGCGACAAAATGCCGGCCTTGGCGCCCACGCTGTTAGTCTTCGCTCCGCCCCAACGCAATGTGGAACCGTCGCCGTAATAATAAATCGTCGCGGCGACGGAAGAACTTTCGTTTGTGCAAGAGCCTGTGGACCAAAAGAAGCGGACATCGTTTCCGACGGCTACGCAGGACTGCGAAACCTTATCTTTGTTGCAGCATGGCTTTGTGTCAGCGTTGCTCACAGACGGTTCGTTTGTCGTTCCTTTTTCCCATTTCTCATCCGCTGAATTTTCGTTCAATTGATAAGCTACATATCCGACAGAAGTGTTTTCACTTCTTAAAATAAAGTAAGCCTTTCGCTTGCTTTGATCTATAGCGTTTGTGCAAAACAAAATGGTTTCAACAGTTTTTCCGCCCACCGTATACGGAATGTCTCCGCTTCCATAAACTCCAGTCACCTTGCTCCAGCTTGATCCGTCTCTAGAATACCACAACTCGCGGCGCACAGGGATGTTTTCGCCGTCTTTAGACGAATCTTTTGAAATGCCGACAAGCGCGTAGATGTAATTAGAGTCCGCGGCCAATTTTATGACTTGTCCCGAAGGCGCTCCCGTCTTGGACCAAGTTCCGTAACTGTTGCTGGTGTTGCTCTTTCGGTAAATGTTTCCGTTGGCGCAATAAAACTGGTCTTTAAAGCGGATTATGCTTCTGATGTCAGACTTAATGTTGGCGTCTTTTAATGTGACTTCTTTGCGAATGTTCCAATAAATGACGTCCTGGCAGCCGGAAACAAGCGCGACCGCAACTGCGGCCAAGGAAGCGAGGACGAGCTTTTTTGCTTTTAAAAGTTTCATTCTTGCGCCTCCCTAAAAGTGATACTTTACGCCGGCCGAAACGGAGGCCATGTTAAGATAATCGTTCTTTGAAGAATCCTTGAAATACCATTGGGGCATGTAAGTGAAAAAGCCCTCTATGCCGGCGGACCAGCCTTCGCTGATTCGATAATAGCAACCGGCGCCCGCTCGGATTATCAAGCCCGGAAAGAAAGTGTTCGCCAAATAATTTGTCGCCACCATTCCGACATTGACCGTAATCGGAAACTCAAATTTTTTGATTGCCGGAAGGAATGTCACCCCAACAGTCATCGGAATGTATGTAAGGATGTTGCTTCCAATAGTGGGGTTGTAGCCAAAGCCAAGCTCAACGCCAAGCGCAAGCCAAGACGTCAAAAAGCGTCCGTAGCCTACTGTGGCCTGGCCGCCAACCTTTAAATTTTTGCCAAAATTCAAGGGAAAGTTAGGCATCAAGCGAACGTTGATGAACTGGTCTCCGGGCGCGTTTTGCAAATAAACAAAATCATATTGATCGTCGTAAATGTCGGGCGAGTCTCCCTCGTCAGTTTTGTCATCATTATTGGCTTGCTCATTGTTCTGAGCTTCCTGTGAATTCTGTGAGTCTTGCGAGCCTTGCTCTTTCTGTGTTTCCTGCTTTTCTTGTGAATTGCTTTCGCTTTCCTGCGAATAGAAATTGGCGCTCAAAAAGAAAAAGGCGCAAAAAGCGAGAACAATTGTTTTTAACTTGCTTTTCATAAATCCTCAATTATGGTAGAATATTATATACTTTTTTACTAAACAAAGCAATAAGACTGCAGGTTACAGGGGAATTTTATGGAATGCAAGGTTATAGACGGAAAAGCGGTCGCGGCTGACATCCGCGCGCAAGTGGCAAAGCGCGTTGAGGCGCTGAAGGCCAAGGGCGTAATGCCCGCCCTAAGCGTGATTTTGGTCGGCGACAACCCGGCCAGCGTAAGCTACGTGACAGGAAAGCAAAAGGCCCTTGCCGAGGCGGGCATGGTTGACAAATCGATTCACTTGCCCGAATCCACCAGCGAGCGGGAATTGCTGGACCTAATCGCAAAGCTAAACGCCGACCCTTCCGTCCACGGAATTTTGGTGCAACTCCCCCTTCCCAAGCATATAAATGAAGAAAAAGTCACGCTCGCCATCGACCCCAAAAAGGACGTTGACGGCTTTCACCCCGTCAACATGGGGAACTTGTTGATAGGAAGAAAAGGCTTTTTGCCCTGCACCCCCCACGGCGTTTTGATTTTGCTGGAACGCGCGGGCGTCCAAACAAACGGAGCGCGCGCGGCGGTAATCGGTCGCTCAAACATCGTCGGAAAGCCGATGGCGCTCTTGCTTAGCCGAAAGGAATATAATTCCACCGTGACCCTTTGCCACACGGGAACAAAAGACTTGGCCGCCATAACCCGCGAGGCCGACATAATAATCGCCGCCGCGGGCAGGCCCAACACGGTAACCGCCGACATGGTAAAAGAGGGGGCGGTTGTGATCGACGTTGGCGTGAACCGAATCCCCGACGCTTCCAAAAAGTCCGGCTTCCGCTTAGTCGGCGACGTTGACTACGAGGCCATCAAGCAAAAGGCCAGCGTAATCACTCCGGTACCCGGCGGCGTGGGACCTATGACAATCGCGCTTTTGATGCAGAACACAATCGAGGCGGCGGAAAATTTTGCCGCGGAAAACGCTTATGACCAAAAGGCCCCGCAAGCCTAAAAGCGCGGACGGACTAAAAACGCATGACTTATTTTTTTGAAACATACGGCTGCCAAATGAACATCGCCGAAAGCGCGGCGGTGGAGCAACTGCTAATCGCGCGCGGCTGGACAAAAGCGAGCGACGCGCAATTCGCCGACATGGTAATCATAAACACTTGCTCGGTGCGCGCGTCGGCCGAAAGCCGCATCATAGGCCGCCTGGGATATTTTACAGGCCTTAAAGCCGTGCGCGAAAAGCGCCCGCACGCCAAGACGCGCAAGATGGAAGAGGCCGCCGCATACGTAAAGGACGGCCCGATTCCCCTTACGCTTGTGGTCATGGGCTGCATGGCCGAGCGCCTTTTGGACAGCCTAAAAAAAGACTGGCCCGCCATCGACTACGTTGTCGGAACGTTCGCCAAAAATAAATTCGGCGACATAATCAGCGCCGCGGAAAATTCCGCGATTGATTTTAAGGCCAAGACTTGCGACGCGGTTCCTGCCGACAAAAATCTTTCGCAAGGCCAAAAAGCGGCCGCGCCCGAAAAGTTTGGCGCAGCCATTGGCGCCACAATCGACGAAAAACCTGTCTACCGCTTTGCCTCCCTTTCGCTTGAGCCGGGCGCCTTTAGCTCCTTTGTTCCAATCATGAACGGCTGCAACAACTTTTGCGCTTACTGCATCGTTCCCTATGTGCGCGGCCGCGAAGTTTCCCGCCCTCTTACGGAAATCTTTGAGGAGATAAAAGTTTTGGGCGGCTACGGCGTAAAGGAAATCACGCTTTTGGGGCAGAACGTAAATTCCTACCTTTGCGAGGACGCGGAATTTGGCCGCGTGGACTTTCCGCGCTTGCTTGAATTTATATGCCGCAAAATCGAGGAGACAGGTTCCCCGATAAAATGGATACGCTTTGACTCAAGCCACCCAAAAGACTTGTCCGACCGCTTGATACAAGTGATGGCGAAGGAAGAGAAAATTTGCAAGCACATACATTTGCCGGTGCAGCACGGTTCCACAAAAATTTTGCAAAGAATGAACCGCCGCTACACGCGCGAACATTACCTGGAATTGGTTCAAAAGATCCGCGCGGCGATGCCCGACATTTCTCTTACCACCGACATTATGATAGGCTTTCCCGGCGAGACCGAGGAAGACTTTGAAGAGGCTTATTCATTGATGAAGGAAGTCGGCTACGAAGACGCCTTTATGTATTACTACAATCCGCGCGAAGGAACTCCGGCGGCGACTTGGCCCGACCAAATTTCTTTGGAGACAAAAAAAGAGCGGCTTCAAAAAATCATCGACTTGCAGCTTGTGATTACCCAGGCCGAAATGGAAAAGCAAGTCGGAAAAATCATAACGGTCTTGGCCGACAAAACCACGCTAGAAAACCCCAACGAACTTTTGGGCAAAACCGAGCGCGACGAGCGCGTGGCCTTTGCCGCCGACAAGTCGCTAATCGGAAGCTTTGTCCGCGTCCGGCTGACATCTCTTAATGGTCATACGTTTAAAGGGGAACTGGTGTAATGACAAAAAGGCCCGCCGATTCTGGCGGGCCTTTGTTTATTGCGGCGCGATAATTTTTATTCGCGCCGCAAAAGGAACGAGTCAAGGCTTTAAGCGAAGCGCGCCTTGATTGACAGCCCGCGTGAGCGGGCTGTTGAATCCTTTCCTATATCAAAAGGTAGCGCAGCTACCTACCGTTCCTAGCGCTTCTTTGCTTTTGCCTTTGCAGGCGCTTTCTTTGCGGGGGGTTTTGCCTTTGTCGCGGGCTTCTTCACGGCGGGCTTGGCTTTGCTTGCCGCTTGCTTGGCGACGGCGGGCTTCTTTGCGGGCGCCTTTGCCTTCGCGGGCGCTTTCTTTTCCGCGACTTTTTTCGCGGCGGGCTTGGCCTTCGTCGCAGGCTTTTTGGCAGGGGCTGCTTTCTTCGCTGGAGCTGCTTTCTTCGCTGGAGCCGCTTTCTTTGCCGGTGTCTTGGCCTTTGGAGCGGCGGCTTTCTTTGCTGGAGCTTTCTTTACCGGGGCCTTGGCCTTTGGAGCGGCGGCTTTCTTTGGCTCGGCCTTTGCGACAGAGCCGCGCTTAATCTTTCGCGTCGTGGTCATCTCCAGCGCCTTGTCCAAAATCGTAATCTTTGAAACGCGCGCGTAAGGCTGCAAGCCCTTGTTTATCTTGTCAACAATCAACTTGATTTCGTCGTAAACCCGCTTGTCTCTGGCGGCGTTGGCGCGGTCGATTTCCAGGCGGGCAAGCAAGTCGTCGGACGGATAAACCAAGGCTTCGATTTCCTCGGACTTGGTTTCCTCGTTGGCGACGTAGCCGCGAACCATAATTTGCTCAACGTCATATTCAAGCTGGAAGGCGTCCTCGATTTCTTCGGGATAGACGTTCTTTCCGCCCTCGGTGACGATAAGGTTTTTGGCGCGGCCGCTGAGCATAAGGTAATGCTCCTTGTCCATCCAGCCCAAGTCGCCGGTCTTCAAAAAGCCGTCCTTTGTGAACATTTCCGCAGTCTCGTAAGGCATGTTGTAGTAGCCTTGCATGACCATCGGGCCCTTTACGGCAATCTCGCCGATGCCCTGCTCGTTGGGATTAAGAATCTTGATTTCTTCCCAAGGGCTAAAGTCCATGCCCACGCTTTCAACCTTAAAATGCTCCATCGGATTAAGCGCGATGATCGGCGAAGTTTCTGTCAAGCCGTAGCCCTGGATAAAGTCGATTCCCAGCGCGTTGTAGCCCTTGAAAATGCTGGAAGCAAGCGGGCCGCCTCCGCAAATGGCCACGCGGATTGTGGAAATGTTGGCCGCGTCCAAAACTGAATGCAAAAGGTATTTTCCTACGTTCACTCCGAGAACTTTTTTAACGCCGTAGCTTACGTTCATCAAGAACTTGATCAAAAGCTCAACGGCCTTTCCCTTGGCGGCCACGCCCTTTAGGATTCCCGTGTAAAGCTTGTTGTACAAAAGCGGAACGCCGAGCATGACGGTAATCTTTCCCTCGCGCAGCTCTTTTAGCAAGCGGGTCACGGCCATGCTCTTTCCAAAGACGATGGAACAGCCGGCGCTAAGCGGGCAAATCAAGGCGGCCTGCATCGTGTATGCGTGGTGAATCGGAAGCAAGTTGTAAAAAACATCGGTGTCGAACAAGACCAAATTTTGCTGCGCGATGAAACAGTCGCTGACCAAATTTTCGTGGCTCAGCATAACGCCCTTGGGATTTCCAGTCGTTCCGCTGGTGAACAAAATGGCCGCCGTGTCCTTGTCGGAAACCTCTGGATAAGCGGGAACTTTTTTTGGCGCGGGAAGGTTGTAGACAAAAGTCTTGGGCTCTTTGGGGCTAAGCGAATAGACCTTGCAGCCAAGGCGGTTCTTTTGGAACCAGTCGTATTTTTCCTCGTCCACAAAAAGCATTTTGGGCTTTGCGGTCTTTATGAGGTTTGCGATTTCGGCGTTGTGGAGAGCGTAGTCCATCGGGCAGGCGATGGCTCCGGCCAGCATAGAGGCGATGAAAACCGTGGCCCATTCGGGGGAATTTTTTCCGCTTACTGCAACGCGGTCGCCCTTCTTTATTCCGTTGGAAATCATCCACTGGGCCAGCGTCTCGACGTTCCGCCAAACTTGCGTGTAAGTGTAGGACTGCTTTGTTCCTCCGTTTCCGTCAAAATCGACAAAGCAAACGTTGTCCGGCCAGCGTTCCACAGAAACGCGGAACATTTGCGGCAGCGTGGGCCAATTGGCCTTAAAGAATTTTCCCCGATATTCGTCCAAAAATCTCCAGCTAACGTCGTCTCTTATCGCTTTCATAACAGGCCCTCAAAAAGTGGAATTAGTATTTTACCATTATAGCGCGCTTTTTATGGAAAATGGGAGAAAATTTCAAAAATCTTTTATAAACTTGTACAAGGTTGCCGGACAAACTTTTAGTTTTTTGCTGATTTGTTCCTTGGAATAGCCAAAGTCAAGAAGTTTTCGGATTTCGTCCTCCCGCCCCGTAAGCTTTACATGGGAATTCCGCTTGCCCTTGGGGTGGCCCAAAACGCCGCCTTCCGCTTTTTTTCGCAGCAAAGCCTCTTTTGTCCGCTGGCTTATCAATTCCCGCTCGATTTCGGCCGAAATGCTAAAGGCAAAGGCCAAAACCTTGCTGGTAAGGTCGTCGCCTAGCCGGTAGCCTTCCTTTACCGTGTAAACGCTGACGTTCATTTCCATGAGGCGGTTCAAAATCGACATAATCATGAAAATGTTCCTTCCCAAGCGAGAAAGCTCCGAACAAATAATGACGTCCTTGCTTTTTGCCATTTGGATAAGCTTTCCCAAATTTCTCTTGTCCGGCGAAATCGTTCCGCTAACCGTCTCTTCTATCCATTGGTCGATTGGAAGGTTGCTCTTTTTTGCGTACTCCGTAATCTCAAAGCGCTGGTTTTCCACCGTTTGCTTGTCTGTGCTGACGCGAATGTATCCGTAAATCATAATAGTTGCCTCCAAGATATTTATCGGTATCTTGAATTATGGCCGCTCCTTATGGTAGAATAAAAGCCATGAGCAAGACTTCTGTAAAAAAGGTGGGAATCCTCACTAGCGGGGGAGACGCCCCAGGATTGAACGCGGCGATTCGCGGAGTTTGCCGTTCTGGAATGGTTCAGTATGGAATGGAATTTTTTGGAATCCAAAACGGCTACCGAGGCCTTGTACAGGGCAATATGGTTCCGCTTAAGTCGGAGGACTTGCGCGGCATTTTGACGATTGGCGGAACCCTTTTGGGAACCAGCCGCGAAAAGCCCTTTAAGGCAAAGGAGCCCGATCCGGTGGCCAAAATGATGCCGGTTGACGCGATAAAGAAAAATTACAAAAAATGGGGCTTGGACGCGCTTGTCTGCCTTGGCGGAAACGGAACCAACACCACCGCCAGCCTCTTGGCCGACGAAGGCCTCAACGTAATCGGCCTTCCAAAGACAATCGACAACGACATCGTTCACACCGACATGACCTTTGGCTTTCACACCGCGCTTGACGTGGCGACGGAAGCGATTGACCGCATCCACACGACCGCGCACAGTCACAGCCGTCTTATGGTAATCGAAGTCATGGGCCACAAGGCCGGCTGGCTTGGCCTTTATTCCGGAGTCGCCGGCGGCGGAGACGTAATCCTTTTGCCGGAGATTCCCTACGACATCGACAGCGTGGCCGAAAAAGTCATGCAACGCAAAGAGGACGGAAAGGAATTTTCGATCGTCGTAGTGGCGGAAGGAGCGCTCAGCAAGGCCGAAGCCAAGCTTGACAAAAAGTCATTCAAAAAAGCGCGCGCCGAAATGCCCTACTCGATCGCCTACCGCGTGGCAAAGGAATTGGGCGAGCGCACTAACTTAGAGTCGCGCGTGACCGTTTTGGGCTACTTGCAGCGCGGAGGAACGCCTTCGCCATACGACAGAGTTTTGGCAAGCCAGTACGGCTGCGCGGCCGCCGACTTTTTGGCGCGCGGAGAGTTTGGAAAGCTCGTCGCCTTGCAAGACCAAAAAATTGTCGGCGTTCCGTTAAAGGAAGTGGCCGGCAAAGTGAAGAACGTTCCTCTTGACCACCCGATGCTTTTGGCCGCGCGCCACTTGGGAACTTCTTTTGGAGACTAAAATTGTCCGCTAGCTACAAATGCCGCCTTTGCGCTGACTGCGACGGCGCGGCTTGCGCGGGCGAGCTTCCCGGAATGGGCGGCGTTTTTGAAGGAAAGAATTTTAGCCTGAACGTAGAAGGCTGGAAAAAAATCATTCCGTCAATTCCGCAGGAAAAATTGCAAGAAGCCGCCGCCAAGGTCGTTCCGCAAAAAATACGCCTGGCTCCAATCACCGGCGCCGAAGAAAACATCGGCTGGCCCGACGAGGAATCCTTTTACGCGCCCTTCTACGCCTTTGCCGCCGGCCTTGGAATAAAGCTCGGCGTCGGCGACGGCTGCCCCGACAACAAGCTGCTTGCCGGAATCGCGGCCGTCCAAGCCTTGAACAAAACCGCTTCCACGCCCAAAAAGGCGGCGGTCTTTTTAAAGCCCTACCCGCAAGAAAAACTTTTGGAACGCGCCGAATGGGCCATGCCCGTGGCAGAATACATAGGCGTTGACATTGATTCCTACAACATCGTCACGATGCGAAACAAGGTTCACCTGGAAAAAAAGACCGCCGCCCAATTGAACGAACTTCGCCGCGCGACAAAGCTTCCGATTGTAGTAAAGGGCGTCTTTACCCAAGAGAGCCTTGACTTAATAGAAGAGCTAAAGCCCGAAGTCGCTTACATCTCAAACCACGGCGGCCGCGTCGAAACCGACATCGGCTCCACGGCGGAATTCATGCTGGCTAACATCGCGCGCATAAAAAAGAGCGCCGCCGCCGTCTGGGTGGATGGAGGCCTGCGCTCTAAAGAAGACATCGCGGCGGCTTTAGCGTTAGGCGGGGAGGAAGTGTTGCTAGGCCGCCCGATGATTAGCTCTTTTTTGGAATCCGTTACAAAAGGCTTTCAACGCATTTTTCAACCTCGGCCATTTTGGCTGTAGGCTCAAAGCGCGCGACGACGTTTCCTTCCCTGTCAACGATGAACTTTGTGAAGTTCCACTTGATGTCGGGATTGTTCTTGTAGTCCTTGTCGATTTTCTTAAGCATAAGGCTCATCGCAAGCGCTGCGGGGCCTTTTCCAAAGCCTTCAAAAGCTTTTTGCGATTTTAGGAATTTGTAAAGCTCCAACTGGTTCTCGCCGTTTACGTCGGACTTTTTCATTTGCGGGAACTGCGTGTTGTACTTTAACTGGCAGAACTGGTGGATTTCCTCGTCGGTTCCGGGAGTCTGCCCCGCGAACTGATTGCAGGGAATGTCGATGACCTCAAAGCCCTTGTCGTGGAACTTTTCGTACATGGCCTCGATGTCCTTGTACTGGGGAGTAAAGCCGCAGCCCGTGGCTGTGTTCACAATCATCATCACCTTTCCCTTGCAGCCCGAAAGCTGAACCTCGTTTCCCTTTGCGTCCAAAACTGAATAATCGTATACGCCCATAAATCGCCTCCTTTTTCGCATTTGCTTTTGCAATATTATATTGTGTCAAATATAATTTGTCAAGAGGAATTTAATTTTTTTTGCAAAAAAAATGCCGCCTCGCGAAAAGGCGGCGGCGGCAGGCTCTGGCAAGCCATAAAATGGGGCGGAATGCCAGCGGTTTGCAAGGCCAAGAAGCGGGCGTTTTATGCTTTTTACGCCCTTATAAAGTTGGTGAAGACCTTTTTTTCGGCCTCGGGCTGGGGAACGCCGGCGGCCTTTCCGGCTTGAATGCTTTTTAGAATCCAAGCCATGTTGCGGCCGATTGTTTTCATTATCTGAATTCCTTCCTCGTCCTTTAGAACGTCGTTGCCGTTGGAGCCGTGCGTCATGTTCCAGTAGCGGGAAGTGACGACAGGCTGCTGCGCGTAAGTTATGTACTTGTTCAAAACGTCAAGGGTGGCGGTGGTTCCGGCCCTGCGCGCTACAGTCACCGCGGCCGCCGGCTTAAAGCGAAGGTACTTTTCGCCTTCCCAGTAAAGCCTGTCCAAAAAGGCGATCATCTCGCCGGACGGAGAGGCGTAGTAAACCGGCGAGCCCAAAACGATTCCGTCGGCTTCCTGGACTTTTTCCAGCGCCTCGTCAACCAATTCCTTCATCTCGCCCGAAAGCGCTCTGCCGTCAACCCAAAAGATTTCGGCCTCGATTCCGTTTTCGACCAAAGCGTCGGCCACGATTTTTAGCGACGTGTATGTGCTGCCTTTTTCGTTTCTGCTTCCGTTAAAAAGAACTACCTTCATTTTTTCCTCCAATATGGCGCGGCCAGAGCGCGTCGCTTGCCGCAATTTTTTATTCCTTTCTCAAATACGCCGACGAAACTGGAAAGTCAAAGTAAGTGTCGGGATAAGGTTCGTCCTTTAGCGTAAAGTGCCACCATTCGCAATCCAGCGGAACAAAGCCGTTTCGCGTCATCGCGTCTTGCAAGAACATTCTGTTTTGATATTGCTCGCGCGTGACGTCCTTGCAGTCGGGGTGGGATCTCTCGCTAAAAAGGTCAAAGGGGCTTCCCATGTCAACTTCCTTTCCGGTCTGCATGTCAAGCAAGGTTAAATCGACGGTACTTCCGCGAGTGTGGCTTGAGCGCGCGGCGATGTAGCCTTTTTTGAACAAGTCCTGCTTTTCAACTTCTGGATAAAAGAACTCTTTCATGCGCAAGTCCATGTCTTCCATTCCCCAAAGCTGAAAATGCTTTACCGCGCAAGCGGGCCTGTAGGCGTCAAAAACTTTTAGCCTGTAGCCCTGCGCGCAAAGCTCGTTGGCCGCCTCCCGCAAAGCCCGCGCCGCCTCCCTGGTCAAAATCGCGCAAGGCTCCTCGTAGCCGTCAATCCTGTCGCCCACAAAATTGTAAGTTGAATAGTAGCGGATCTCCTGCACAATCTGCGGAACAAAATCCGCCAACAACACAAAGCCCGAAGAATCCATCGTCATTTTTTCTGGCATAGTTTTTATTCTGTCTCGCGTTCCTTTTTGTCGGCGTATTTGGCGTAAGTCATAACGCAAGCGATGAACGCGCTGATGAGATACGAAAAAATGCGTATGGTATAAAAGCCGACTGTATGGCTCTTGAAAATAAAATGATGAGCGAAAAAGCCCAGCCAAATCAAAAGCGCCGCGAGCGAAATGATTTTTGACTTTTGTTCGCCAAGATTTGACGGAATAAAAAGCAGCATTACGCTCGCGAACGTAATCTCAAAAGCAAGTACCCAGGCCGCCGCCATCGGCGAACCCTTAAAGTCAATGACCATTCCGTAAGTTCCAGTCAGGACATGGAGCGCGTAAAGGCAGAAAAATCCCTTGAAAAAAACGGCCGCCTTTTTGCTGTAACCACTAAAGCAATATACGCTGGCGCTTGCCAACGCCAAAAGATTTATGACCGTTCCGATTTTTGGCATCAGCTTTTTAGACGGCGATTCCGCCAAAAGATAAACGTTGCTAACCGCGCACAAAACAATAAAAATCGCCAACACGATTTGAATGATTGTTCTTTTGTTTTTGCTTGTCATGGTTCTCTCCTTTTGAGTGTGTATGGATCTATTATAGCGCGAACGGAGGAAAATGCAAAGAGGAGTGAAAAAACAAATGTATGGTGTAAGGAATAAAAAGGCGCGTAAATTTATTATGATTTAAAAAAAATTGCGCTAATTTTTTTAATAAAATTTATATCTTATATGCATAGGGAATCGCAAATACGCGGTTCCCGTTTTTTTTTGTAGGAGATGTTTTATGAAACGAAAACCTTTTGACGAGCTTACGTTCGCGGACGACGGAATGTTCCAGACCGTAATGAAGGACCCGGAAATTTCCGCGGAGTTGGTGGAGCGTTTGCTTGACGTCCGCGTTAAGCAAGTGAAGTACCCGGAACTTGAAAAAGCCATTGAACCTTACTACACTTCCCATGGCGTACGGCTCGATGTTTACTTAAAGGACGAAAATAAAACAATCGACGTGGAGTTGCAATCTTACCCGCAAAAGGCCTTGGGAAAGCGCATGCGCTACTACCAGTCGATGGTGGACTGCGACTGTCTTATGAAGGGCCAGCCTTACACAAAGCTAAAGGAAAGCTACATTTTGTTCATTTGCAAATTCGACCCCTTCCATGATGGCAATAAGCGTGGTTTTGGTCTGCCTTGTTACACTTTCCGCAACGTTTGCTCCGAAAACAATTATGTAAATTTGGATGACAAATGCGTCAAAGTTGTGTATAATGCAAAAGCCTACGAGAGCGTGGAGAATCCAAAAGTCCGCGCGCTATTGCGGTTTATCCAAACCAACGAACCGGGCGAAGACGACTATTCAAAGCGGCTTTCCGAGTTCGTGGCAAAAGCCAAGAAAAACGAAAAATTCAGAAAGGAGTACGCCGACATGAATTTGCATGATTTTGACATTATGACCGAAGCCGCTGAGGAAGCGACTCTTCAAAAAGCCGTGGAAGACGCTCTTACACTGATTCGTGATTATAACGCCACTCCCGAAACCGCTGCGGAAAAAATGGGGGCGCCATTGGACAAAGTTCTTGAAGCGCTAAAAGAAACGAGTTTGGCATAGGTTATTTTTCAATTTTAGTAAATTCGGCGGTTGAGAAAAAGTCATCTCGATCTTCTTTGTATTTGCCAAATGTAGTCCAGAACATAATAATAACCATAATTGAGCAATATGCCGCAAAAATCGGATGCTTAAATATTAATAACAGAATAACAATAGAAATCGGTATAAATGCTATAAGCAAAAAAACCAATAGAGTCTTTATAAAAAACCATCTAAAAAAACGTTCTTGTTCTTTTTTTGGCAATTCATCAAATTTCACGGCTCTAGTTTACCATGCTTTTTTGAATAAAGCAAGAAATTATGTAAGAGTAATTATTTTTCCAATCTATCTGCAATTTGCGACAAAAAATTGACTTGCTCTGGCGGAAGTTTTTCGCATTTTGAAATGAGTTTGCTGTATTTCCTGTAAAGCATTAATTGTTTTTCTTCTTCTGCTTTGGCTTTTGAAGCGGCCCCCTCTGCGCCGTTAACGAGATATTCCACGCTTACGCCGAGAACTTGCGCGATTTTGACGGCGGTGTCCGCGGAAGGAACGCTGCCAAGTTTTATGCCTTGGCCAATATTTGTGACGCTAAAATCACATTTTCGAGCTAAATATGCTCTATTTATCCCCTTAAAATCAATTTCTTCGTCAACTCGTTTCCAAAAATCGCTCATTTGAAAAAAGTATGTAAGAAATTTCTGAATTTTTCTTCTAAAAGTGAATTTTTACAGAGTTTTTGCGCTATAATCAGTAATTACTGAATTAAGAAAATTTAGTAAGAAATCTTTTTTACAGGTGCGAAAATGGCTGGGAATTCAAATTTGACAGATAGTCGAGCGGCTAAGGCGGACGAATTTTACACACCGCTTTCTATGATAGAAAATGAATTAAAGCATTATAAGCCGCATTTTAAGAATAAAACCGTTCTTTGCAATTGCGA
Source organism: Treponema sp. UBA4377 (assembly GCA_002391235.1). Classification (GTDB taxonomy): domain Bacteria; phylum Spirochaetota; class Spirochaetia; order Treponematales; family Treponemataceae; genus Treponema_D. The sequence goes on from DGRX01000021.1 coordinate 95,457, forward strand.
TGATCCTCGCATTTCAAATTTCTTTCGTTATTTTGTAATGTATTTTGATGTTCTTGAACTCAAAAAAGTAATTGCAACTTGCTATAAAAATGATGACGCGGATTTATTCAGCCAAGAAGCTACGGAAAAAGCGGTTTATCTTGAATATGATGGAAAAATAAAGTACACAGGCGAAGAAGACTTTGAAAAAATTCCTTGCAAAGAATTAAAAGGCGATGGTGATTTTAGAAGCGCAGAGTGTATTGAATTCTTAAAACGGGCGGACATTGTGGTGACAAATCCGCCTTTTTCATTGTTCAAGGAATATGTTCCTTTTCTTTTTAAATATGAGAAAAAATTTTTGATAATCGGAAATATAAACAACATCACTTATAACTCGATAATTCCGCTTATAAAAGAGAACAAAATGTGGTGTGGAATAAATGACGGTCATTTTTGGTTTCAGGTTCCAAAACATTATGAAGAAAAGAAAACCGATTTTAAAATCGAAAACGGAATAAAATATCGTCGGATGGGAAATATCTGTTGGTACACAAATTTAGAAATAAGCAAACGACACGAAATTCTTGAAACCGGCAAACGTTATAAGCAGGAAGATTATAGGTTTTATCAAAATTACAACGCGATTCATATTGAAACAGTTACAGATATTCCAATGGATTATGATGGTGTGATGGGGGTTCCGGTAACTTTCTTTACAAAATATAATCCTGATCAGTATAGAGTTTTAGGTTTAACCGACAGTGCGGATACAAGCGAAGAAGTAGAAAAAGTTAGAATTCCAAACACATTCAGAGGCCGAGGGATGATTGATGGAAAACAAAAATATGCCCGAATTCTTATTCAAAAAATAAAATAGGAGATCTGAGTATGAGCAATAAAATGAAAATCACGCCTGTGAAAATCAAAATTCGCGATTTGACAGAAGGGTTTGAGGACAATGCTGAAAACGGGGTTCGAGCTTATAGTGGTAAATTAGATATTCGTCCGCCATATCAACGAGAATTTGTGTATAACGACAAACAGCGCGCAAAAGTGATTGATACAGTTATAAAAGGATTTCCGCTCAACACAATGTATTGGGCTAAGCGAAAGGACGGCACTTTTGAAATAATCGACGGCCAACAGAGGACGCTTAGCATTTGTCAATATGTGAATAACGAGTTTTCTGTAAACTATAAGACTTTTAAGGCTTTGCAAGAGTCTGAGAAAAATGCGGTATTGGATTATGAGTTAACAGTTTACATTTGCGAAGGTGATGATAAAGAAAAGCTTGATTGGTTTGAAACAATCAACATAGCAGGCGCGGAACTTACGAAGCAAGAAATGCGAAATGCTGTTTATTCTGGTCCTTGGGTGACCGACGCAAAACGATATTTTTCAAAAACTAATTGTGCCGCATACAATATTGGAAGCAAGTATGTAAATGGCGAATTGAATAGACAAGCGTATCTTGAAACGGCGATAAAGTGGATTAGTGGCGCAAAAACTGACGGAGAAATTCGCGATTATATGGCTAATCATTGTGACGAACAAAATGCGGAACCGCTTTTTGAAAATTTTCGTTTTGTAATTGAATGGATAAAGAAAATTTTTCCAACATACCGCAAGCAGATGAAAGGAATCGATTGGGGTTATTTATATCGAACTTATAGTAATAAAGAATATGACGCAGAAGAATTTGAGAAAGAAATTTCAAAACTTATGGAAGATAAAGATGAAGTTCAAAATCAAAGTGGAATTTATTTTTATGTTTTTGATCATGAAAGAAAACATTTAAATTTGCGACAATTTTCTGACTTTCAAAAAACGATAATGTATGAACGGCAACAAGGTATTTGTCCTATGTGTAAAGGTACTGAAAACGAAAATAAGAAATGGGATTTTTCTGAAATGGAAGGAGATCATATAATTCCTTGGAGTAAGGGTGGCAAAACGACTTTGGAAAACGGTCAAATGTTATGTAGAAAGCATAATTCAGAAAAAAGCGATAAATACTAATCGCTACACCCGCGTTAGGGATGCGCAAGGCGGCGGAGCCGGCCACCGCAACGCAGTGAGGAGGCTGGAGCGACAGCGGAACCTGGAGCAGCCCGGCCGCGACGGCGGCTTTGCCGGCTAAGCGGAAACGCCCATATACGCCACGCCCCGTCCAATCCTTGAACATTCCGCCTCATTCTGATAGAATGTCTTAATATGGAAAAGTTGAGCATTCTTTTGGCCAAGGGCCGCATTTATGAATCTGTTTACGAATTGCTGGGCGACGTGGGCATTTCAATTTACTTGCCGGACAGAACCTACTTCCCGATAACCAACCAAAAGGATTTGGCCTTTCAGGTTGTAAAGCCGCAAATCGCAAGCGCGCTTTTGGCGGGCGACAAGGCCGACGTGGCCTTTAGCGGAAAAGATTGGGTTTACGAAAACGGCGTTCAGTCCAAGGTGACCGAAATCATGGACTTGGGCTTTGACCCCGTTAGAATCGTGGCGGCCGTTCCCAACACAGTGGATTTTGAAAAGCTTTCAAAGCAGCCCGTGACCATCGCGACCGAATACCAAAACCTGAGCAAAAAATGGCTTAAGGACAAAAAGATAAACGGAACGATTTTCCGCACTTGGGGAACCAGCGAAGGCTTTGTCCAGGACAACGAGGCTTCGTTGGCGCAAATCCTGATCGACAACACAAGCACAGGCTCGTCGCTCAAAGCCAACAACCTTAAAATCGTTGACACTTTGATGGAGTCTTCCACAAGAATGTACGCCTCAAAGGAAGCGCTCAAGGACCCGCAAAAAAAGCAAAAAATCATGGAGCTTAAAATGCTCTTTGAGGCGGTTCTTAGCGCCCGCGACCGCGTGATGTTGGAAATGAACGTTTCGCAAAAAGACTTCAACAAGTTGGTCAAAGGCCTTCCTTCGATGAAGAGCCCGACAATCTCGCCGCTTTTTGGCAACAACGGATTCGCGGTAAAGATTGCCGTTCAAAAGTCGGAAGTGCCCACGCTGCTTCCAAAGCTCAAGAGCCTTGGCGCGACGGACATTTTGGAATACGAGTTGCGCAAAGTAATGCCGTGAAAAATTGCCGAAGGCAATTTTTCACTTACGAGAATTTGACAGCTCTGCCGTCAAATTCTCGCGGATTTTTGGAGAAATGAAAATGCAAAGAACAGCTACTGTAACGCGAGAAACCGGCGAGACGCAAATCACGCTTACGCTGAACCTTGACGGAAGCGGAAAGTGCGACGTTCAAAATCCAATCGGATTTTTTGACCACATGCTGCGCTCTTTTTGCAAGCACGGCTTGTTTGACATTAGCGGAACAATCAAGGGCGACCTAAACGTCGACCAGCACCACACGATAGAAGACACCGGAATCGTTTTGGGCCAGTGCTTTGCCAAGGCCTTGGGCGACTGCGCGGGCATTTACCGCAGCGGTTGCTTTTTGTTCCCGATGGACGAAAGCCTTTTGCGCGCGGCGGTTGACTTTGGCGGCCGCCCCTTTTTGGTTTGCGAGGCCGCTCTTACAGGCATTCCGCTTGTGAGCATTGGAGCGGACGGAAAGGAAGCCAGCTTCCAGACAGACTGCTTTGAGGATTTTTGGAACGGCTTTGTCCAAAACGCAAAATGCAACTTGCACTTGGACACAATCCGCGGCCGCAGCGACCACCACAAAATCGAAGGCTTGTTCAAGGCAGCCGCCCGCGCGATTCGCGCCGCGGTGGAAATCGACCCCAGGCGCGGCGGACAAATCCCCAGCGCGAAGGGCGTGATAGTTTAAAATGCCTGCGGCATTTTAAACTGACGAGTTTCTTTTAGAAACTCGCGGACTTTGTTGTAATACCAAAAACGGCGGCAAGCCAAAAATCGCGGCCGCTTGCAAAATGATGGAGGAATAAAAAATGGCGCATTCAATCGTTCCCGAAGCGGAAGAAATTTTGGACAAAGAATATAAGGTACTCGACAAAGGCTTTGTTCGCCTTGTGGATTATTTGGGAAGCGACCAAAGAATCGTGCAGTCGGCGCGCGTGTCATACGGCAACGGAACAAAAACCGTTTCCCAGGACGCCGGCCTTATCGACTACCTTTTGCGCCACCAGCACACCTCGCCCTTTGAGCAAGTTGTCTTCACCTTTCATGTAAAGATGCCGATTTTTGTCGCGCGCCAATGGGTTCGCCACCGCACTGGCCGCATGAACGAAGTGAGCGGCCGCTATTCAATCATGAAGGACGAATTCTACGTTCCCGAAACAAAAGACATAGAGCCGCAAAGCAAGGACAACAAGCAGGGCCGCAGCGACGAACCCTTTGACGAAGCCAAGGCCAAGGAAATCCAGGCCGCGCTCCAAAAAGACCAAAAGGATTCATACGATTCGTATTCAGAGTTGCTGGACACAGGCCTTGCGCGCGAAGTGGCCCGCATCAACTTGCCGCTTTCGCTCTACACGGAATTTTACTGGCAGATGGATTTGAACAATTTGTTCCGCTTCTTAAAGCTGCGCCTGGACGGCCACGCCCAATACGAAATCCGCCAATACGCCCAAGTCATGCTGGAACTAGTCCGCAAAGTTTGTCCGCTGGCCGTAGCCTCTTTTGAAAACGACATGAACCGCGCCGTCTCCTTTACCGGCGAAGAAATGGAAGCCCTTCGCGCCGTCCTCAAAGGCCAACCCAACCCGCTTGACGGAAAGAAGCTGGAGCGCTTCAACGCCAAGATTGAGAGCGGCACGCAGTTGTAGGGGGGCACGGGGTTTTGTTAACAGAGCAGATTGCAAAAAAAGCGCGCGGTTGTGTGGCCGCGCGTTTTTTTTTATTCCAGTTTCCCCACAGCGCTAGCCGCAGTGACAAACTTGTCGCACTTTGCGACCGGTTCATTGCGCGCGGCGGGGCGGCGGTTTTTGGGCGGAGTTTTTTCAGAAGCAAAAATCATCTTTCCGTCGCCCCAGGAAATCATTTTTACGCGGGCGATTGGCTTTCCGTTTTCAAGGACAAGAATGCAAGGGCATTTTTTTGCCGCCGCGCGCAGGGTGTCGGCGTTCAATTCCGAAAGTTCCAAATGTTCCGCAAAAAAGTCCGCCAGAATGTGGTTAACCACGTTGTCCACGCTTTGGTTGGACAGCGCGGCAAGGCGGTTCAACCGTTCCACCGCGACTGGATCCAAGTCAACGTCCGCGTCAATCCAGCGTTCCAGCGGCGTGACAAGTATGTTTTCAAAAGTGATTTTTTCGTCGTCCATCTGCATAAGGGCCTCCTTGTTTTTAGGGATATCGCAAATTGCGATATGTTTGTCATTTGTCGGTTGAAAATCCAATTTTTCGCTTGGGCTTGGGTTCGTCAATCAAATTGTTCAAAACTTGAATAATTTGGCTGATTTTTTTGTCCTGCTCGGAAAACTTTTTGTCGCAATGATCGATGTGAAGCAAAAGCAAACGGCGGATTTCGGCAAGTTCCGCCTTGTCGTCCGTCTTTACAATTTGCGAGCTTACATAATGCCGCAATTCCACAAATGCCTTCATTATTCGTATGCTCACTTGAACGGCAGTTTCGCTCCGCAGAACTGCAGAAAGCATCGCGACGCCTTGTTCGGTAAAGACATGGGGGAGATATTTCGAATGCTTTCCACGGAGGCTTTCTTCCTCATTCTTTAAGGTCACAAATTGTGACCTTAAAGAATCATTTGGTCCTTTTGAGGTCACAGATTGTGACCTCAAAAATCCATCGTCTTCAGACGCTTTTGAGGTCGCAAAATGCGACCTCAAAAAGTCGTACTCTTCTGCCGTCAGTTGAAAGCGGAATTCCTCCGGAAAACGCTCTAAATTACGTTTTACCGCTTGATTAATGACTTTTGTCTCAACTCCGTAGAGTTCCGCCAAATCACGGTCAACCATAACCTGCTTGCCGCGAATGAGGAAAATCTTGCTTTCTACCAAAATTGGTGCAATTTCTTTGTTTCTCATGCCCCTAATTCTACTCGCGGCGCAAGTAAAAAACATTAAGTTTGTAACTTAATTTAAAAGCGCGGGCAAAACTTGCCTTTTGGCGCAAATGGCGTTATCTTTAATTGTAGATATGGCGAATTTTAAAATCAGTCCGACATTCGCTTTTCCCGTAATCGACGCGCCGGCAACTTCAAAGCGGCTCAAGGAGCTGCGCGAAAAGCGCAATATTTCGATAGCGCAAATTCAAAAGCTTTTTGGAATGGAAAATCCGCAATCAATTTACATTTGGGAAGACGAGCGGGAAAAATTTTTGCCCCGCTTGGACAACCTTGTCGTCCTTGCGAAGCTTTACAAAGTTTCGATCGATGAGATGATAGTGACAAAAATGCGGCCCTCAAAAGAAGACCGCATTTGCTCGCGACGCGAGCCGCCTTACGCAATCGCGCAAGAAACGCTGGACTTTATCGCGCAAAACGCAAGCCCCGCCACCATTCAAGCGCTGGAAGAATATTTTGGATGCGGTATTAGCGTTGGCCCCTAAGCCGTCGCTTGTTCTATGGCCTGCGCGAATTGGTCGGCGCAAGAAGTGCCGCGGCCCTTGCAGTCGTTGCCCCGCAAAATGCCGGCGATTTCCTTGGCGTCGCGGCCCTCGACCAAGCGGCCAATCGCCTTCAGGTTTCCGTTGCAGCCGCCCTTGAATTGAACGTTGCGAAGCTTTCCGTCCTCCAAGTCAAAGTCAAGCTGGACCGAGCAAACGCCCTGCGGCTTGAATGTCACATGTTCCATAAAATTCTCCTCGCGCCTATTTTGGCGCATCAAGCGCGTTCTGTAAATACCAAGACTTCCGCATTATGGCAAGACAACAAAAAACGCTCTCGCGGAAATTCAAACGGCTGCTCACGAGGTACTTTTAGGGCAAAGAATTGAGCTTAACGTGTCCTAAGTTCGCCCCGTTTGCCTTTCCGCTACGCGTTTTTCAATCGTTTGTAAAGCGGAAGTCCGGGCAACCGCTACGGAAGGAGGTAAAAACGCGCCAACTGGAAGCGTTTTATATTTTTCAGCCTTGACAGACACAAAAAAAAGGCGTAATATTCTTTCACCGTGCTCGCACACGATATGAAAATTTGGCGAAATTTAAAGGTTTGGAGACCATAAATGCCGGTGACGATTAAGGACATTGCGAAAGCCGCGGGAGTTTCGCGGGGAACGGTTGACCGCGTTTTGCACAACCGGCCCGGCGTCAACGCGCAAGTGGCGGAACAAATACGCGAGCTTGCGCAAAAGATGGGCTTTGTTCCAAACCGCGCCGGAAAAATCCTGGCCGCGCGCAAGCAGCAAATAAAATTCGGCTGCCTTTTGCCCGACAAGTCCATCCCGTTTTTTGACGACGTAATCAAGGGAATCCAGCGCGCGCAACGAGAGCTTTTGGACTACAACGTAAGCGTCGAAATCGTTCACGCCGCCCGCTACGACACGGAAACGCACGTAAAGGCCTTGCAGTCGATGGCCAAAAAAAATTACTCCGGCCTTTGCGTGACGACTTTGGACACGCCGCAAGTTCAACTAGAAGTGAACAAAATCGCGCAAAAAGGAATTCCCGTCGTAAGCGTAAACACCGACATACCCGACAGCGGCCGCATTTGCTATGTGGGAACGGACTACCAGCGCTCGGGCCAGGCCGCAGCCGGAATGCTGAACTTGATTCATCCGCAAAAACTAAACGCGCTGATCATCGCAGGCTCCTACAACATCCGCGGCCACAAGGAGCGCATCAAAGGATTTTTGGCCGGCCTTGACGCGCACAAAATCGAATACGACGTTTGCGCCAAAATCGAGTCCTTGGACAGCGACGACGTTTCCTACAAAGAAACCTTGCGCGCGCTAAAAGAAAACCCTTCGATAAATTGCATCTTCATAGCGGCGGCCGGAGTCGGCGGAGTTTGCCGCGCGGTTCAAGATTGCGGAAAGGAAAAAATCCGCGTCTTGGCCTTTGACACCGTTCCGCAAGTAATAAAATACCTCAACAGCGGCCTCATCGACTTTACGATTGACCAGGAGCCAGAGACGCAAGGCTACATGGGAATCCAGCGCCTTTTTTCTTGGCTCATGGAGGAAGGAAAGCGCGAGCCGCAAGACTACATCACAAAGACCGTGATTAAAATCGCGGAAAACATTGACTAAAAATTTTTTCCAAAATTCTTCAAAAGGATGGTAGAATTATAATATGGAATATTTTGTAAAAACCACCGGTTCAGACTTTAACGACGGAACGGAATCATCTCCGTTTAAGACAATTTCAAAAGCCGCCGCCCTGGCGCAAGCTGGCGACACAGTCACGGTTTTTGGCGGAACATACCGCGAATGGGTTCGACCGCAAAACGGCGGCCGAAACGACAACGAGCGAATCGTTTACCGCGCGGCCAAAGGCGAGCGTCCAGTAATCAAAGGCTCGGAAGAAGTCAGCGGCTGGAAAAACGAAGGCGGCTCCGTTTGGAGCGCGACCGTTCCAAACACAATATGGACAAAGGGCGGCGGAAACGGCGTCAACCCGTTCGCAAAGCCCGTCTGGGGCGACTGGGTAGTTTGGCCGCTTGAAAAGCCCGTTCACCTTGGAGACGTTTACATAAACGGAAAATCCTTGTACGAAGCGATGTCGCTTGAAGAAGTCCGCTCACCCAAAAAACGGACGGAAGGCTTTAACCCGCCGTGGACAAAACATGCCGAGCCGATTTTGGAACCAGAAAAAACGGTCTACCAATGGTTCGCCCAAGTGTCAAACGAAGAGACGAAAATTTACGCAAACTTCCAAGAGCTTGACCCCAACAAGGAATTGGTCGAAATAAGCGTCCGCCAAAGCTGCTTTTACCCCGACAAAACCGGCTTGGACTACATCACGCTTGACGGCTTTGAAATTTGTCAGGCCGCAAGCCCCTGGGCGCCGCCGACAGCCGACCAGCCCGGAATGATCGGACCGCATTGGGCAAAGGGCTGGATTATCCAAAACTGCGTCGTTCACGACGCAAAGTGCTCGGCGATCAGCTTGGGAAAAGAGGCTTCGACAGGCGACAACGACTGTACCAAATTCCGCGAAAAGCCCGGCTACCAATTCCAAATGGAAGCGGTCTTTAAGGCGCTGCAGGCTGGCTGGAGCAAGGAAAAAATCGGCGGCCACATCGTGCGCGACAACGAGATTTACGACTGCGGCCAAAACGGAATCGTGGGCCACATGGGCTGCGCCTTTAGCGTGATTGAACGCAACCACATTTACAACATCGCCGTAAAGCATGAATACTTTGGCTACGAAATTGGCGGCATTAAATTCCACGCCGCCATCGACACGATAATCCGCAACAACAACATCCACAACTGCACGCTGGGAACTTGGCTTGACTGGGAAACTCAGGGAACGCGAATCTCAAGCAACTTGTACTACGCCAACGACCGCGACTTGATGGTGGAAGTTTCGCACGGGCCTTACATCGTTGACAACAACATTTTCGCAAGCGCCTACAACTTTGACAACATCTCTCAGGGAGGAGCGTATGTCCACAACTTGTGCCTGGGAACGATGCGCCGCGAGCAAGTCATGGACCGAGCCACGCCCTACCATTATCCGCACTCTACCGCGCCGCTGGGAACCGCGCTGATTTTTAGCGGCGACGACCGCGTGACGAAAAACATTTATGTCGGCGGAGCAGAGACATGGACCGAGCAGTCTAAAAGCGGAACGGATTCATACAACCAAAATTTGTTCTTGACTTCGATGGGCTCTTGGCTCTTTGACTTTGCGGGCGCTCCAAGAGAGGACAACAAGGAAAAGTACGACGCAGCCTTTAAGGCGATAAAGGCGCTTTTTGAAACGACGGAATTTACAAAAGCGGCCAGCGCGGCGTCTTTTTCCGACTACAAGGCCAGCGTAAAAAAATCTGGCGACGGCGACCACGACGTCTTTATGCGAGTCCAGCAAGCGGTTTACATAAAGGAAAACCATTACTGTGGCGGCGCCGCTAGGTTTGCGGAAGAAAAGGCTTTTACTGAATGTGACAAAAACCCCAACGCAAAAATTGTCGTAGAAGGAAAAAAGACTTGGCTGGAATTTACCGCGGACGAAAAGCTTTTGTCATCCGGCGCCGCCCTTGTGTCCACAAAAGACTTTGCCGCCACCCGAATAAGCGCCGCGCGTTTTGACGGCGCCGACGGAAACGACATTGTTTTTGACAAAGACATTTTGGGAGAAAGCCGCGTCCAAGGAAAAGCCATCCCCGGCCCCTTCGCGCAGTTGAAGGCCGGCGCGAACAAGATTCTAGTCTGGGAAGAAAAATAAAACACGCGAAGCGAAATTGGCAGCCTCAGAACGAGCGGCAAGCCTTTTTGACTGGGAGTGTAGCGGCAAGATAAACTGAAACAAGCCCAAAATTGTATGATTGCCGCATAAGCAGCAACATTCGCGCTACGTTCCGTTTTGCTATTGGAAGTTTATCCAACTGCGCTCTTGCGAGCGCTGGCAATCGCAACCAAGCTCGCGCGAACAGCTGCGCTTGTGGAAATTACTCCATTTTGCACGAATAGCTTTTTGCCATTTTGTCAAAATAGCCGCGGTTGGCTTGGTAGTCGTCGGTGTAAACCGCGAGCGAAAAGCAGCCGTAAAGGTTTGAGGCGGCGGCTCTTAAAGTCTTTATGTCCGTGATGAATTTGCGCGTCTTTGGATTGTAAGTCCTTGAATTGATTTTGATTTTTCCGCCGCCAACGTGAACGTCAAGCGAGGACCAATCATTATAAGCGTAGTTTTTGCTTGTGGCGAACAGGCGCAAAATTCGGGCTATGGTTTGCGCATGGCCGGCGGCCTCGCCCTCGGGCAAGGCCAGCGACTGCAGCGACGCAATCGCGCAGTCGCCAAGCGTCCAGACGCTTGCGCCGGCCAAAGACCAGTTTTTGTCGGCCAAGACGCTTTGGGAAAGCGCGGCGCTTTTTCCGATTTCAACGCGAAGGGTCAAACTTTCTTTTTTTGCGCCCTTGACTTCTTTTGCCGCGCGCTTTGCCGTTCCATTTGCCGCAACCGCGGGCGAAACAAATTCCGCAAAAGACTTGTCAGCTGAACTTTCCAAGCGGCCGATTGTGGCAATCGTAAAAACATCCTTTCCGGCGTAGTCAACGATTTTTTTTAGGTTGAAAATCGGAACGGCCGCGTCGTAAAGCATTCTCACCGGGCCGCCAAAAGCCTCGTAGTCGTCCGAAACAAAAACGCCGGCCTGCATAAAAGGAGCGGCGGCCTTTTCGTAGTCAACCAAAGGCGGCTCTATCAACTTGGCGCGGCGGCCGCTCAACTCGTAAAGCAAGTCGTGAATGTAGTTCACTATCGCGACGTCATCTTGCTGCGGCGGAACCACAAAGCGCTCGCCTGTCAGTTCCATGCGGCCGTTTTTTTGCGTGACAGAAAAAAGCATGTCGATGTTTTTTTCGGCAAGGCTTTCTGTCGGCGGAGCGTAGTAGCGCGCTTCGTAAGTCGAGTCGTCGTAGTAAAGAAAGCCGATGTAGCTTTCGCGGTTAAAAGATGAGTCGCGGTAATAAACATATTCTCCGCTTGCGTCGGGCAAGGCGAAAAGATTCGCGGCCGCAAAAAGCGCGGCGGCAAAGAGCGTGATTTTTTTAAGCGGTTTCATATGGCACATTTTAGCGGATTTTCCTTGCGCGCGCAACATCGCGCCGCGCGTTGCCAACGCGCAAGACAGTCAGTTTTCACCACTCCACGTTCCCAATTAAGAAAACTTCCTTCTTATCCACAAGCTGCAAGGTAAGAATTTCCTTTTTTTGATTGGGCCGGCCAAAGTTTGTGTAAACTTCCGCTTGAACCGTAACAGGCTGCAAAAATTTTTGCTGGTGGTTTGCAAAATAGTTGGCTTCTATCTTTAATTTTCCGCCGGGAAATTTCTTTATGCAGAATTCTTCCGGTCCGTAGCCCTGCGTAAAATCGCGCGAAAGGCGGCCGCCGTTGGCTGTAAGCTTGTTTGAGTAAAAGCATTTTTCGCCGTCTTTGTCGGTGACCCACAAGTCGATGTCGCAGTTGTCTGTGTTCCAAGTCAAGACGACCCTGACGTCCATGTCAAAGTTTTGCTTCAAGTCTTTGTCAATTGCCGAAAGATCCAGCGTTATTTTGTCGCGCTCGCAAGAGGCGATGATAGCGTTCATGTCGTTCAAGACGATTTGCTGAATTTCATCAAACCTTGGATCCCATTTTTTGCAAGCGACGGAATACAAGGCGTCAACCGCTTTTTGCGCCTCTCCCATTTGCCAATACGCCAAGCCCAAATCGCGCAAGAACTGCGGAGTTTCCGGCCTAAGCTGAACCAGGCGCTCAAAGACTGGAACGGCAAGGGAATGCATTTTTCTTTCGACAAGCTTGTTGGCAAGCGCGCGCAAAATGTCGGTGTTTTCCAAATCCATCTCGGCAAGGTTTGAAAGAACGCGCAAAGCCCAATCATGCTTTCCCTCTTCAAAAAAGTAATCCGAAACTTCCATGTAAAAGGCCGGAGACGACTCATATTCTTTTTTTAGCTCAAAGTATTTGTCGTACATCAATTCGGTCGGAGTCTTTTTCAAGTCCGCAAGGTATTTTGAATTTGGAGACCAAGCTTCCAATTGTATTTTCGATTGGCCGCCCGATGAATGCTCGATGTTCGCGGACTTGCTCGCGCGGTTCAATCGCATCGTCACGGGAGCCGCGCCGTCATAAGAATTACTGACCCCTTCAAAGGAATTAACTTCAAGGGTTTCGGGCAAAACCGCGGCGTCGTCATACACGCTTTCCGACGCGCTTTGCGAAGCGGCGGGCCTGCGCGATTCCTGCCTGCCCTTTTCTTTTTTCATTTCCTTAAATTCTTGGGGGCTGGTGTTCCACCATTTTCTAAATCCCTCAAAATAGCGGTAAACGGATTCAGGAACCTTTTTGTCTTGCCCGCCGTCAACCGGCTTGAACGCAGCGCCGCCACGGCCAACAATTCTATCATACTCCGCGCGCAAGTCTTTGTCGCTTTCGGGCGGAACGATTCCGTAGCGAACATAATCGCTCGCGCTGTCCAAAACGATTAGCGACGTGTCTTTTGTGACGACTCCGAATTTTTTTGCCAGCGAAATGATTTGCTCCTTGTTCTTGCCGTAGCTTTGCGAAAGGCTGTAAATCTTTTTTACGGCCCATTGGCGAGCGGCTTGGGCCGTTTCAATTCCGTCCACAGCCGAAACGTCAAACGAAACGCTTTCTTCGACTTTGTTTCCGTGGCCAAAACGCAAGGTGACTTTGCCGCTCTTTTTTTTCAACAAGCCGCAAAGCGAAAAGTCGTGGCCGACAATCGTTCCGTCCAAAGGATAGACTTGCTCGATCGCGCCCTCGTCATATTCCGCGCGGATCAAACGATACGGCTCGCGGGTCATATCCCAAAGCATTTCGTCGATTTTTTCGCCGGCCCCGCAAAGGTTGACGTACTGACCGCCCCGCGCGTTGGCGATTGAAGAAAGCCAAGCGTGGTCGGCTGATGCAGAAGAATTGATTGCGTAAACCCTCGCCAGTTTCTTGTCCGCGGGCGCGGCGGAAGCTTCGCTCCAATTCGCCAAGCCGTCGCTAAAGACCAAGACTTCTTCTGTTTCCAGCGCGGAAAAATCGTAAGACAAATTTGTCGCTCCGTCGTAGCTGAACGAGCGAATGAATTTTTCAAGCTTGTCAATGTCCGCTTCGCCTTCAATCTTAAACGATCGGCCGTCATGGATTTTTATCGAAAACGGAAAAACCCTTACAGTCGGATTTTCCAGCTCTTTTACGTAAGCTTTTAGCAATTGCAGCTCGCGGTCGATGTCGCGCTTTTGGCCGCTGGAAGAAACGTCCCACAAGACCGCGATCGTTTTTGGAAGCGGCTTTTCTTGCCCAAAAGCGGCGAGCGTCCGGCTGTAATAAAAGTATGTGTCCTTTCCAAGCGTTTGAATAAAGACGGGCCTTTCATAGGCGGGGGATGTTTTGGCAACTGAATTTGATTCAAGCGAAAACTGTATCGGTTTTGTAAGTTCAATATCGGTTTTGGAAACGCTCGCCGTCCTTCCGCCGCGCATTCGCTCGAACGAAAAAGAATCCATACCGTCTTGGTTGTTGGCCCAAGAATGAGGGCTGGTTTCTTGGTCAAGAACCGTTATCGTAAAGTCAAACTTGTCCAAGCGGCCTTTTGGCAGGGCTGAAAAAACGTAAGTGTAATGTTCAGGCGCTTCCATGTTGGCGACCCAAGCTTGCGACTTTAGCTCGCTTTGATAGGTTATTTGAACGCGGCGGCTTCCGTTGGCTGGGAAAGGATAGACGCGGGTCCTGAAATTGTTGCCGCTTGTTTTTTCGACCAAGCCGGGATCGATTCCCTGGCGGACAACCGCCTCAAAAACTTGGCGGCCCTTGTCTTTTTCAACGACAACGCCGTCGCGCATTTTTCCGTTAATGTCCAAGGCGTAACCGACCACGCTTTCGTTTTGGCCTAGCGGAAAGTCCAGCTGGCCTTCAAGGATTTGGTTCCCTTTGTTGACAAAAAGCATGTCCAATTTTGTCGTCGCGATGTTTCCCATTATCTCAACGTTGGCCGAAAGTTCCGAAAGGCGGATGGGATTTTCCTTGCCCTTGCGTTCCCCCAAAGGCTCCATGGAAATGCGGTTTTGGGCAAAAAGGCCTGGGCCAAAAAACGTTCCTGCAAGCGTGAAAAGCGCCAAAAAAAGCGCGTGTTTCTTTATGGTTTTCATACTATATTAAACAATGAATGGTGTAAAAGGTTATAATATCTCTAGCAAAAGCGCTCAAAACGCGCTAAAATCAACATTATGAAAAAGAACGCGTTTATTTTTGCGGCAATATTCGCCGCGTCATTATCATTCACTTCATGCCTTACCACAACAACTAACGCGGGAAGCGTCGGAGCGGACAGAAAGCAGATTTTGCTTGTTTCCGAAGAGGAAATCGAGCAAAGCGCCCAACAATCATACGCCGAAGTTCTTCAAGAGGCCCAAAAAGCCGGAAGCTTGAACAAGGACGCCGCCACCGTTCAGCGAGTGCAAAAAATCGCAGACAACCTTATCGAGCAAACAGGCGTTTTTAGAAGCGACGCTCCGGGCTGGAACTGGCAGGTGAACGTAATCTCCGACAAAACAGTAAACGCCTGGTGCATGCCCGGCGGAAAAATCGTCGTGTACACGGGAATCATAAACGGCCTGAAATTGACCGACGGCGAGTTGGCCGCCGTAATGGGCCACGAAATTTCCCACGCGCTAAAAGAGCACAGCCGCGAGCGGGCCAGCCAATCCACCTTGCAAAACATAGGCGTCGTCTTGACGTCGGCCGCGCTGGGCTTGAAAAAAGAGGGAACACAAATGCTCGGAATGGCAGCCCAGTTTACCTTTGGCCTTCCCTTTTCCAGAAAGCACGAAACAGAAGCCGACCGCATGGGAACGGAACTTATGGCCCGCGCGGGCTACGACCCATACGAAGCGGTGAACGTTTGGAAAAAAATGGCGGCGCTTTCGTCAGAGCAGCCGCCGGAACTTTTGAGCACCCATCCTTCGCACGAAACAAGAATAAACGATTTGCAAAACATCGCCAAAAAGGTTTATCCCTTGTACGAAGCCGCTAAAAAATAAAAAATAGCAAAGCGCCCCGCGCTTGCTTTTGGAGAACTTTATATGAAAAAACTTTTATTGGGGAACGCCGCCCTTGCCCGCGGCTTGTACGAGGCCGGCTGCGCTTTGGCCAGCTCATACCCCGGAACGCCCAGCACCGAGGTTACGGAAGAAGCCGTTAAATTCAACGAAATTTATTGCGAATGGGCGCCCAACGAAAAGGTCGCTTTGGAAACCGCTTTTGGAGCAAGCCTTGCAGGAAAGAGAGCCTTTTGCGCGATGAAGCACGTCGGCCTTAACGTTGCCGCCGACCCGCTCTTTACGATTTCTTACACGGGAGTCAACGCCGGCCTTATAATCAACGTTGCCGACGATCCGGGAATGCATTCCTCGCAAAACGAGCAGGACTCGCGCCACTACGCCAAGGCTTCAAAGATTCCAATGCTGGAGCCAAGCGATTCCCAAGAGGCCTTGGACTTTGCCAAAGCCGCCTACGAAATTTCAGAAAAATTCGACACGCCGGTGTTCATAAAAATGTGCACGCGTGTAAGCCATTCCCAAAGCATAGTGGAGCTTGGCGAGCGCGTCGAGCCTCCCGCCCGCCCCTACGAAAAGAATCCTCAAAAATACGTGATGGCTCCGGCCAACGCAAAAAAGCGCCATCCTTTTGTGGAGGAACGGACGCAAAAACTTTCTGAGTTTGCCGAGACCTCGCCGCTTAACAAAGTCGAGATGGGCGGAACAAAGCTCGGAATCATTTGCGACAGCACATGCTACCAGTACGCCAAGGAAGTTTTTGGCGACGAGGCTTCAATCCTAAAGCTGGGAATGGTTTGGCCCTTCCCGCCAAAATTGATAAAGGACTTTGCCTCAAAGGTTGAGCGTCTTATCGTCTTGGAGGAATTGGATCCCTTTATCGAGGACTATGTAAAGTCGCTTGGAATTAAGGTGGAAGGAAAATCTTTGTTCCCGATTGTCGATGAATTTTCGCAAAGCCTTGTGGCCGAAAAGTTTGGAAAAAGCGCGCCCGCCGCTTGCAAAAAAATCGAGGGCCTTCCAGTGCGCCCGCCGGTCATGTGCGCGGGCTGCCCCCACCGCGGCTTGTTCTACACCTTGGCCAGGCAAAAGTGTACCGTGCTTGGCGACATCGGCTGCTACACCTTGGGCGCGATGCCTCCGCTTGGCGCGATTGACGCGGTTGAATGCATGGGCGCTTCGGTAAGCTCAATCCACGGCTTTAACAAGGCCACCGGCGGCGCGCTTGCGAACAAGACGGTCGCCGTAATCGGAGACTCAACTTTCATGCATTCCGGCATGACCGGCTTGGCCAACATCGCCTACAACCAAAGCGACTCAACCGTAATCATTTTGGACAACTCAATTACCGGAATGACCGGCCACCAGCAAAACCCGACGACCGGCTACAACATAAAAGGCGACCCGGCCGGAAAAATCAACTTGGAGGCGCTTGTCCGCTCGATGGGCATTGAGCGCGTCCGCGTAGTTGACCCCTACAACTTAAAGGAAACCGAAGCCGCCGTAAAGGAAGAGCTTGCCGCAAAGGAACCGAGCGTAATCATAAGCCGCAGGCCCTGCGCGCTTTTAAAATACGTAAAGGCAAATCCGCCGCTACAAGTCAACGACCAAAAATGCGTTGGCTGCAAAGCCTGCATGAAAATCGGCTGCCCGGCAATTAGCTTTAAGAGCGGAAAGGCTTTTGTTGACCAAACCCAGTGCGTGGGCTGCGGCGTTTGCAAGCAGCTTTGCGCCAAGAACGCCTTTGAAGGCTAGCGCGGACAGCCGTACTGTTAGGAGGAATTGAAATGACGACGAACGTGATGATAGTTGGAGTTGGCGGACAAGGCTCTCTTTTGGCGAGCAAGCTGCTTGGCCAAGTTTTGTTGAACAAGGGATACCAGGTTAAGGTTAGCGAGGTTCACGGAATGAGCCAGCGCGGCGGAAGCGTTGTGACATACGTCCGCTTTGGCGACAAAGTTTATTCCCCGATAATCGACAAGGGCGAGGCCGACTGCATTATTTCTTTTGAAACCTTGGAAGCCGCGCGCTACATGGAAAACCTAAAGGCCGGCGGAACGGTAATCGTAAACGAGCAAGAAATCGACCCGATGCCTGTAATCACAGGAGCGGCAGCTTACCCCGAAAATCTTTTGGACAAAATGCGCGAAGCCGGCGCCAAGGTTGACGCGATCGACGCGCTTTCTTTGGCCTTAAAGGCTGGCTCGGCAAAAAGCGCCAACATCGTTTTGATGGGCCGCTTTTCGACATACTACAAGGACATCGCCGAACAAGATTGGCTTGACGCGCTGGCCCAATGCGTAAAGCCGCAATTCTTGGAAATGAACAAAAAAGCCTTCGCGCTGGGCCGCAATGGTTAGTTATTGGAGGATTAAAAATGTATTGGAACCAAACAAAAGAGTGCATGGACCGCGGGGAGCTTAAGAAGCTTCAGAGCGAGCGCCTTGTCCAAATGGTGCGTTACGTTTACCACAACGTTCCCTACTACCGCGAAAAAATGCAAAAGGCCGGAGTCGAGCCGGGCGACATTCGCGGGCTTGAGGACATTGAAAAGCTGCCCTTCACCACTTACGAAGATTTGAACAAGGCCTATCCCTTTGGCTTGGCGGCCGTTCCCAAGTCGGAACTTGTGCGCGTCCACGCTTCTAGCGGAACGACGGGAAAGCCCAAAATCGCCGTCTACACCAGGCGCGACATCGACACGTGGAGCGAATGCGCCGCGCGCTGTCTTACGATGGCCGGCGTTACAAGGGACGACGTAATCCAAGTTGGCTACGGCTACGGCTTGTTCACCGGAGGCCTTGGAGCGCATTACGGCGCCGAATACGTTGGCGCCTTGGTTTTGCCGATGTCCACTGGCAACACAAAAAAATTAATCGACATGATGATTGACTGCGGCGCCACCGCGATCGCTTGCACGCCCTCTTATCTTTTGCACGTTGCCGAAGACTTGCAAAAAGCCGGCTTGGTTGACAAGATTAAATTAAAGACAGCCATTTGCGGCGCCGAGCCGTGGACCAACGAAATGCGCGCGTCTATAGAAAAGCAGTTGGGAATCAAGGCCTACGACATTTACGGCTTGACAGAAATTTTGGGCCCAGGAGTCGCCGCTGACTGCGACGCGCACGCTGGCCTTCACATTTGGGAAGACCACTTCTTGCCGGAAATCCTTGACCCAGCCACGCTTAAGGCCGTTCCCGAAGGACAAAGCGGCGAGCTTGTAATCACGACGCTGACCAAAGAAGGAATGCCGATGATCCGCTACCGCACAAAGGATTTGACCAGCCTAGAAACTTCAAAATGCTCTTGCGGAAGAACGATGGCGCGCATCCAGCGCTTTAAGGGCCGCACCGACGACATGCTTATCATTCGCGGCGTGAACGTGTTCCCGTCGCAGGTTGAGGCGGCGCTTTTGACGATTGACGGAACGACGCCCCACTACATGATTATCGTTGACCGCGTTGACAACGC
>DGRX01000007.1:0-121 GCA_002391235.1 Treponema sp. UBA4377
TTTGACTTTGAAAAAGTTTACGAAAGCGCGGGCTGGGTTGCCGAGCTTAACAAGGCCGACGAAGAAGGCTACGACGAGGACGAGGCTCGCGGCCACCATCACCACGACGACGATGATGACG
>DGRX01000007.1:151-31082 GCA_002391235.1 Treponema sp. UBA4377
ACATAGAGGACGAGGACCACCGCCATCATCATGAGCACGAGCATGAGCACGACCATGACCATGACCATGACCACGAAGGCCACGAGCATCATCACCACCACGAGCACAAGCACGAAGGAGATTCAGGAAGCGACGACGATGAATACGGAATCGGAAGCTTCATCTACTACCGCCGCATTCCCTTTGACCGCCAAAAGCTGGACAAGGTTGCCAGCGCCTGGCCCAAGAACATCATCCGCTCAAAGGGCATAATGTGGTTTGACGACGAGCCTGACATGATTTACGTTTTGGAAACAACCGGCCGCCAAATCGTCGCGGGAATTTCCGGCCAGTGGCTTGCAACCGCTCCCAAGGCCGAGCAGGAAGCGATTCTTGCCCAAGACCCGGAGATGAAAAAGAACTGGGACGAAAAGCTTGGCGACCGCATGGTAAAGCTTTGCATAATCGGAACGCATCTGGACAAGGAAGCGATTTCAAAGCAGCTTGACAGCGCTTTGGCAAACTAAAAACTGTTGCATGACAAAAAAAGGCGGCTTGGACAACCAAGCCGCCTTTTTTTATTGAGGCGCCGCAAAAAAAAACGCGGCTTGCCAATGCCTAAAAAAAATTGCCCGGCTTGACCGGGCAATTTTTTTTACTTTTTCAAAAACAACTCCGCGCGAATCATGACCGTGTCTTGGTACCAGTCAATCAAGAGCGAGAAAATCTCGTCTTCGTAGCCGTCAAGGCTGACCTTGAATTTCCACACGGCGGCGGAATTGAATTTTTCGCGGGGAACGTCTTCCAGCGCGACCCAGCGGCCGTTGTACAAAATCTGGCATTTGGCGCGGTCCGAAAGGTCCATGCCGTTCTTTCCGTCGCGGGCGGAGACAAGCAATTTAATCGGCCTGCTTTCGCCCGCCGAAAAGTTAATGTCAATCGACTTTTCTTCCCTGGTGACTTCAAAATTTTCCCACCAAACGTAGGAACCTACGGCCACCTTGGCGCGATACATTCCGGGCTTTAAGAAGACAGACTTTATGTGGTAGGCCTTTAATTTGGAAGCAGGCCGTTCGGCAGTCAAGCCTTTTTTGTCGGCCGCGCCTTCTACAAAGACGCGCGCCGAGCCTTCCACTTCCTTGATTTCCGTTCCGTTGGTAAAGAAAAGCGCGCGGGCGCTTATGTGGCTTGCGGGCGCGGAAGTTTGCGGCAATTTTATAGTCATGTTGACGGGCGTGTATATCGAGCGCAAAACGGTGCGGTGAACCCAGCCTTCGGTCCACAAGCACCAGGCTCCGGCCGCCGCCGCGCCGCACAAGACGAGCGCCACAAAAAAGTCCTTCCACACGTTGCGCTTTTTTTTGTAAACGCCTTCCTTTAATTGGCGCGGAGAGATGACCATCTTGGCCAGCTCCACGCGAATGGCGTGCGCGTCGTAATGCTTAAGGTATTTTTTTACAATTTTAATGATTGGCTCAACGCTCTTAAAGCGGCGCTTGGCTTTTGGCGCCATCATCTTTTTTATAAGCTTGCAAATTTCGGGCGGAATTTTTTTGTCAAACTTGCGCGGGTCAACAAAGCGGCCCTTCCGCGCCTTTTCGTACATTTCTTCCTGCGTTTCCGCCGTGTAAGGCTTTTGTCCGGTTACCATCTCGTAGAGCATCACGCCAAGCGCGTAAATGTCCGCGCGCTGGTCAACGCCGCTAGAGTTCTTGAACTGTTCCGGCGGCATGTAGCTGGGCGTTCCCAAAACAACGCCGTCCTTTGTTGTCCTGTCGTCGGAATCGTCGCTCGCGATTCCAAAGTCTGTCACCTTAATCTCGCCGCGCTTGGAAAGCAAAATGTTTCCGGGCTTTATGTCGCGGTGGACGACGCTTTTTTTGTGCGCGAACCTAAGGCCGTAAAGGGAGTCTTGCATGACGAGCATTGAAACCTGCGGCGAAATGGAGCCTTGCTTTTTTATCAGTTTGTCAAGCGAAAGGCCGTCAACAAATTCTTCAACAATAAAGCGGCCGCCCGCCTCCGTAAAATAGTCGAACAAGCGGACGATGTAAGGGCTTTGCATCTCCAAAAGAATTTTGGCTTCCTTTAAAAAGCGCTCCTTGGCCATCGCGGAGCCGCGCGTCATCAGCTTTTTTATTATGACAGGCTTCTTAAGCTCGGGGTGCGTGGACTTGTAAATCGCGCCCATTCCGCCTTGAGCTATTTGTCCTTGAATCTTGTACTTTCCAATCATGTCAGGCGTGTCAGCCATTTTATTCCTCCACTGTCATTATACCATCATTCGGGTCGAATGTCTTGTCCGGCATGACGACCGCGATGTTTTGCTTTTTTGGGTTGTGAATCTGAACGTAAAGGCCGCCCTGCCGCTCCAAGTAATTTTCGGGAACGGGCCGGTGGCCGCCAATCGCGCGCGCCTCAACACCTTTAGGCGGCTTGCAAAGCGCCGTTAAAATTTTATCCACGCCGCCAAGCCGAGCCTCGTCGTTGGCCGTCCAAGTAAGGCCGTAAACAGTTCTCTCGTCAAGCGGGGCCGCAACCAAATCTTCGCGGCTGTAAAAATCCATCGGCTCGGCGTGGCTTACAAAAAAATTGCCGGCGCAGGCGCAAAGCGGAAGCGCTTTTTCAAATTCGTAAACCGCGTCCAAAACTTCCTTTCCGTAAACGGCCTTCATAAATTCAAAAACCATTTGTCCTTCGCTCGCGAATTTCCTAAACGGAAAATTTCCTTCGCCGCGCTCGTTGGCGATGTTTTCGTGGTTTCCTTTTAGGCAGTGGAAATTTTTGGGCCACAAATACTTGGCTTTCATGACGGCCAAAAGCGCGGCCAAGCCTTCCGCCATTTCCTCGCGCATCGAAGGCGAATCATAAACGCCGTCCTCAAAGGCGCAATAGGAAGCGACCCAACGCTCGCGCGCCCTTCCTTCGGCGTGAAGAATGTCGCCGACGCAAATGACGCGGATTGCATTTTCTTCAAGCGCGTCAATCACTTTGGCGCCCTTCGCGCCTTTCGCGCCCGCCGGGCTTTCCGACAGTTCCGCAAAAACAGGCGCGATTTTTGACAAATCGCAATTTAAAATGTTGTAAATAAAATCTGGCCGCGCGTGAATGTCGGGAACGATTATCGTTGCAAGCGCGGTCGAAGCGCCATTAGTTCCGCCCCTTTCGTCCAAAGCGCGAAAATCCAAAAGGCCGCCGGCAACGTCGGTTCCTGGAATCCGCTCCCTGTAAGAGGACTCTTCCGTGTCCAAGACAAAAAGAGCCCTTCTTGCCGCGTCCAAAATTTTCTTTTTGGACGGAAGCTTTTGATGCTTTGCGAGAAGAAGAAATTCGTCAAGGACTTTTGACCGGTTCACAGGAAACTGCGCCGCGGATACGATTAACCGAAAACCAAATTGGCCGAGCCAATCGTGATTTTGTCGCCGCGGCTAAGCTTTACGTACTTGTCCGCCGGAATGCGCTTTCCGTTCAGCAAAGTTCCGTTGGTGGAATTTTCATCCTTAAGGTAGTAGTCGTCCTTGATTTTTTGAATCAGCGCGTGGTGGCGGCTGGCCAACTTGTTTTCAATGACGACGCTGTTGTCGCTTTCGCGGCCCAAAGTGATTTTTGCCACCAACTTGATTTTTTGCTTGTTGAACATCAAGTAAGAAACCGCGTTGGGATCCGAAATCGCCTGAATGTGCTCGCCCACCGGGGAGCTTTCCATAATTGTTGAATCGTCCATGCAAATATTATAAACCCAAATTTGAATTTTTTCAAATTATTTTGTATAATGGCGGAATGAAAACAGCGGCAAAAAAATCGGCGAAAAAAACTTTGGTCATAGGCTCAACATGCGTTGACGTTATAATCCGCGTTCCCAAATTTCCCGCGCCCGGGCAGGACGTGAACACGGACGGCTCAAAATGGTCTTTGGGCGGAACGGCTTTCAACGTGGCGAAGGCCTTGCAAAAAGCCAAAAGCCCCTTTGTCCTTTGCTCGCCGGTCGGAACGGGCGTCTACGCGGAATTTGTCGAGCGGGAATTAAAGCGGAACAAAATCCCTGTTTTTGCCAAAATCAAAAGCCAGGAAAACGGCGCCTGTTGGTGCCTGGTCAACGCAAAGAACGAGCACGCCTTTATTTGCGCCCACAAGGCCGAATACCTCTTTGACAAAAAATTCTACAAAAAAATAAATTTCAAGCAAGTGGACTCCGTTTATTTTTGCGGACTTGAAATGGAAGAAAAAACTTCCGAAGCCCAAATCGATTTCCTTTTGGAACAAAAAGCGCTCGCAGCCCAAGAAGGGCGGCCACTGAACTTTTTCTTTGACCCAAGCGCCCGGATTTCCTTCATAAAAAAATCCCTTTTAAAAAAAATCTGGCGGCTAAAGCCGATTTTGCATTTAAACCAAAAAGAGGCCTTTTCGATTACCGGCCTAAACACAATTCCCTCCGCCGCGGCCGCCCTTTTTAAGCTGACCAAAAACGACGTGATAATGACGACAGGAAAAAGCGGCTCCTACATTTTTGAGGCCGCCGAGCAAAGGGGACAAAAAGTTCCAGGAGTCGCGGCAAAGGTTGTGAACACAATCGGCTGCGGAGACGCGCACCTTGGCGTTTGCGTCGCGCGCGTAAAGGCCGGCGACAGCCTTTTTGACGCGGTGATGGCAGCCAACAAGTTTGCCGCGCGCGTCGCCGAGACCGAGAAGGCGTCGCTATAAAGATTACAGGGCAAAAGAACGGACGCCCGCTAGCCCTTGTTTTCGACGATGTTTTTGGCGGCCAGCTCGAACAAGCGCTGGACCAGCTTTATGACTTCGTCGCGGGTGTCTTTGTCCAGCTCGCTCGCGGCCTTTACAATCGCTCCCGCCTGCTTGAACCAATCCTTTCCAAAATCGCTGTTGGTCTTGGCCCCGCCTGCTGTAATCACCTTGAACAGAGTTTCAACAACAAGGCTGCGCTTTTCTTTGGAAATGCCTTCCAGCCACTCGTTGAAAGTCTTGTGGAAAATGTCTGAAGCGTTTTCAAAGTCATCGAGGGTTTTAAATGAGCGGGGCCCCAAAAGCCAAGAAAAGGGTTCGTGCTGCATAAGGCCCTGGGCTTGGCTGTCAACAACGCTGTATTCGCCGGCGCGCCTAAAAAGCATTCCGACAATCGAAAGCTTTGGATAGTAGGAATGCAAGAGCGGAAGGATTTCCTTTAAGCCCTCGCTTTCGATTATTTCTTTTCTAAAGCCAGGGCCGTCAAAGTTGAAAACCCTGTCGATTCTTTTTTTGCATTTTGGCCCGCAAAAGGCGGAAGCGTAGACCGCAAGGTTTCCGCCCTTGGAATGTCCGCCAACCAATATTTTTCCGCGCGTTTTTTTCGCAACGCCTTCAAGGTAAGCCAAGGCGTCTCTCTGCGCCGGAACCGCTTCCTCTATCGCAAGGTTAAAGTCTTCCTTCCAGCCGACGATTGTGTCGTCCGTTCCTCTAAAAGCGACAAAGGGGTTTGAGTTAAAGGCGCCTTCAAAAAAAGCCAACGCCGAAAACTGCTCATCGTTTTGCAAGTCGATTTTGCTGACGTAGCCTGAAGCGTAGATTTTTCCAAAACGCTTTGAGGCCGCGCAAACTTCCAAAAGGCGCACCGTTTGCCTTGAAATCAAGGCGCCCAAGTCGCTTCGCCTCTCAAAGTCTTTGCTTCCCTTAAAGATTGTCCATAAATCCCTTAGGAAAATTTTGTTTGAAAAGCCGGACGAAAGCAAGCCGTCAAAGTTTAAGTAGGAAAGCTGGCACAAGACCAAAGCGTCCACATCGCAAAAGGCGCTCTTTGAAAAAGTCAAGTCGCCGCGCCATTCAACGTAATCTATCAAGTCCATCGATTTGGCTCTCCAAAATTCATTTTCGCTTTAAGTACATCACGCTCAACGGAGGAAGGTAAAAGTTTCCGTCGTAATGGCATTCGTTTCCGGAAAGCAATTCGTCAAAGTCGCCGTACAAGCCTTCAAAGGCGGCAAAACCGTGGCCATGCTTTATCGGAACCTTGTAGTCGTATTCGCTTATGTTAAGGCAAACGATTATCGTTTCGCCGCAAGAGGAGCGCTCAAAGACCAACTGCTCCTTTGCCTGGAATATTTGCTTGTAGCTTCCGTAGCGCAAGGCCGGAGAATTTTTTCTTGCCGAAAAGGCTTTTTGAACGCAGTCGGTCAGCCCGTTCCACTCAGGCTTTTCAAAAGCGGGTCTCAACGCCCAATGATTGTCGCCGGAAATTCCCTCAACGCCCCACTCGCTTCCGTAGTACACGCAAGGATATCCGGGCAGCGCCGGCAAAAGGCTCCAGCCCAAAGGAATAAGCTCTTTATGCTCCATCGCCGAAGCGAAGCGGGGATAATTGTGGTTGTCCAAAAAATTCATCATTGGAATCTTTGAGTATATTCCGTCAGGGCCAAACTGACGGTTCAAGGTGTAGGCCAATTCAAAAATGTTCTTTTTGTTAAAGCCGTCGCAAAGCGCGTCGCGCAGCTCGCGGTTGTTGGAAGATTGGCCCATTTCCGAAGAAATGTATTTTGCGCAGTCAATGCCGTCAAAAGACTCAGAGATTATCGCGATGTTTCCGCCGAGGCCCGCTCCCATTTC
This sequence comes from Treponema sp. UBA4377, assembly GCA_002391235.1. Lineage (GTDB taxonomy): Bacteria > Spirochaetota > Spirochaetia > Treponematales > Treponemataceae > Treponema_D. Next base: position 6,725 of record DGRX01000007.1, read on the forward strand.
GGAACAAAATTGCCTTAAGCGCTTGATGAATTTTTTGGGCAAAAATTCAATCAAGCAAAGGTGCAGGCCGTCAAAGCGGTAAAGGTCTTCCCACCTTCGTATGGCGCCAAAAATATGCTCGACAACTTCTTCGTTTTCCAGATTCAGTTCCGGAAAGTCCCAGTTGTCCTGCCAGGCCTTGTAGTAAAAGCCGTCGTTGCAGGGAGTGTTGCGCCTAAAGTCGATTCCCTTGAACCAATCTATGTAGCGCGAATTTTGCATGTTGTTCCGCACGTCCCTAAAGGCCCAAAAGCCGCGGCCGACATGGTTGAAAAGCGCGTCAAAAACAAGCCTAAAGCCGTTTTGGTGGAGCGTTTGGCAAACCTCGGCAAAATCCTCGTTGCTTCCAAGACGGCTGTCCAGCGTGTAAAAGTCGCGCGTGTTGTAGCCGTGGGTGTCGCTTTGCAAAACCGGATTAAAGAAGATTGAATTGATTCCGATTTTTTTTAGTTGGTCAATCCAATTCAATATTCTGTCAACGCGCCGAACGGGCCGAGTGGCCGCGTTCCAAGTGTTTGACCAGTCCCACGAATTTTCGCGCGGAGCGTCGCAAAGGCCAAGAGGAAAAATTTGATACATCGCGGAACCGTCTAACCAGCTTACGTTCATTTTACTTGTACTCGATTTCTCCGCGCATGATTTTTCTTACCAAAACGCCGGAAGGCTGCAAGTCGCTTTCGGCCCAGCCGCCTTTTGCGTCCCGGTCTTTGTTGAACTTAAGGTTGCCGGAATCTTCGCCCTTGTTGTTGACCGACCAGTTGGCCCAAGAAACTTTTTCTTGCGCCAAAAGCTTCATCCAAGCCAAGGTTTCCTTTTCAAAAACTCCGCCGTCGCCGGACGCTTTTGTCGTTCCCCACTCTGTGACAAAGACCGGAAGGCCTTTTTTGAGCGCCTTTCTCAAAACATTGCGGCTTGAGTTTCCGTGGCTTCCGGCGTAAAAGTGAAGCGTGTACATAATGTTCTTTTGGTCCTTAATCGGATCCTTTGCGGCTTTGAGCAAGTCGCTGGACCAAACGGGAGTGCCGACCACGATTATGTTGTCGCAATACTTTCTGATTATAGGAATGATTCTTTCGGCGTAAGGCTTGATGTTGTCCTTCCAAGTCACTTCCTTTCCATTTGGCTCGTTGCAAATTTCGTAAATGATGTTGGGATATTTTCCATAGGTGGAAGCGATGCGTTCAAAAAATTCTTCGGCCTTCTTTACGTACAGCAGGGGGTCGCGCTCCGGCAAAACGTGCCAGTCAACGATGACGTAAACGCCAAGCTCGATGGCCGCTTCGATTGAGTCAATCACCTTGCTGGCGATGGCCGGATTGTTCACATAGCCGCCGCTTTCGCCTGCGTACATCGCGGCCCTCCAAAGGTCTGCGTTCCAATCGTCGCGCAGCCACTTGATTACGTCCTTGTTTGCGTACTTTCCGTGCCAGTGCAAGCCGTGGGAGCTCATTCCGCAAAGTTGGACCGGATTTCCGTTTTGGTCGCAAAGATGGGTTCCGACAACTTGCAAGGCTCCGTAACGCTCGACCGGAGTGGATTTGTCGTTCAAAAATTGCCTGGGCTCAACCTTTTTTGAGCAAGAGAAAAGCGCCGTCAAGGCAAAAAGGCCGGCGGCCAAAAGCATAAGTCTTTTCATATTTCCTCCAAAAAATTCAAAGCGCGCCCAAAAGGGCGGCGGCGCATAGGCGGCGCTTAAATCCATTTAACCGTCTCGGAAAGCGGCTTTCTGTCCGAATGCCTTGGGCTGGGCTCCGCGTCGGCGGCGGGATAGCCAATGTCCAAAAGGCAGACCAAATGCAAATTTTTGGGCAAGGCAAAGGCCTCGATGATTTTGGCCGCGTCAAAGCCGCGCGCCCAAAGGGTGCCCAAGCCCAATTCCGTGGCCTGGAACATCATCGCGCTTGTGACGATGGACGCGTCCACTTCGCCGCCGTCGTAATGGCCGCCGGGATAGTATGTGTAGGCCGTGTCGCTTACGTTCTTGTAGCTTTCGTCAGTGTCGTAGCAAACCATGAGGACAACAGGCGCGTTAAAGGCCATTTGCGTGGCCGCCCTGATTTTGGCGACGGCCTCAGGGCTTTTTAAGACAAAGATTCTTTGGCTTTGCGAGTTTTTTGCGGTGGGAGCCAAGCGGCCGGCCTGCAAAATCTTTTCCAGCTTTTCGTCCTCAACCTTCTTGTCGGAAAATTTGCGGACGGAATAACGTTCTTCAGATAATTTTAAAAAATCCATACGAAATATTTTACACCGATTCGCCGCAAAAATCAATTGATAAAATCAAAAAGGCGCGCTAAAATAGTTCAAAACGGAGACTAGAATGAAAAAAATTGTCACTGCGTCCACAAATCCCATCGTAACCAAAACGATTTCAAACGCCTGCAAAAATTTTTCGGCCTTTTCATGCAACATTTTCGACGACACGGACAGCATCATCAGCTTCATCAACTACGAACTTCCGGACATCAAGGTAATCGACTACACTTCTCCGAGCATCCGCTGCGACAAAATTCTTGAGGCGATCCACGAAGACTCTTGGCTCCACTACGGCGGAGTGATTTCCGTTTGCAAGGACCGCGACCAAGCCAGGCGCTTGGAAGACCTTAAGGACGACAATGTTCTTTCAATATTGACAATAGAAGAATTTGCCCAAAACTTCAGCCGCCTCCTGCGCATCATCGACCAAAACCAGCAGTTTTTGTACGCGCGCGGAATGCAGGACATAATCGGCGGCCGCGAGGAAGGCAGCTTTACTTGCGGAAACGATCCGCTTGACATCCGCTTTTACATCAACTTTATGGTAAGCTACCTTTACAACACCAACCGCATCAGCTCCGAAGACCGCGTCAATTTGCAGATGACCTTGAGCGAGCTTTTGACAAACGCCGTCGAGCACGGAAACTTGAACATTTCCTACAAAGAAAAAACCGACTGGCTTATGAGCGGCAACAACATCATGGACTTGATTAAGCAGCGGGCCGAAGACCCAAAGTACAAGGGAAGAAAAATCCGCATAAACTATTCCATCCACAACAAGGCCAGCGCCTTTAGAATCACCGACAACGGCGACGGCTTTGACTGGCGCAAAATGCTGGACAGCCGCGCGTCCGAAGACGAGACCCACGGCCGCGGAATTTCATTGAGCCGCACCTTTGTGAAAAAGCTGGCATACAACGAAAAAGGAAACCAAGTCACTTTCCAAATAGCGAACCAAATCAACTCGGTCAACGCCGTCCCCGGCATTATGAAGCCCTTTGACGTTTTGGAATACAAGGACAAGCAAATCGTTTGCCGCCAGGACGAAATGTCAAACGACCTTTTCTTTATTGTGGAAGGAAAGTTCGGCGTTTACGTGAACTTAAAGCTCAACACAGTCCTCACGCCCAGCGACATGTTCATCGGCGAGATGGCCTTTTTGCTGAACGACAGAAGAACCGCGACGGTAATGGCAATCGGAAACTGCAAGCTGATCAAGGTTCCAAAGACGGCCTTCCTTTCGCTCATCAGAAAGAATCCGCACTACGGCATCTTCTTGAGCAAAATGCTGGCGCAACGCTTGGCCCTGCAGTCGCAGAACGCCTACGTAATCCAGCAAAAGTTCGAGGCCCTTCAGAGCGCGTTCCAAGTGGCGAAAAGTTTTTAAAAAGCGGAGCGCCTAGCCCTTGATGAAAGCGGCCATCGCCTCGTAAATTCTCTTGTTGAATTTGCGGCCGATGTCCTGCGACAAAATTTTCAGGGATTCTTCCTGCGACAAAGCCTTGCGGTATGGACGGTCGCTTGTAAGCGCGTCAAAGACGTCGGCGCAGCTTATGATTTGCGACTCTTCAGGGTACTCTCCCTCTTTTTTTCCGTAATAGCCGCTTCCGTCCAAGTGTTCGTGGTGGTAGCGCACAAAATTTCTGATTTCGATAAAGTATGGGTTGGCCGAAAGTATTTTGTAGCCGATTTCCGCGTGCTTTTTTATGATTAGGCGCTCCTCGTCAGTGAGCTTTGCGGGCTTGTTTATGATGGCGTCGGTGATTCCGATTTTTCCGATGTCGTGCAAAAGCGCGCCGTATCGCAGCATGTGAATCCGTTCCTTGCTGTATCCGAGGCGCTTGGCCATTCCGACGCAGTAGTTGGCCACGCGGTCTGAGTGTCCTTCCGTATAAAGGTCTTTGGCTTCGAGCGCGTTGGACAAGGATTTTACGACGCTAAAATTGCTTTCTTCAATTTTGTCGCGAAGGTTTCTGTTTATCACTTCCGAGGCAAAAAAGGCCGAAGCGATTTCCATCATGTATTGGTGCTCGACGCTAAACGGCTCTTTGCTTTGCTTTGAGCGCGCTATTGTAACAACGCCAATGCGCTTTTGCTCCGTTCCGATCGGAACACTGATAAAGGAGCCTTGGATGAACGGCTCCTCTTTCATCAGCGAATAGGCCGGATGGCTTGAGCGGTCGGGAACAAAAACCGGAATCCAATTCTTAAAGACTTGGCCGGAGATTCCTTCGCCAACTTTTATCGTCGGAACCTTGTCGCGCTCAACGTTGCTAAAGGCAAAAGGATAAAGGATTTGAAGGTCCTCGTCGTAGCGATAAGCCACGCCGCGCGTAAAAGTTATCTCTTCCTTTAGGTCATCAAAGAGCGAGTTGTTCATGTCGGCGACCATCTTGTGCTTTTGCAAGGCAAAGGGGTAGTTCTTTAAGTTAAGAAGGTTTCGCTGGCCGCGGGTGGCGATTGAAGCGGCGTACAAATTTATTTGAAGGCGGCTGTTAAGCTTTTGCAAAAACTGCATGTCGTCGCGCTTCAAAATGAATTTTTTATAAGTTCCTTTTGAGCACAAGATTAAGAAAGCGACCATCTCAAATCCGTGAACGACAGGCATAATGTAGCGGCAGCCGTACAATTCCCTCAACATGTCGCCCAGCATCGGATCGGCCACGTTCTTCTCAGCGAACATTCTTTCCATAGGAATGACGCCGCTTTCCATCGCCAAAAAGCCCGCGAAAAGCGAGTCGTCAGAAACCGTGATGATTCCTTCCTTGTCCATTTCGCGGTACTCATGGAATTCCGGCGCGTGAATGAAAACGCGGGTTTCGCAGCCCTCAATCCGCCGTTCCACCAAGGAAATGACAGACTTTACAAGGCCGATTGTCGTCGTCCAATTGTTCAAAGAGTCCATGGCAAATTCGTCGTTCACGGACGCAAAGTTGCTCACGTCCTTCCAAACGACTCGTTTTGCGGTTTTTGAAACTTTTTTAACCTTTCTTTTTACCATGCCGATTCCGAACAATTTTTGAGCGGATAGACTCCGCCCTTATTGCCATTATCGGCAGAAAGGCTTAAAAACTTTAGATAAATTTTCGTTATTCTGGAATGGACGCCAGCCGTCACACCGTCTTTCTAAGCGCGATCGCGTCCAAAATGCGGGCGGTTATCGCAAAGCTTTGCGGCGTGAGCGAGGAAATGTTGTCGCCATCTGTGTGCATAAGGCGCCAGGTAAGCGGAAGCAGTTGCTGGAGCGCGTCGATTTTTTTTTCGGGGACGTCTTGGTTCTTGACGTAGCGCATAAGGTCCGGGTCTGAGTTTAGCGCCATCATGTAGGCGGAAGCCTCGTTTTGCGGGAGCATCGTTATGGCCACGGCCGGAAATCCGTGCGCCAAAAATCCCGCGTTGTCGCTGTAGGGCATCGGAAGGTTGACCCAATTAAGGCCCAGCGAAGAAAGGATCGCCTTGGCGCTTTGGTCCAGCGCCTTATACTTTTTTACAAAAGAGGCCGGAGCCTTTGCGGGAGGAACGTTAAGTCCCAATAGCGGAACAGATCCGCGGCCCACGCAGTCAAAGACGTAAATGTCTTCGTCACGGATTCCGCACTTTTGCATTGTCGAGGCGAGCGAAAACGCGCCCTGTTCCTTTACGCCTTCCGAACCAAGCTCCTCGCCGTCGGTGAAGAAAATCCTGCAATTGTGGACGCCGTTAAACTTCGCCAGGCGCGCGGCAAAATCCATCAGGCAAAAAACCGACGAAGAGTTGTCGTTGGCGCCCGGCGTGTCGGGCGCTATGTCGTAGTGCGCGATGATTGTCTTTACCCTAAAGGCCGCGCTGTAGCCTTGCCGCGGAAGCTTTACGTAAATGTGGCGCTTTCCTTCCACGCCGATTACGGCGGTCTCAACGCCGCGCGCCTCCAAATATTTTTGTATGAAGTCGGCTCGGTTGTTTGGAGAGGCCAAAAAATTTTGGTATTCGGGCGGAAGGGCGGCTGTCATCGTCTTGCCTTAGCGCGCGTCCTGGCCGCCGGCCGCTTTTTGGCCTTGCGAAGAATTCCAGTTTGGAAGAAGGGCGCAAATCTTTTTTGTCAAAAATTTCACGATAACGGACAAGAGCGCCGTCGCCGCAAGAACAAGGACAAGGTACAAGAGCGCGCTCAATTGGTCTTTGTAAGTCGAAAGCGCAAGGCCCTCCTTTGCCCTAAAGCCCTTGTCCGACCATCCAAATAGAATGGAGAAAGCCCTTAGAGAAAGAGCCTGCATCAAGTAGAATTCCAACGAATGGTTTCCAAGGAATTCAAAGACCTTGTTCTTGCTCCAAATTTTCATGCGCAAAAGATAGACGAACAAAATCCAGGCGAAGACTTGGAGAGTGTCAACGCTTAACATAAGGGCGCGGGGAAGCGTAGAGTTGTCGCCCGAAAATTCCAGCCAGTAGTGTATGTTCTTGCCGTACAAATAGATTTTGAGCGCGAAGGAGGCGGCGACGAGCAAAACGGAGGCGATGAATTTTACAAGCCAAGCGCGGGTAAAAAAGTCAAACAGTTTTTTTTCGTTTTGCGCGGCCAACATTCCAAAGAAGAAGGCGATTGTAGAGTTGACCCACCATTCGCCCTCAAACCAAAGGGCCACAGGCCGCTTGTACCAAGGAGCCAGCCACAAGGCGCCGGGCTTTTTCCACCAGCCAGGCTCGCCCCACCACCAAGTGAAGTGCTTGTTGAACAAGAACCAGCCAACTTGCAGCGCGATCGCCAAGAAGACAAACAAAAAGGCTCGGGCTTTAGAGCTTTCGTTTTTAAACGCAAGCTTGAAGGCGGCGTACATTATTACGATTACAGGAACGAACCAAGCGTTGTCATTTAAAAGAGCGATTCCAAAAATCTTGCAGACCCATTCCGAGGCGGACATATTCGTTCCCAAAATCAAATGGAAGGCGATGTAAAAAAGGTTCATCACGTAAAAGCAGACGACAATCGGAAGAACGCGGCGGCGCAAAAATTTCTTTAAGTAATCCGGCTTTGTGGCAAGGCTCTTTATGAGGCCGAAGCCTGAAACAAAAAAGAAAATCGCGACAAACCAAAAGCCGATTTCCCTAAATAACTGCATTTGCCCCAAAGCGTCCATCGGGCCTCCGTTCTGCGGCGGCTGCGAAAGGTGGTGGCAAATTACGCCCAGCGCGGCAAGACCCTGCAAATTTTTCGTCGCCTCAAGCGACATAAAGTCCTGGTTAAAGGAACCCAATTTGGCGCGGCGGCTTCCGACAAGCAAAAGCGCGAGCCACGCTCCGTAAACTACAATTGATACTATTGGAATGGTCATATTCATATTATAGAATGGAATTCAAGGCATTTCAAGTGTTGAATCTTAACGGGATTTGCGCTAAAATTGATATTCAAATTATCACACTTTTAGAGGCAAAAAATGTCTAAGTACCCTTTTGAATCGATTGAACCCAAATGGCAAAAATATTGGGAAGTCAACAAAACCTTTAAAGTCGGCGAGGACGCTTCCGTTCCCAAAGAAAAGCGCCGCTACGTTTTGGACATGTTCCCCTACCCCAGCGCGGCGGGCTTGCACGTAGGCCACCCCGAAGGCTACACCGCCACCGACATTTACTGCCGCTACCTAAGAATGAAGGGCTTCAACGTCCTGCACCCGATGGGCTACGACGCCTTTGGACTCCCTGCCGAAAACTACGCGATAAAAACCGGAACGCACCCGTGCGAAACGACAAACTCAAACATCGAGCATTTCACCAAGCAAATAAAGGCGCTCGGCTTTAGCTACGACTGGGACCGCTGCGTGCAAACCTGCGACGCGGACTACTACAAGTGGACGCAATGGATTTTCTTGCAGCTTTACAAAAAAGGCCTCGCCTACGAAAGCAACACTCCCATCAACTGGTGCCCGTCGTGCAAGACCGGCTTGGCCAACGAAGAGGTCAAGGAAGGCCGCTGCGAGCGCTGCCATAGCGAAGTCACGCGAAAGACAATCCGCCAGTGGGTTTTAAAAATCACCGAATACGCCGAGCGCCTCTTGCAAGACCTTGACGAGCTTGACTGGCCCGAAAGCGTTAAAATCATGCAGCGAAACTGGATCGGAAAGTCCATCGGCGCCGAAGTTGACTTTGCCGTGGCCGACAAGGACGGAAAGGCAACCGACAAAAAATTGCGCGTTTACACGACTCGCTGCGACACGCTTTTTGGCGCCACCTACATGGTCGTCTCGCCAGAGCATCCGCTTGTAAAGGAGCTCACGACGGCGGAACAAAAGGCGGCCGTGGAAAAGTACATCGAGGACGCGGCAAAAAAATCCGACCTTGAGAGAACCGACTTGGCCAAGGACAAGACAGGCGTCTTTAGCGGAAGCTACGCCATCAACCCCGTCAACGGAAAGCAAATCCCGATTTGGGTGGCCGACTACGTTTTGATTTCATACGGAACCGGAGCCATCATGGCCGTTCCTGCGCACGACACCCGCGACTGGGACTTTGCCAAAAAGTTCAACCTTCCGATAATCGAAGTGTTGAAGAGCGAAGTCGACGTGCAAAAGCAGGCTTGGACCGAAGACGGAATCCACGTGAACTCGGACTTCCTTGACGGCCTTAACAAGCAGGACGCGATTAACAAAATGCTGGACTTCCTTGAAGAAAAGAAAATCGGAAAGAAGGCCATAAACTACAAACTGCGCGACTGGATTTTCAGCCGCCAGCGCTACTGGGGCGAGCCGATTCCTTTGGTCCACTGCCCCAAGTGCGGAACTGTGGCGGTTCCCGAAGACCAGCTTCCCTTGGAGCTTCCAAACGTAAAGACTTACCAGCCCACCGGAACCGGAGAAAGTCCGCTTGCCGGAATCGACAACTGGGTAAACTGCAAATGCCCCCAGTGCGGAGGCGACGCCAAGCGCGAGACAAACACAATGCCCCAATGGGCGGGAAGCTGCTGGTATTACCTTCGCTACTTGGACCCCAAAAACGACAAGGAATTCTGCGCGGCCGAAAAAGAAAAGTATTGGATGCCGGTTGACTTGTATGTCGGCGGCGCCGAGCACGCGGTCTTGCACCTTCTTTACGCGCGCTTTTGGCACAAGGTATTGTACGACATCGGAGTTGTAAGCACAAAAGAGCCATTCCACCGCTTGGTGAACCAGGGAATGATCACCTCGTTCGCCTACCAGCGAAAGGACAAGACGCTTGTTCCGGTTGACGAAGTTGAGGACAAGGGAAACAACGTTTACGTGGAAAAGGCCACCGGCGAACAATTGACGCAAGTCGTCGCCAAGATGTCAAAGTCGCTCAAGAACGTCGTGAACCCCGACGAAGAGATAAAGCTTTACGGCGCCGACAGCGTGCGCATGTACGAAATGTTCATGGGCCCGCTAACGATGTCAAAGCCCTGGGCCACGCAGGGAATCGTCGGCATCCACCGCTTTTTGGAAAAAGTTTGGGCCGTTGCCGAAAAGCCTTACAGTGACCTTGACATTTTTGGAAAGCTTGAAGACGAAAATTTGATTGAGCTTAGAAAGCTTTACGCAAAGACCGTCGAAAAAGTGACCAACGACACCGACACGCTCAACTTCAACACGGCGATAAGCCAGATGATGATTTTCATCAACGCGGTCTCAAAGCTGAACGAGATTCCAAAGACAATGTGGGAAGGCTTTGTAAAAATGCTTTCTTGCTACGCCCCCCACTTGGGAGAGGAACTTTGGGAAAAACTTGGCCACACAAAGACCGTCGCCTACGAGCCTTGGCCGACAGTTGACGCGGGACTGGCCGCCGACGACCAAAAAACGATTGTCGTAATGATTAACGGAAAGCTCCGAGACAAGTTCAACGCCGCCCCCGGAACAAGCCAAGAAGAATTGATTGCCGCCGCCCGCGCCACCGAGGGCTACAAAAAGTTCATCGAGGGCAAGAGCGAAGTCAAGGTCATCTGCGTGCCCGACAAGTTGGTTAATATTGTGGTTAAATAAAACACAGAAAAGGTAATAAACAAACGAGCCGCGGTGTTGCCGCGGCTCGTTTGTTTATTGCTATCGGAATAGAAAAGCATTAAATATTCATATTGCTTTTTTAGATATTATTACTTTTTATAAATTAATGGAAAAATTTGCCCTTCCTGCAAATTCTTATTATATTATTTATTACGGATACAACAATATTGAATCCATTTGAAAACACACCTACAAAAATACAACAAGATGAGCAGGCAAATCTTAATGAATGCAATGTAGATTTCATAAAACTTTGGAACAAGATTAGCAACTTGCAACCGGAAACAAAAAAAGCATTTGCAAGCTGGTGAATTAAAAACGCTGAACTCCTCACGCTCCTTGAATTAATAAGAAATGTTAATTCCAACAGCACTGCTAAAACTTTCTAGAGCATTTTTTCTTTCATTCTATCCCACGCTCTCCTTTTCAATCTTTCAATTACAATTGTAAGAATAATATGGAAGAAAGTAATAAAGATATAAAGCAGAACATCAAAAATGTCAAATGTACCAAGTTCAGGAAATATAAACTGCGTAAATTCTAGAAAGGAAGCAAAAACGCACGCCATAACTGAAGCAATTCTCTTATCTAGTCTAAAAACAGAGGCTATCAACAATAATGAAACAAACCACATTGCATCTACAATATAGTTCTTCAAAAAACGGGTTTTTGACTCCACTCCGGAAAAAATAGGAATGACATTACAAAAAGAATTTATTTTATTTACTATTTTTAAGTTATCAGTACCATGAATTATTACATAAATAATAGCGGCGAGAACTATCAATACAAAAGAACTGACTATTTTAATAGTCCTTATACTAATCTTCGTAATGCCAACTTACATTTGCAGTAATGTATTCCGTTCCATTTTCGGAGTCTATCTGAAATATTAATTGAATATTTCTTTCTTGAATAAAAAACATATCCCAACCGTTATTATAATACGGCTGTTCCGATGAATACACTTCTTTTACAAGATACCCACCCTTTGGCAGAACTGTTGCTGGCATAGGATTACTCGTTGCATCAATATACTTCTGGCCTTCAATAAATGGCAAATACGAACTACCACCGTAATATATTGTAGAACCAGCCCATACAATCTTTATAATCTTATCACTGTTGTTTGTAAAACCACACCTAAAGCTATACAATCCTCTGGAATATGATGTTGAAGACCATGTAGGATTTACAACAAGGGATACAGAAGGATTTTTTGATTCATAATTATAAGTTATATCAGACACTGGTCTACTTGGTTTATAATTTGATGTACTAGCTGACGAACTAGACAAAGATCCACTGCTAGCACAAGCAAAAAAAAGAACAGCATAAAATGTAAAAATTAATATTCCTAAAAAAAATTCTTTCTTATAATGCTTCATAAAAAGCCCCCTGAAACTAATTTCAAGTTATTTTCATATAGCCATTAGCGATATATAACACCACTCTATTGAATCTTTGCAAAAAAGTCAAGCCATTGGTGTAATTATACAATCCCTAATAGGCAAAGGTACTTATGAAAGGAATAGATGTAAGAAAAATATTCGCAGAAAACTTGAGAAATCTACGCAAGCAAAAAGGCTTATCGCAATTAAGACTTGCAAATGAAATACACATGGCCTTTACATTTATAAATGATATAGAAAATTGCAAAAAATGGATTTCCCCTGAAACCATTGCAAAATTTGCTACTTTTTTTGAAGTTCCGATTTCCAGTTTTTTCATTTTGGACCAAGAATCTTCCCATGATAACAATCTCGATACCGATTTTTTTGTAAAAACAATTTCAGACGAAGTCACTAAAAAAATTTTTGAAGTTGGAGAAAGATTTAAGAAATCCTGAATGTTGTTAATTTTCATAAGATATTCAGCCATTACAATAAAAAAGTACTCATTTATTAAAGATTATCCATAAATTATCAACAGTAAAAAAAAATAAAAATCATGCCGATAAGTAAAATGTGGAAACATTTACTTTGAAAAACATAGACACAAGTTTTTCTTGTTATAATCAGTTTACCAAACTCTATAAAAAATTAGGCGATATTTATTTTGACAACATAAATATAGAGCTTCAAACATGGTTTGGAGCTAATATGAGTGCTGTTCTAGGCGGTCTTTTAGACAAAGTATCATTTACAAATACAATATCAGTAACTTCAAATAACCCAGCCACCATTGATATACTAAAAAAAAATACTTTTCTTGCAAATTATGGCTATGAAATAGTATCTGATGTAAATAACACCGCAATAAAGTATTTAAAACTTAAACCGGCAGAAAGCCGATATTTCAATTTATATGTTTTGACAGAATTACTATCAAAGACGGCCTTACCAACAATGACTGAGGGACTTAGAAAAAAAATAGCGGAATCAATTTATGAAATATTCGTAAATGCGCAAATTCATAGCGGAACGGATTATATATACACTTGCGGTCAATTTTTTCCCCAAAAACATATGATTGAGTTTACGATAGTCGATGTTGGAAGCGGATTTAAGAAAATAATAAATAAGCGTTTCTCCGCAAATAACACATCCTTAACATCTGTACAGGCTATTAAATGGGCCCTAATAAACGGCCATACCACAAAAACAGACGTCTCCGGCGGACTTGGCTTGTCATTATTAACAGAATTCATTAAATTAAACAAAGGGAAATTTCAAATAATAAGCGACAACGGATTTTATGAACTTGGAGCAGAAGAAAAATCTGGATTCTTAGATGCTCCGTTTCCAGGCACTATAGTGAATATGAAATTTAGAACCGATGACATCAATACATATAGGCTTTCAACAGAAACCTATGACGTACAAGATATATTTTGAGAGGCAAAACATGACAGACGTGATGAGAAAAAGTGTGTATCAAATAGTTGGCACAGATATTTGTGTTGAGGCAGACGACGGAAGAAAGGTTTATGATGTTATATGCGAATTCATAAAACAAAAGCAACCACTTATTTTATCATTTATGAATGTAAACATGTTAACATCTGCATTTCTTAATACTGCCATAGGACTTTTATATAAAGATTTTTCTGAGCAAGAAGTGAAAAATACTTTAACAGTTGAAGACTTATCTCCAACCGATATAATTCTATTAAAACGAGTAGTTGACACAGCAAAGGAGTATTATAAGAATCCGGAAAAAATGGAGCAATCCGTAAAAGAAATACTAGAGGAAGAGTAAAATGTCAAACAGATTTACCCTAGCCACTATAGCAAACATTTCTAATCGAACAGTATTCTTTGATGCAAATATTATCATTTACCTTTTTTGGCCCATATATTCAAAAGGCAGAACGCCTCAACTATATGCATCAATTTTTGGACAATTGATTAAAAACAAGAACTCTCTAGCAATAGACACTCATATTTTGTCAGAAGTCATAAATCGCATCTTACGCCTAGAGTATCAACACCAAGACAATACGCCTAATGCATCAATAAACTTTAAATCCTTTCGAAATTCAGGCATCGGTCATCAAGTACAAAAAGATATTTTTGAAATAATTATAAACAAAATATTGCCTTTGTTTGAATTAATTAACAAACAAATTACAAACACAGACATAAAGAAAATGCTGGTGATAGACGATTTGGATTTTAATGATAAAATAATTGAAGACATTTGCAGAACGCAAGATATGGTCTTATTGACACATGACGCTGACTTTTCAAATTCAGACATTGATATTTTATCTGCAAATTATAAGTTAAAATAATGACATCTAAACTAGAAAGAAAGCTAAAACAAGAACATAAAGGAAACAATTCATTGCTGTTTCATTATACGAATGCGGAAGCGGCATATAAAATAATTGACTCAAACACGTTAAAACTTAGCAACCTACTCACAGTTAATGATCCGCTTGAATTTTGTGATCCATTGCATTTTACTTTTACGGGGCAAGACTACAATGAAAATAAAATTATGCATGAATTACAGATTTCATTAACAGAACGCAAAAATTCTGTTCGGTTATTAAGTTTTTGCAGAGATTATTTCATTTCTCCAGAAGATTGGAACGATGAACACTCCCCAGATTATGCAAATAATTATTTATATAAAGGGTGGGCAAGAAACAGGATGTGGGCCCAATATGCAATAAAGCATACAGGAGTGTGTCTTGTTTTTGACAAAGAAGAACTAAAAAATTACATCTTAACACATAAGAGCAAAACAAAACTTCTATCTGACAAACCTATTCATTATACGAACGACTTCCATACTCTTGAGGATGAGATGACTAATATAATGAAGACATTCTCTCAAGGTGTCAATTTTTCTCATTTTTATCTAGAAAAAGAACGATTAAATTATTTATTTCAAAAATGCACAGATTTTTGTGGAGAGCATGAATACCGTTTTGTATTTCTAAACTCCAAACTAAAATCTCCAGAAGAAGAAGTTTATATAAATTTTGGCAAAAGTTTAAAAGCGGTAATTCTAGGAGTAAATTTTAATTCCATCAAGGATTTTCCATTACCCGCATGGACAGAACAATACAAAATGATATGGGATTGTGGTTGTCCAGATTTTTATAAATTGTAGATTCTTTCTTTATTCAATAATTGCCACATCACTAATCAACGCCTTTTTTTTCAAAAAAGCAACGTTTTTTCTGAAATTGAAAGATTTCGTTCGTATAAAACTAATAAACACAAACAAAAAAGCCGCCAAATCGGGCGGCTTTTTTACGCTAAATGCCGGTCGCCCGGCATTTTTGTTTACTTCCCTATAATATCCCGCGCCAAAATCTTCGCGATGTTGGGCCTCTTTACCAAGTCGCCCTTGAGGCCTTCTTCGCGGGCCTTGTTGACGTATGAAGGATCCTGGAAGCTGTACTTAAAGTTTGTGTGAACGTCGTAAGTTCCCTTCATAAGAGCGTAGGCGTCCTCAGTCATTACAAGCTCTTCGTCAGTGGGGATTACAAAAATCTTTGTCTTTGAATCGTCGGCGTGAATGTAAGTCTCGGCGTTGCCTGTAAAGGACCATTCGTTTCGCTGGGCGTCGATTTTGATTCCGTAGTTTTCAAGGCCAGAGCAAGCCTTCATGCGGGTGATCGGTCCGCGCTCGCCTACGCCGGCTGTCCAAACAATCGCGTCAACGTGGCCAAGCTCGGCCATAAAGGCGCCGATGTATTTTTTGATGCGCAAGGCTTCCATCTCAATGCTAAGCTGGCAAAGCTTGTCGCCCTTGGCCGCGTCGATTTCGATGTCGCGGCGGTCGGAATACTTTCCGGTGATTCCAAGGCAGCCGCATTTTTTGTTCAAGGCCTTGTCCATCTCGTCGGCGCTCATACCTGTCTTTCGCATGATGTAAAAAGGAAGCGCGGGGTCAAGGTCGCCCGAACGAGTTCCCATCACAAGGCCCTCAAGCGGAGTGATTCCCATCGTCGTGTCGTAGCAAACGCCGTTCTTTACGGCGCACATGGAAGATCCGTTTCCGATGTGGCAAATGATGAGGTTTGTGTCCTTGGGGTCTTTTCCCAAAAGAACGGCGGCGCGCTTGGCCGTGTACAAAAAGCTTGTTCCGTGAAAGCCGTAGCGGCGGGCGGCGTATTTTTCATACCATTCGCGGGGAATCGCGTATTGGAAAGTTTCTTCGGGCATCGTCTGGTGCCAGGCTGTGTCCATGATCGCCGAGTGCGGAACGTTGGGCATAACCTTTTGCGCGGCCTCGATTCCCATGATGTTGGCGGGCATGTGCAAGGGGCCAAGGTCAACGACCTCGCGGAAGCCGTCCAAAACTTCGGGCGTAATCAAAACGCTCTTTGTGAACTTTTCGCCGCCGTGCAAAACGCGGTGGCCCACGGCGCTGATTTCGTCCATCGATTTAATGACGCCGACTTCGGGGTCGGTGATTTCTTTTATGATAAGCTCAATCGCCTCTTTGTGCGTAGGGCAAGGGCTTGTGATTTCTGTCTTTTTTCCCTTGGCCTTGTGCGTGATGCAGCTTCCGTCGATTCCGATGCGCTCAACCACGCCGTTGGCCATAACTTCTTTGTTGTCCCAATCGTAAACCTGATACTTTGCGGAAGAGGATCCGCAATTCAATGTAAGAATTACCATAAGTTTTCCTCATAAAAATTGAAAAGATGAATGCGGGCGGAGGTCTGTCGGGTTGCAATGCTGCAGGGCAGGCGGGCGCTCAAAAAATATGTCATTTATTATATCAGCGCGGGCGGCCTTGTGTCAATCAACCGCAAGCCACAGCCAGTCTGTCTTGGCTCCGTTCAGATTGTCGTAGTAAAAGTTTGAAAGGTTCCAGCGGCCCTGGATGGCGAAAAAGCTGGCCGGGCGCACAAGGTAGATTATCGGGCACTCTTCCAAAATCAGGCGCTGGTATTCGTCCCAGATTTTTTGGGCGGCAAGCTTGTCGGCGGTGTAGCTTCCTTCGTTGTACAAAAAGTCGCAGCGCGCTTCCCAAGCGGTGGCGGGCTTTTGCTGGT
This sequence comes from Treponema sp. UBA4377, assembly GCA_002391235.1. Classification (GTDB taxonomy): domain Bacteria; phylum Spirochaetota; class Spirochaetia; order Treponematales; family Treponemataceae; genus Treponema_D. The sequence continues at coordinate 23,468 of DGRX01000007.1, forward strand.
AGGGGTGCCACAAGTGCAGGTTTCCGCTTGACGGCCACACGTTGCTTCCCTGCGAAGGAAAAAGATTCGCGCCAAGGCCAATGATTATTGACTGCCAGTCAAAAGTGGCCGTCAAGGATTCCACCATTTTTTGGAAATCGGTTTGCCTAACGTTCACCTTGATTCCAATCTTTTTCGCCTCGTCGCTTATGATTTGCGCGATGTCGTTTGAAGTGTTGGCCGAGCTTGCGATCGCAAGGTCAAATTCCACCGGCCGCCTTTTGTGGTCCAGCATCCTTCCGTCCGCGCCGCGCTCAAAGCCGATTTTGTTTAAAAGCGCTTCGGCCTTCTTTAAGTCAAACTTGTATTCAAGCTCGATGTCGGGATTGTAAAAGGGGTTTCCGTCGGGAAAAAAATCGTACTTGGGATAAGCCAAGCCGCGGTAGGTTTGCGCGATGATTCGGTCGCGGTTCAAGAGGCGGCTCATCGCTTGGCGGAATTCCTTTTTGCAAAACCAGTCGTAAAAGGGCTCGGCGCGGTTCTTGGGATTTTGGTTAAAGGACCACAATTGCGCTCCCACGCTTCCGTCGGAGTTAAAGACTGTGTAGCCGCCTTCCTGGCCGCGGATAACGTCGTCAAGATTTTCGGGCGTGGGGGAATAGGTTTCAAGCTTTCCTTGCGTGAACAAAAGGTATGAAGTGTTTTGGTCGCCGACGATTTGCATGACCATTTTTTCGGGATAGGGAATCGCTTTTCCGGCGGAATCTTTTTGCCAATAATCGGCGTTCCTTGCAAAGACCAAGCGCTGGCCCGGCGAATAGCTTTCGATGAACCACATTCCCATAGACGGAATCGTCTGGACGTCGCAGTCGATTCCAAAAAGGTTTTTGACGCCCTCAACGCCGCCGTCCTCTTTGGCCTTTTTGTAAATCCAAGAAGGCTTGAACGAATCGTTTGTCGCAAGAAGCGGGTCGGCCACAATTCGCGGAAAGACAAAGTCAAAATTCTTTTCATCGATTTTAACGGCCTTGATGCGGCGGCTTTCTCCGTTGGCCATCGTCACAAACTGGCCCGAATAGGCCGAGCTTTGGAAGCGCTCGTCGCCCGAAACCTCGTCGTACCACCAAACAATGTCGTCGCTTGTGACAGGAATTTTTTTGTCGGAATTGACAAAGGACCAATAAAGGCCGTCGCGAAGCGTCACGTGGACCGTAAGCGTGTCGCGCTCCCGGTCGCTTTCTATCGTAAAATAAGCGCAGCGGGGAATCCATTCGCGCTTTTCGTAGTCGTAGTCAAAAAGCCAGTCGGTCGTCTGGCCCATGATGCCGGCGCTTTGGCCGTCGCGCTCGGCCACAAGAATGTTAAAGGTCTTGGGGTCCGACATGCAAACGTCGTTCCAAACGCCGCCGACTTGGCCTGGAAGAAAGTCTTGGCCCTTGTAGGGCTTGGACTTTGTCGCGGTGAAAAATTCGCGCGAGGATTTTTCGCGGGCCTCGGCGATTTGTTCCAGCGTCATCTCGGGCACTTTTTGGCAGGAAAAAAGCGCGGCGCAAGCCAAGGCCCCGCAAAAGGCGGCGGCGGCAGTCTTAGTCAGCGACATAATTTTTGTTGTAATAAAAACGCTCATCAATTTCCAACCAGCCCGCGAGTTTTCGCCTTGCGAAAACTCGACATGCAAAAATAGCGAAAGCTATTTTTGCATTACATTTTTTCCAAGAAAGGAACTAGAACTAAGTCCATCGCCTCTTTCATTACGTCAAGCGTTGACTGTGCCAAAAAGAGGCGCGCGGCCGCAAGTTCTTTTGACTCGGCGTTGATGATCGAACAATTTTGGTAGAACTTGCTGAACAATTTCGCCGTGTCGTACAAGAAAGCGGCCACAAGGCTTGGGTCCAAATTGGCGGCGGCCTTTGAAACCGTGTCAGGGAATGAGCCCAATTGCTTTACAAGCTCCCATTCGTCGCCGCTAGTCAAAAGCGCGCAGGCCGCCTCGCTAGAGTCGGGAAGAACGCCGCTTTCCTTTGCCTTTGCCAAGATCGAAGAAATGCGCGCTCCCATGTATTGCAAGTAGGGGCCTGTGTTTCCGTTGAACGAAAGCGACTCTTCGGGATTAAAGAGCATGTCCTTAATCGGAGTGGCTTGCAGCATGTAGTAGTGGACGGCGGCGAGCGCGACTTTTTCGGCGACAGCGTCCGGGTCGTCCAATTCCTTGTCGCGGCCCTTCTCCTTTATTTCCTTAAGCGCGTCGGCGTGAAGGCTGTCCAACAAATCGTCCGCGTCCACAACCGTTCCCTCGCGGCTTTTCATTCTTCCGCTTGGAAGGTTCACAAGGCCGTAGCTTAGGTGGAAAAGCTTTTGCGCCCAGTCAAAGCCAAGCTTCTTCAATATGTAGAACAAAACCTTAAAGTGAAAATTCTGCTCGCTTGCGACGACGTAAACCATTTGGTTAAAGGGCCAGTCCTTGTGGCGGCTAATCGCCGTTCCGATGTCCTGCGTGATGTAGACGCTCGTTCCGTCGGAACGCAGCAAAACCTTTTCGTGGTCCTCGCCGTCCTTTCCCTTTCCGACAGCTTCCGTCACGTCAACGCGGGTGGAACCGTCGGCGGCCTTGAAAAATATTCCCATGTCAAGTCCGCGCTGAATCTCGTCCTTTCCCTTAAGGTAAGTGTCGCTTTCAAAATACAATTTGTCAAACGAAACTCCGGTTCTTTCGTATGTTTCCTGAACGCCTTTTAGCGTCCAATCGTTCATCTTTTGCCAAAGCGCGCGGACGTCTTTGTCTCCGGCCTCCCACTTGACCAGCATTTCCTCCGCCTTTTGCGCGGCTTCGGGGTGCGCGGTCTCGGGCTTGTCCTTTTCGCCCTTTAGGTACTTGTCAAATTCCACGTAGCAGTTTCCGACAAAATGGTCGCCCTTTATTCCCAAAGATTCAGGCGTGTCGCCTTTTTCTTGGTGGAACAATTGGTAGGCCAGCATGCTCTTGCAAATGTGGACGCCGCGGTTGTTGATGATGTTGACTTTGTAAACGTCGGCTCCGGCCTTCTTCAAAATGCGGCTTACGCTCTCTCCAAGCGCGTCGTTCCTGACATGGCCCAAGTGCAAGGGCTTGTTTGTGTTGGGGGAAGAAAATTCCACCATGACGCGCCGGCCTTCCATCGGCTTTTTATTGTCGGAGCCAAGCGAGCCGTAATCGCTTTTTTGCTCGGCGATTTTTTTAAGGATTGAATATGTTTCGTTTCCTTTGTTGAGCTTAAAGTTGATGTAGGGGCCAAGGTTCAAGATTTCGCCAAGGCCGGCCACCTTTACGCCGCCAATCTCGTCGGCGCCTTTAAGGATTTGCGCCACGCCGGCCGAAATCTGCGGCGGCCCCATGCGGAATGTTTTTGCAAAGGCAAAGAGCGGAACGCCCACGTCGCCCATTTTTGGGTCCGGCGGATTTTCCAAAGTCAAGGAGGCCGCTTCCACGTCGGGAGCGTCGATATTTTTTTCTTTCTTAAACTGGTTCAATGCGGCCGAAAGCGCCGCGCGGATTTGTTCTTTTACGTCTGCCATAGTTCTACTATTATACCGAATACGCGGCCCTTGTTCAATCACAGACGGCTGGCGGACTGCGTTTGGCGGGCGGCAGTTGGCGGACGTTTTTATTTTTCAATGGACAAATTTGAGTTTTTATGTTAAATTCTATGATATAAAGGACGGAACCTATGAAAGCGAAAATTTTATTTTTTGCCTACATCGCGCTCTGCTTACCGGCCATTTTTGGAATGGCAAAAAATAACAAAAAGACACAAGCGGCTGGCGTTTTGGAGTATTACGGAAACGCCCCATTCGCCCGCCTTGGACTAAAGGCCCAGGACGGAACGCTCTACTACCTTGACGCGACAAAAGACGAACAAGAAAAATTAGGCAAGCTTCATGGAAACGCGGTGATTGTCGAAGGAACGCTTTTGGACGACCCCGCTCCGCTTGAAATGCCGAACGCTAGCGTTTTGCGCGTGAAAAACTGGAAAAAGAAATAGATTGGCAAGAGGAGTTTTTTAGAATGGACATTTTTGGACAAATCAAACGCTCATTCTTAGCCCTGCCCCTTTGCGCGCTTCTAGCCCTAGCCTCCTGCTCAAGCGGCGCAAGCGGCGTAACCATTCCAACAAGTTTATATCCCGCCAGCGAAATGACGCAAACGCAAATAGCGAACGCTTCTGACGGCGCGATAACTGTTTCGCCCACGACAAAAAAGCTGCTTTTAAAAGGCGCGGCTGGAAAGACAATTTACATGGCCCGCTCGAACATTTCAAACACGGCCATGGATTCCATATACTCGCGCTTGGCTAAAATAACCACAGGCGTTTCCGCAAGCGAGGAAAAAAGCGCGCTCTTCCTCCAAGCGGAAGAAAATGAAATCGAAACCGCCATCATCTCGGGCTTTGAGACCGACCTGGAGAACGACCCCCACGCAAAGATTTGGAAGCTTTCGATGGACAACATAAAAAAAGCGAAGGCTCAAAGGCTGATTTCAAAGAGCCTCGACCCTGAAGCGCAAAACGCGGTCAAAAACTACGCGGTAGGCGACACGGAAACTTTTTGGGCGCTCAATCCAGAGACACTGTCGAATTTTACCCAAAGAACCTTCAAGCTGCTTGTGTCGGAAGCCAACTACAACGTTTGGGTTGACGTCGATGACCAATACTACACGCAGGGCATAGCCGCCTTTACGACAGCCGCCCAAACAATGGGAACAAATTTCATAAACGGCTACGGCCTTGTAAGCCACCTTTACGGCCAGCCTTCCGACAAAATATACAACGCGGACGGCAGCGTGTACGGCCCCATGTCCACGGCCTCAAAAACCGGATTAAAAATCAACATAATGCTTTACGACATGCTGACCGTCGGCAAAGTGTACGGCTTTGTCTACCACGGAGACATATGGCATAATACAACCGAAAGCAACGAGGGCCGCTTTGTATACATGGACAGCCAAACAACCTTAAAAGACCCCTTGGAAGCCTACTCCACCGCCCAGCACGAATTCTCGCACACAATCTCATTCAACCAAAAGACGATGATTCACAAAAAGGAATGGACTTATTGGTACGGAGAGCTTTTGGCCATGATGTGCGAGGACATGATGCAAGCCTACTTTGGCATAAGCGACAGCGACGTTAACGACAAGCTGGGCAACACGCCAAAGACGCGCCTCTCCACCGCAAACTACAACCACGAATGGGCATGCGGCCTTACAGGCCAAACGTCGCCGACATACGCCGCGACATTTCATCTTGGCGCCTGGCTGGTCAGAAAATTCGGCGGCCCCAAGTTCATAAAGGAAATCGCGACCAACGCCTATGTCGACTTTGACTCCATTTTGGCCGCCGTAAAGGCCGCAAGCGGAAAAGGCTACACAATAACCTCGCTCTTGCAGGAAAAGGCCTCAGACCTTATGGAAAGACAAAACAACGCGGGCTTTAACCAAGATGGCGTGACATACCCAGAAAACGCCAACTACACTTGCGCCTACAGCGACGCGAGCGGGGAACACACCTACCTCTACCCTGTCACAGCCATAGACTTATGGAGAGAGTTTTACGGCTGGTGCGACCAGTCAAATTATGGCGACAACATTACAAACACAAGCATTTCTTTTGACCAGCTGCCAGACGCCAACGTGTATAAAAAGGCTGACTGGAAAGGAAATCCGCCCACAACAGCCTACCTTGGCCCGCTTAAGTTCAAGGGAGGCAAAGGAGCCGCCCAAATCGGCCCCTACGGCAGCATGCTTTTTAAGCTTGGAGAGGCCACGTCCGACAGCGTGACAATCGACTTGCAGCCTAAAAGCGATTTTTTTAGAGACACGCTCACAATCTACGTAAAGTGATTGGCTGGCAGGCTAAAAACGCCCGGCGGCGGTTGACAGCCCAAGCGCAGTTGACAAAGCCGACGCCCAGACTTTTTTTTCGTTTTTTTGTAACTTTTTTTCCGCCCGTTTGCTTATATTACAGTTACAGGCAATCAAGCGGAACATAATGAAAAACCTCCAGGGCGGCGGCTGATTTTATCTCCTTTACAGCCGCCGCTTTTATTTTGCCCCTCGTGTTTTTGAATGCAACAAAAAAAATGTTGGTTACGCCGGCGCTCGTATCTTTGAAGGCAACCCCAATTTTAGGTAGAAGAAAAGAAAAAAACGCGCAGGGAGAAGGCGGACGGCCGCTCGCTTTGCGCGTTAATCTTGCTGTTACGCCCTAAAAGACGCAACCGCGAGAAAGGCCGTTCGATTCTCCCGAGAGCGTTTTTTGGGTTTTAGTCTTGCTAAAAAGTTATAATTGCATTATAATAATCCAATTTTTTAGATGATTTGAACGACGCATAAGGAGGAAATTTATGGCGTACTTTTTTGAGGAACCGTCCCACACATTCGACGAGTATCTATTGATTCCGGGCTACACATCGGCGGACTGCATTCCTGCAAACGTTTCGCTTAGAACTCCGATTGTCCGCTACAACAAAAAGGCGGGCGAAAAATCAGCGCTCTACATGAACATTCCGATGGTCAGCGCGGTAATGCAGTCAGTTTCAAACGACAGAATGGCCATCGCGCTTGCCAAGGAAGGCGGAATCAGCTTCATCTACGGCTCGCAGACAATCGCCGACCAAGCCGCGATGATCGCGCACGTAAAAATGTACAAGGCGGGCTTTGTCTCTTCCGACACCAACATCCGCCCCGACCAGACTTTGCAGGAACTTTGCGAAAAGATTGAGCAGACAGGGCACTCCACCGTCGCCGTAACAGAAAACGGCGAGCACAACGGCAAGTTGATGGGAATCATCACCGAGCGCGACTTTAGAATGAGCCGCTGCAATCCCAACGACCCCGTAAGCAAGTACATGACTCCGCTCAAGGACTTGGTCACCGGCCAAAGCGACATCACGCTTGACGAGGCCAACGACCTTATCTGGGAACGAAAAATCAACCAGCTTCCAATCGTTGACAAAGACGGCAACTTGCAGTACTTGGTTTTCCGCAAGGACTACGCAAGCCACGAAGAGCACCCCTTGGAGCTTTTGGACGACAAAAAGCGCTACATCGTCGGAGCGGGAATCAACACGCGCGACTACATGGAACGCGTTCCGCTTTTGCTAAAGGCCGGAGCCGACGTTTTGTGCTTGGACTCCTCGGAAGGCTTTACCGAATGGCAGCGCCGCGCGCTTAAGGACATCCACGAAAATTTCGGCAAGGACGTAAAGGTCGGAGCCGGAAACGTTGTCGACGCAGAAGGCTTTAGGTTCCTGGCCGAAGCGGGCGCCGACTTTGTTAAAATCGGAATCGGCGGCGGCTCCATCTGCATCACGCGCGAGCAAAAAGGCATCGGCCGCGGCCAAGCCACCGCCACCATCGAGGTCGCCAAAGCCCGCGACGAATACTACAAAGAAACGGGAATCTACGTTCCGATTTGCTCGGACGGCGGAATCGTTCACGACAACCACATAACATTGGCGCTTGCGATGGGCGCGGACTTTGTAATGCTTGGCCGCTACTTTGCCCGCTTTGACGAATCTCCGACCAACAAGCTTATCGTAAACGGAAACTACGTAAAGGAATACTGGGGCGAAGGCTCAAACCGCGCCCGCAACTGGCAGC
>DGRX01000031.1:0-21064 GCA_002391235.1 Treponema sp. UBA4377
ACTCCTTGCTTTTCTGATAAATTCTTCTGAGTCAATCAAAAACAACACGGTTCAAATCGTTTCCATAGCAGTTTCCATTGTTGTCGTGCTTTTGTATTTGCTTGTATCAATACTTTTTGTAAAGCACTATTGGAATCCGGCGAAAAATGAAGTTTTACGTCTTTTTGGAAAAAATCCCCCTGAGCCGACACTTGATGACTGCAAAACAAAATATCCCTTATTGCTTGTTCACGGAACGGGATTTCGTGACAGAAAACTTTTCAATTATTGGGGGCTTATCCCTGACTTTCTTGAAGAGCATGGTGCCGCCATATTCTACAGTAAGCATGACGCCTGGGCGAATATTGAAGATGCGGCAAACCAAATTGTGATTGCTCTGAAAGAGGCTCTTGAAAAAACAGGCTCTGAAAAAGTTAATGTAATAGCCCATTCTAAAGGCGGAATAGATGTACGGTATGCAATAGCAAAACTTGGAGTTTCAGATAAAATAGCTTCTCTTACGATGATAAGCTCTCCAAATCATGGTTTAAAAACGATGGATTCGCTCTACTCAATTTTTGGGAAAGGATTTTTTAAATTCTGTGCTTTTTTCGTAAATATCTGGTTTAGGATTCTTGGAGACAAAAAGCCAGATTTCTTTGAGACAAGCCAGCAGTTCAGGGCTTCTTTTATGGAAAATTTCAATAAGGAAATTATTGACTCCCCTGCCATTATGTATCAGTCATTTGCTGGAAAAATGAAAAACCCGTTCAGTGATATTTTTATGTGGTTCTTGAATCTTATAATCAGCTTTTCTGACGGAGCGAACGATGGGCTTGTATCGGTGGACTCTGCGAAATGGGGAAAATTCCGTGGTACAATTGAAGGCCGGAGGTTTTTCGGGATTTCTCATCCGCATGAAGTTGACGGTTATCGCACAAATCCTAGATTAAAAGAAAGTGAAAGTCTTCCAAGTGGTTCAAAAACTATTAGAGATTTTTATATAAATTTAGTTCGTGAATTAAAAGACACGGGATTTTAATAAACAAGGCATAACAAAGCTTCAAAGCGGATGTCGCGGTCAAGCCGCGCCACCGTTTAAGCAATTGTTATGTGGACGCCCGCCCCGTGCCACTTCCAAAAAAAATAAGGAGTATTTTTATGAGCAAAATAAAAAGAATTGAAACTGATGACTTTTGGGCTGATTCAACTGTCATTGAAGCAGGCAACTTTGTATATACAAGTTATTGCATGAAAAATGAAGGAGAATCTATTGAAAATCAAATTAACGGCGCGATTGACGTTTTGGAAGAGCGGCTTAAAAAAGTTGGCTTGACTTTAGAATCTGTCGTTCAAATGGACTGTCTGTTTGCAAACATAGCCGATTTAAATGCCTTGCCAGATGTTCTAAAAAAGCGTTTCAAGGGAACATATCCTGCAAGAAAAGCTTACGAAACAAAATTTATCAGGGAAGGAATAAAATTCCAAATTGACGCGGTGGCATTTAAGGAATAAACCTAATTGACACTTTTCCAAAATCTTTATAAGATACCTTATCTTTTCATTTAGGAGACACGCTGCCGATGATACTGTAATTCTGATTTCCGTTAAAAAAAACGCTTGGCGCGAAGGGCGCGGGGCGATCTTTGGAAGTCAGTTGCAGTTATTTTTTTGTCGGCCGGGCGTCCGCTTTCTGTGGCTGGCTTCTATTTTTTGGAGGCCAAAATGTCAATTCAAATCACAAAACTTAACTTCTCTTATCCTGAGTCAAACGCAAATTTGTTCGAGGACTTTTCGCTTCAAATTGCGGAAGGCTGGACTTGCGTTGCGGGAAGCAACGGCTGCGGAAAATCCACGCTTTTAAAATTAATCGCGGGGCTCCTTGTTCCAGACGGCGGAAAAATTTTATGCGGGAACGCGGGCGCAAAAGCAGGCGTGGTTGGCCCAGCGGCGGGCGACGTGCTTTACTGCGCGCAGGAAACTTCCGAGCCGCCCGAAAATCTTTACACGGCCTTTTGGTCGGACGACAACGAGGCGCGCAAATTTTTTTCGCGCCTCTGCGTGACCGAGGAAATGCTTGAGCGCTACGAAACTTTGTCGGGCGGCGAAAAAAAGCGCATTCAAATCGCTTGCGCTCTAGCCGAGCGGCCCGCCGTTTTGTTGCTGGACGAGCCGACCAACCACCTTGACGCAAAGACCGCGCGAATGATTTGCGAGGCGCTTGGCGATTTTGCCGGAACGGGAATAATCGTAAGCCACGACCGCGCCTTTGCCGACAGTCTTTGCGCGCGGACGGTTTACCTTTACAACGAAGCCGCCGCCTTTGCGGGAGGCCGGGATTGCGTTGTCTATGACTCTTACCCGTGCGGCCTTACAAAGGCGTTGGAGTTGCGGCAAAGCGGCGCCGACCAGTCTCGCGGCCAATGGGAGCGTCTTAACGCAAAGGCCGCGTCCGAGCGCGGAAGGAGCGCCGCGCTTGAAGCGCAAAACCAAAAGTCCAAGGCGCGCCTTTCCAAAAAAGCGATCGACTCGCGCGACCACGACGCGCAAAGGAAAATCGACACGGCGCGAATTCTTGGAAAGGACCGTTCCACCGGAGACGCAAAGGCCAGGCTTGAAACGCAAATCCGCCAAACCGAAAGCGAGCGCGACAGCGTTAAAAAAGCCCTGCGCCGCAAGGAAGGATTCGCGCTAAGCCAAAGCGACTATTCCAAGCCGCTCGCCGTAGACGAAGCCGTTTTAGAAGTCGGTTCATACAAGCTGAAAATTCCTCGCGTGGAAATAAAGCGCGGATCGAAAATCGCGCTGACCGGGGAAAACGGCGCCGGAAAATCGCTTTTTGTCCGCCACGTGATTTCGCTTTTGGAAAAGGCGGGGCGAGCCAACGAGGTTCTTTACTTGCCGCAGGAAATTTCCGACGCGCAAAGGGCCGCGGTTTTTCGCGAGCTGGACGGCTTGGAAGAAAGCGAGCGCGGCGAGGTTCTTTCGACGCTTTACAGGCTTGGAAGCGAGCCGGAGCGTTTGGAGGGATTGAAGCGCGGCGACAATTTGAGCCCCGGCGAGCTGCGCAAATTGATGATAGCGCTTGCGGTCCAAAAGCCGCTTTCGCTTTTGGTTTTGGACGAGCCGACAAACCACATGGACATCACAAGCGTTGTCGCTTTGGAAAACGCGCTCGCCGCTTTGGATTGCGCCATGATTGTGGTGAGCCACGACAAGACCTTTTTGCAAAAAGTTTGCAACGCAAGTTTTGTGGCCGAGCGCGACAAAGACCAGGGAAAGATTTTAGTGATTCAATAGGAGTTTACAAAATGCAAATTAAAGAAATAACAACTGGCAAAAAAGATTTTCTCGACTTGCTTCTTCTTGCCGACGAGCAAGAGGACATGGTTGACCGCTACCTTGAGCGCGGACGAATGTTCGTTCTTGACGACGGCGGAATAAAGGCCGAGTGCGTTGTCACCGACGAAGGCGGGGGCGTTCTTGAAATAAAGAACATCGCCACCGTTCCCAAAAGCCAGGGAAAGGGCTACGGCAAAAAGCTGATTGAATTTTTGGAAGAAAAATTTCATAATGGCTATGACGCCCTTCAAGTCGGAACAGGCGACAGCCCGCTCACGATTCCCTTTTACGAAAAATGCGGATTCAAGCGGCATCACGTTGTCAAAAATTTTTTTACCGACAACTACGACCATCCAATTGTGGAGGCGGGCGTCCGTCTTGTGGACATGATTTATTTGCAAAAGGAATTGTAGAATGAACGCGATAAAAAACGATGGCTTTTCAAAATGGGTGGCCTGCTGGGGAACGGCGACTTCGATTACAAAACGAACGGAAACGACATACGCAAAAGACTTGACCTTGCGCTACCCGATAAAGATTTGCTTTAACGGCTCAAAGCTGCGCTTCACATTTTCCAACTTAACCGGAACGGAAGACGTGAAAGTGACAAAGGCCTTTTGCGCAAAAAAAGGCGCGAGCCAATACAAGCCTGTCGCGATAACAAAAAACGGCGCCGCGTCGTTCTTGATTCCCGCAGGAACTGATATCGTTAGCGACCAAATTGACTTGGCGGTGACAGCCGGCGACACCGTTGACGTAAGCATGTACTTTGAGGGCTTTACGCAGATGAACGCTGGAACGGTAATCCTTAGCCCGCTAGAAAAAGGCGCCTTCGCATACGGAGACTTTTGCGCGGCGGAAAATTTTCCCGACGACCTTAGCGCGGCGGCAAACGCCTTTTATTTTTTGAACACAATCGACGTTTTTACCGAAGACAAAAATCGCGCGCTCATCTGCTACGGAGACTCAATCACTTGCTGCAGCTGGGTGGACTACCTTCGCGAGCGCGCCTTTAAGGGCGGCAAGGGAAACGTTTCTGTCATCCGCCGCGCGGTTTGCGGAACTAGAATCTTGCGCCAATACGATTGCATAACTTACCAGGCTTACGGCCTAAAGGGAGCGGCTCGCTTTCCGATTGAGTCAAAGGCGGCGGGTGCGGACGCGATAATCATTCACCACGGAATCAACGACATAATCCATCCGGTTGGCGTGGAGGTGAACAAGTTTAGGCCCTGGAGCGATTTGCCGAGCGTCGCTGACTTGATAGAAGGCGTCCAAAAAATTTACGTGGAGCCAGCGAGAAAGGCCGGCCTAAAAGTTTATGGCGCGACGCTTTTGCCGATTTACGGCTGGCGAACTTACAACGAAAAGCGCGAGGCTATGAGGCAAGAGTTCAACGAATGGATAAGAGCCTCAAAGGACTTTGACGGCTTTGTTGACTTTGACGCGTCCGTCCGCGACGCGCGAAACCCCAAAGCCTTTATGGGCGACTGCGATTCCGGCGACCACTTGCACCCAAGCGAGCGTGCCTGCCAGCTAATGGCGCAAGCCGTGCCGGAGGAATGGATTTAGGAGGAGAAAATGCCGATAATCGCCGCCTTTATGGTTCCGCATCCGCCGATGATTGTTCCCGATGTTGGACGCGGAAGCGAAAAGCAAGTGCAAAAGACAATCGCGGCCTACGAAAAAGTCGCGGAAGAAATCGCCGCGCTAAAGCCTGAGACGATTGTAATTTCAAGTCCGCACAGCGTGATGTACGCGGATTATTTTCACGTCTCCCCCGGCCAAAAAGCGGCCGGCTCATTTTCCGACTTTGGAGCAGCTCAGGTAAAATTTGAAGTTGACTATGACAAAGATTTTGTGGAACTGTTGGAACGTAAGGCGCAATCTTCGTGCTTTCCGGCGGGAACTCTTGGCGAAAAAAATCCGTCGCTTGACCATGGGACGATGGTTCCGCTTTGGTTCATCCTTAAAAAATACAAGGACTTTAAGCTTGTTCGAACAGGGCTTTCTGGCCTGGACCTTTTAAAGCATTATGAATATGGAACGATGATAAAAGAGGCGGCCGAGGAATTGGGAAGGCGCGTTGTCTATGTGGCGAGCGGCGACTTGTCGCACAAGCTGCAGGACTACGGGCCTTACGGTTTTGCAAAAGAAGGGCCGCTTTACGACGCTCGGATTATGGAAGTTTGCGCGGCGGCGCGCTTTGGAGAGCTTTTTGATTTTGACGAAAGCTTTTGCGAAAAGGCCGCCGAGTGCGGGCACAAGTCTTTTGTCATCATGGCTGGAGCGTTGGACGGAACGGCTGTTGAGGCCAAGCAATATTCGCACGAGGACATTACCGGCGTAGGATACGGAATATGCTCTTTTGTTCCAAATGGCCGCGACGAGTCAAGGCGCTTTTTAAGGGCAAGGCTTAAGTTTGTGGAAGACGAGATTGCGCGAAAAAAAGAAAAGTCCGACGCTTATGTCAGGCTTGCCCGCGCGTCCGCCGAGCATTTTGTAAAAAACGGAAGCGTCATGCCTTTGCCTGATTGGCTTCCGGCGGAACTCTTGAATGCCGAGGCCGGCGCTTTTGTTTCCATTCACAAGTTTGGAGCCTTGCGCGGCTGCATCGGAACGACTGGTCCCACTCAAAAAAATTTGGCGCTTGAAATAATCCACAACGCCGTAAGCGCGGTTAGCAAAGACCCCCGCTTTGAGCCGGTGGAAGAAAGCGAGCTAAATTATCTTGACATCAGCGTGGATGTTTTGGGCCAAGCGGAAAAGATAACTTCCCAAGCGGAACTTGACGTAAAAAAATACGGCGTGATTGTCCAAAGCGGATACAAACGGGGCTTGCTTCTTCCCGACCTTGACGGCGTTGACACGGTGGAACAGCAAGTGTCAATCGCAAGGCGAAAGGGCGGCATCGCTCCCGGCGAAAAAGTCGAATTGTTCCGCTTTGAAGTTGTCCGCCATCACTAAGCGCTTTTGGAGGAGACCATGCCGCAATGCGACGCGTGTTTTAGGCGCTGTAAAATTGAGGAAGGCGCTATTGGCTTTTGCGGAGCCAGGGTTTGCCGAGGCGGAAAAATTGTCGACGACAATTACGGAAAGCTTACCGCGCTCGCGCTTGACCCGATAGAAAAAAAGCCGCTCAGAATGTTCATGCCGGGAAAGATGGTTTTGTCAGTCGGCTCGTACGGCTGCAACTTGCGCTGCCCCTTTTGCCAAAATAGCGGCATCTCTTGGTCGCAGGAAGCGTTTGATTATAGGAAGGCGGCGGAACGTTGCTCTCCCCAAGAACTTGTCCAAAGCGCCCTTGGCTTGCGCGGTCGCGGAAACATAGGGCTTGCCTTTACTTACAACGAGCCGCTGGTTGGCTGGGAGTTTGTCCGCGACGCCGCAAAGCTTTGCAAGGAAGCCGGAATGAAAAATGTTTTGGTCACAAACGGAACGGCAAGCCTAAAAGTTTTGCAAGAAATAAAGCCTTACATTGACGCGATGAACATCGACCTAAAATCCTTTTCTGAAAATTTTTACAAAGACTTTATCGGCGGCGACTTGCGAATGACAAAAGACTTTATCCGCGGCGCTCTTGATTCATGCCATGTGGAGCTGACGACTCTAATAATCCCCGGAAAGAACGACAGCGATGAAGAAATGCGCTCCCTTTGCGCCTGGGTCGCCGGCTTGGAAAAAGAGTTTGGCAAAAAGATTCCGCTCCACATCACAAGATTTTTTCCGCGCTTTAGGCTTTTGGACACTGAGCCTACGCCTGTAAGCGCGATAAAGCGCCTGGTTGAGGTTGCCAAGGAGCGGTTGGAGTTTGTTTTTGCGGGGAATGTTTATTGAAAATTCAATAAAACCGTGGTAGTATTGTTTTAATGAGCGACATATTTGAAAAAAAAGAAATGTCTGAAGAAGACATCAAGTTACAATATATCACTCCTGCGTTGACCGCAAAATGGGATGTCAAAAAAATCACAATGGAAACTTCTCCCGTCAACAATTTTACGGACGGAAAAGTGCGTATCAAAGGCAACATACCAAGCCGCGACAAAGGAAAGCGTTGCGACTATGTTCTTTGGCGCAACAAGGGCACGCCGCTTGCTATCGTAGAGGCAAAGGACAACAACCATTCTTCTTCATTTGGAATGCAACAGGCAATTGCTTATGGCGTGATGATGAACGTTCCCTTTGTGTACACTTCTAATGGCGACAGCTTTTTTGAGCACGATTTTACCACAGGCCTTGAAAGAGAGTTTCCGCTGGCGGAATTTCCAACAGCGGAAGAGCTTATGGCAAGGTGGAAAAAAGACGCTGTCGAGAAAAACTTTGAGGCGATAGATAAAAAGCGATATTACATAGACGGAAAATCAGAAGTATACGACGTTCCGCTTTATTTTGAAGAAAAGCTGATGGACACGCCCTTCTATTCCGGAGCTGACTGCTATCCGCCGCGCTACTACCAGCGCAACGCGGTAAATAGAACGCTGGAAGCAGTTTCAAAAAAACAGGACCGCATTCTTATCGCTATGGCAACCGGAACCGGCAAGACATATACCGCCTTCCAAATAGTTTGGCGTTTGATTGAATCTGGAACTAAAAAGAAAGTTCTATATCTTGCGGACAGAAATAATCTTGTGGACCAATCCATTCAGCAGGACTTTAAGCCGCTTGAAAAAGTGATTCATAAAATCAACTTTCAAAAAGAGGACAAGTCAAAAATTTCCGCTTATCAGGTTTACTTTGCCCTTTACCAACAGCTGGATTCCGCAAAGCGTCATGGCGAAGAAGATGAAGAAACAGAAGAAGAAATTGAGCTTGAACTTTCAAAATACAAGGAATTCTTTAGGCCAGATTTCTTTGACTTGATTATTGTAGATGAGTGCCACCGCGGTTCCGCAAAGGCTGACTCACGCTGGCGAAAAATCCTTGACTACTTTAACGGCGCCACACAAATTGGCATGACTGCCACTCCAAAAGAAACAAAATATGTTTCTAATATCGATTACTTTGGCGAGTCGGTCTATTCTTACAGTCTTAAGCAGGGAATAGAAGACGGCTTCCTTGCTCCGTTCAAGGTGATTAATGTTCATACAAATATTGATGACGGCTGGAGACCAAAAAAAGGGCAAAAAGATATTCACGGTAACGAAATTGAAGACCGTGAATATAATCTTTCCGATTATGATTACAACATCATTATTCAAGACAGAATTGACGAAGTTGCGGCCGAGATAACAAAATACTTAAAGCAAACGGACCGAATGAGCAAAACGATTGTCTTCTGTCCTACAGAAGACGCCGCGGAAAGAATGCGGGTCGCGTTGAATAATTTGAACACCGACATGATTTTGCGCGACGCTCAAGGAAACGTAAAAGAGCAGTATGTAGTCCGCATTACTGGAAGCGACAAATACGGCAAAGACAAGCTTGACTATTTTATTTCTGTCGGAGAGCCGTATCCAGTAATCGCCACAACTTCAAAATTGCTTTCTACCGGAAGCGATTGCAAAATGGTAAAGCTGATTGTCATTGACGAGCTGATTAATTCAATGACGGAGTTCAAGCAAATCATTGGACGCGGAACCCGTCTTAGATACGACGAAGGAAAGACACATTTTGCGATTATGGACTTTCGCCGCGTAAGCCGTTTGTTTGCTGACCCTGAATGGGATGGCGAAATTGAGCAGGATGAAGATTTTGATCCGAATGCTAAGTCTAAAACGCCGCAGCAGCCGACAGATGAGGATGCCTCCAGTTGCGGAGACGGCTCGGATAGCGAGGACAACACCTCTTCTAATAAAAAGCCAATCATTGGTCGCGGCGGGGTGAGAGTCGATGTTCTTCAGCGTTTAGTTTCAATTTATGATACAGACGGAAAACTTTTGAAGCAGGAATCTATCGAAGATTACACAAAAGAAAGCATACTCGGAACTTACCAGACATTGGAAAACTTTATTCAGACCTGGAACGGTGAACAGAAAAAAGAAATCATCCGCAATATGCTTAAAGATAAAGGCATTGATCTTGAACTGATTAAGAAAGATCAGAATATGACAGATGTCGATGACTTTGATTTTATCTGTCATATTGCATTCAATCAAAAGCCTCTGACCAGACGAGAGCGTGCTGAAAATGTAAAGAAGCGAGATATCTTTGGAAAGTACGGAGAAGCTGCTCGTGAAATAATAAATGCACTTTTGGATAAATATGCCGAACTTGGCATTTATGATATTGAATCAACAGAGATTCTAAAACAGAATCCATTCACTAAATATGGAAAGCCAGCTCGTATTGCTGCTTTGTTCGGAGGAAACGACAAATATCGGGCCGCACTGAAAGAACTTGAGAACGAATTGTATAAAGTGGCATAAGGTTGTCACACGGATTGGATTTTGCTAACGCAAAATCTTGGGGGGATATTTATGTTAATCTTAAAAGAACATACTGAAAAAATATTAAACTCTTGCATGGAAGTGCATAACGAATTGGGAAATGGTTTCCTTGAACCTGTTTATCAGGAAGCTCTGGAAAAAGAATTCAAATTACAGAATATTCCGTATAAAAGAGAAAAATTGCTTCCAATTTTTTACAAAGGACAAAAACTTGACAAGGAATACTATGCTGATTTTGTTTGTTATGATTCGATAATTGTAGAATTAAAAGCTGTGACAAACCTTGTAAAAGCTCACAAGGCTCAGGTTTTGAATTATTTAAAAGCTGCTAATCTTGAAATAGGCTTGCTTGTTAATTTTGGTGAAAACTCCTTAAAATGGCAGCGAATAACGATGCTTAAAGAGGCGGCGTTAGCCGACTCGAATCCGTGTGACAATAACGAGGAGACCATAAATGAGTAACTTAAGTAGTTTTATAAAACGCATTCGTGATGTAATGCGTAACGATGCCGGAATTAACGGTGATGCACAGAGAATTGAACAGATAGCCTGGATGCTCTTCTTAAAAGTATATGACGCAAAAGAAGAAGACTGGGAATTTGAAGATGAAAAATATGAATCAATAATCCCAGAAGAACTCCGCTGGCGCAACTGGGCTCACGCAGAAAACCAAGGCGACGGGCTTACCGGCGACAAACTCTTAAACTTTGTGAACAATCGGCTCTTTCCAACTCTTAAAAATCTTGAAATCTCACCTGACACGCCAATCCGACAGAGTATTGTCCGAACAACTTTTGAAGATGCAAACAACTACATGAAAGACGGTGTTCTGCTCCGCCAAATTGCAAACATCATTGATGAACTTGATTTTGGAAGCTACGAAGAAACTCATGCCTTTGGTGAAATCTACGAAACAATTCTTAAAGAACTCCAGAGCGCAGGTAGTGCCGGTGAGTTCTATACACCTCGCGCTGTAACTCAATTTATGGCAAAAATGATTAAGCCTCAGATTGGCGAGACAATGGCAGACTTTGCCTGTGGTACTGGTGGATTCCTTTCCAGCTGGATAAAAGAACTTGAAGGAGTCAAGGATGCAAAGGGAACAATCAGCAACGAAGATTCTGAGAAAATCTATAACTCAATTTATGCCGTCGAGAAAAAGCAGTTCCCTTACATGCTTTGTGTTACAAACATGCTTTTACATGGCCTCGACAGCCCGAAGGTTTATCACGGAAACTCACTCATTTATAAACTTTTGGACTACACTCAGAAAGATGCCTTTGATGTAATCCTTATGAATCCACCATACGGCGGAAGCGAAAAAGATGACATCAAACAAAACTTCCCGGCAGATTTGCGGTCAAGTGAAACAGCTGATTTGTTTATGGCCGTTATTATGTATCGTCTTAAGAAAGATGGCCGCGCTGCTGTAATTGTTCCGGACGGATTCCTGTTTGGAAACGATAATGCAAAGAACAATCTTAAGAAAACACTACTTACAGATTTTAACCTTCATACAATCGTCCGTTTGCCCGGAAGCGTATTCAGCCCGTACACAAGCATTACAACAAACATCCTTTTCTTCAATAATGAAGAGCCGACTGGAAAGACCTGGTTCTACCGCGTAGATATTCCAGGCGACCGCAAGCACTTTAGCAAAACAAAGCCGATGGAATTAAAGCACTTTGATGACTGCATTGCCTGGTGGAATGCTCGCAAAGAAATCACAGACGAAGAAGGAAATCCAAAAGCAAAATGCTACGCCGCGCAGGAACTTATTGATTCAAACTACAACTTTGATGTCTGCGGCTATCCTCACGAAGAAGAAGAAATTTTGAGCGTAGCAGAAACAATCCAGAACTACGAAGAAAAGCGTTCAAAGCTTAATGCTGACATAGACAATCTTCTTGCGCAGATTACAGAACTTCATCAGAAAGCGCAGAAAGGGGAGCTGTAATGGCAGAAAAAAAACATGGCTATGCCAGTTATAAACGCGCTGAGCTTCTCTCAAGTTTAAAACCATTTTTAGGTAAAATTGTAAACATTCAAACTGGCATTGAAGCTAATCTTTCAAAGCATTCAATTGATAAAATGACAAGCGCAAAGGCTTTGGAAAAGTCAAAGAAAAATGGATTTACGCTGAACGAGCATTTTGAGCTTGCCGCAAAGATTAAGCCTCTTTATGAGTCGGCGATTTTAGTTACATCTCATGGCAACCTAAAGAATCCAGACGATCCAAATGTCCTTTCAATAAAAAGATTTGTTTCTGCCGCTATTTTACAAAGCGGTAGAAAGGCAGATGTGTTGATTACTGTAAAAGAAAGCATTGCGAACGGACACAGAATATATTCAATAGAACTTGATGAAATAAATAAAGCCTCCGAAAGATTCGAAGGCTTGAGTGACGCGGCTGAAAAATCAGCGGACAGGGCAACTAAGACACCTCACGTCGATGGTTCAATTATAGCGCGAAACCAAGAAAAGTCAAGAGAGGAACCAAAATGACCGCAAAAGACTTAAAAAACGCGCTTTTGCAGGAAGCCGTGCAGGGAAAACTCGTTCCACAGATAGCCAGCGAAGGCAACGCACGGGATTTGCTGGAAGAAATACGCAAGGAAAGACTGTCACACGGATTGGATTTTGCTAACGCAAAATCTAGAAAAAGGAAATCAAAAAAAGAGACAGCGTTAGCTGGCTCGAATCCGTGTGACATTGCCGACGAAGAGATTCCTTTTGATATACCAGAAAGTTGGTGCTGGTGTCGGTTGGGGGAGATAATTGATACAAATATAGGATTAACCTATTCTCCAACGGATATAGTTCAAAGTGGTGGAATTGCAGTCTTGCGTTCAAATAATATTCAGAATGGTGAAATAGTTTATAATGATTTGGTTTATGTTTCAAAAACAGTTCCTGAAAAGTGCATGGCAAAAAAAGGTGATTTGTTAATCTGTGCAAGAAATGGAAGTAGAGCATTAGTAGGTAAATGTGCAATTATTAAAGAAAACGGAATGTCCTTCGGAGCTTTTATGGCATTGATACGTTCTCCTTTTAATTCTTATATTATGAATTTCATAAATTCCCCTTTGTATCGAGCAAGATTGGAAGGAGTCAATACAACAACAATCAATCAGATTACACAAGATAATTTAAAAGAAACTCTTATTCCTCTTCCACCCCTTGCCGAACAAAAACGCATTGTCGCCGCAATCGAAAAGTTCATGCCGCTCATAGAAGAATACGGCAAAAAAGAAACGGAACTCAAAGCCTTTAATGAACAAATCGGTGCCATCACAAAAAAAGCGATTTTGCAGGAAGCGGTGCAGGGAAAACTCGTGCCTCAGATAGCCAGCGAAGGCAACGCAAAAGACTTACTGGAAGAAATAAAGAAAGAAAAAGCAAAACTTATAAAAGAAGGAAAAATCAAAAAAGAAAAGACTTTACCAGAAATTTCAGACGATGAAATTCCTTTTGATATTCCAGAGAATTGGTGTTGGTGTAGATTGGGAGAGATAATTCGGGTTTTAGGTGGTGTGTCGTATGATAAAAAGGATGTCACTAAGACTGGCTATCGTATTTTGCGAGGTGGCAATATTCAGCAGATGAAAATTCTCCTTGATGAAACTGATGTTTTTCTCCCTGAAAAGTATAGAGATGAAGACAAGCTAATCCGAAAAGGCGATATCTTGATTGTTGCATCGACAGGTAGTAAGGCTGTAATTGGAAAAGCTGGTTTTGTTGACTTAGATGTTTCAGATATTATGATTGGGGCTTTTCTTAGAATTTGTCGTCCATATTCTTTGGATATGGCAGGTTATCTTCGTTGCTTGTTCGAAAGTGATTTTTATAGAAAACATATTAGGGATTTAGCCCAAGGAACAAATATCAATAATGTAAAAGAATCCTACATTACTGAATTTGTGATTCCTCTTCCTCCTCTTGCCGAACAAAAACGCATAGTCGTTGCAATTGAAAAAATGTTGCCATTGTGCGAAAAACTTGGAGAATAAAAATTGAGTGTTTCAGAAATAGTTTCACTTTCAATTGCTATAATTTCTCTTATTGTATCTATTTATGTTGTTATTAGAGATTAGAGTCAAAAAAGATTTGATTTATTAATTACAATGTATGACAGATTAGAATCTTCGAATGCAGAATTGCAGCTTCAAGCTAACAAAGAATCATCTCAAAAGGCAAAATGGAAACTAGAACGTGAATTAGAAACTGCTTGTTATATGTTATACAAAAAGAAAATAGATAGAAAGATTTTTTATCACTTGTATAGGGCTTGGTTATTATCCAGAGATAATTTTTGGACTGCAAAATACAACAATGATATGTCTGGACCTGGAAACCATCCATATACAGTATGGGCAATAAAAACTGGATTAGAAAAAGGATTCCTTAATAATTCCAAAGGAAAACAAAAATTCTTGAAGCAAATGACAGAGTATATTGTTGAAAAAAAATTGAAAAGAAACAATAAAATTAAAGGAAATAATTTATGAAAAATCAAACAAAAAAGTATGAATCTTATGAATGTACTGCGTTATGTTTAGATATAAGAAATTTTACGCCAACACTTGAAAAATACCCAACAGAAGAGTTTTATGAATTATTACATAATGTTTATTGTGCTGGTTTTAATATAGCAAATTGTTTAGCTAAAAAAGATAAAAATAAACATTTTTATATAAATTCTACGGGAGACGGATTTATTTGTGTATTCTTTGATGATTCAGATCATTATATAAAAGCATACTTAATGGGAATTCTCTTACTAAAAAAGTTACCAGATTTATTAAATAAGTTTTATTCAAATAAAAAAGATATTTCTTGTGACACAACATATAAATTTGGTATTGGAATTGAAAGTGGAAGTGCGGTGCGCATTAAAACAAGTGGTAGAATCAATGCAATTGAAACATTAATCGGAGATGCAATTAATTTAGCTGCTCGTATAGAAAGTAAAACAAAAGAATATACAGATAGTCCGTTAATTTATGGAGAAGTATTAAATCAAAAATTATCACTAAATATATTTGGAAAAGATTATGATAGTTTAACTAAAAAAGCTCAAAATCCTAGTTCCGAAGAAGAATTAAATGGAGTTAATTCAAAAATGAATGAGATAAATGCAAGTTTATTATCTGATTACTTGCATAAACATTGTATTAAAGGACATAAACCCGGAGAAAGATTATATAAACTTTCAATTTCTATGTTAAAAAATTTAGATATCAATAACTGGAGTGTTTTATCTACAACAAAAATGCCAGCTACAGTAAGTAAAGTTTTTAAGAGATTATGGAAAATTACAGATATTTGGGATCTAGAAAAAATACCTCAAGAATTATATATGGTTCAATCTAAGCAAGGTTTTTCAAAAGCAGGGGCTGGTCTTTCTGAAGTGAGATATCCGCTTGTAGAAATTGATTCAAAGTTATAATAAAAAAAATATGGACCAAAAGTTCCTAAAACACCTTATTTCAGAATGTCCTCTAAATAATTTCACAGAAGATGAAAATAGCGCAAAACGGCATCAAATTCTTGATGATTATTTGGAGAAATTCACTGATTCACTCTATAAAAATGAAAATCAACTGATGGAACATTTTTGGAGCGATTACATTGGTTTTTCAGAAGTTGGAATGCTTATATCTTCAAAAATGCTTAGAAGATGTTTTATTTATTTGGATTGCGCGGTCGCAGTTTACAACTACATCGCCAAAAAGAGTAAAGAAAAGAAAAATACAGAATTAGCTAAACACATTTCAATTCAACTGCAAAATGATTTGAATCAATTTAAAAGCATGCTGCTTCTTGCGATGAACGGTTGTCTTAATAGTTTGATTATGGTGTATCGTTCTTTATATGAAAGTTTTGTAATTGGGCAATACTTGGTTCAGAATCCAGATTTGGTTCCAACATATAACGCTCATGCACAATTTTTAAGATACCGCCTTACACAAGTTGTGGGGAATAGCAAACCGGAATGGGATAAAAAGTATAATGAGTATATTGAAAAATATGGCAAAGAATTTGTAGAGGATTACGGTTGGACAAAAAGCAAACTTCCAAATAAAAAGGACAGAAAATTAGGAACACTAGCAAAAGCTTGTAAACTTGAGGGTGCGTTTTCAAAATTATATAAGTTTTCTTGCAGTTATGTTCATTCCTCCGCTTTTTCTGTTTCCAGCAGGCCGGATTTAAACCAAATGAAAGTTTTCTTTAATGCATCCATGCATATCATAGAATCAGAAATAACAGATTATATTAGCGAATTAAACATTCCAACAAAAGAAGGCGTAATACTGCGGAATATTTTGATATTCTTGTGGCAGGATTTTGAAAAAATATAATTCCCCCTTACTTCCACCCCTCCCAAACCTTTTGCGCCATGCCGACGGTGGCTTCGCTTTTGCCATTGCGGCAGACGGGTTGGACTAGGAGTTTGGCTTGGTTTTCAAAGAGCTTTGATTCTTTGTCGCTGTCGTCAAGGTAGGCCACGCTTGAGTAGTCTTTGCTTTTTGTAGCGCCCCGCGCCGCAAATGTCAAGTTATCCCCGCTGGCCCTTCTTGTAATCCCTGGGAGATTGGCCAAAGCATTTCTTGAACGTTTCGGCCATGTAGCTGGCGCCGGTAAAGCCGGTCATGTCGGCGATTTCGGGCATGGACATTCCGCTGGAAACAAGAAGGTCGGCCACTTTGCGGCAGCGGTATTGCGCCAAATATTCCATCGGGGATTTTTCGGTCAGCTTGTTGAAGATTTGGTTGCAAAGGCTTTGGCTCACTCCGCCCGCCGCCGCGATGTCCGAAAGCGTTATGCGCTCTTTGTAGCGCTCGTCGATAAAAAGCATCATCGCCTTTAGACTTGAGTTGTGGCCGGATTTTTCTTCCATGCCGCGCACGTGGAGGCGGTAGGCTTCGGTAAAGCGGCGCATGATGATGTCCCAGATTTCAAAAAAATATTTGGTGATCAAAAATTCGTTTCCATTCGCGCGCCGTTCCATGTCAAGGACAAGCTGGTGAATTATCGGCGCGTCAAAATCTTCCGCCTTAAAATGCGCAAAGGGAACTGTTTTATCGGCTACAATCGGGAGCACCGCCTTTTGTTCCACCGCGAAAGAGGAGCAAAGTATTTTTGGATGCAAAATCGCGATGACGTAGCGCGAAACGCGGTTTGTCGTGGAAAGCGAATAGTGAATCGCGCCTGAATTGACAAAAATCGTGTCGCCCTTTTTTAGCTTGACAAGCGTTCCTTCAACCATGTAGGCCATCTCGCCGCCCTTTACTGAAACGATTTCCACGTCTTCGTGGTAATGGGGAACGCGTTCCCAGCCGCAGCCTTTTACAAGGTAGCCGTCAAAAATGTATGATGGAAAAGAAGGGTCGTCATACTTTACGATTTCAGAACCGTCCCTGCGCTTTATGATGATTCCCCTTCTTATTTTTGCCATTTTTCCTCCAAAGGCCGAAATATTATAACAATTTTATATTCAATGCGCAATATTGTTATTAAAATATGTAATTTTAATAATTTTCTTACATATAAATAATTAGTATGATATAATCAGTTAAAGGCAGGAGGAAAACATGGAATTCATCAAAGCAAGCGAAATCAAAGAACTTTCAAATCCAGGTGTGGTTTCGCGCCAGCTTTTAAATCCGGAAAATTCAACGAGCGAGCGCGTGACCATTACCGAAGTTCATCTTGTTCCCGGTGCGATACAGCCGCGCCACACTCACGACGCTTCCGAGCAAATCTGGTATGCCACCAAAGGTTCCGGCAAACTTCTTCTTGCCGACGACAAGGAAAAAGAATTCAAGGCGGGAGACGTTGCCCGATTCGCTGACAAGGACGTTCACGGACTTTTGAACGACGGCGACGGGGAGTTTATTTACGTTTCCGTTACTGCGCCTCCAATCAATTTTGGATACGCGTATAAGGACAAGAGGTAGGAAAAGTATGACGACGATTTATTTTGTACGGCACTGCAAGCCAGACGGAAAAATCAAGGATGACAGAAACCGTCCGTTGACAGAAGAAGGCCTTGAAGACTCAATCAAGGTGGCGGAAATTCTCAAGGACAAACAAATCGACGTTTTTATCTCAAGCCCCTACAGGCGGAGCTATGATTCAATAAAAAAAGCCGCAGAATCTTACGGCAAATCGATTCAGACTGACGAACGTCTCCATGAACGCAAGGCTGGAAAAGACGGCAACAATCATGAAATGTTCAAAAAACGCTGGGCGGATTTTGCCTTTGCAGAGGAAGACGGTGAATCCATTGGAGCCGTTCAGAAAAGAAACATCGAGGCGCTCAATGAAATTCTTGAGAAATATGACGGCAAGAACATTGTCATCGGAACTCACGGAACGGCGCTTTCTTCCATAATAAACTACTATGACAAAACTTTTAACGGCGAAAGCTTTATGAAAATCATAAACTTTATGCCCTGGATTCTAAAGATGGAATTTGACGGAAAAAAATTCCTTTGCAAAGAAGATATTTTTCACATACAAAAAGAGTATAAAGAATAAGGAAAAAAATTATGACGTTTCCAGAATTCATGTTCCGCAATCAAAACAAGATTCCTTCGTCCCAGCAGAACACGCCGGATATTGAAGGCTATTACTACACCGCGAACGACGGAAGCCAGATGGCATTTTGGATATACAAGGCTGACCGTGTTTCAAAAGAGCATACCCATAACTATGATGAATGGATGCTTTGCGTTGAGGGTGAATATCTTGTCACGATTGATGGAGAAGAACACCTGCTCCATGCGGGCGACGAGCTTTTCATTCCCAAAGGCAGCTTGCAGGGTGGAAAGGTAAAGGCCGGAACCCGCTCAATCCACGCATTTGGCGGAAAAAGAATTTCGGAGGAAAAAAAATGAACATAACATTTGGACAGGCTGAAAAATCCGATATACCGCAACTTATTCGCTTGCGGCTCGCCTACATGGAAGACGATTTTGGCTCGGTTTCGGAGCGCGAAAAATCTTGCATGGAAAAGCAGCTTCCCGATTATTTTGAGCGAAAACTCGGAAAAGAACTTTTTGCCTTTGTCGCTCGCGACGGCGATAAAATTGTTTCGGTCGCCTTGCTTTTGACAATCGAAATGCCAGCAAATCCAAATGTCTTGAGCGGATTTTACGGCGAGGTTCTGAATGTTTTTACTCAAAGCGAATACCGGGGCAAAGGCTTGGCTTCAACCTTGATGAAAAATTTAATCGCGTTTGCCAAAGAAAAAGGCCTTAGCCGAATTGACCTTAGCGCGACTGACGCAGGCTTTGGCATTTACGAAAAATTAGGCTTTAAAGAAAAGGAAAACCGCTACCGCGACATGCGACTAAAATTTTAGGAGAGAATTATATGCTTACGCACATAGGAACGCAAACGATTGAGACAGAGCGATTGATTCTCCGGCGATTTGAATACACGGACATTGATTCAATGCTCAGGAACTGGATTTCCGATGAAAAGACGCAATATGATTACGGAGAGCCATACTACCAAACCTCAGAGGCGGTGCGGAACCTATTTGACACGAAGTATATCGTTTCTTATGCAAAGGATGATTATTACCGGTGGGCGGTTATAGAAAAAGAGTCGCGCGAATGCATCGGGCAAATCGCTTATTTTACGATGGACACAAAGAACCTGCACGGCGAGATTGAATATGTTGTCGGCCCGGCTTTCCAGGGAAAAGGATACGCCACCGAGATGACAAAAGCGGTCATAGCCTTTGGATTTGAAAAAATCAACCTGCACAGAGTTGAAATCGACTGCCGCCCGGAAAACACTGCGTCGCGAAGAGTCATAGAAAAATGCGGTCTGACTTATGAAGGATGCTTCCGAGATTTTTTCTGGCGCAAAGACCACTATGAAGGAAGAATGGTGTTTTCCATGCTGAAAGAAGAGTATGAGAAAAAGGGGAAAAACTGATGGAAGGATTTACTGTAAAATACAACGAGCTTACGGCTGAGCAATTCATAGAGCTTTGGCAGGCAGTACACTGGGGAGAAGGACTGACACTGGAGCAGACACGGCTTGCTATGGCACACACATTGTTCAGGGTTTCGATATTCGACGATGAGAAAATAATTGCAATGGCCCGCGTAAATGGAGACATGGGACTTGATTATTACATAAAGGATGTCGTTGTGCGCCCGGAATATCAGGGTAAGGGAGTCGGACGGATGCTCATAAACGAGATTTTGAAATTCATCAACGACAATGGAATAAAAGGTACGGAAATTTTTGTTGAGCTTTGCGCCATGCCGGATAAAATTCCCTTCTACAAAAAATTCGGCTTTGACTCCAACGAGGCACAGAGGCTAAGGCAATTCCTGAAGGTTAAATGACAAATCACAAGGAGCCCTGATGAACCCTATTTTTTTATTTGACCTTGACCAGACCTTGCTGAACTTCCACGCATCGGAAGAAAAGGCATTGGAAATAATCTCAAAAAAATACGGTCTTGCTTACACCAAAGACACTTACAGTCATTTCAAAGATTACAACAAGTCCCTTTGGCTGGAACTGGAAAAAGGAATCATATCGCGAACAGATTTGTTCAGGCTCAGGTTTACTGATTTTATTGCGCAGTGTAAAGGTGAGTCCTTGGGACTTGATCCGCTTGCAATAAACAAAGAATTCATCGCGACAATGGCAGAAAACGGAGTCCTGATGGATGGCGCATTGGAATTCGTCAGCAAACTCAAAAGTACAATTTCAGGCTGCAGAATCTACATCATATCAAATGGGGCAACCGTCAATGCAAAAGGCAGAATAAATTCCACAGGCCTCAATGCATTTCTTGACGGAATTTTTGTAAGCGAAGAGATGGAAATTGCAAAACCGGCAAAAGAATTTTTTGACCGAGTATTAAGTTCAATCGGAGCAAAAAAAGAGGAATGCATTGTCATAGGAGACTCTCTCATATCCGACATGGCAGGAGCAAAGAATGCCTCCCTTGATTCAGTCTGGTTTATGCCTCAAGCTGGATGCAATTCAAGCATAGAAAATGAAATGGCACAATATGACATCAATTATTGTGCAAACTCTTTTGACGAACTGTACAAAATCCTAAAAAACTGGACAGAACAAATTAGCAAAAGGAGACAGAATTGAAAGACAAACTGATTTTAAAAGACTATTTTTCTTATGAAGACAAAGAAAGCATTCTGGCTCAGATGCAGGCTCATTCAAAAGAATGGGGCGCGATTCCCTTTTTGCTTTCACTTTTAAAAGAAGGCTCTTTTCACCAGAAGCTTGGGAAAGGCAGCTTATATCTTCTGCTTGACGAAGAGAAACTTACCGATGGCAAACCAAGTCTTGCATCCTTT
>DGRX01000031.1:21125-29241 GCA_002391235.1 Treponema sp. UBA4377
TGACTTTTTGCGATAGAGATGAAATTGAAAGCAATCTCAAACCATGGATTGGATTTGTGTTCACAGCTCCAGCCTATCGTGGCCATCATCTTGCAGGACAAATAATCGAACACTGCATGAATAATGCCGTTGCTCTCTACCCGGAATCAGAATATGTTTATGTTTCATCAGACGAAAAAGGCCTTTACGAAAAATACGGTTTTGAATTCGTTGGAAAAATGAAAACTATTTGGGGAGAAGACTCTGGAGTTTTCAGAAAGAAAATAGAAAAGGAAGCGAACGAAATCACTTACAAAACGCTTAGCCCGGCGGACTATGACGAGCTTTGGGCCCTCTGGAATCAGGTTGAGCAGACAAAGCGCGCCCTTAATCCTGTGGACGACACTCGCGAAGGTATCACCCGCTACATGAAGCGCAACCCTACGACATGCTTTGCGGCGACAAGCGGCGGAAAAATCGTTGGAGCGATTCTCACAGGCCATGACGGAAGAAGGGCAATCATTCATCATCTTTGCGTCCATCCTGATTTTCAGCGCATGGGAATCGCCAGCGCGCTTGTCGCTAAGGCGGAGGAAGCCCTTAAAAAAGAAGGAATTACAAAAGCCTTCGGACTTGTGTTCAAGGACAACGACAAGGCAAATTCATTCTGGGAAAAGATGGGCTATTCGCTTAGAACAAATCTAAATTATCGCAACAAAAGCCTGAACGCGGACGTTCCGACTGGGGAATGAAAGCGATAGAAAAATCGCGGCGCTTTTTCTATCGCGGCCATCTTGCCGCCCCCTTTACAAAAACCTTTGATTCAATCAAAATGACATGATGGATTGGAAAACGCCGGCCCTGACAGATTTGGAGACCCTTCAAAAATGCGCCGCGACTAACGGCTTTTTTGCCAATGTTTACGGCGCGGCCAATTGTGTCCTTTACGCAAAAAAGTTTGGAGCGCAAATCGCGCTGGAAGGCGGCTGGCTTTTTTTGCGCCTGTACGAAGACCAAAAGCCGCGCTTTTTCTTTCCGCATAAAATTGACGGCGGCCTTGAAGGCGCGGAAGAGGCGCTAAAACTTTTGGAGAAGGAAGCGCGCGGCTTTTTGGAAGCCGACAGCCGCTTTGAAAAAGAGCCGTTTGTCCTAAAGAACATCACAGCCGCCGAAAAGGAAATCGCCGCGCGCGTTTTTCCTGGCGCTCAATTCGCCGCCGCGCGCGAGTCCGGCGACTACATTTATCGGACGGAAGATTTGGCGGGCCTTGCCGGAAAAAAATATAGCAAAAAGCGGAACCATATAAAGCAGTTTAAGGCAAAGAGGCCCGGCTGGCGCTTTGAGCCTTTGACAAGCGCAAATTTGCAAGACGCGCGCCTGGTTGAAGAAAAATGGCTTGAAGAATTTTTGGCGCATGACGCGGCGGGCGCAAACAGCGCGGCTGGCGACGACCTAAAAATAGAAAAGGAAATAATTTTTTCCGCGCTTGAAAATTTTGAGCGCTTTGAAAAAGTCTGCGGAATGACAGGCGGCCTTCTTTACGTTGACGACAAGCCCGCCGCTTTTTGCGTGGCAAGCCTTTTGAGCGCGGCTGTCACCGACGTTCACTTTGAAAAATGCCTTTTTGAATACGCCCGCGACGGAGGCTACGCTGTCATCAACAACGAGTTTTCCAAAAGCGTCAAAACAGAATTCATAAACAGGGAAGAGGACTTGGGAATAGAAGGCCTTCGCAAGGCAAAGCTTTCCTACTACCCGGAAGAAATATTGGAGAAATACAATGGAACAATTCATTCAGCTCGATGAATCGCATTTGAGCGAGGCCGCGCAGTTGTACAAGGAGGCCTTTGCAGGCGAGCCTTGGAACGACGACTGGAGCGACCAAAAGACGCTGACCGAATACATCAAGGAAGTTTCGGGCCACTACAACGCGCTAAATTACGGCCTTTTGATTGACGGAAAGTTGGTCGCGATTTCGCTTGGCGGAATCCGCCACTGGTGGGAAGGCGCCAATTACAACATTGACGAGTTTTGCGTGTCAAAAGATTTGCGCGGTCGGGGCATTGGCTCCAAGTTCATTGCGATGATAGCGGCGGACGTCAAGAAGCGCGGCGTTGCGGGAATTTTTTTGCAAACCGACATCGACAAGCCTTCGTTCCGCTTTTACACAAAGAATGGATTTTCAAATTTGGAAAAGCATGTAAGCTTATTTAAAGGCGTAAAATGAAAGGAGATGGCGGCATGAAAATTTACGACATTTCGCAGGAACTTTTTGGCTGCGCCGTTTATCCTGGCGACCCTCAGCCCGAAAGGTTTGTGACGCTCAGCATTAAAAACGGCGACGTTTGCAATTTGACGGCATTTAAAATGTGCGCCCACAACGGAACCCATGTTGACGCGCCCTTCCATTTTTACGCCGACGGAAAGACAATCGACCAAGTTGACTTGGACCGCTTTATCGGATGGGCCTACGTCGCCGAGCATGAAGGAGACATAAGCGCCGACGACGCCAAAAACATTTTAAAGGCCGCCAAGGACTGCGAGCGCGTTCTTGTAAAAGGAAAGGCTGTCGTCACAAAAGAGGCGGCCCAGGTTTTTGCGGAAGCGCGAATAAAGCTTTTTGGAAACGAGTCGCAGACTGTTGGGCCGATCGACGCGCCAAAAGAAGTTCACCTTATAATGCTTGGCGCGGAGATTGTTTTGCTTGAAGGAATCAGGCTTGAAAAAGTGCCGGTCGGAAAATATTTTTTAAATGCGGTTCCGCTAAATCTTGGCGGAGCGGACGGCTCTCCCTGCCGCGCGACTCTTTTGGAAATGCAGGAATAAGGAGAAGACGAATTATGGACATGAAAAACTTTAAATGGACGCGCGAACCTGCGTCTTGCAAAATCACCGGCGAAAAAATTGAAATCACGACCGCTCCGCACACGGACCTTTGGCAGCGCACTTACTATCATTTTCAAAACGACAACGCTCCTATCTTTCAGATGGAAACGGAAGAAAAATATTTTTCGTTTGTCGTAAAGACTGACTTTTCGCAAAGCCATCACCGCTTTGACCAGTGCGGAATCGTCATGTACTTGGACAGCCAAAACTGGCTCAAGGCTTCGGTTGAATACGAAAACGAAAAGTTCCAGCACTTGGGAAGCGTAGTCACAAACCGCGGCTATTCCGACTGGGCGACGACATCGATTGACGCAAGCGTAAAGACAATGTGGTACCGCTTTAGCCGCCGCGAGGACGATTACTGCGTGGAGTGTTCGGCGGACGGAAAAAACTTTTCGCAAATGCGCGTTTGCCATGTTCACGAAGGAGCGGGAAAAATCCGCTTTGGCGTTTACGCATGCAGCCCGGAAGACTCAAGCTTTACGGCGGTCTTCACCAATATGCAAGTCACCGAATGCGCTTGGAAGGCTCACGACGGCCAGCAGCCGGATTGACAAGGAGGCGGAAAATGAACCACAAAATAATATCTTGACAAATTATATTTGACTAAATATAATGTCTTTGCAATCGCGCAATGGAGGTCGAATATAATGGCGCAGGAATACGAACAGTTATTGCTAAAAAATCAATTGTGCTTTCCCTTGTACGCGTGCGG
This sequence comes from Treponema sp. UBA4377, assembly GCA_002391235.1. Taxonomy (GTDB): domain Bacteria; phylum Spirochaetota; class Spirochaetia; order Treponematales; family Treponemataceae; genus Treponema_D. The sequence goes on from DGRX01000031.1 coordinate 24,706, forward strand.
GCGAAAAATCGTAAGCGCTTACACGCCTTACCTAAAGCCGCTGGGGCTTACTTACACGCAGTATGTCGTTCTTATGGTTTTGTGGGAAAAGGAAAGCGTCAACGTTGGGCAGCTAGGTTCCACCTTGCGCTTGGACGCGGGAACGCTGACTCCGCTTTTAAAGCGCTTGGAAAAAGACGGCTACATAACTAGGGCGCGCTCAAAGGAAGACGAGCGCGTGACTGTCATAAACATCACTCAGGCTGGAAACGCGCTTAAAAAAAAGTGCAAGGACATTCCTGAAAAAATCGCCTGCTCCAACCCGGCCCTTACCAAAGACGAGGCGCAAAAACTTTACAAGCTGCTTTATAAATTTCTTGAAGAAAGCGGATGCTAGGGAGGAACAAAATGAAATTCGCCGTTAGGTTTTACACAAAGACTGGAAACACAAAAAAGTTGGCCCAGGCCGTCGCAGGCGCTCTGGGAGTTGAGGCCTTGCCCATAAGCGAGCCGATTTTGGAGGCGGTGGACGTTTTGTTCTTGGGGAATTCATATTACGCTTTTGACATCGATCCTGAAGTGAAGGCTTTTATAAATTCGCTGGACAAGGGCAAGGTCGGAAAAATCGTCAACTTCGGCTCGGCCGCCATGCTCAACTCGACATACAAAAAAGTCAAGGCTCAGGCGGACAAGGTTGGAATCCCGATGGACCAAAGGGAGTTCCACTGCAAGGGCGAGTTCAAGTTCTTTAACAAGGGCCGCCCCAACGACGACGACCTAAAGGCCGCCGCCGACTTTGCGCGGCAGTTTGCGGAGTAAAAAAAACGCCATCGCAAAAGGATGGCGTCATAAAAATTTGGATGGGCGGCGTATCCATCATATCAGGTTCCCTTTCGGGAGCGCAGGGTGCCTTTCCTGCTCGTCAAATTTTGTTTTATTATGGCATAGAATCGCGGCCTTGTCAAGTTTGCGGGCACGCGTTTGCGCATTTCCTCAATCTTCCAGTCTTGCAATATGTTTCTATTTTTGAAGAGCTAACATCAAACATAGTCGCGACATAGTAAGTTTTTTTTGATGAATCAAGTTTAACGCTTAAAAAAATGTTGTCTTTAAAAACCTTTACAAGTTCAATTTGTCTCTCATATACGCCCGCGTAATCCGGCGAGGTGATTATATCTGGAATGAAATCCAGATATTTTGCGGCTTTATAATGCTTTCGTTTTAATAAATGCGTCAAAAGGCCTTTTGACCGGTAAATCATAATTTCTCTTTGCGGAATTCCAAGAAATGAAAGAAGAGTCTCTGGAATGCTTGCGACAAAAATCATTTTATCTGACGGCATGGAATTCCTGCGGTTTTGCCATTATGCGAATCATTTCTGTTACGGCAAGTTTTTCGTCTTCTCTTAACAGAGGGAAGGTCTTTTGGATTTGCGCAAGGCGCTCTTTGTCCGCCTCGCTTGTGTCCACGGGAAGCTTGTTGTCGATTATGCAGTCATAGCTTACGCCAAAAAGATTTGACAACGCGCGCACCGTGGCGACTGGCGGCTCTTGCTCAAGGTTTTCATATTTTATGAGAGCCTGTCTGGAAACGCCTAAAAGCTTTGCAAGCTGAACTTGTGTGTAGCGATTCTTTTCTCTTAAAGTTTTGATTACAGATTCCATGTTAAGCTGCCATAAGGATAACATAGAATTGCAATTTAGTAAAGAAAAAAATACAAAAGTGTAACGAAATTTAGACTATGTTATTCTTCGTTTTGAGCCGTTGGAAAACGCTTTTCAACCAAATCCATAATGTCTTTTTCAAAGAAGTCTCGCACTTGCGCTCTTTGGCTACTGGCGTTGCGCAGAAAGAGGTCGGCGGGGTGAATTTCTAGCGCGTAGGCGATTTTTAGAATCAAGTCGAATGAGGGGAAATGTTTTCGAGCCTCTATGCCGCTGATAGTGCTTTTTCCGCAGTCGCAAATGCCGGAAAGTTCTAATTGGGAAAGGCCTTTTTGTGTTCTGTAATAAATCATATTGTCAAAGAAATCATTTGCATAATCTTTCATACGGTCAAAATAACCGACTTTTTTCTTAAAATAATTTGCTAGATAGACTTGTGTGCTTGTATAAGTTTATTTAATAAACTTTTTAACTTAATAATCCTGTTATATAGACCTTTTTGGCTAAAAAGTCTATCATATAGACCGCAATTACAAAAAGAACGATTGTTTAGACCAAAAGTTAACGCCAAAAGAGGTTTTCATGCAGACAGCGCCCCAAAACAGTTTTGAACAAATCATCAATAAGTACCGTGAGAACTCAACTTCTGAACGTAACAAAGGCGACAAGTTTGAACGCCTTATGAAAGCTTATCTTTTGACAAAGCCTGTTTATAAAAACTTGCTTACAGACGTTTGGCTCTGGTCGGAGTTTCCTTATAAGGACCAGTTCGGAACTGGCGGCAAAGATACTGGCATCGACATTGTTTGTCGAACCCACGACGGGGAGTATTGGGCAGTCCAGTGCAAATGTTATCGGCCAGAGGCCAAGATTGACCTTCGCCTTGTCAGTACTTTTTTAACCACCGCAAGTTTTCCTTTCAATACAAAAGACGGCAACAAAAACTTTAGCCACCGCATTTGGATTGATACGACCTACGACGGTTTTAATGCAGAAGCCCTAAACGCGATAAATAAAGTTGGTTGTACCCGCCTTGGTTTAATCGAGCTTAAGAACGACGACGTAAATTGGGCAGAACTTGATGCAGGAAAAAAAGGAGACGAAGCAACTCGCGTAAAATATGACCTCCGTCCGCATCAGAAAGAAGCCTTTGACGCTACCGTTCAGTATTTTGCAAACCACGAGCGAGGCAAGCTCATAATGGCTTGTGGAACTGGAAAGACTTTCACTTCGCTTCGCATTTCAGAAGCGCTGGCAACCGACAGCCACTTGGTATTGTTTTTAGTTCCGTCAATCGCACTCTTGAGCCAGACATTGAAGGAATGGTCGGCGCAGGCCAAAGGCAACATTTTCCCGATTTGTATTTGTTCCGACTCCCATGCTTCTGATAAGTCAGAGGACTCGATTTCAGACCTCGCGCTTCCTGCGACGACTAATCCAGAAAACGTATACAAACAGTTTATTGATTTTAGAACCAGGCAATCCTCTGAAGACGGCATAATTGTCGTTTTCTCTACATACCAATCAATCGACGTTATCGGCGACGTTCAGAGACAAATCAACAGTTTGGATAAGGATTCGTTCATTTTTGATTTGATTGTCTGCGATGAGGCGCATCGTACAACTGGCGTAAAACAAAAGGACAAGAAACAGTCGGCCTTTACAAAAGTTCACAACAATGAAAATGTAAAAGCAAAGAAGCGTCTTTACATGACCGCAACGCCGCGCCTTTATTCTTCCGAGGCGCAAGCCAAAGCGAAAGAAAATGAAGTTTTGGTCTGGTCTATGGACGACCCTGAAATGTTTGGCGAAGAAATATACCGTATCGGTTTTGGCACCGCCGTTGAAAAGCAGTTGCTTTCTGATTACAAGGTAATTGTACTGACGCTCGACGAGAACTCTGTTGACGCGGACTTGCAGAAACAAATTTTGGATGAACATTCAGAAATCAAAGCCGACGACGCAATTAAACTTATCGGCTGTATAAATGTCCTTTCAAAAAGAACGAACTACCTTACCGACAAAGAACTTTTTACAGATGTTGATCCAGAACCTATGCGGTCAGCGGTTGCATTTTGCAATAGCATTAAAAATTCTGAATACCTAAGAGACTCGTTTAACGTATGTCAGCAGGCCTACTATGAAAAAATGAGCGAAGAGGAACGTGCCGAGCTTGTTGTTGTAGAAGCCGACCATGTTGACGGGGGCATGGGCAGCACAATCCGCGAAGAAAAACTTGATTGGCTAAAGCGCGCTGATACAAATAAAAAAGAGTGCCGTGTTTTGAATAATGTCCGCTGCCTTTCGGAAGGAGTGGATGTTCCGAGCCTTGATGCCATCATGTTCCTTTCTAGCCGGAACAGCCAAGTTGACGTTGTTCAGTCTGTAGGCCGCGTAATGCGAAGGGCGGAAGGCAAGAAATTTGGCTACATTATCATACCAGTTGTTGTTCCTGCGAATGCAAACGCGGACGAGGTTTTGGACGACTCGGATGACTTTAAAATTGTGTGGTCTGTTTTGAACGCTCTCCGAGCCCACGATGACCGCTTTAATGCGACAATTAATAAAATTGAGTTGAATAAAAAGAAACCAAAAATCATTAACGTAACTGGCGGCGGCCGCTTTAATGGAAAGCCCGCAGTCAGCGGCGGCGACGATGATGATAGCATTGGCGAACCAGTCCAAGGAGAGCTTCCTTTTGACGAGTTGCAACAGAAATTGTACGACCGTTTTGAGCAACTTTCAAATCAGGTTTTCGCAAAAATGGTAAACAAGTGCGGAAGCCGACGCTACTGGGCAGACTGGGGAAAAGACGTAGGCGAAATTGCAAAGCGTAACATTGACCGAATCAATAAACTGATTGCAGTCGATGGTGACCACAAAGACAAGTTCA
>DGRX01000009.1:0-49682 GCA_002391235.1 Treponema sp. UBA4377
TGTCCAAGTCAACCCATTTTAAGTAAACGCAAGGCTTTCCTTTAAGCTTTTCAAAGTCGTTTGTTTTTATTCTTTCTTTTGTAAGATAGTAAAAGATTCCGTTCCAAAAATCCCTTGCGTCTTCTTCTGTTTCAAATTCAACAATGTCGCAAAGCATTAAAAGCTTGTCGTTTATTTCAGAAAGCTTTTCAAACTTGATTTGCTGGATTATGTTTTTCAAGAGTTCCTTGTCTTGCAAAATAAAATCGTCGAGAAAGTCCAAAACGTTGGGCTTGAATTCCAATTCGTCAACGCCGCACCAACCGCTCGCCAAGCCTTTTTGGGCGCGAACGTGGAAGCGCTCCCGCTCTTTGTTCCAGTCCAAAAGCTTGATGGGACTTCCGGTTGAAAGCAAGACCAAGGAATAGCCGTTGTTGTCTTCCGGCTCGACGGTTTTTAAAAGTCCGCTAGTTCCGCTAAAAACGCAATCCTTGTAGTCAAAAATGGAGCGCGGCTTTTTTGAGCAGCCGGCAAGCGTGGAGGAGAGAAGCGCCGAGGAGATAAGCGCGACAAAAAATATAATGGCTGGTTTTTTCATTCGTCTTGTCATTACAACATTGGCATCCCGTCAAAGTAAAGCCGAGCCGAGCCGTCCAATGGAATCTTCGTTCCGTCCGCCAGTTCCAGCTCGCACACAAGCTTGACCCAGTAGTCGCCGCGCTCTTTGTAAATCGCGCGGAACAAGTCTGACTCCGCGATTCCTATTTGAAAGGCGGGGAAGTCTTTTACCTCAAATTCACTTTTGCCCTTTTTTAGCTTTGCCGCAATGTAGCCTTGGGCGGAAGAGCCGTTGTGCGCGTCGTAAAAATAAAGCTTTGCCTTCTGGCTTTTTTCGGGAGGGGTTCCAAGGCGGATTTTCATGTTCAGCTTTCCGCCGATTAAATAATAGACCTTGTGGTCAAATTCAATTTTGTTTGGATTGTTTGCAGGCTCTGTCTCTTTTTCCTCCCAAGCGCCGCTCTGGATTATTGCCGCGCCGTTCCATGCAGACCAAGCCATAGACCATTTTTTTTCATTGGGATTGTTGTTGGTTCTTATGAACTTTAAGGCGTTGCAGTCGCCAAAGGCGCAGGCTCCCACATATTTTACGTAAGAAGGAATGTCAACGGACTTTAAGCCGCTTTCAAAAAACGCGTGGCAGGCGATTTTTTCAAGGCCGGCAGGCAGCGCTATTTCTTCCAAATCGACGCAGTCAAAGTTGACGACGGTTTTTGTCCGCGCGGGCAAAACGCAGGAGCGGACGTTCCTGATGTGGAAAAAATCAATCTTGGCCTCGTCTTTTCCAAAGTCGCAGACGGACAAGTCAAGCGCGACTTTGCCTTTTAGCTTGTTGCAGGCGGACACAAGTTTTCTTTGCGTCTCCTCGTCAAGGGAATCCACGATTTTCACGCTTTCGCCGGAATCAATTTCTACCGAGGAAAATTCCTCCACGGTATAAAAATCTTTCGCGCCGAGCGAGGCCAGCGCCATGGCCGTCATAAGGCAGACTGCGAGGCTTTGTTTTGCTTTTGTCATAAAATCTCCTTTTTTCATTTGTTTCCTCTATTGTTTTAAGCGCGCTGAACTTCTTCTACAGTTTGTCGGAAAGCATCGCAAAAACTTCTTTTGCCGTGGCCGCGACGTCGGTTGTCATGACACAATGAAAGGCGATGGCGGCCAAGCAAAAAAGAGTCGCCAAAAAGACCGCAAGGCTCCCCCGATGCTTTATGTCCAAAAGCCAGGAATTTTCAGGCGCGGTAAAATCGTAAACCACTTTGACCGGGTTTTCCAAGTCGCGGCCCCGCTTTTTCCAAAGGCCGTGAGTCTCGCCGTCCATTCCTTTGTAAGTCATGCACAGCGCGTTGAACTCGTATTCGTAACTGTGGCTTTTAAAGCAAGTCAAAAAAAAGAATTTTTGAGTTGTGATTTCATGCCTTGTGATTGTTCCCTCAGTCTGCCTTGTCGCCGTGTCGTTTCTCAAAACTTTTTTCCGGTTTTCCTTTAGCGCGATAAAAACCGCAAGGGCCGCCATCAGCGCGAAGTGAAACAAAATTTTCCCGGGATTTTCGCTTCCGCCAAGCTGAACAAGCGCGACCAAAACAAAGGCCGCCAATCCCAAAGCGGCTCCGACAAAATACCCTTTGCGTTTTGCCGCTCCGTTTTTTTTGTCCTTTCTGGTAATAAAATAAACTGCGGCTGCCTGCGCCGCCAAAGCGACAAGCAGCGCTGCGGGAAAGAAAATGAAGCGTCCCAAGCCGAACATGACGAGGGCGCCGGCGACAATCCAAACAAACTTTAGAAAGTGGCTTCCTTGAGTTTTGGAATTTTCCCCCGCAAAATGGGAGACGCTTTCCTTAAGGCGCGAAAAAATTTCCTTGCTGTTTTTAAAAACGCCCTTTAAAGAAAAAACAACGACAATGATCGCGACAATTATAAGACAAAGACACAATATCAAGGGCAAAAGCGCAATAAAATCCGACACCATTTTAACTCCTCTTTTTACCACCAAAAAAAAGTTTCCAGAACGCCAACCGCAAGGCAGGCTATGTTTATTTTTAGTCCGGCGCCGTTCCGCTTTAGCGGCTTGTTTTTAGAAAGCGTGGCTTTGACGATTCCAACTATTGCGGGAATGAGGACCGGCAAGAAGAAAAGGATTTTTGCCGCTACAAGAATAAAGAAGAGAAAAGCCAAGCCTATCGCTTGCATTCCCGTGGCGTTGTTGTTTTCGTTCCAAACGCTGACGGCGCAATAATTCAGCGCCGTCTGAAAAACAAGAAGAACCATGCAGGCTACAGCGATTTTAAATGACGGAGAAGTTTTTTGTTTGCCGCTTGTGTCCTGAAGTTCGTTTTCCAAAGAGGCGGCCTCTTTTGGCGGATTGGATAGTTTTGAAATGTCCGCAAGCAAAAATCCAAAGGCCGTCCAATAAAGCGCGTCTATGGCCAAATCCACGGCCAAGTGGAACTGTTCGTATCGAATAATGTAAACGACGCAGAACCACCAATTTTTTGAAAATAACAAAAAGCCTATGTATCGCGGAAGGTTAAATTTAAAAGTCACAAGCCCAAGAATCACGTCAATCGCTAAGTAGGAGACAAGGCATTTTTGTATTATGGAAAGTTTTTTCTTGTCCTCAATCTTTTGGACTTTTCTTGAAATTGCGATAAGGACGAACAGCGGAATAAAATGAAGCAGGCTGAACAGCGCGACAGAAAGATTGTTCTCTCTGATTTTAAAATATCGGATAAAATTAAACAGGGAAAAGGCAAGTTCAATTAGGAGAACCAAGGAAAACAAAATCGCATGTTTTTTTTCTTTCATCTATGTATATAGAATAATCTTATTGCGAAAAGAAAGTCAATACGCAAAGCCTATTGCGTTTGTCTCAAAAAAGCGTTACTATTGTCTTATGGAAGACGTTCAAAACAAAAATTGCGGCGCGAAAACTAATCATGTCCGCTTGTCATTCAGAATCCTTTGGTTTTTGGCGGCGCTTGTGTCGACTGTTTGTACTTTCACCGATCATTTAAAAGAGCTTGGAGGCGACGGTCGGCCCGTGGCGCTTTTTTTTACGTCTTGGTCTGTCTGGATTTCTTGCGCGGCCGCGGCTCTAAGCCTTGCCTTTGAGATTTTTAAAAAGGCGAAGGGAGTTCAAAATCCACAGGCTTCGGACCAGGGAGTTCTTCACTCTTTGCTAAATTTTTGCGCCGCAATGATGATGATAGCTACATTTCTCATCGCCGCCTTCGTTCTTCCTGAAAAAATTTGGATGGCCGCCTATTGGAAATTTGGGTCGGCGTTCAAGCATTTTGTCCTTCCAATTTTTACGATTGGGGACGAAATTCTATTTCCTGGAAAGCGTAAAATATTTTTTCCGTTTTTGGGAATGGTCATTCCCATCTCATGGTGCTTTGTCATCATTCCCCGCGCCGTGTCCGCGCGCGCTTCCTTTGGCGGCTCCATTCCGCAAGACCTTTGGAGCCAGTATTATCCTTACGGCTTTACCAACCTTGACAACGGTCACAGCCTAAAAGGCCTTTGCCTCTTGTTTTCGGCAATAGGAATAGGCCTTATCCTTTTTGGCTTTCTTTTCCTTTTGCTTGAAAAATTGAAGTCCGGCAAAAAGAGCGCGACTGCGGCCGCTTGAATAAACTGCCACTAGCAAAAGAGCGGCGGGAAAACTGAATGAAGACCTAAAATGTTTGTCGCCGCATAAGTCGCAACGTTTCGCTTGCGAAAAGAAAGTCAATGCAAGAAAAACGCGCGTTCTTGCGCAATCTTCGTTTAATCGTTACAATAGACTAACTTCACTCAATAGACCTATAGGAGATATAATATGTCAGACACAATGCATCCTTTGCAGAAAAACCCCAATTGGAAGGGCCGCCGCGGTCCTGTTGTTCTTGTCATTATGGACGGCGTGGGCTACGGAAAATACGAAGAGGGCGACGCGGTAAAAGCGTCAAAAATGAAGTACCTTGACTGGTTCAAGGCCAACTGCCCCAACACAAAGCTTAAGGCCCACGGAACCGCCGTAGGCCTTCCGACTGACGACGACATGGGAAACAGCGAGGTAGGCCACAACGCCATGGGCTGCGGCCGCGTCTTTGCCCAGGGAGCCAAATTGGTCGGCGAGTCAATCGCGTCCGGCTCAATGTACCAGGGCGACACTTGGAAAAAATTGGTCAAGAACGTCAACGACAAAAATTCAACCTTCCACTTTATCGGCCTTGTTTCTGATGGAAACGTCCACTCGCACATCGACCACCTTAAGGCCATGGTCGCCGAGGCGGTGAAGGAAGGCGTTAAAAAGATCCGCGTCCACGCGCTTCTTGATGGCCGCGACGTTCCGCCCACAAGCGCCTTGGACTACTTTGGACCCTTGCAGGAATTTTTGGCCGGCCTTGGAGCGGACTGCCAAATCGCTTCCGGCGGCGGCCGCATGTACATGACAATGGACCGCTACAACGCCGACTGGAGCATGGTCGAGCGCGGCTGGAAGGCCCACGTTTTGGGCGAAGGCCGCCAGTTTGCCAGCGCGGTCGAAGCGATCGAAACTTACCGCAAGGAAGTTCCCGGCGTCCTTGACCAGGATATGCACGAGTTTGTAATCGCGAAAGACGGAAAGCCCGTCGGAACAATCGAGGACGGAGACAGTGTCGTTTACTTTAACTTCCGCGGCGACCGCGCCTTGGAAATCACCGCCGCCTTTGAGGAAAAGGACTTCCCGCACTTTGACAGAAAGCGCGTTCCCGCAGTTGAGTACGCTGGAATGATGGAATACGACGGCGACAACCACAAGCCCGCGCAGTACTTGGTCAACCCGCCCAGCATCGACCGAACGATGGGAGAGTACCTTACAAAGAGCGGCGTTCATCTTATGGCGATTAGCGAAACCCAAAAGTACGGACACGTCACATACTTCTTTAACGGAAACCGCCCCGGCGAATTTGACAAGAGCCTTGAAACTTACGTCGAAGTTCCGTCGGACGTAGTTCCCTTTGAGCAGCGACCTTGGATGAAGTGCGCCGAAATCACAGACAAAGTCATCGAAGCGATTAAGAGCGGAAAATACGACCACATCAGATTGAACTATCCCAACGGCGACATGGTTGGCCACACAGGAGTCTTCAACGCCGTCGTTTGCTCTATGGAAGGAATGGACTTGCAGCTTGGCCGCCTTAAGGCCGCCATCGAGGAAGCGGGCGGAATTCTTTGCATAACCGCCGACCACGGAAACAGTGACGACATGTACGAGCACAAAAAGGACGGAAGCGTTTCAAAGGATGCAAACGGCGAGCCCAAGCCAAAGACAAGCCACAGCTTGAACCCAGTTCCTGGAATCATCTACGACCCCGAATACAAGGGCGAATACGACAACACAAAGCTCAACGAAGGCTTGGGAATTTCTTCTTGGCCTGCCACAATCATGAACCTTATGGGCTTTGTTCCGCCGACTGACTACGACAAGAGCATTGTCAACATGAAAGCGTAATTTGGCGGAACGGAACGCTAAAAAAATGCCGGGCTTTTACGACTCTTACGATGTCGCCGTTGTCGGAGCGGGGCACGCCGGAATTGAGGCTGCCCTTGCCTCCGCGCGGATGGGACTAAAGACACTTGTAATCACTCAAAGCGTTGATGCGATTGGAAGAATGTCGTGTAATCCCAGCATTGGCGGAATAGCCAAAGGCAACATCGTTTGCGAGATTGACGCGCTGGGCGGCCAAATGGCAAAGCTGATTGACCGCTCGATGATTCAGTTCCGCTTGTTGAACAAAAGCCGCGGCCCCGCCGTGCAGGCGCCCAGAAGCCAAGCCGACAAGATTTTGTACTCCCAGCTTGCGCGTCAAGTCTTGGAATCAACTCCAAACCTTTCCACCTTGATGGACACTGTCGTTGACATAATCGCGACGGAAAGCGACCAAAGCCTTCCGCCCAATTCCGATTCAAGCGCGGCGGCGGGAAGCATTCCGGGCGATTCGCGGACGGAAGGAAGGGACGCTGGCGCCGGAACGAACGGCGCGGACAAAAAATCTGAAACTGACAAAAATGCGGCGGCCGGCTCGGAAGCCAGCGCCGGAACGAATGGCGGCGGCCAAAGCGGCTCGCAAGGCCAAAATCGCGCCCGCCCAATCAATTACGGCGCGGCAGACTCGGCGCGCGGCGGCATGCGGCAAAAAGTGACAGGCATTGTCACCGAGCGCGGCCGCGTCATCCCGGTCCGAGCCGTTGTCCTTACTACAGGAACTTTTTTGGGCGGCCGCATTTTCATCGGAGAATACGACGCTCCCTGCGGCCGCTTGGGCGAGGCGGGCGCTTATGGCCTTACCGCAAGCCTCCGCCGCCTTGGCTTTACCACCGGCCGCCTTAAGACCGGAACTCCTCCGCGCATTCTAAAAAGCTCGGTTGACTTTAGCGTTTTGGAAGAGCAGCCCGGCGACGACGAGGTAATCCCGTTCAGTTTTGACGACCCAAAAATCGAGCGGCCGATGGTTCCTTGCCATGTCGTTTACACAAATCCTAAAACCCACGAGATAATCCGAGCCAACATCGGCCGCTCTCCCTTGTACAGCGGAAAGATTCACGGCGTAGGCCCGCGATACTGTCCCAGCATAGAAGACAAAGTGATGCGCTTCGCCGACCGCGAGCGCCACCAAATATTCGTCGAGCCGGAGGGCTTGGGAACCGAAGAAATTTATTTGAACGGCCTTTCGTCTTCGCTCCCCGAATCCGTGCAAGACCAATTTTTGCGGACGATGACAGGCTTTGAAAAGGCCGTCGTAAGCCGGCCCGGCTACGCTGTCGAATACGACTACGTGGAGCCCACGCAATTGTTCCCAAGCCTGGAGACTAAAAGAGTCGCGGGCCTTTTTAACGCGGGCCAAATAAACGGAACATCAGGCTACGAGGAGGCGGCGGGGCAGGGCCTTGTCGCTGGAATCAACGCCGGTTATTACGCAAGAGCCCACAAGGAATTGTGCGGCCCGCTTGTTCCCGCCGACGACGAGATGGGCGGCCGGCCCGCTTCGCTGGAGCCAGGCTGCTTTTGCCCCCGCTTTGACTTTAGCCAAGCCGACGCGGACGCAATGGCCGACGCAAGCCAAAAAACGGCGGCGGTCCTAAACAAAAAGCTAAAAGAGGCTCAAGAGGCTGCGGGATTCGCGCGCTTTCATTCGATTCCGGAATACAAGCCCTTGATTCTTGGCCGCGACGAAGCCTACATCGGAGTCTTGATTGACGACCTTGTCACGCTTGGCACAAAAGAGCCTTACCGCATGTTCACCGCGCGCGCCGAGTACCGATTGAAGTTGCGCTACGACGACGCGGACCGCCGCCTTGCAAAGAAGGCTTTTGACGCTGGCCTAAAAAGCCAGGCGCAGTACGAGACGGTTCTAAAAAAATACGAGCAAGTGGCGGAGGCTTCCGCGCTTTTGGAAAAAAATCCCGAAGCGCAAAATCCTGGCTTTGAGAAAAACGTTTGGGCGCACGCCTTGGTTGACGTAAAATACAAGTATTACATAGAAAAGCAAGACCGCCGCGTTGAAAAAATGCATCGCTTGGAAAACCTTCACATCCCCGAAAACTTTGACTACGGCTCGATTCCCTCTTTAAGCGCGGAGTCTCGCGGAAAGCTGGAAAGCGTGCGTCCCTTGACGCTGGGCCAGGCCAGCCGCATCAGCGGAATCCGCAACAGTGACATAATGCTTTTGATGGTGTATTTAAAGTAGGAACGGTAGGTCGCTGCGCTCCCTTTTGCTATAGGAAGCGATTCAACTGCGCTCTCACGAGCGCGGGCAATCAAGGCGCAAAAAAATGCCGCCTTGCGGCGGCCTTCTTAGGCTTGCGAACAAGCCCGGTTTTGTTTATTCGTACTTTTTGATGTTCTCTTCCCAGGCAGCGTCAAGCTCTTTAATCGCCTTTTTCTTTTGCGCGTCCGAAAGGAACGAAGCCTTGTAGCTGTTTTCAAGCAAGACCTTGATTTGGTCCATCGTAAAGCCGGCTTTTTTGTGGAGCGCCCAGAACTCGTCAAGCAAAGTAACCTTAAAGAACACCGGGTCGTCTGTGTTGACCGTGACCAAAAGGCCCTTGTCAAAGAAGGCGCGGATTGGGTGCTCTTCTATTGTTTTCACGACTTTCTTTGTGAACGTATTGCTGGTGGGACAGACTTCAAGCGGAATCTGTTCCTTGGCCAAGTAGTCAACAAGCTTTTCGTCCTGGATTGAAGTTATTCCGTGGCCTATGCGTTCCGAGTTCAGAACCTTTATCGCGTCCCAAACCGATTCAGGGCCAACGTCTTCTCCTGCGTGGGCTACGGCGTGAAAGCCGTCCGCGCGGGCTTTTTCGAACACCGGGCCAAAATCCTTGCAGGGGCCCTTTTGTTCCGCTCCGCCCAAACCGATTCCGATAATCGCGGGGCTGGGATAGCTTTTCATAAGCTGGTAGTTGGTCATCGCGTTTTCAAGTCCAAAGGTGCGCGAAACGTCAACCAGCAATTTGATTGTAATGCCGGTTTCTTTTTTGATTTTGTTGATGTTCTTGGTAAAGTTCTTGACCATCTCGCCGTAGTCAAAGCCTTTTTTCACAAAGGCTGAAGGGGCAAAGAAGGCCTCGCAGTGGTTGATTCCGTTCCCCTTAAGGTAGCGGGCAAAGTCGTCAAACACATAGTCAAAGTCGCTCACTTCGGTGAACAAGTCCTGGACTTGCAAGAAAGCCTTGATAAAGCCGTTAAGGTCTTCGTAAGTAAAGAGGGCAACTTGCTCGGCCTTGGTCATTTTCTTTCCAAAGCGCTTTTCGTAGAGGCGGCATATTGATTCGAGCGTTATGACGGCTTCAATGTGAATGTGAAGCTCAGCTTTTGGAACGCTTTGCATGAAAAGATAAAAGTTCTCTTTTTTCAATTTGCCATTCTCCTCATTTTATTATCGGCGTTAAGGCTCGATTTCTTTAACTTTTTTTCCTATATGGACTTGTCCAATTCCTCGATTATTTGGGCAAACTTGTCCAGCGCGGCTTGAACTGGCGCCGGGCTTTCCATGTCAACTCCGGCCACTTTGAGCGACTCAATCGGGTAGCGCGAGCCGCCCGACTTTAGGAAGTTAAAGTAATCGTTTCGCTCCGCCTCGCCGCCCTTTGTGACGCGGTCGGCCAAAGCCATCGCCGCGCTGATCCCGGTGGCGTACTTGTAAACGTAAAAGGCGGAATAAAAGTGCGGAATCCTAAGTCCTTCCATGTCGGAATTTTCTTCAAAGACCATTTCTGGGCCAAAGTATTCTTCCAAAAGGCCGCGGTAAAGCTTTCGCAGGACAGGCGCGCTCAAAGGCGTTCCAGACTCAACAAGCTCGTGCGCCTTAAGCTCGTACTCGGCGAACATTGTCTGCCGGTGCAAGGTGGCCATGATGTCGGCGGCGCGCATCGCCAAAAGGTATGTCCGCATTTTGGAGTCCTTGGCGTTCTTTATCAAATATTGGAAGACAAGCTCCTCGTTAAAGGTGGAAGCGACTTCCGCCTCAAAAATCGTGTAGTTGTACTGCATGAAGGGATTGCTCTTGGCGCTGTACCATGAGTGCATAGAATGTCCGCCCTCGTGCGCCATCGTGAAGACGTCGCGGATAATCGTGTCCTTGTAGTTCAGCAAAATGTAGGGGTAGCCAGTGTAGCCGCCGTTGGAGAAGGCTCCGCTGCGCTTTCCCTTGTTTTCGTAGCGGTCAACCCAGCCGCCCTTCAATCCGCCGCAAAGAGTGTCGGTGTATTCCTTTCCAAGCGGGGCGAGCGCGGCGCGGCAAATTTCCACGGCCTCGTCGTAGTTGGTTTTTGTTTCCACGTTGGGAACAAGCGGAACGTAAACGTCGTAGTGGCGCAATTGCTGGACGCCTAGAGCGCGCTTGCGGATCGAATAGTATTTTCTTAAGGGGCCGAAGTTTTTGTGAACCGTGTCGATTAAGTTTCTGTAAACGCTTTCGGGAACTTTGTTGCCGAACAAAGCCGCGTCAAGAGCCGACTTGTAGCCGCGCGCTCTGGCGATGAACACGTCTTGGTTTACCGAGCCAGCGTAAAGGCTTGCCAAAATGTTTTGGTGGCTCTCAAAATTTTTGTAGAACTGTTTGTAGGCCTTTTCGCGGACGGAACGGTCGGGGTTTTCCATAAACTGCGTCCAAGTCGTTTGGGTCAGCGGCAAGTCCTTTCCGCCAACGCTTACCGTTCCGAACAAATTGTTTATGTCGACATTCTCCGCCACGCTGAAAGTTTTTTCTGCGGTCGATCCGCTTTCCGACTGGAGCGCGAGGAGGCGCTCTTCCTTTTCAGACAGGATATGCTCTTTTTGGCGCAAAAGCTTTTGGACGTAAATCTTGTAGTCCTTAAAATCCTCGCGCTCAATCCAAGAATTTATGTCGCCGTCCGCGATGGCCGAAAGTTCCGAGTCAAAAAAGCTTGTCAGCGCGGAGGCCTTTGAGATGGCCATGTCGGCGCGGCCTTCCATGTCGGAATATTTTTCGTCGCCTTCGTCCGTTGTCTTTAAAAGGCCCGCGTAGTTTGCGACCAGCTCCACGTTTTTCCAAAGCTCTTCGTAGGCTTTTAGCGCGGACAAAAGTTCCGCTGGGCCAGAGGCCAGCTTTCCTTGGAATGCCGCCACGGCTTTTGCGTCGCCTTCGATTTTTGCAAGGGCTTTTTCCCAATCGCCGTCGCTTTTAAATAATGTAGTCAAGTCCCACTTGTCGCTTGCGGGAACGTCTTTGCGTTCAGGAATTGCGTTACTATTCATAATTAAACAATTATATAGAATTTTGCGGGCTTTTTCAAGGCAATGGCGGCTCTAAAAGTTGATGTATTTGTCGGCCTCGCGCTGGGTGATAAAGGGCGTTTCGTCGATGATTTCAAGCTTGCTGTCTTCTTCTTCGTCGGAAGGAAGGCCGTAAAGTCCAATCGGACGGGTGAATTCGCTAAAGTGAATGTTTCCCAAAAGCTTGAGTTTTTTCAAGGTTTCGGCGGAGAATGAATTTGCCGCAGGCTGCGAAATCAGTATGGGAATGTTCATGGCAAAGCCAAGCGAGCGCATTTTGTCAATGACCTCAATGCTGGAGGAAATCGTCGTAATGTCAAGGCGGTTTCGGTCGCCGATTACGCCGATCAAAAGCTCGCCGTTGTGGATTGAAATGTTAAAGGTGGCGCAAAGATAGTAGTCTTCCGCGCGGCGGCTGTTTATGGTTTTTAATTCGTTCCTAATCGCGCGCGCCGCGTCCAAGGCCTTGTCGTCTCCGTCGTCAAACAGGGCTGATATTCCTTGGTTTGTCATTGTGATTACAGTTCCGCCAAGACGGTGAATTTTTTCTATGATGATGGATGAGTAAAAGGCCAAAGTTTCAAATTCTTCGCGCAAGTTGATCTTTGTGTTGTCAGGCGATATTACGATGATTCCGACAAACATAATCGTCACTTTGTTTTCTTTGTGAAGGCCTATTTTAAGGTCGCTGATGTTTTTGTTGTCAAAAAAGCGCAGGACGTTTCTTGGCAAAAAGCGCTTGTATCCAAAATAAAATTGCGCAAGCTCATTCTTGATTTTTTTGTTTTTCTTTTGATGGATTTCAAGAATGGCGGCAAAGTACGCAATGTCAAAGAATGCCATCAAAGGAACGAAAAGTTCCGACATGTAAT
The DNA here is from genome assembly GCA_002391235.1 of Treponema sp. UBA4377. GTDB lineage: Bacteria > Spirochaetota > Spirochaetia > Treponematales > Treponemataceae > Treponema_D. The sequence goes on from DGRX01000009.1 coordinate 12,172, forward strand.
AGGTTTTGTCTTGAACAAACATGGGGAATAGGATGTCTCCGGCAAGCGACACGGCGACGATTGTGTAAAGGACCATGTAAATGACTGCGACGTATTGTTGGTTTTTAGCGGCATAAACGGCTCTTGCAATCGAGTAAACGGTAAAAATCAACGCCCAAATTACCGGAAACTTTAAAACGTCCACAGCAAAGCCAATCGGCAAGCACAAGAATATTATAAACGAGCTAAAAGTGACTGCGGCGATAAAGCGGTCGACAACCGGATGCTTGTTGAAGAATGTTTTGTCGCAAGGGTATAGGAACGCGAATACGCATGGCGCGAATATAATGGCGTTTTCCATTTTAAATTGGAATCCAAATGGAATGACGATTCCAATCATTTGGAAAAAGTTTACGTTGTAAAGGCTAAACCTAATTCCGATTAGTCCAAGCAAAATCGCAAAAAGAAGGTTTGTGAATCTTTCGTGGTCAAAGATCCAAAGCATCAAGTCCGATAAAAAACAAAAGAACAAGAGGCCGATTAACAGCGCGTTTATGACAATTAATTTTTGAAAATGCTTTTCAACGGTTCCCAACTCTCCAAAACAAATCGGCGCCACTATTCCCGAATCGCCGCCTGTGTAGTTTGAAACTTGCGCCACAACTTCAATGACGCCTTCCTTATTGGAAGTTGTCGGCGCGAAAAGAGAGGCTCTTGCGGGCTGGTAATCGTTTTTATGCCTTGCAAAGCGTCCGCTTTCATAAATTAGTTTTCCGTTTGCGTAAATCTTTGAGGCGTAAAGGGGAGTTTTTCTTGCGAATATGGCGTAGTCGTAGTTTGCTTTTAGTCCGGTGATCAAAACTCGATATGTATGGCTTCCAAATCTTGGTATATTCTCGCCCTGCTCAATCTCTTGCTTAGTCCACGAGCCTGGAACTTGTATGAAATTTACTTTAAGCCTTGCGCCCATTAGGGTTTCAAAACTTTGGTTTTCATAGAATTCCCAGTCGCCGTTTAGAAGCGTGATTTTCTTTGGGATTGAGGAATTTTCAAAGTTAAGAATTCCGTTCGTCACGTTTTTTGCAAAGAGGGGAGATTGAATTGCAAGGACCGCCAAGATTGCCAGCAGCGCGATTTTCTTAAAGTTCATCTTCATCCTCAATCGGTTCAAGAGTGTCTTCAAACGCTTGCTCGCTCTTTTTTATAGGAAGCGCGCTGTATACCAAAATTTGCTTTCCGTTGGAAATAAAGTAATGGCCTTCGTAAACGTAGTTTATGTAGCTGCGGCAATAAGGCATCGCTTCTTCTGTAATTAAAATTTGCGTGTTTGTCTTTAATGTTTGTCCGCCTACCGCGTAAGTTATATTCACGTCTTCTGAAAGCGCCATGGTGTCCAAGCGGGTGTTCGAGCCAATCGTTCCAACAGCGACTTTGCCTGAGTGAATCGCGATGCCTATTGAAATGTCGGTTCTGTTTGTCTTTCTTAGCGCGCGCCTAAGTTCGCGGAATTTTCGTTGCAGGCGCGCGGCGCAAGTGATTGCGTCTGAATTTTTTTCTTGGAAAATCGCGAGACAGCCTGACATTGTGTATTTTGCGACAAAGCCGCCGGAGTCGATGATGATCGGAGAGATGGCTTGGAAGAAGTCTGTCTGGATTGAGTAAAGCTCCTCTTTGTTGATGGATTCCGCAAGGCGGTTAAAATGCTTGATTTGCGCAAAGAACAATATTGCGTCTATGATGCGGCTTTCGCCCGGAATGATTTTAGTGATGTCGCTCGCTCCCAGCAATTTTAGGACTTGCGGGGGAACGATTTTCGCCAAGGTGTTGTTGGTAAAGGCAAGCTTTTGCATTTGACGGCTTACGCGAACGCTTGAGTAGTCCCTGTGGTATGCGTAAACGCCGCACTGCGCTATGCCAAAAAGCAAAATCGAAATTTTAAATGATATGTAAGGATGGATAATGGTTAGCTTTCCCGGCATTATCAAAAAATCGTTCACTCGGCAAAAGAAAATCAGTATTGATATGAATGAACTGATGTTGTAGGCGGCGGCGGATTTTCTGAAACTTCTTTTGTTGTCAAAATTTCTTTTTAAAACAAATTTAAAGGGAATCGCAAGCCTTACAAACGAGAAAAACAGCGCTATGCTGACAAAGATCCAGCAATTTTTTTCAAAGAACGAAAGAGGCGCAAAGAGAGCCGCGACCGCGTTGGCCATTGCAATCGAAAAAAACGCTATCGTTTTTTTCGATGAAGCTTTGTGCAAGTTCATAATGTATAAAAGTTCCAGCGGAGTGACAAAGCAGAAAATCACGGCCGCCATTTTTCGATACAGCCAGAACGGAAACGGAACGCCTTTTTGAAAAAACATCGAATATCCTGTCATCGAAATGGCAAGGCAGTACAAGACGCTGATGAAAATAAGGCTTAGGTATGAAAGCTGCTTGATGTTAAGAACGCCCAAAACGATGTTGTATAAAATGTGCGCGAAAAGAAAAGCCAAGGCCAAGGCGTTCAACATGTAACTTATGTTGTAGCGCCTCCTAAGATTTGAGATGTCCGAAATGCGAATCTCTTTTGCGATGCCGCCCGCGCATTTTTCAAAATTAGCCGCATGGATCACTATGTCAACGATTCCGTTTTGGTCGGCCTGAAAATCCACTGGCGAAAAATAGTCGCCCGCTTTTGCAAGATTGGGGTCTTTGCTCAAAAAGCCGCCGGTGGCTACGATTTTTCCGTTGCACCAAACTCGGCTTGAAGTCATAACCGCTCCGAAAAAATCGCTTGAATACCTGTTGTAGGGAACCAAGCCAGACAGCCTTATGTGGTAGGTGGCCAAGTTTGTTCCTTCCTTCATTTTATGCGGAAAGCTTACTATTGAGCCTGGAATTTGTTTTACGGTTGGATAAAGTTCCTCCGGATCCAGCAAGACGTCGGGAAAATAATCCCATCTTTGGGAAATGTTCACGTATTCCGTTTTTAAAACGGAAGGCTCGCTAAAAATTATCCGGGAATCCGCAAAGAGAGCGGTCGCTTTTGAGAAAAGTGAAAATGCGAAAAGCAGCGCGATTTTGCTTGCCCGGCGTCGATTGAACATTTTTCTATTATATCACAGAATTCGCTGTTTTTCAATTAAATTGCGAATCTTTTCATCGCTTAGATTGTCAAGCGCATTTTGGGCTTCTTGGCTGATGTCCACAAAGCGGTTGCTTTCGGCGTAGAAGAGGACGCAATGGACTTTGTCTTGCTCTCCGCCGGCGAACAATTCCGCGGCGGTTTTTTTATAGCAAGCCAATTGGTTGTAATAAATTTCAGGCTTTTCGGCCAAATCAGTCTTGTAGTCCAAAACAGTCCAAGTTCCGTCTGAATTTTGAAAGACGGCGTCCATTGTTCCCCTGATTATAAAGGACTTTATTTTAGTTTTGAACTCGTACTCCGCCCTGTAGGTCCGGCCCTTTTTAAGGGCTTCATAAGCCCCGTTGTCTTTGTTTCCGAGAAATTTGTCTAGTATTTTGAAAAAGGTCTTTAATAAAATTCTTCGGTTTTCCAATGAAAGCTTTTGCGCTTTGCTTTCCCATTCAAAATATTCGTCCGCGTTGATTTTTTCGGGCGTCCAATTTTTGTAGTCGCGGGACCAACCTTCCATAAAGGCATGGAAGAGGCTGCCGTAATCGTTTTTGGCCAATGCCGACGCGTTTACAAAAGAGTTGATTTCTGGATAGGCCAAGCTTGCGCTTTGCGTTGCGGAATCCGAGCCGCCTTCAAGCGCGCTGGGGCTTGTCCAAATGTTTTTGGCTGGGGCGGCGGGGATTTCTTTTGCCGCGCCGTAAATTGCATTTATGTCTTTTGGACTTAGCCTTTTTTGGCTTGTGTCTGGGCGTTCGCTTCCGCGCGGATACGGCTCGATATTAATCACATCAAAAGGAGCGTCGTAAAAACCGTTGTTTTGATAAAATTGAATTATGCCTGTAATAGGCCTTGAACTTTGTTTTTGCGGAGGCTCGTTTCCGACTATAAAAAGCTCTTCCTTCGCGCGGGTCAAAGCTACATAGGCAAGGCGGCGTTTTTCGGCGTCCTCTTTTTTCTTTTCCTCCTCGGCGGCCATAAGGACAAAGAAATTTTCTTTTTTATTGCCCGCGGCGACTACCGCTCCAAATCTGTCGCTTTGGAAAATCTTTGAATTGTCGGAGCTGTTGTTTTCATGCTTGTCGGACAAGCCCCAGACAAAGACGTATTTAAATTGCAAGCCCTTGCTTTTGTGGATTGTCATTATGTTTACGGAGTCTGAGCTTTCAACTGGATAGTCGATTTCCTTTAAGTCGATTTCTGAGCGTTCGCCATAAGACGCTGCGGATTCAATCGCCAATTGGTCAACAAACCACGACAAGTCCTTTGCGTCCATGTCCGCTTTTCTTGCCAGTTCGTAAAGCAAGTCGTAAAGCTCTTCGTTTGCGTTTAACGAAAATTTATAGCCTTCTTTTTGCCACAAACGGTCTATGGAATTTGTGATTGGATTTGAAAGCGAAAAGTCTGACATTTCCTTGTAAAAAATTTCCGCCGCCGCGTATCGCTTTGCCTCTTCCTTTGTCAAAACGCTTTGAACATTTATCTCTGGATCAAAAGCTTTGCTGGGGAATAGCGAAAGAATTTTTTCGGTCGCGTTTAAGGTCATTCCAGCGAACGGCGAGTTTAAAAATGACGCAAAGGCGTTTATGTCGGCTGGATAAACGCAAAGGCGCAGCGCGCTGTAAAAGTCATTGGTTGTCGCTTGGGTGAGGATGTTCGCTTGCTGGTCCAGCGCGAATGGAACTTTGTTGAGGGTGAAGATTCGCGCTATGCTGGAGTAATTTCCTCGGCTTCTCGTCAACAGCGCGATGTCTTTGAATGCGACGCCTTTTTCGTTGTGAAGCTCAAGAATTTTTTTTGCGATGAAAAGCGCCTTTGCGTTTTTGTCTTCGATGTAAAGGTCGAGGTCTTGGCTCTCGGACGGATATGAGCAAATATGCATTCTAGGGCCGGCGCTTTTGTCGGCTGTTTTTGCAGTCGGAAAAACAGCCCTTGCGTTTTGGTCGTACTTCGCTTCAAAGGCTTCGACATCCGCGTTCTTAAACAACTTCGCGCATTCTTCTTTGACGGTCGGCTCGTCCTTGTCGTTTGGAAAAAAGCCGCCAAAAAATTGGTTGAACTCGTCCAGCAAAATGTTGCTTGACCTGTAGTTTATGCGCATCGGAAGCTTTACGCACGGCTTGATTGATTCCTCTAGGCTGTTAAAGACAGAAACGTCCGCTCCGCGAAACCTATAAATGGATTGTTTTTCGTCTCCGACAAAGAAGAGGCGGTTTTCCATCGTGTTGCCTTTGTCGTCTTTTGAAATTAAAAGAAGAAGGTCGCGGTTTGGCGCGTTGTTGTCTTGAAATTCGTCTATCATTATAAAGTCATAGGAATCGCGCTCTTGCTTCCTTATCGACTCTTGCTCCTTTAGCGCAAGCAGAGCAAGGTCGTTTGTGTCCTTAAAGGTCAGTTCGCCGCTTTTTCTTTTGTATTCGATTGCCTTGTCTGTAAATTCGTCAAGAAGCGGGTGAAGTTCTTCCAAGCGTTTAAGGTCGGACAAAAAATTTAAAATGCTGTAAAAGTCGATTGCGATTCCTGTTCCATCGCCGTCTTTTTTAAACAGCTTGTTTATGAGCGCGCTTTTGATGTTCTCATCTCGAACGCTGGAAATGTAAAAACGATCGATGGCTTTTTTTACAAGAATAAAGTCGTTTGAATTTAACAGCGCGTTAATCTTGTCCAGGCCTTCGTATAAATTTTTTTGGTTCGCAATCGCCCTAAATGAGGCCCTTGCTTTTTGAGTGTTTTCTTGATTCCAAAAATCGTAGGCTTCCGCGATGGAAACGATCCATTTTGGAGGGTTTTTGTTCAGTCTTTCGTAGGGAACGTATTGGCTGGCGTCCTGTATCGCTTTTTCGATCGTTAAGAAAGGCTGTTTTTGGTTCCATTGGTCTTGCGCGAATTTTTTTTGCGCCGCCAGGCTGTTTGCAAAGACGGCGCATTTTTTTTCCTTGTTTATTGAGCTGGCGATTGACGCGTTTTTGTTGGCCGCGTCGGCAAAGAGCTTGGCGCAATCTTCGATTTTTGCCGGGTCGGAAATCCATTGAACCGCGGGATGCCATCTATTCTCCATAATGAAATCAAAAGCCAAATCGTTTATTTGCGAGGGATTCGCTCCTGGCGTAAAGTCCGGGCGGATTCCGTAAAGTGGAGCCGCCTGCCGCAAAATGCTCGCGCTGTAAGAGTCTAGAGTTTGAATCCTGGCTTTTGAAAAATTGTCGATGGCGTCTTGGGCCTTTTTCTTTGCCTCTGGGTCTTTTGTCCGTTCCGTAAAAAGCTTGAGCGTTAGGTAAATGCGCTGGTACATTTCGGCGGCGGCTTTTTTTGTAAAGGTTAGCGTAAGGATTCTTTCAACGCTTGGATTCTTGATTTTGTGTCCGTCCTTGTCCTTAAGGTCTGCCGTAATCAAATAGACAAAGCGGCTTGCAAGCGTTTGGGTTTTTCCGCTTCCCGCGCCTGCCGAGACGATTGTGTTTTGCAAGGAGCGAATGACTTCCTTTTGGTCCGCGTCTGGCGCCGTGTTTAATGTCGAACTGAATTCTGTGTAATCCATTTTGCGCTTCTCCTAAAAGGTTGTCCTGCAAAGGTTTTTGTAGTCGCAACTCGCGCAGTGCTGGTATCTTTTGACTTTGTCAAGCTTGAATGAAGCGCTTTGCAGGCTGTCGCTCATGACTTTCGCTTGGCGTTTGAGGCTTTGAATTGCCGGATCAAAATCTTCTCGCGCAACCGCTTTTTTTCCATCTCCGATCACTTGCGTTTCGCAATATTTTTTTATCGAGACAAAGCTTGCCTTTTGCGCCCTGTCCTTTTGGGCGGGGTTGCTGTTTTCCCACAAATAAACGTAGGCGGCCATTTGGTAGTCGTCCAGTTCCGCCGGCGAGCCGTCTGGATTGGGGCTTGCGTCTTTTAGGTTCAGGTTTCCGCCAGGGATCGAGCTGGAGCTGTTTTTGTAATCGATTATCGCGATTTCATTTTCGGGGGAGCGCAGGACTAAGTCCATTCTTCCCCTTAATGTTGGCGGAAGCGGCGCGTCGTGGCCTTGCCCCCATTCAACCTCTTCGATTTTCCAGCCGCCAAAAGCGTCTTTTTTGCAAAAGTTTTTCAGAAATTGCATCACGGCATTCGCGAAAAGCCTGTTTTGGCTTCTTAACGTTTCTTTTACAAGCGCGCTGTTCCTGTAGGAACGCGAGGCTTCGTAGGCGTCGCCGGCGTATTTTTCCAAAAGCGGCAGCAGCTCGTTTTTTTCGTAATCCTCGTCGCCGTCAAGAACAAGCTTTTGGCTTTCTTCGGAAAGGGTTGGAATTACGCCTCCTTTTTCTTTTAGGCCTTTAAAATACGTCTCCAATATTTTATGGTTGATGTTTCCTTGGTCGTATATTTCAAAGAGCTCAGTGTCCAAAGAAAATTCGTTCACTTGCAATAGGTCTTTGAAAATCCATTTGCGCGGGCAAGGAAAGAAGTCCTTTAATTCGCTTGGCGTTAAGCGAAGCTCGCCGTTTGTTTTTCTCTCTATCGCGGCGGACAGGAAGCCTTTTTTTTCTTGGTTGCTCTTTATTGAGTCCAGGCTTTCCGTGTCGCCGTTTGTTTGCAAGTATTTTTCAAACGAAGCTTTTTGCAAAGCCGTCAACGCTTGCGGCGCCTTTTCTTTGTTGGCCAAAAAATCTTTTTCGATTTTTATAAAGTCAATCTGGTCCAGTTCTGAAAGCGCTCCCGCTGGGTCTTGTCCGCTTGTCAGGGCGGAATGCGGTATTGCAAAGCCGTCAAGGGCGTTTTGCGAACAAGAGAACGTGCAGTCGCTGTTTATGTCGTAGGAGCGGACATAGGCTTGGGAATGGTCGTCCTTTTTGTCGCCTAGCAGGAGCGCGCGTTCCTTGGGCGACAAAAATGGGAGCGGAATTTTTTCGACGGTGATTTTGTCTTGGCTCGCGTTGATCACAAACTGTTTTTTTACCGCGGCCATGGCGCTCACTCGGTAATCGTAGATCGAAACGCCGCGCTCCTTGCTTTGCTTTTGGTATTGGACGCTTTCAATTTCGTTTAAGAAGAAAGAGTAGTTGTCGGCTTTTCCTTTTATGAGTTCAGGAAATTTTTCTTCCAAGGCTATCAGTTGGTCCAGCAAGGCCACGCAACGGCTAAGAATTAGGTTCGCGCTTTCTTGAATTTCATTTTGCGGTTTTATAAACGCGCCTTCAAAGTTTTTCCATTCCTTTTTAATTTTCGCAAAGGAGTCCGCCTTGCTGATTTTTTGCAACGCCGCTTTCAAGTTGGCGTAAAAGTCGCGGACTCTCAAATACTCTTTTGCGTTTTGGCTTTTTGGCGCGATTTCGTTCAAGTCGACAAGCCATGGATCGATGACTTTGCCGTCTTTGTCCTTGAATTGAACCAAGCATTTTGACTCTTTTCCTAGGCGGACGAGCGTTTCCAGTTCGTCGGGGTTTTTCCACGGAAAGTTTGAGTCAAGAAGGAGCGCGCGGACGCTTTGGTAAGAAAAACTGTTTGAGACGCAGTCTTGGATTTTTCTAAAGATTCTTCCCGCTCCGGTCAAGCCAAGCTTCACTCCAGACCTTGTCACAAAGGGAATTTGGTAAAGGCCCAGCTCCCTCTCGACATACGGCCTGTAATTTTCTATGTCCGGAACGCAAAGCGCCATGTCGTTCCAATCCGTTCCCGCCTCTTTTTCTTTTAGAATCCTTAGCGCGGTCATCCTAAGCTCAAGCCTTGCCGAAGTCCAATAATCCGCCTTGATTTCCTTGTCGGATTCCGGAATGCGCGTCAAGCGAACCTTTCCGCTCTTTTCCGCTTCTTCCAAAACCTCCTTGTATTCGTCAAAGTCGTCCAACAGTTCCGGAAAGAATAAAAAGTAAGTTTTTGCGTCGCAAGGCTCAAAGACGGCTTTTTGCCAGGAAGGCTCAAAAAGTTTTTTTTCGGCCAAGAATTTTGAGTATTCATTGTAAAGCAGCAAGTAGTCGCGGTTTTCTGGAGTGTCGCGTTCCCCCGCAAGCTTTCCGCCCTTAACGAATGGCGAGATTAAATCCTTCCAACGGCCCAAAGATGGAAGAATGCTTGAAATCCAGTCCGTGAACGAAAGCGCGTTTTCCCTGTAATCGGAGTTGACCAAGCGCTCAAAAAGATTCGCTCCGTCCTTTATTTTTTGCAGCAAGTCGCGGGCAAAGAGTTTTCTTAGCAAAGACGGAATCGCTTCCAATCCTTCTTCTTGTATTTTTAGCGTTTGCCCTTTAAAATCGTCCCAAGCCAAAAAGCGTTCGAGCGCGACGCTTTGCGGCCAACCGTCTTGTCCGTCCTTTCTTACGATAAAATCGGTCCAAGAGTTTGCGGCGATGTCGCTGTTGAATATGAATACTGAATTTTTGTCAAGGATGTTTTCTTTTAAGGTTTTTTCTATTACGTTCACTCTTGCATTATAGCATGACAATTGCGCTTTGTCACTTGCGGAATTCTAACAATTATGTTATTATTATATCAAACGGCAAGCTATGTTTTTTTTCAAAAAATATTCTAAAAAAAATGGAGTTTCTCTCAGCCGCCTTTCGATGCGCCGGCATTCAATAATAGTTTTTTCTATTATTACGCTTCTTTTGGTTTCGGTCTTTTGCTTTTTGATTTTGCGGACCACAGCAAGAAACATCAGAAACTTTTACAGGTCGTCCACTGAATACGCGGTAAGGTCTGGAGCGGAATATCTTGAGAACAGGCTTAAGGGCTACGAGGCGGACTTGGAGAGAATTTCCAAGATGCCGGTTTTTAACTTGCCGAACACCCGCGCGATTAACGGAGCGCTTGAAGGCGTTGAGGCTGTCGAGCAGCCGCCCTATGTCTTTGGACTTTACTTTGCCGACATGAACGGCGACTTTTACACAAAGGACGGACGCAGGCTCAACTTTAAGAACGAGGAATTTTTTGACGCTTTTTATTCCGGCTCGTTAAAGGCCGGCATTTCGCGCGACACGCAAAGCCATTACATGAACAAGGCCGCCTTTACGGTTGCCAGGACAATTTACGGCGAAAGCGGAATGCGCGGAGTTCTTTTTTATGTCGTTGACTTAAAGGCAATAAAAGATCCTGTGTCCGCCTTGCCCTTTGCAAGAAATTCCACCGACTTTGTCATGAACGACTTGGGCGAATTTTTGATAGAGCCCAAGTTTGAAAGCGTGATAAAGACAAAGCTTGGCGAGGAAGACTTGCTTTCGCAAAAAGAAAAGTCCGCTCTGTACGATTTTAGAAACGCGATTAAATACGAAGAGTCGGGCTCCGTGATTTTGGAATCCTATATCTTGGGAACGGAATACATTTCATTCGCCAAAGTCAAAAATTCCAAGTGGACGATAGGCCTCGTGGAGACCGAGCGGCCGGCGTACATCAGCTATTTGAATTCCAGCGGAAGCCTTATAGCGCTTTTTGTCATCTTCGCTATTCTTGTGATTTTCGCCTTTGGCTTTGTGACCCTTTCGGGCTCGCGCGGAAAGTCTTCGCACCGTTTGACCTTGCAGCAGGACAGCGACTTTGACGAGCTTACCGGATTGTGGACTGAGTCTCGCTTTGAGGAAGAGTGCGAGCGGCTGTTCGACAAGAATCCCGACAAAAACTACATGCTCTTTGGAATCGACATTCGCGGCTTTAGAATCGTCCAGCAAACGGAAGGCGTCGCGGCGGCAAACGAGCAGATTATAATGCTGGCCAAGCGCTTGGGGCAAATCGCGATGCAGCAAAACGGAATCGCCGCGCGCGGCGCGATCGACCACTTGTACTTGATGTATCCGCTTAAGGAAAGGCAAAGCAAGCAAGACGCGCTAAAGGAATTCAACAGCTTCTTGTACAACGGAAATTATTTTCCGGGCCGCTCAGGCGAACGCATTCCGACAAAGACGGGAATCGTTTTTGCCGGAAAGGATTTTGAAAAGGACACCGTTCAAAGCTTGATCGGAAAGACAAGCTACGCCAAGCACATTATCCAAGACAACTTGCTTCAAAATTATTCGGTTTATGACGCCAGCATGGAAGCGCGAATCATCAAGGATAAAAAAATCGAGCGCTACATACCGATCGCCTTTTCGCACAAGGAATTTTACGTCGTCTACCAGCCCAAGGTTGATTTGACCAACGGAAAGGTCATCGGCGCCGAAGCCCTTGTGCGCTGGGAGTCGCCGGAGCTTGGCCTTTGCATGCCCGACGAGTTCATCACTTTGTTTGAAAGGAACGGCTACATCAACCGCCTTGACTTTTACGTTTACCAGCAGGTCTTTGAATTCCTTGAAGAGCGCATAAAGGCCGGAAAGCCCAACGTTCCGATTTCCGTCAACATGTCCCGCTTCCACTTGGGCGACGAAGGCTTTGTGAAAAAGTTCTGCGATTTGTTTGAACAATACGACATTCCAACAAACTTGATTGAGGTTGAGATTATCGAACGCTCCGTCGGCGTGGGCGACAACCGCTTGGTCGAAGTTGCAAGGCAATTGCACGAAAAGAATTTCCGCGTGGCCATCGACGACTTTGGAAGCGGCGAGTCTTCGCTCAACATTATCTCCGAGATTCCCGCCGACGTTCTTAAGCTGGACCAAAAGTTCATGCGCGTCGACAAAAACGGAAAGCTTCCCAGCGAAGACGAATACAAGATTGTCGCTAAGATTGTCGAGATGGCCAAGTCTCTTGGAAAGGAAACGATTTGCGAAGGCGTTGAAACCGAACAGCAAATCGCTTTCTTGCGTTCTGTCGACGTGAACTATGTCCAGGGCTACTACTATTCAAGGCCTCTAAAAGAAGAGGACTTTATCGATTATTTGGAGAGGCACGTTTGAAAAAACTTACCGCCGCAGTCGTAGGCGTCGGCCGCATTGGCTGGACCTTGGGCTTTGACAAAAAGCGCGAGCAGCCGGCAAGCCATGTGATGGCGCTAAAAAAAAATCGCAGGATAAAGCTGATCGCGGGCGTTGACTCAAATCCAAAGGCGCTCGCTTTGTTCCGCCAAAAAAATCCCTTGACGCGCGCCTATCAATCGGTTGACGAGCTTTATCAAAATCTCTCGCCCGACATTGTCGTCGTCGCGGTCAACGAAGACGCCCACTTAAGCGTCGCCCTTGACGTGATAAGCCGCGGCCCGCGCCTTTTGATTTTGGAAAAGCCGGTCGCGCTAAACTTAAAGGACGCTGCCAAGATTAAGGCCGCCGCGAAAAAACACGGCGTTCCGATTTTGGTAAACCACGAGCGCCGCTTTGCCTATGACTACAGGGCAGCCGCGGCTTACATAGCGACAATCGGCCCGTTGCAATCGATTTCCGCCAAGCTTTTTTCTGGCATGAAGCTTTACGATCCGGACGCGGAAGAAAGCGGCGCTTACAGCCTCCTTCACGACGGAACGCATTTGGTTGACATCGTTTTGTTCTTGCTTGAAAGCCTTGGCGGCGGGGCGGATGGACGCTTGCCGTTAAAGAAGCCCATTGTGACGGGCGTCTACCGCGATCCAAAAAACAAAAAGATTGTCCGCGAGCTTTGCGCGCATTACTCAAGCAAGCTTTGCCCCGAACTTTCTTTTTTTATGTCGGGCCGCAGCCGCTTTTTTGGCTTTGAATTGGATATCGTTGGAACGGAAGGCCGCGTCTGCATCGGAAACGGCTACGCGAAATTTTACAGGCGCTTTGAGTCGAACCTTTACACCGGCTTTTATTCATTAAGCCGCGACAAGAAAATCGTTCTTCCCAAAAAGACCGGCTACTTTGCGAATATGGTCCAGAATGCGGCGGACTTTTTGGACGGAAAAGCGCCCTTAATGTCCACGCTGCAAACTGGAATGAACGCCTTGGCGGTTTTGGAAGAAATTAAGGCCGCGCTATAAAATCGCAGGCGCTGTCAGCCGCGATCTTTCCAAAAATCTCAATGTCAGCAACGGCGTTTCCGCCAAGACGGTTGGCTCCGTGAACGCCGCCAGTGACTTCTCCCGCGGCAAAGAGGCCTGGAATCACTTGGCCGCTTTTGTTCAAAACGCGGGCGCTTGCGTCAATCTTAAGGCCGCCCATTGTATGGTGTATTGCGGGCGCGACTTCAACGGCGTAGTAGGGCGGCTTGTCCAGGGCTCGCGGCATTTCGTTTGCCTTGCGCCCAAAGGCCGCGTCCCCGCTTCCCGCTTTTTGCGCGGCGTTGTATTCGTCAAGAGTCGCCTTTAAGGCGTCCTCTGGAATTTTCAAGGCGGCCGCGATTTCCTTTACGTCCTTTCCTTCTGTCAAAAGGCCTTTCTTGGCGTAGCCTTCGATTGCCTTAAGGGATTCGCGCACTCCCTGGTCAAAGAAGAGCCAGGCGGTTTTTCCGCTTTGGTCCAAAACGTTTTTTGACATCACGTCGCGGGTCGCCATTTCGTTTCCAAAGCGCTTTCCTTCGCGGTTTATCATTATCGCTCCGTTTCCGCGGACGGCTTCTGTAATCATAAAGCCGTTTGAAGGAATTACCGTCGGGTGCGTCTGTATTTGCTCCATGTCAACGGTTTGCGCGTCAAACTGTTCAAGCCATGCAAAGGCGTCGCCGGTGGCTCCCTTGTGGTTTGTGGTGCCAAAGCCTTCGAGGTTTGGCTTGTACTGAACGACCATTTTTGGATTGGCTCCAAAGCCGCCGGTCGCGATGATCACGGCCTTGGCCTTGATTGAATATGTTTTGCCCTTGTAGTCAACCTTTACGCCGGCCGGCTTTCCGTCTTGGTTCAATACGTTTGTTACCTTGCTGTTAAGGCGCAAGTCGATTCCAAGCGAGTCAAGGTTTTCCTTTAACACTTTCACCAAGTGCGTTCCAACCGGAGCGCCGCCTTGGGGCCTGTGGGTTCTCTTGTTTGAGCTGCCGGCCATCTTTCCAACGTCCGTCAAATCCGCTCCCAAAGAAATTAGCCAATCCACGATTGCGGCGGAATTGTTGACCATTGTTCTTACCAAAGACTTGTCGTTGATTTCGCGGCCGCCCTTCATTGTGTCTTGGTAGTACTGCTCGTTTGAGTCTTGAATGCCAAGCTGCTTTTGAATGGCGGTTTCGCTGGCGTTAAGGCCGCCGGTGGCCGAGCTTGTGTTTCCGCCGACAACGCCCATTTTTTCCAGCAGAATGACTTTGGCGCCGCGCTTTGTCGCTTCGATAGCGGCCGTCATTCCGGCTCCGCCCGCTCCGACAATCGCGATGTCGCATTCAGTGTCTGAATAAGAAACTTGCTCTTGCTTTGCGCCAAGATACTTGCTCCAAGCGTCCCGCAAGGCGGCCGCGGTTCCGTCGGAAGTGATTGTCGCGCCTGAAACCGCGTCGAACTTTTCCAAGCTCTTGTTGGCTATCGCCTGTCCGATGATTTGTGTTTCGGCGGCTTTGGCAAAATCGCTTTCTGACTCTTTTACAATGCGGGCGGACTGGATTTGATTGTTCGCAACTTTGATTTCAACTTCAATCGGGCCGTTCCTGCCTTCGCCGCTTCCGCGGTAGGTTGACTTGCCGGAGTTCTCGATTGACTTGACTGAAACGGCGATCGCAAGCGCCGAGACGACAGCAAAGGCCGCCGACAGCGCGGCGATTTTTTTCTTAAAGTTCATAAACGCTCCTTGGATTTATTGTTTTTTTTGCGCGATTCCGCAAAAATCCTTGACTGTTTTGTAGCCTTTTCGTTTCATGAAGGCTTCCAAGCCTTCAACGATTTCTTTCATCGCAAAGGGGTTGGCAAATGTTGCCGTTCCAACTTGAACCGCCGCCGCTCCCGCCATGATGAACTCAACCGCGTCGCGCCAAGTCGCTATTCCGCCGATTCCGATGACGGGAATCCGTTCTTCTTTTGGCAGCTTGTTCATGGCCTCGACGACTTCCCAAACAAGCCTTAAAGCGATGGGCCGGACCGCGGGGCCGCCAAAGCCAGCCTTGATTTTGTCAAATACAGGGCATCCGCGCTCGATGTCTATGGCCACTCCTTGGAAAGAGTTGCACAAGCTGATCGCGTCGGCGCCGGCTTTTTTGCAAGCCATCGCGACTCCGACAATGTCAGGCGCTTGCGGCGTAAGCTTTACGATTAAGGGCTTTGTGACAAGCGCGCGGATTTTTTTCGTGATGTCGCCCGCGCTTTGGCAGGACATTCCCATAGCGGCCCCGCCTGTCGCGACGTTGGGGCAGGAGATGTTAAGCTCGATCGCGTCGACGTCGCTCTTTTCTAAAAGACGGGCGCCTTCGCAATAGCTTTCGGCGGTCGAGCCTGAAAGGTTCGCGATTACCGCGCAGCCCAGCTTTTTCATTTGGCCCAGCTCTTCCTTTATGAAATGCGGAATGCCTGGATTTTGCAAGCCGATTGAATTCATCAAGCCGCTGGGCGTTTCCCAAACGCGGACGCCCGTGTTTCCCTGGCGCGGCTCTATCGTCAAGCCCTTGGAGGAAATTCCTCCAAGCAGGCCGATGTTGAAGACCGATTCGTATTCCGTTCCAAAGCCAAAAGTTCCCGAGCTTGCGATGACTGGATTCTTTAATCGCAAGCCGCCGATGTCAACGCTAAGGTCGACGCTCTTAAGCCTTTCGCGCTTTTCCGCGCGGGCGGGCTCTTCAAAAATGATTTTTTGTCCGGGGAATACGGGGCCGTCCTTGCAGCAGCGCTTGTAGCCGTCAACTGTTTGAATCGTGCAGCCCAGGCAAACGCCCATTCCGCAAGCCATTTTTTGTTCCAGCGAAAGATAGCACTGAACGTTGGCCTCGCGGCAAATTCCTTGAACGTATCTCAGCATTGCAAGCGGACCGCAAGCGTAGACCGCCGAATATTTTTTTTCGCGCAAGTAGGAGGCGGTAAGGACCGCGCTTATCATTCCGTGAACGCCTTCGCTTCCGTCGTCGGTTGTGATCGTAAGGTTTTTCGCGCGGACGTTTTTCAAGCCGTAAGAGCCGCTTTTAAAGCTGGCGAAAAAATCATAGGAGGAGTCAGGAAGGCTTGAGGCAAAGCCCGCGATTGGCGCGATTCCGACGCCGGCTCCGGCAAGGCAAATGTTCGCGCCGGCTTCGGGCCGCGGAAAGGCGTTTCCGCAAGGGCCAAGCAATTCGACTTGGTCGCCAGGCTTTAGGGCGCAAAGCTCTTTTGTTCCTTGCCCTTTAAGCAAAATCAAGAATTCGATTTTTATTTTGTCTTCGTTTGGAACGATTGTAACGCTAAAAACGCTGATGGGCCGCGCGAGCAATTGCTGGCTTTTGGCCGACCTTAGCATGAAGAATTGGCCCGCCGCGGGAACAGCCTTTTTGTCCGCGGTTAAAGCCAGCGAGTATACGCTTCCGATCGGCTCGGCTCCAATTGTCGGAACGCATTCTACTACCGTTGCCGTTTGAAAAACCGCTGGCGCTTCATGCTCGCAAAAGTCTTTCATTTTCCGCCCCCGTTCGCCGCGGCAAAGTCCGTCAATTCTTTTTTTGCCGCAAGGCAGGCGCGCAGGGCGCTTGAGGCCATGTCGTCAAGGGTGAGCGTTGCCGCCGCGATTTTTTCTTGCAGCGCCGGATCTTTTTTGTAGGCGCAAACAATGCCGCGGCTTGAGTTTACCGTTCCGCCGGCTTTTTGCAAGAGCGTTCCGCAAATGTCGGCCGCTCCGCCTTGCGCCCCGTAGCCTGGAATCAAAAAGAAAATGTCCGGGTAGGCCGCGCGAATCGCCGCCGCGTCCGCCTGCTGCGTGCAGCCTACAACCGCTCCAACCGGGGAACAAGACTGCCCGCCAAAAATCGCGTCAGCCTCGGCCTTGATTTTGTTCAACTGGACTCCGACGCGGTCCAAGACGAGACCGCCTTCCTTTAATTCCTTTTGCTCTATGTCAGCCGCTCCGGGATTGGAAGTGCGCAGCAAGACAAAAAATCCCTTGCCGGCGGACTTGCAATAGTTGAAAAAAGGCTCCAAAGTTTCAAAGCCCATGTATGGGTTGACCGTGATTATGTCTGTCTCAAAGTCGCCTTCAAAATGCGCCCTGGCGTAAGCGTTGGCGCTTGCCGCGATGTCTCCGCGCTTAACGTCGCTAATGGCCACAAAGCCAGCCTCGCGAACCGCGCTCAGGGTCTTTGCGTAGGCCTCCATTCCGGCCAAGCCCATCGCCTCGTAGTAAGCCGCCTGAACCTTAAAGCAGGCCGCGCAATTTTCCGCCTTTACGCGCTCGATGATCGCCTTGTTGTATTCCAAAACCGCCTGCGCCGGCGACGGATATTTTTTCGCTATGTGTTCGGGAACGTACGAAGCGTCGGTGTCCAATCCGACGCACAAGGGGCCGTTCTTTTTCGCGGCCTCCTGCAATTTTTGCATATTGTGAATCATTCTTCTATTCTAACGGAAATCGCGGCGGTTTTCAAGGCGGGGGCTTCTATGCGGCGAACGGATTTTTCTTGACATAATGCGTTTGCCCGGTGATAATAGGGCAGGAGTTGTTATGAAAACGATTTTTTTTATCGCGGCGCTTTGTTTTGCGGCGCTGCCACTTTGCGCCCAGATTTCTCAAAATCCCGTTAATCCGGCGGTCGGAGACAGCTACAGCTTTTCAGCCACGTTTGACGAAATAAAGGATTTCATTTTGGGGAAGGCTAAAGAGCCGGTTCAGGTTGATCCCGTTCCCCGAGAAAAAAACGGCGAGAACGCCCAGGATGTAAAAGAGCTTCCGCCGGAAGCGTCTGACGCGGCCGCCGTCGACGAGATGACGCGCCTGGCCCAGAGCGGAAACGCGAACTTTCAGTACAACCTGGCCCGCTGCTATGACAGGGGTCTTAAGGTTGCCCAAGATTACAAGCAGGCGCTTTACTGGTACCAAAAGGCGGCGGAGCAGGGCCACGACAAGGCCGCAAACAATTTGGGCTGCATGTACCTTGACGGAAGGGGAGTCGAGCAGGATTATGAAAAGGCCGCCTACTGGCTTGAGCTTTCCGCGCAAAAAAACGACACGCTGGCCATTTTGAATTTGGGCTGCATGTACGAGGACGGAAACTTTGGCTCGCCCGATTACAACAAGGCTTTTGAGTATTACCAAAAGGCCGACAAGTTGGGCTGCGCTCCCGCCGCCTATGAGTTGGGCCATTGTTTTGAAGTTGGCGTGGGAACAAAAGCCAACGCCAAAAAGGCTTTTTCTTTCTATAAAAAATCCGCCGACGCAGGCTATGGCCCCGCCGCTTGCGAAACAGGCCGCCGCTACCTAGAAGGCGACGGAGTGAAAAAAGACGCCGCCCTTGCAAGAAAATATTTGGAAATCGCCGTCAAAAAAGGCGAGCTGAAGGCAGCCGGTCTTTTGGGAACGATGTAAAAAATCGCGGTGTTTTTGGAGCCTTTATGAAAAAGATTGTCGCAGCCTTCGCGGCCCTTTGCGCCTTGGCGCTTTTTTCTTGCAGCAATTCTTCAGATTCTCCAAACACCAACGACGACTGGCTCTTTTTGTTTTACTTTGACGCGGACGACAGCTACATAAACGACGACCTCTACAAAAACATTCGCGACATCGAATGCGCCTTTGCCAAAACGCGCAACGCGGACGGAAGCCCCAAAGCCGGCTATCCGTCGGTGACCGCGCTTGTCCTTTGGGACGGAATAAGCGAAGAAAAAAAAGGCAATCAAAAATACATTCACCCCGACGGCGCCTTGTACGAAATCGGCGCCGACTACAGCTTGGCTTACGTTCCCCAAAGCGGAAACGAATTCGACGCAGGCTATGTAACGCTGGGCGCCGGCTTTTCCGTCGGCCCCAACACAAAGGACTTGACCGGGCAGGCAGCCGGCTGGCTTCCTAAAGAGCCCGCTATGTCCGACCCGGCCACTTTGACAAACTTTTTAAAGTGGGCAAAGGCCCGTTACTCGGCGTCCAACGTCGTCGTGTGCCTGCAGGACCACGGCGCCGGAACCCACAAGGAAACCTACACGGATTCAAACGCCTCCATGATTTCCTCCTCTTTGTGCTCCGACGCGAGCGACGACACAGACAGGCTTTTGACTTGCAAAAACATAACGGACGCGCTTTCTGCCGCGGGCTACACTGGCGCCGACAAGCCAAAGATTTTGTGGAACGACCTTTGCCTGCAGGCTACGGCCGAGATTTTGTGGAACTACAAGGGATGCGCCGACTACTATTGCGCTTCGGCCAACGTAAGCTGCATGCCGGACTACTACGGAGTTTTCACCAACATAAAAAGCGGAATGACCGCGCTTGACGTTGGAAAGGTCATCGTAAGCGCCTACATGCATCGCTATTACAAAGAGCCGATTTACCAGCCCGCCGACGCGGACTCGGCTATAAATTCCAGGTCAAGCGGCTGCTCTGTCTACACTTCCTCTTTCATGAGCCTTGACCCGCAAAAGGCTTTGGCTCTAAAGGCAGGGGTGGACAAGCTTTCCGACGAATTGCTGAAAATAAAAGAAAACGACTCCAATCTTTTTTATTCGATTTTTTTAAATTACATGGCGCAGGATGTAAGCAGCCTTGAAAACTGCAAGGGCCTTGCCTATTGCGGAACCTTCGCATGGCTTAACGATTTGGGGTGGCTTTGCGTTGACATCGCCAACGACAGTGGTTTGCCCGACGGCGCCAAAAAAAGCGCCCTCTCTCTTTTTGAATTATTGAAGAACGGCGACGACAAGTTGATAATATACTCTTGGGGCGGCCGGCGCGTTTTAAATAACGGCCCGGACGGATACTCGTGGGGCGACACAACTATCGCTCAATTGTATCTTACCGGAAACAAAGATTTTATTTCACAAAAAACTGTCGCAACTGTTGAGGAGACTTGCGCCTACGGCCTTTCGATTGTGGGAAGCAAGTGGACCAACGCCACTGAACAAAACAATCCGATTTTTCATTACGTCGATTGGACCGGCTTTTCGGAAAGCTGGGGCAAGGTCATAAAGGCGTGGTGGGATCTTTACAAGAGCTGATCGCCGAATGGCGCTCATTTACAAAGCGCGCTCGTTTTGATAAAATCCTTTTCATTGGAGGCATTTAAAAATGAGCGACAACTTTCCTTTGAGCCATGAGCGGCTTTTGGAACTGGCGAAAAAATTCCCCACGCCCTTTTACCTTTACGACGAAAAGGCCATCCGCGACAACATGGCGGACTTTACCAAAGCTTTTTCGATTTTCCCAAAATTCACCGAGCACTTTGCGGTAAAGGCCATGCCCAATCCCTACATGCTTAAAGTTTTGGCCGACTGCGGCTGCGGCGGCGACTGTTCAAGCCTGCCCGAGCTTATGCTTTGCCAAATGAGCGGAATTACGGGCGAGCGCGTGATTTTCACCAGTAACGAAACTCCGGCCGAAGAATTCCAGCTTGCCTACAAGCAGGGAAACATCATAAACCTTGACGACATCACCCATATAGAATTTTTGCGCGACGCCTTGGGCGGAAAATTTCCGGAGCTGATTTGCTTCCGCTACAACCCCGGCCCGCTAAAGGAAGGCAACGCGATTATCGGAAAGCCCGAAGAAGCCAAGTACGGCTTGACCCGCGAGCAGATTTTCGAGGCTTACAAAAAGTCGCGCGACTTTGGCGCCAAGCGTTTTGGCCTCCACACGATGGTTGTCTCAAACGAGCTTAATCCCGACTACTTTGTCGACACCGCCAAAATGCTTTTTGAGCTTGCGGTGGAACTTAAGGAAAAGCTTGGAATCAAAATCGAATTCCTTGACTTGGGCGGCGGAATCGGAATCCCCTACAAGCCCGGCCAAAAGAAAGTGGACTTGTTCGAGGTGGCCAAAAAAATCCGCGCTCTCTACGACAGCATGATCGTTCCCGCGGGCCTTGACGGCTTGGAAATCAAGTGGGAATGCGGCCGCCCGATAACCGGCCCTTACGGCTGGCTTGTCACAAAGGCGATTCACAAAAAAGACACTTACAGAAAATACATCGGCGTTGACGCTTGCATGGCCGACCTTATGCGGCCCGGCATGTACGGCGCCTACCACGAGGTCACGGTCAGCGGAAAAGAGGCCGCGCCCAAAACGGAAGTCTACGACGTTGTCGGAAGCCTTTGCGAAAACTGCGACAAGTTCGCGGTCCAGCGCCCGCTTCCAAAAATTCAAAACGGCGACCTTGTCATCATTCACGACGCGGGCGCGCACGGAAGGGCGATGGGCTTTAACTACAACGGAAAGCTCCGCGCCGGCGAAATCCTCATGCGATGCGACGGTTCATTTAAGGAAATCCGCCGCCGCGAAACTGTCCAAGACCTTTTTGCCACGCTGGACTTGGACGGGGTCAAGGACTTTAAATGAGCGGCTCTAACGGCGCTTTCTTCAAGGGCGCGGCCTGCCTTGTTTTTTCGGCCTTCAACTTTGCCCTCATGGCCGCGCTCGCGCATTTGGCGGGAGACCTTCCCTTTACAGAAAAGGCTTTTTTTAGGAACATCGTCGCGGTCTTTGTGACGCTCTTTGTCTTGCTAAAGGGAAGGGCCAAGAACAAAAGCCAGGGCCAAGAGCGCGGCCCCTCGCTTCCAAAAGGCGCCTTAAAATTTTTGATTTTGCGCGGCCTTTGCGGTTCCGCCGGAATCTTTGGAAACTTTTACGCCTTGGACAGAATACCGATTGCCGACGCCGCGATTTTAAACAAGATGTCTCCTTTTTTCGCGGTCGTCTTCAGCCTCTTTTTGCTTGGAGAAAAAATCGCGCCCCTTCCTCTTGTAGCGACAATCGGCGCTTTTTTGGGCGCGTTTTTTGTGATTAAGCCCGGCGCGTCGGCGCTTCATTCGCTTCCGGCCTTGGCTGGCTTTTTGGGCGGAATGGGCGCGGGCTTTGCCTACGCTTGCGTGCGTAAGCTTGGAACGCTAAAGGTCAAGGGCGCCTTGGTCATAGCCTTTTTTTCCTGCTTTTCCTGCGCGCTTTGCCTGCCCTTTATGTTCTTAAATTTTGTCGCGCCCTCCGCGACGCAGTTTTTGTGCCTGCTGGGAGCGGGCGTCGCGGGCTGCCTTGGACAGTTCGGCATAACATACGCTTACTTTTTCGCGCCCGCGCGCGACATTTCTATTTTTGACTATTCGCAAATTATTTTTTCTTCGCTTCTGGGCTTTGTGATGTTCAACCAAATTCCGGACGCGCTAAGTTGGATTGGCTACGCGGTCATCATTTGCATGGCGGCGGTTGTGTTTGTTTACAACAAAAGAAAATTTACCTTGGAGGCAAAACAATGAATTGTGGAATTGCCAAAAAGCGTGGACGCTTTGCCGCGCTCGTTTTCGCGCTTTTTGCGGCCCTTCTTTTTGCGTCGCTTTTTGTGTCTTGCAAAAAATCCGCGTCGCTTTACCCGGAATATTTTGCGCTTTCAAACGGCCTTAGCGTCTTTGTCCGCGAAGACCACAAGGTTCCGCTGGCATACATAGAAATCGCAGTCCGCGCGGGCGGCGTCACCCAGAGGCGCGACAACACGGGAATCTTCCACCTTTACGAGCACATGATGTTTAAAGGAAACTCGATGTGCAAGGATTCCGCCGCCTTCCAAAAAACGCTTTCCGAGCTTGGTGTCGACGACTGGAACGGAACGACAGGCGAGCATTGCGTGAATTATTTTTTCACGATTCCGTCGGAAGACTTGCGCAAAGGAATGGAATTTTGGTCGGCGGCGATTCGCGAGCCGCTTTTGGACAAGGCCGAATTTGAGGCCGAAAAAAAAGTCGTCGTCTCCGAGATTCAAGCCAAGTACAATTCACCGGGAACAATTCTAGGAAATTTTTTCAACAAAACTTTTTTCCCAAACGCCCCCTGGCAGCTTGATCCGTCCGGCGCCGTCAAAACCGTTCAAGAAGCGAGCCTTGACGAATTAAAGTCGATAAAAGAAAAATACTACGTTCCCAACAACGCCGCGCTTTTTATCGGCGGAGACGTTGACGCAAAAGAAGTTCGCCGCCTTGCCCAAGAAATTTTCGGCGATTGGAGGCGCGGCTTTTTTGACTTTGATTCCGAATGCGCCGTTCAAAATCCAGAGCCTTTTGGCCAGACAAAATTTTTTGTAATGCCCAACGAGCAAGTGTCTCCGCAAATCGCGCAAGTGATGGTTTACTATCGCGGCCCCGACGCGGACTTTGACCGCGCCTCCACTTATCCCTTGGATGTCTTCACCGACTACATAAACGATCCTTCTTCGATTTACGCCAAGGAATTATGTGACGACAAGGAACTAAAAGTAATTTCGGGCGACTATGTTGGCGGAGGCTATTCCACCAGGCGGCGAACCGGCTTGATTCACTTTTACGCCACGGTGCTCGACCCAGAAGCCGCGCTTCCGTCGCGCGTCCAAAAATTTTACGAGGCCGTTTCGCAAAACATCGTTCAAGACTTTGCCGACGGAAAAAAAGTTGTTGGAAAGAAAAAGCTTTTGGAAATGAAAAAAAGCCGCGGCGACAGGCAGATCATCGCCGCCGAAAATTTTCAGTCTCTTTTGACGGACGCGCGTTGTTGGTGGACTCTTTGCGACAAGGACTATTATTATTCCTACGAAAAGAAAAAGGACGCGGTCGCTGATTCGCAAATCGCCGCCGCGCTCAAGAAATATGTCGTTGGCAAAAACGCGTTTGTCGTTGCCGTTGTCAATCCAACCGTTTATAAAAACCTTAAAAAAGAATTTGACGAGCTTTCGTTTGAGGAAGTCAAAAAAGAAAACGCATTTTGGTTTAATGACGAGGAGTAGGGTATGAAAAATATTTTTGCGCGCGGCGCGTTAAGGTCTTGCAAGCAATTTCCGTTTGGCGCTTTTTTGGTCTTGCCGGCAATTTTTTCCCTTTGCCTTTTTTCTTGCCGCGCTCCCGCGAAGGACGGTTTGGCCTTCACTCTTAAAAACGGTGTTCCCGTTTACTACAAAAACGTCGATTCCACAAGAATCGCTTCCGTCGTGGTTTGCGCAAAGGGCGGAACGCTCTTGTTCCCCCGCGACCAGTCGGGAATCGAAAAAGAGCTTTTTGAGCTTATGAGCCACGGCGGTTGGAAGTACCACTACAAGGATTTGACAAAGCTTTCTTACGACAAAAACATCAGCATTGTTTCCAGCTCAAGCTACGCCGGCTCCTCCCTTTCGGTCTCATGCATTTCAAGCTATTTTGACTTGGCCCTTGACGCGCTCTTGGACTGCTTTTTGAATCCTTCGTTTGACCAAACTGAATACGAACACATTATGACCGAATGCGACCAAGAAATCCAGCGCAGGTCAAACGACCCCGAAAGCCTCTTGTTCTATACAATCAACAAAGAGATTTACAAGGACCATCCCTTGGGAACGTCTTCGATGGTTTTGCCGGAATCCCGCGCCAACATGACGATGGAAAATCTCAAGGCGCATTACAAAAAAATCATTGACTCGCGCAGATTGTTCGTCGTGGCCGCTGGCGACGTCAATCTTAAAAAGCTGCGCGGGGCTTTGGAAAAGAGCCTCGCGAAAGTTTCCGCCGGCCAAGAGGAATTCGCGCTTCCAAAAATTCCAGAAATTTCCATAAGCGCGGACAAGCTTTCCCTTACAAGTCCGGCTCTCCCAAAAGCCAGCGGCCACATCGCGCTTGTTTTTAAAAGCCCGTCGGTTTTTTCGGAAGACCTTATTGTCGCCCGGCTTGCGGCCTCTATGTACAACGAATCCCTTTATAACGTCATAAGAAGCAAGCATGGCGCCTGCTACACGCCTTCGGCCTCTGTCGGCTTTTCTCCCGCTCCCTACGGAATGGTGTTTTTGTACAGGGTCAGCGACATGAAAAACGCCGCGTCCTACATTCCAGAGGCGGAGGAAAATTTTTTGCAAAGCGACATTGAGGGCAAGCTCAACGGCTACATAAAAAAATACCTCAATTCGGCCTACCAAAATCAAATGACTTGCGCGTCAATCGCAAGCCGGTCCGCTTCCGCGCTTTTGACGTTCGGCGACATGAACGCCTTTGACAAGATGGCCGATTCCGCAAAAAAAGTGTCCGCGGCGGATATTCTCAGGACTTTTGCGGAATATTTCCAGTCAAATGACGAGCGGATTTTTGAAATTTCGGGCGAATGAAAAAAAAACGTTTTTTTATTCTTGACTTATAGCCAAAATAGTATAAAATAGTAAGGTATGAGTGATTATCTTGACATAAATAATGAAGAATTGCTAAAAGATTTTTTCACTGAGGCCCAGTCTCAGGTAGACACTCTTGAAAGCAATATTCTTGTAATAGAAAGCGATCCTTCCAATCACGAGGCTATTGACGAAATCTTTAGGGCCGCCCATACGCTTAAAGGCGGCTCGGCCACAGTTGAATTTACGGAACTCGCGGAGTTTACTCATAAAGTCGAAGACGTTTTGGACGAGCTTAGAAGCGACCGTTTGGCCGCCAACGAAGAAATCGTCGACTTGCTCTTAAATTCGATCGACGTTATCAAGGCCATGCTTGACGCTCGCGCCAACGGCTCTGTTTACCAAGAGGACGTCGGTCCGTTAGAAAGCCGCCTTAACGCTTTGATTCCGGAAAAAGGCGACAAGAAAAAGAAAAAGGCCGCGCCTCCAGCTGGAACCGCCGCCGCTTCGGCTCCGACGCCCGCTCCTGCCGCTCCCGCTCCGGAACCTGCCGCTCCGGAACCTGCCGCTCCGGCCGCTAGCCTTCCGCCGATTAGCGCGGACGATTACAACGAGCTTAGAGACGGCTTGCAGGGCGCCCAAAAACTTTACAGCGTGGACGTCCGCTTTGACGAAAACAATCCGATGAACTCAGTCGGCGGCATTCAAGTCTTTGCCGCCCTTAAGGCCTGCGGAACCGTTCTTAAAACCGTTCCTGATTTTGACGCCCTTTACGAAGACGAATTTTATCCGCAAGTCGTTTACTACTTGGCTTCCGACCAGGAGCCCAGCGCGATCGAAGACATCGCCTTCCTTAGCGACGTAACCCTTAGCACTGACTGCCAGCCGGTAACCGGCCCGACAGCGGGCGCCGCCCCTGCGGCCTCCGCTCCCGCAGCAGCCGCTCCAGCCCCGGCGCCAAAAGCCGAGGCTCCGGCTCCAGCCGCCGCGCAAGAAAGCGCTCCGGTTTCCGCGCCCGCTCCGGCTCCCGCCCAGAAAGCGCCAAAGGCCGAGGCTCCCAAGGCGGCCGCTCCGGCAAAAGCCGCTCCCGCGACAGGAACCCACATCCAGCAGAACGCTGTTTTGCGCGTGGACTCAAAGCGCATCGACTATTTGCTCAACCTTGTTTCAGAAACCGTTATCATAAAGGCGGCCTTTAACCAGTACGCCATGCAAATGAACGACATGCAGGTTCAGTTGATGACTTGCATGGCCGGCTTTAGGGAAAAGTACCGCCGCCTTTTTGAGCAGCTTCCCGAATACCTTAACGACATGCAGAACGGCACTCCGGCAAAGGACGTTAAGGCTAAAATCGTTCAGGAATACGGCGACTTGATCAATTATTTCGACCCCTTTACGGCAACCTTAAAGGACCTTAACGTAAAGTTCCGCGGCTCAACGCAAAACCTTGGACAGATCGTAGGCGAGCTTCAGGAAGGCGTAATGAAAACCCGAATGGTTCCCATTTCGCAGATTTTCAACCGCTTCCCCCGCGTCGTCCGCGACTTGCAGCGCGACCTCAAAAAGAAGGTCGAGCTGGTCATGGAAGGCGAAGACACCGAATTGGACAAGACTGTCGTCGACGACTTGCTTGACCCGATCATGCACTGCGTCCGCAATTCAGTTGACCACGGAATCGAAGAGCCTGATGTCCGCAAGGCCGCGGGAAAGCCCGAGACCGGAACCTTGCTCCTTAAGGCCGCCAACGAGGGCAACCAAATCGTCATCGAAATCTCCGACGACGGCGCTGGCATCAACGTTGAAAAAGTGCGCAACAAGGCCATCAACCGCGGCCTTATACATCCAAACAAATTGCTTACGGACCAAGAAGCCTACAACCTTATTTTTATGCCGGGCTTCTCGACCGCCGACAAAATTTCAAATGTTTCAGGCCGCGGCGTAGGCTTGGACGTTGTCCGCACGATGATAGAAAAACTCAAGGGAACGGTTTCCGTCACTTCGGGAGCCGGCAAGGGCTCGACCTTTACGATCAAGCTGCCCCTTACTTTGGCCATCATCCAGGGCCTTTTGGTTCGCGTCGGCACGCAAGTTTACTCGATTCCGATCACGTCGGTTATCGAAAGCCAGCGCGTTCGCAAGGAAGAAATCAACACAATCGACAATTACGAAGTAATGAACGTTCGCGACGAAGTGATCAGCGTTTTGCGCTTGAGCCGCCTCTTCCACATAAAGAGTGCCAACACAAGCGACTATTGCTTTGTTGTCATTGTCGGAACGCAAGAAAAAAAGATCGGCGTTATGGTTGACTCATTGATCGGCGAGGAAGACGTTGTAATCAAGGCCTTGCACGACCAGTTCACCAATTCGCCTGGAATTGCCGGAGCCTCAATCTTGGGCGACGGTTCGGTTTCTTTGATTATCGATGTAAGTCAACTGCTTGAGCTTGGAGTTCGGCAGGAAAAAGACGCGCAACAGCTTCAGGAAAAAAGGGCGTAGTTTATGGAAGAGACAGCAGTGGCGATTAACAGCCAGACAGACAATACTGAGCGTGGTTATGAAGAAGACGAAGAGCGCGAGTCGGTCGCCTTGTTCGACTTTAGAATGGCGGCCTTCACTCTTGCGGGAAAAGACTACGCGATTGACATTATGCACGTAAAGGAAATCGTAAAAGCCAGCCGCTTTACTTACGTTCCCAACACTGTGCCTTTTGTTTTGGGCGTTTACAATTTGCGCGGAGAAATCATTCCGATCATCGACTTGCGCAAATTCTTTAACATTGAAGTTCCTCCGAGAAAGGCCGACAACATCGAAAACCTTTTGATCATCACAATCGAAGACCATGTCTTTGGCGTTGTGGTTGACCAAATCGAAGGAATTGTCGGCATTCAAAAGTCTTCAATCCAGCCGCCGCACCCCTTGTTCGGCGACATTAACATTAAATTCATTTACGGAATAGTGGAGGCCCGCGACCGCCTCTACGTTTTGCTGGACATTGCCAGAATCTTTGGACAGAATTCCGATGACGAGGGCCGCGACGAGCCTAGAAGCTACGAGCTTCCCAAAGATGAGGCTCTTGCGGAAGAGGGCAAAAAAGAGGCCGCCGAAAAGGCTGTCAATCCTGACGACGACATTGACGAGCGCTCAGGCGACGTTCCTCCGGCAAAGGCCGCCGCTCCCGCCGCTCCAGCCGTTGAGGCAAGCGCCGCTTCTGACGATCCCGACAGAAAGTTCGTCATCGACGGCCTTAATGAGTTCAAGAAATTCTACGTTACGGAAGTCAACAAGTCTTGGTTTGACAGCCGCTATTCCGAATGGAAGGAAAGCCGCGCCGGGGCTTCGGTCCAGTTCGCGTCGGCGAATGACGCGGACGAGTTCCTAAAGCCCTTCTGGTCAAGCAACAGCGGCGCCTTTTGGACAAAAGAGTACGCGGACGCGGTTTTCAATATCTTGCCGGACAACGCGGCCAAGCAAATTTTGGTTTGGAACCCCGGCTGCGGAAAAGGCCAAGAGTCTTTCTCGCTTGCCTGCGTTCTAAAAAAGCGCTACCCGCAGTCAAAGATCCGCGTTTACGCGCACGAAACCGACTTGCTTAACATCGCCAACGCTCCCTTGCTCACTGTCTCCGACGCGGACGCCGCCGGTTGGCTGGCTCCCTACGTTCAAAAGAGCGTGACTGGGGAATACACCTTTACACAAGAAATAAAAGACATTATAATGTTTGAGTATCACGACATTAAAAACGCCAACGCGTTGCCGATGACAGACATTATATTTGCGCGTGACGTGCTTTCGCTGATTCCGCCGGAAGGCCAAAAGACGGTTTTGGCTGACTTTGAGGAAAAGCTCAAGGGCAACGGAATCTTGTTCCTGGGAGAAAACGAAAGCGTTGGTTCTGGCTTGAACTGGGGCGAAAAGACCCAGGGTTCATTGACGTATTATAGCAAACAATAATATAAGGAGAAATGCATGAGAGTTGAGTATATCAATCCGTTTGTAGAAACTTCATACAGGGTTCTTAAAGAGGTTCTCGGAGGAGCTGAAGTAAAACGCGGAGAATTGTCTCTCAAATCAGTGGCCATGCCTGTTATGGGCGTTGCCGCGCTTGTTGGTTTGGCGGGCGACGTTGAGGGTCGCGTTCTTTTTGACATGACTTACGAGACCGCCCTTAACCTCGCTTCAAAAATGAACGGGGAAACTCTTACGCAGTTTGACGACTTGGCCAAGGCCACAATCAGCGAGCTGGCCAACTTGATTACAGCCCAAGCCGTCACAAAGCTCCACGAGCTTGGATTTAAGTTTGACTTGACGCCGCCAACGTTGTTTGCCGGCGAAAAGATGGAAATTGCGGCTTTGCCGGGTTCCGCTCAAAATGTAGAGGCCTTGATTGTTCCTCTCATTTCTGAGTGCGGTGAAATTGAATTGAACGTCGCTATTCGCGAACGCGCTGAATAAGGTTTAAAGGGAGAAGATAATATGAAAACAAAAGGCGATTTTCCTGCAATTAACGAGCGTCCCCCTGAAGGAACAAAAGACGACGGATCTAAATTCCGCGTCTTGGTTGTTGACGACTCAATGTTCGTCGCAAAGCAGTTGGGCCAGATTCTCGCCAGCGAAGGCTACGAAGTTGTCGCCACTGCCGGCGACGGCAAAGAGGGCGTCGACAAATACAAGGAATTGTGCCCCAACGTTGACATCGTCACGATGGACATCACAATGCCGCGCATGGACGGAATCACCGCCCTTGAGCAGATTATGGCTTTTGACAAAAACGCGCGCGTCGTAATGGTAAGCGCTCTTGGAAAGGAAGAGTTGGTTAAAAAATCATTGCTTCTTGGAGCCAAGAACTACATCATCAAGCCCCTTGACCGCAAAAAGGTTTTGGAGCGCATCAGCGCCGCCCTTAAATAGAGCTGCCGTTTAAAGGCAATTTTCTCGATAAAAAAAACCGCTCTTTAGGAGCGGTTTTTTTTGTTTTAGACTTGCTTGTTATTTCGGCGCGATTAGAGGCTGGCGGCAAGCTTTTCCGTTTCGGCCTTGACTTCTTCAAAGAAGCGGGCGATGTGGAAGCCGTCGGCCACGGCGTGGCTGATTTGCATTGTAAGCGGAATCTGCGTCGCGCCGCCGATTTTCTCCGCCTTTCCGATTGTGACGATAGGCGCCAAATACTTTCCGCTTTCGGACATTTTCATGTTGACCGAACTGTAGTGCAGCCAGGGAACGTATGAAACTTCAAAAACGCTGTCGGGAAACTCGTCGGCGTTGAGCGTGGCGCATCTTTCGCCTTTTTCTATGTCGGCCGCGGCTCCCTTGGCGAAAGACTTGTAGTCTTCCTTCCATTCAGTGCAAATTCGGGTGAAAGTCTCCGTGTCGGGGTGGAAAACGCGGTGGATGGGGCAAATGTAGTCCCAAACCATCAATTCTCCGTTTTCCTTGCAGTAGCCGACGCGGAATTCCTTGCGCGCGTTGATTACTTTTGTGATGGCGTAAAGGAGCGGAATGTAAATGTCTTCGCCCGCTTTTTTTGCCAGGGCCGAAATGTCCAAATTGGCGGTTACGGCGCACATTCCCTTTGAGCCGTGCGCGTAATAGTTGTAGTAGGGCGTTCTGGCCCATGTCTTCATATCCAACGGCTTGTAGCCGGCTTCTTTTACCATAATGAATGCCTCCAAAAATACCGATATTATAGCGCGCTTTTCGCTTTTTTTCCATATAAAAAGGGCTAAAAAAAATTTTTTCTTTAAAAACTTGCATTTTTAAGAGAAGAGTGGTATAATTACAATGATTTAAAATAAGGGGAAAGTACGTTGGACTTTTTTATAGGAGAATGGCAATGAAAGCAAAATCAATTTGTTTGTGCGCCTTGTTTGCAGCTGAAAGTTTGTTCGCTTTTGCGGTTCCCAGCGCTTCAACTGTCGCCCAGGATTTTGTAACTGTAATCCCCTCTGGCCAGACGGTTCAAGTGAATAATTTTGCGGGAACCATTGGATCGCAAACCATCAAAGGCTTTTCCATCAGCAAATTTGAAGTCACCCAGGATTTATACAACAGCGTAATGGGAGCCAATCCCAGTTCATTCAAGAACAATCCCGCCGCGGGAGAAGTTCAAGGCCGCCGCCCGGTTGAAAACATCACTTGGTACGACGCGGTTTTCTTTTGCAACCAATTGACCGCCCAGACTTTGGGAGCGGCCGCCCAATGCTACACAATCAACGACGTCAAGCGCGACGCTGGCGGAAAAATCGTGAGCGCCACCGTCACCTGCGACCTTACAAAGACAGGCTACCGCCTTCCAACCCAGGCGGAATGGGAATTGGCGGCCGGCGGCGGAAGCCAGTTGGCCAGCTACATGTATTCGGGCGGCGACGACGTAAACGAAGTCGCTTGGTACTACTTTAACAGCGAAAACAAGACCCGCGAGGTTGGCAAGAAAAAGCCCAACGAGCTTGGCATTTACGACATGAGCGGAAACGTTTGGGAATGGTGCAACGACCTTAAGTCCACAAACGGAAAGTGCGCCAACCGCGGCGGCGGCTATGCCGGAACCGACACGATGTACTACGAAATCACCAACCGCAACTGGGATCCGGCGGATTTTTCCAACTATTACTTGGGAATGCGCCTAGCCCGCACCCTATAAAGCTTTTATCAAGCCCAAAACGCGCCCGCCAATCCGCGGGCGTTTTTTTTTGTCCTCCCGCGGGAGCATTTTTTTTCGCTTTAATATAATGAAAAAGCATTTAATGTAGAACGAAGAAAAAGCGGCGCGAAGGCGCGGGACGGCCTCTTTTTTTTGCGTGAATAATAATGAAAAAACACAATTAGGGTAGAATGAAAAAAAGCGGGCGGAATAGGGCGGGACGCAGAAAAAAAGAGCCTTGGTGTGGGGCCCCGTCAGCGAAGCGGCTTGGCCGCAGGCATTAAGCCGCAAGCGGAGGACGGGGGGAACCTAAGGCTCATTTTTTTCGTCGCTGGGACCCGCCAATTAAGCCCGCTTTTTTATTTGTTATACACTTGATTAAGTTTATTCAATTCATTATAATTAACGCTCACACTGTATAGTGTATTATTGTCTAAATTAGAACTTGAGCCCGTTCGCTTCGAGTTCTACATGGAGGTTTAAGGTGGTCAAAATCAGACTTAAGAGATTTGGCGCGGCCAAAAGGCCCTGCTACCGCATCGTTGTAATGGACGCGAGAAAACCCCGCGACGGCAAGACAATCGAAGAGATTGGAACTTACCAGCCCATCGAAGTTGCGGAAAAACAAATCGCTTTCAAAGAAGACCGCGCCAAGTATTGGCTTAGCGTCGGCGCTCAGCCTACTGACACAGTGGCTAAAATTTTCAACAAAAAAGGCCTGGCCCGCAACGGTCAGTCAAAGTAGGAATCGCAAATGGAAAAAGACCTGATTGAATACATTGCTAAATCATTGGTCGATAATCCGGACGCGGTTTCTGTGAATGAGACTGAAGGCGAACGCGGCCCTGTTTTGGAGTTGAAGGTTGCCGACAGCGACATCGGAAAAGTAATCGGCAAGTATGGCCGCATTGCCAAAGCCTTGCGCACTGTTTTGGGCGCGACGGTTAACAAAGACGGCAAGCGATACAGCCTTGAAATTCTGGACTGATAGCGCCGATGGATTTGACTGTGGCTTTTGTTCGAGGCCCTCACGGACTTTCGGGCGAATTTAAAGTTGAGAGCGCTTCCGGCCGTTATGAGCACATCGCTCAGTTAAAGGAAGTCGCTTTGAGGCTTAAGGGGCAGACAACGCTTTACAAAGTGGAGCGCGTCGAAGGTTCCCAAAACGCCTTTTACATGAAATTGGCGGGAGTTGATTCTCCGGAAGCGGCGAGAAAATTAAACGGCGCCGAGCTTCGCGTTCCCCGCGAGAAAGCCCTTCAACCTAAAGAGGGAGAGTGGCTTATTGAGGATCTAAAAAATTGCTCTCTAGTTTACTACGAGAACGGATTGGCAAATGAGATTGCGCCTGTAGTTATAGGTTCAATCACAGACGTATTGGAAGGCGGGGCGGGCGACCTGTTGGAGGTTGTTCTTTCCGAGAGTTGCGGCCTTCTTGAGGACAGCGTCAAAAAAACTTCTGGCGGAAAGCCGCGGACGGTTTTGATTCCGTTCAACGCTACGCACGTTGGAAAGGTTGACGTTGAAGCAAAGACGGTTCAACTGATGCACCTCTGGATTCTGGAGTAAGTCCATGAAATTTACTGTGCTGACCTTATTTCCTGAGATTCCGCGCGCTTTTTTTGAAGCCTCAATCATGGCGAAAGCGGTTGAAAAGGAAATTATTGCCTACGATTTGGTGAATGTCAGGGATTTTGCCTTTGACAAACACAAAACTTGTGATGACAGTCCGTATGGCGGAGGAGCCGGACAGCTTATGTTGGCCGAGCCCCTTGGAAAAGCGCTGGACAGCGTTAAGGCTTACAAAAAGGACCGCCGCGTGATTTACGTGACGCCTAGCGGAAAGCCCTTTACGCAAAAGAAGGCGCAAGAATTGAGCCGGGAAAAAGAGCTTGTGATAATTTGCGGCCGATACGAAGGCATCGACCAGCGGATTATCGATGAATATGTTGACGACGAAATCAGCGTCGGAGACTATGTCATGTCTAGCGGCGAAGTCGCGGCGTTGGTCGTAATCGATACTGTGTATCGCTTGATTGACGGCGTTATCTCTTCGGAATCGCTTGACGAAGAAAGCTACACCGACTCGCTTTTGGAGTACCCGCAATACACCAGGCCGCCTGTGTATAAGGGAATGGAAGTTCCGCCTGTTTTGACAAGCGGAAACCACGAAAAGATCCGAAAGTGGCGTCTGCAAAAGCGCCTTGAAAAAACCTTTATGAATCGGCCCGATTTGATCGCCGAGGCAAGAAGGAACGGCAGTCTTACTGCAGAAGCAGAAAAGATGATTGAGGAGATTACGGGTTTTGCTTACAAAAAGCATAATCCTAAACGGAGAAAATGATGGACTTAATTAAGACTATTGAAGAAGGCCAGAAGCGCGCCGGCGCCCAGGCTTTTAACGTTGGAGACACCGTAAAGGTTTACTTCAAGATTATCGAAGGAAAGACAGAGCGCATTCAGGTTTTTGAAGGCCTTGTTCTTTGCATGAAGAATGCCGGCGCCCGCCGCACATTCACTGTTAGAAAGACTTCTTTTGGCGTTGGCGTAGAGCGCGTGTTCCCGATCAACTCGCCCCGCATCGTCAAGGTAGAAGTAGTGCGCCCCGGCAAAGTTCGCCGCGCCAAGCTTTACTACATCCGCGAGAAGATTGGAAAGAAAGCCAAGGTTAAGCAGCTTGTTGGCGGAGCGGTTGCCGCCGCCGTTGCCGCCCGCAACGCCCGCGCTGACGCCGCCGCCGCCCAAAAGGAAGCGGAGATCAAGGCCGAGCAGAAGGCTGAGCACGCCGCCGAAGCCGCCGCCGCCGAGAAGAAATAATCTGATGGCACGCCCCCGCGTACTTTTACGCAGGGTCATTGAGGCGCGATAATTTTTATTCGCGCCTCAAAAAGGCCGAGTCAAGGCCTTGAGCGTAGCGTGCCTTGACCGGACTTATGGAAGTTGTAGGAATCAAATCACAAGGCGCCCTTTCTGGAGTTCAACAGAACTTGCGGGAGGGCGACTTTGTTTTTGCGCGGGTGTTGAAAAATTTGGGCGGCGGAAATTACTTGCTTTCTTTTGCGGGCGGAAGGTTCGCCGCCAAGTCCGCCCAAAATCTTGCCGCCGGCCAAAGCTTTAGGGCCCAAATCTCGTTGGCCGGCGGAAGCGTGGCCCTAAAAATAGTTCCAAGTGCCGCTGGGCAAGGCGGCGAAAATCTTGTAAAAGCTTTTTCTGTTTTAAGCCCGGAAGCGGGTGAATTTTTGGCGGCGTTGGGTTTGAGCGCCGACAGCGTGAGCGCCAGAATCTTGCAGTCAATGACGCAAAGCGGCTTTAAGATTGACGCCCGCTTTATGCAAAAAATTCGCCGCGCCGCCCAAAAGTTTAAGGGCCGCGAAGCCGAAGCCGCCGAAGCCGCGCTGGCTTTGGAAGAAAAGGGCGTTGACTGCGACAGCGCCGCCTTGGATCAAATTATGGACGCGCTTGGCGGAAGGGAAGGCTCGGAAGCCGGTTCCCGGCAGGACGGGCAAAACGCGCAAGGCCAAGAAGGCTCGGCCGGCGATGAAGCTGGCGGCCAAGGCGCGGATTACGAGCGAATCTTTGGCGAAGTAAAGCGCTTTTTTGACGTTTTTTCCGCCGCGAAAATCGATGGCGGCGGCGGATTTTCGGCCTCCTCTTTTTCGGAAGAAAAGGCTGGCGCCTTGGCCTTGTTCAACCATTTGCGGGGCGGAAACAGTTCCGTCCAAGAAGCGCGAAAGGGCTGGCTTTTGTTCCCCTTTGAATACCAAATCAATTCCCAGAAAAATAATCCCCTAAAAGACGGAAACGGAGTCTTGCGCCTTTATTTGGACTACGAAAATTCCGCCGTTGAAAAAATGGTGATAAACTTTAAAAACATTTGCGCAAATTTGTATTTTGCGCTATATTTTAAGGATAAAAAAGTACGCAAGCTTATCATCTCCAGCGAAGGCAAAAAGTCGCTGGAAGATATAGGTCAAGAGAATCTAAAGACATTGGCGAAATCTTTGGGGCTGGCCTCAAGGATTGAAATCGCGGACTTTGACAACTTTTCGACATTTGGCGCGGAAGACTTGCCGATTTTTGGCGTAGAGGGCTTTGCATGAAAAACGAAAAAAGAGCCGTCGCGTTAAAGTATCCCCAAGGAGCGAGCGCCCCCTTGATAGCCGCAAGCGCTAAAGGCTATTTGGCTGAAAAAATGTTGGAAATTGCGGAACGGGAAAAAATCCCTTTGGTCAAGAACGGCGAACTGGCCGACTTTTTGACCGTTCAGGAGATTGGCTCAATCGTTCCCCCGGAAACCTGGGAAGCCGTCGCGAAAATTTTCGCCTTTGTCGCGGATTTAAAAAAGTGAGAATGAGAGAGGCCAAAAAATGGGAATGATGAAAAAGTTCAGCGCCGCGGACGCGAAGTTGAACATGGTTTTTTCCGCTCCGGTTTTTTTTGACGACGGAAAGAATATGTTCCTGGCAGAAGGAAAGACTATCAAGCCTTATCACATGGCGGCCATCAAAAGATGGAACCTAAAGTACTTGCTTACAAGCGGACACACGGTGGCTTTGGAGGAAGGCTCCAACATCGCCAGAATGGCCGGCTTTGACAAGAAAAACAGCGGCAATTCCGACGCTCAAGACGTGGAAGAGCTTGAAGAATTGGAAGAAATCTAGCCTGGATGAGAAATTCTTCCAACACAAAAGTCTTGGGAAAGGCGGGGGAGGATGCCGCCGCGGCTTTTTACGCGCAAAAGGGCTTTTCTGTCGTAGAGCGCAACTTTAGGACTCGTTTTGGCGAAATAGACATAATCCTTGAAAAAGGCGACACGCTGGTTTTTGCCGAAGTCAAGGCCCTGCCAAACGGCGACGCGGACCTTTTGGCCGCCGAGCTGGGGCCAAGAAAAAGGCGCAAGATAGTAGAAACCGCTAAATATTTTTTGAAAAATCATCGACAATATAGTAACAAGATTATCAGGTTTGACGCTGTGGCAGTGGGGCTTCCTGGCTTTGAGAGCGTCCATCTGATAGAAAATGCATTTTCAGAAAATTGAACGATTGGCGGCCTTTTGCCGCTTGCCTTAACTATTTTGGGTGTCGGGAGGAAGATCCTAAGAAATGAGCGCTGCGTTAGATTTTGCCGCTTATGATGTTGCAGAGGCGGAATTTGAATATGAAGATTTGCCTCCAAGACTATTGGCTTTGAGAGAAAAAATCCGCGACTCTTCGTACTTGGATAATGCGATTAACAGAATAGCGTCTGTAATTAGCCGCAATATGGTTGACAATCCTGACGAATTGCATTTAAATGCAAAGGAAGGATTGAATTAACAATGGGAAGAAGAGACAGAAACAACCGAAGAAACAATAGGCAAAAAAGTTCATGGTCCAACAACAGGCCGGAAAGCAGGCAGCAGCCCAGGAGCCATTTTAATCCTGAGACCCCCGCCGACATTGCCGCGCGTGAAAGCGCGATCCGAGAGTTTAAGGCCCGCGAGACGATTTGCCCCGCTTGCGGAAAACCGATTGAGGATTTGTCCAGCGCGATTGCCGACAAGGCGACAGGCCTGCCGATGCATTTTGACTGCGTTTTGGAAAAGCTTAACGCGGCGGAATCTTTGGCTTCAAACCAAAACATCGCTTACATTGGCCAGGGCCGCTTTGCGGTCATCACAAGAGAAAA
This sequence comes from Treponema sp. UBA4377, assembly GCA_002391235.1. Classification (GTDB taxonomy): domain Bacteria; phylum Spirochaetota; class Spirochaetia; order Treponematales; family Treponemataceae; genus Treponema_D. The sequence continues at coordinate 49,521 of DGRX01000009.1, forward strand.
CCCTTCGGACGCAAAGCATTTTAAGATTGAAAAAATAATCGAGTGGGAAGACCGCAACAATCCAGGCGCTTGGCGCGGCGAAATGGCGGAGCTTTTCTCTAAAGTAAAATAGGAACGGTCAAGGCACGCTTCGCTCAAGGCCTTGACTCGTTCCTTTTGCGG
>DGRX01000009.1:49725-83640 GCA_002391235.1 Treponema sp. UBA4377
TTCCTTTTGCGGCGCGAATAAGATTATCGCGCCGCAATGGCGGAGCTCTTTTCAAAAGTCAAATAAAAAAAATCCGCCGATCGGCGGATTTTTTTTTGCCGAAAACCGGGATTGAACCGGCACGGCCTTTTACGGCCGAGGGATTTTAAGTCCCTTGTGTCTACCAATTCCACCATTTCGGCGATAAAAGCATAGTAACAGTTTTTTTCATTTTGCGCAAGAAGGGCAATCTCGCTCACGGTCTTGGCGACATGCGCTCGCCGCCTTTTGCTTGACAAAAAATCGGGGAGGGGATTATATTATAAGAGAAAACTTTTTTTAGGAGACTATCTTATGAAAAAAAATGTTGTGGCGGCCGCGCTCTTTGCCGCTCTTCTTTTTGCGAACAACGCTTTTGCCCAAAAAAAGGCTGCGGCTGGAAGCTACGCCGGCCAGTATGACGAGACGATGACGCCTGAAAATTCTTGCGTAATTTTTTTTACGATGCCGGGGAACGACGCGGCGACGTTCAAGCAAATCAATCCCAAACTTGGCGTTGACGAGCAGTCGTTTGAGTATCCTTTTGGCGACATGCAAAGTTGGACGATTTTCAAGCCCTGCAAGCCCGGAAGCCGCTATATGATTACAAAGATGAAGGGAAGAATTACCGGCGGCGTTGTCCAAAAGGGAAACAAGCTTTTTGGCTCTGACAATGTATGGGACATGGACTTTAAGCCCAACCAGCAGGTTTTGGTCATCGACGTTCCCAACGAGCCTGGCGTTTACACTTATGGAATGATTTTCGCCGAGTCTGTCGCTGTGGCCGCTTCCACAGGCGAGAAATTTACGGACGTGCAAACGCCCAATAAGCTTGTGTTCAAGGGAAAGCCTTGCACAAAGCAATTCTATAAATTGGCGACGAAAAAATTCCAAAGCTATTACGCCGGCACTCCTTGGATGGACGCGTACAACGAGACGGCCAAAAACATTCAAGAATAATTTGATATTGAAAAAAAAATGCGGTTGACTTATAATCAAACTATGAAAAAGTTTTTGATTGCGTTGACCGCGTTTTTTATTTCGCCGCTTGCCTTTTCGCAAGTAAAAAATTGGAATCCTTCGGGTTTCTTGAGTGTGAATGACGGCGTTCTAATATATGGCGTTGGCAATATAAAGGGAGCGTCGCAAATTAACTTTGACAAAAAGCCTGCGTATATCACTTCGCAATGCCGTCGGGCAAAAATGGTCGGAAGCGATTTTTTTTGTTTCGCTCCTGTTGAAAAAGGCACCCGTTGGGCAAGGTATGAGCATTTTGACGACAAATCAGTTAGTTTGTCGGAAGCTATGGGAAAGACGGTTCGATGCCGTTTTATGGGAACGCAAGAGACTCTTGAGACAGTCGCAAATCCTTTTGCAAAGAATTTTTTCGGTGAGCAATGGCTCATATCCAAAAATGATGTTCTTGACATTCCGAATGACAAGAAAATAGTCTGTTGGCAGTATTGGGAAACAGATCCTGATGAATTGTATGAAAGGATGCTAAAAGAATGCGGCGATGAAAAAAAGGCGAAGAAATATTGCAGGTGGATTTGGGAAGAAAGAAAAAAGGCCCTTGAGTTTACTTTGTCTAAATTTAAAGGAACGGAGTGGGAGCCGATAATCAACGAAGAAATGGAGTATGTTGTTAAGGAGTATGAGAATGCAAATCAATAAGTCTTTTATAGTTTTTGCGCTTTTGCTTGTGTTCGCAAGCTCTTTTTTAAGCGCCGGCAAGAGAAAGCCAAAGAAAGAAGGCGCTAAGATTGACGCTCCCAAAAGCAATGAGGTTATGTTTGTCGGACGCGTGACTGTTCACAACAAGCAAGACTTGGATTTTTTTGTCAAGACGCGCGGCGTTTCTGAAGACGTTCTTGAAAAACAGGATGTTTACTATCTTCCATATGTTCCTGCGCAAAGCAAGGTTGACGCTTGGGACGTAGGAGTTTTTGAAAGCCAGGCTCACTTTAAGAACGGAGAAATTTTTCTTGCCAATTACGAAAAGACAAAGACAAATAATTTTTGCTTTACCTATCCGTTCCAATATTATTTTCACGGCGACACAAATCTTTTGATTTACCTTCCGTCTGGATTTATGGTAAAGGTTCCGAAGGGCGAAAAATATGTGTATATCGGCGACTTTGAATTTTTTGTCGAAGGCAAAGATTTTAAAGTTGTGGATGTAAAATGCAATGATAATTACGACGCGGCAAGAGATGAGGTTAAGCGTCTTTTTGGCGACAAGGCGCTTCTTACGCGCTCTCCTTTGATGCCTGTAGACACAAGTGACGCCGGATACATAGAAAAATTGACGGTCGTTGAATATTATTAATAAGACTTGAGCAAGTCAGAGCGACTTGAAAGAAAGCGTCCGATGGTTTATAATGCCTAATATATGAAGAAGTTTATTATTGCCTCCGCGGCGTTTTTGTTTTGTTCTTTGGCCTTCGCTCAAGTAAAAAACTATGTTGGAATCGCTCGGCAAAAATATTCCGACGCGCAGATAAAGTTTTTGGAAGACTTTCGCGACAAGCTGCAAAATCGCGGCTACAATTCCTACGCTGAATACGTTGACTCATATTTAAAGGGAGGCTTTGGCTCGGCCTTTGTCTACGTTGACAAGGACGGACAAAACTACATTGTCACAAACAGGCATGTCGTAAGCCAAGCCGCCAGCGTCAGCTTGGAATTTGAAAAGGACGACGGAAGCCTGGCCAAGTACGATAACCTTTATGTCTTGGTTACGGACGACGACATTGACTTGGCGATTTTGCGTTTTGAGAACAACGCCAATTATTTTAAACGCGGCCTTTCGTTCTACGCTGGAAAAGTCTATGACGGCCAGGACGTGGTTTCCGCCGGCTTTCCGGGGCTTGGAGACGAACCTGTCTGGCAATTCGGCAAGGGCAGCGTCACCAATTCCGCGGCCCGCATAAAGGACTTGATTGACCCTGCCATTTCGACGGTAATCCAGCACTCGGCTCAAATCGACGCTGGAAACTCCGGCGGGCCGCTTTTGGTCGCGTCAAAGAGCGCGGCGACTGGCTACGATGTCATTGGCGTCAACACTTGGAAGGCGGTGGGCCGAGACGCGACAAACTTTTCAATTCCGGCCGCGCTTGCCTTAAAGTTGATTGAAAGGTCAAAAAAGCCGCTGGACGACAAGGCTTTTAAGGCGGAACGGCAGGAAAAATTCAAGGCTGTTTTGTCCGAGCCAAATTCCGACTACACTGCGCTTGTAAAATTTATTTCTTACGACATGGCGGCCCAAAAAGGCATGGACTGCTTTGAGGAAATTTTCAAGCACGGCGCCACAAAGGTAAAGAACCGCGTCGCCGCCGAGTTTGCGATGAATCCAATCGAAGGCTTGCGATACGCCGTTGCCCACGACCTTTACGGGAAAATGTCTGGCGAGGGCCTTGACGAAAAGCTTTCAAATCTTGTTTGGGAAAAAGAAAGCGGCGTTTACAGAATCGCTTCTGTCCAAGGAACGGACGGCGAAAAAAAGTCAAAGCCTAAGGCTAAAAAATCCGGCAAGGACGACGGCGAGGCTGAAAAAAAATCCGGGGATAAAAAGTCGAAAGTTTCTTGGCAGGGCTTTGAGGCTCCGTACACGATTTCGATTGACGGCGGCGCCTTGTTTCCGCTTGGAAAGGATGACGCCAAGGTTGATTTGGACGCGGGCGTTGTTGTCAATTTGGAGATTGTTCCCTTTGACAGGAATTTTGGCGGCATCTTTGAGTTTGAGCATAGAAAAATCGGCGGCGAGTCTTTGAACATTTTTGGCGTTGGAGCCGTCGCGCGATTGCCCTTGTGCTTTGGCCTTTTTACAATCAGTCCAAAGGCGGGCGCCGGCTTGAAAATCGCCTTTGGAAATGTCCGCGACTTTCAGATTTTCGCCGACTTGGGCTTGATGACTACATTTGATTTTGGAAGCTCTTTTTTTAGGCCGGGCGTTGAGGTTGGCTGCAGGGGAACGACAGACACGCTGCATTTTTCTGACATTTCTTCGTCCACCTTGCGATTAAGGCATGCGGACTTTTACGCGAAAGTGGTTTTGGGCTTTAAGCTTTAGGCGGAACGGATTCTATGTATTCCGACACTCACTTTCATTTTAAGTCATTGCGCGAGGACGAAGAATGGACCCGCGCCTCCGTTCTAAAAAAAATGGCGGAAAGCGGCGTTAAATTCGCTCTTGACATTGGAACCGACTGCGACGATTTGCGCGGCCGCCAAGAGCTTTTTGAAAAAACTTTCGCGCTTATGGAAAGCGGCGCTTCTTTTGACGCGGCCTCAAAAAATGCCGCCGCCGCTTGCCGCGATTTTGTTTGGTTTACAGCCGGCATTTGGCCCGACCCGGACTCGATTAAAAACCGCGCCGCCTGCGTGGAAACGCTAAAGAAAAACATTTTGGCCGCCCGCTCGTCTTTAGACCCTTTTAGAAAAAAGCTTTGCGCTCTTGGCGAGTGCGGTCTTGACCATCATTGGAATCCAAGCGGCGTTGACAGCCGCAGCCAAGACGACTTTGACGCGGCGATGGTTTTGGCGGAACGCGAGCTTTTTATGATGCAGCTGGGCTTGGCAAAAGAGCTGGACCTTCCTGTAATCGTCCACTCGCGCGACGCTTTTGCGGAAACTTTGGATTGCGTAAAGGAAAGCGGCTGGGGCGAGAGATGCGTCATTCACTGCTATTCCTACGGCTTGGAAGAGACCAAGGCCTTTTTGGATTTGGGATGCGTCATAAGCTTTAGCGGCTCGGCCACTTACGCCAAAAAGTCCCAGATGGAAGAAAAAAAAGCGCTTTTGTCTTACGTTCCGCAAGACATGCTTTTTGTCGAAACCGACGCGCCGTATTTGGCTCCCGTTCCGATGAGGGGAAAGGCCAACAACCCGACCTACATCGAGTGGACCTACAAGTTCATCGCCCAGGCCCGCGGAATGGAAGAGGCCGCGCTTTGCGACGCCGTTGACCAAAACGCCCGCCGCTTTTTTAGGCTTGCATAAAACGTCAAAAGCGCGTTGCTCTTGCCGTTTTGCTTGATTAGCGCTAGAATGTTCCCACTAGGAAACCTAATATGGCAAAGGAAATTTATCCAAAAAACTACAAGCCGATTCTTGGCGAAAAAGAAACTGAACATGCAATCGTTCTTTTGAAGAACTTTTTTCAAACAGCCCTTTCAACAGAATTGAATTTGACGCGAGTGACCGCTCCTCTTTTTGTGCGAAGCGGAACCGGCGTAAACGACGACCTTAACGGAGTGGAGCGGCCCGTCCGCTTTCCGGTAAAGACGCTTGGCGACCAAAAGCTGGAGATTGTCCAGTCTTTGGCAAAGTGGAAGCGCCTTAAGGTGACCGAACTGGGGCTTGAGCCCGGCTTTGGAATCTACACCGACATGAACGCTATCCGTCCCGACGACGAGATGGACGCGCTGCATTCTTTGTACGTTGACCAGTGGGACTGGGAAATGGCGATAAAGGACGTTGACCGAACGGTTTTCTACTTGCACGAAATAGTGAAGAAAGTTTACCGCTGCATCAAGCGCGCGGAATTTTACGTGTACGACTTTTATCCAAAGCTAAAGCCCACGCTGCCCGAGAACATTAAATTTTTGTTCAGCGACGACTTGCAGCGCGAGTTCCCCAACCTTGCGCCAAAAGAGCGCGAGCGCGAGGCCGCAAAAAAATACGGCGCGATTTTCATCACGGGAATCGGAGCCGCGCTTGACGACGGAAAGCCGCACGACGGCCGCGCGCCCGACTACGACGATTGGATTACCGAGACCGGCGACGGCCACAAGGGCTTGAACGGCGACATCATCGTTTGGAACGAACTTTTGCAGCAGCCCTTTGAGCTTAGCTCGATGGGAATCCGCGTTTCGCCCGAATCCCTTAAGGCCCAGCTAAAGGAGCGCGGCTGCGAGGACCGCGAAAAATTGATGTTCCATTCCAAATTGCTAAAAGGCCAGCTTACCCAAACCTTGGGCGGCGGAATCGGCCAGTCGCGCTTGTGCATGTTCCTTCTTAAAAAGGCGCACATCGGCGAAACGCAGGTTAGCATTTGGTCCGATGAAATTCTTGCCGACTGCAAAAAGCGCGGCATAAAGCTTTTGCAGCTTAACTAGGCGGCGCGAGAAAAATCGTGCAAAGCGAATACAATTTTGACCTTTCAAACATAGACTCTGAATTGGCGTCTTTCGCTAAAAGGGGCATAACGGAATTCGCTTTGCATGACAGGCGCTTTTCCTCCGACAAAAAAGAGCTGGCCGGCTTTTTAAAAAAGGCCGCGCGCTTGGCTCCCGACGTTTACTATTCAATTCCCGCAAAGGCCGAAATCATCGACTCTGAAATAATCGGCCTTTTGCAAAATCTTTTTTGCTCGCTTGACGTGATTATGCGCGGCGAGGCCGGAAAAAAATTCTTTTTGGACAAAAAGCTTTTTTCAAAAAAAGCCGCGCTCTTGAACAACGCTGGAATCGTCTTTGGCTTTTTGATGGACTACGCGCTCTCCGAAGGAGATTCGATAAAAGGTTTCCGCGACCGCATTGACTTTGCGCTTCCGCTTTATCCAAACCACATTGACTTTGAGCAACTGTTCTCCGACAAAAAGGAGGCCAAGAGCACCGCGATTTTTTCAAGCCAGGACATAACGTGGGCGCGCGACGTCGCGTTTGCGATAAATGTTTTTTATTCGGAAGGCCGCGCGGTTCCTTGGTTCAACTCGGTTTTAAAGCCGCTTAAAATCGCTCCGTCAAAATTCTTTTCGGACTTTGCCGAATGGCAGAGATGCAACAATTGCGGCTATGAGTCGCGCAAAAAGATTTTGGACGCAAGCCACAAAGAAATCGAAAAAATGCAAGTCGTTTTTTTGGAGGAAAAGTATTCCGAAAAGCGCTTGGAGCGCTTGCTTCCTGTCGTCGTCGACTTGGTAAGGATAAACGGAGCCTTTTCGCGCTTGGAAGGCGAGGGCGAGGAAACGGAGCTAAAGCTGAGCTTTAATCCAGACGATTTGATGAGCCCCGCGGCCTTTGACATAGCTGCCTTTGAGGAAAACGTCTGCATGGAAGACTGCCGCGTAAAAATCTGCGTGGCCAACGGCGAGCCCGACTATAAGTTTGTATGAGCCAAGAAATCCTTTTGACCGTTCAAAGCGCGGCGACCCTAAACGATTTTTTGCGTCTGGAATTGCCCAAGGCTTTGCAAGGCCAAAACGCGGCCCGCGCGGACTGTGTTCAAGGCCAAAACGCGGCCAGCGAAAAAGCCGCGCTTAGCAATTCCAAGATCCGCCGCTTGCTCTTTAGCGGGAACGTCATGGTCGCCGCTTCGCCGGAACGCAAGGCTTCGCAAGCCCAAAACGCGCGCGGCGGCTTTTTTGTTTGCAAGAACCCGGCCTTTATCCTTAAAAAAAACGCGCGGGTAAAAGTCCTTTACGACCAAGAAAAATTCTTTTACGAAAAGCCCAACGACGACATAAAATTTGAGCTGGACGAATCGCGCGTTTTATACGAGGACGAAGCGATAATCGTAGTCAACAAGCCGCCGCGCTTTCCGACCGAGGCTACCTTTGCCAAGGACCGCGACAATTTGCGCGCGGCGGTGATCCGCTACTTGCATAAAAAAATCGGCCTTGACAAAAATCCGCCATACTGCGGCGTCGTCCACCGGCTTGACCGAGACACTAGCGGCGTGATTTTGTTCTCAAAGCAAAGGGCCGCCAACGCCGCGCTTTTCGCCGCCTTTGATTCGTCGCGGCTTGAGGAAGACGGCGCGAATATTGCTGGCAAGGTCGAAAAGGCCGCCGGAAGTCTTGGTCTTGGAAGAGATTATATTAAAGACAAAAACGACGCCGCGCTTTTTGGGCTTGCCAACAATCTCCGCGCGGCAAAAAAGGTTTACGTTGCGGTTTGCGAGCGGGCCGGAAGTTATGGTCTTGCGAACAATCTTCGCGCCGCAAAAGATTGCAAGCCAAAAAACGCCTCCGCCAGTTTTGGCCTTTCAAAAGATTTTGTTCAAGGCAAAAACGGGGCCGCGCTTTCCGGGCTTGAAAGCAGTCTCCGCATTGGCAGTTCGTTTTCCGTCCAAAACTATTTGGGCCGCGTGTCGCTAAAGAGCCAGGCGGCCAAGTGGGGCTTTGTTCCAAAAGAGAAGGGCGGAAAATTCGCTCGGACGGATTTTAAGGTTTTAGATGAAAAGGACGGCCGCCTCTTTGTCCAAGCGGAGCTTTTTACAGGCCGCACCCACCAAATCCGCGTACACCTTAGCCAAAAGGGCCTTCCGATTTTGGGAGACCAATTGTACGGCGGCCCTGCGGCGGAACGGATTTTTTTGCACGCGCTTAGCCTTGAACTGCCGCACCCGCTTACTGGAAAGCTCCTTCGTTTTGAGGCTCCGCTACCGCCCGAGTTTACCGTTCGCGCCTGATTGTATATGTGGTGGTAATAAAAAAACACGCGAAGGCGCGGGGCGGCTGGCGAAAACTCTCTGTTTGCGGCTGACGCGAAAGCGGCAGCGTAAAATAGTTTCAAACGCAAACAGCGAGTAGCGACGCTAGCTAGCGGTTTCGACAGACGCAGCCGCAACTGGGAGTGTTATTTTTTTTACCAACTACGTTGTATGTAAGTCTGGCGCGGGCGCAAGGTGATGACTACGCGGCGGTTTAGGGCGCGGCCTTCTTTAGTGCTGTTGTCGCCTACGGGATCGGTTTCGCCGTAGCCGCGGTAGCTAAAGAGGTTTTTGTCGATTCCTTGCTCGATCAAAAGCGCGATGATTGTTTGCGTTCTGTCGATTGAAAGGCGCATTTGGTTTTCTGGCTGGCCGATGTCGGCTGTGTGGCCGGCGACAAAAATCGTGAACGAGTTGTCGTCCAGCGCCGCTTTTAGAAGGTCAGCCAATTCCGTGATGCGCGGAAGTTCCTCCGGCAAGAGCTCGGGACTGTCGGCGATGAACTTTAAGTTGTAAAGAAGGCGTACTCCTTTGTCCGGACTGTCGTCAATCGCGTCGGCTCCGGGTAGCTTAAGCGGATACTTCTTTATGGTTCTGTAAGCTGTGTAGTAAGAGTCGTCCTTTAACGGAGCGGCAACGTCGTGAACCAAAACGTCCTTGTCCAAAAGCAGGACGATTTTTCCGGCCTTTAAAAGCTCGGCGTTTTGCGGAACGGAGAAGATGCGCAGCGCGTCGTCGTCGCTTATGACAAGGTCGGTTCTGTTGTGGCCAAAGATTTGTTTGGCCGTGATGTGGATCGGATCCGCTCCGACGCGCGAGCGGTATCGGCTTTCGTCGTCGCTCCAATCGTAGCCGCAAACGCTCTTGTCCTTGGCCGCCGCGCTTTCCATCATGTTGCGTTCGTAAACGACTTCCATTTTTTCGTTCCATACGCGCGGAAAGAGGCAAGGGTTTGCTTGGTCGTCGACAAACTCTCCGTGAACCGGAAGCTTTCCCCGCGCGTCGATTATGATTCCTGTGTAGGCGCGCGAAGGAATCGTTTCTATTGACTTTCTGCGCGAGTAGGGCGACTGGTGGCGGATGAAAAGGCTTCCGACTTGATTCAACAAAAGCTTGTGGTCCATCTTGAACAAAAAGTTTTTGTTCTCAAAATATCCCAAGGTCTTGTTGCCGGATTCAATTATGTCGGTGATTTGCTGGAGGGAGATTTTCCGTTCCAAAATGTAGTCGCCCAAAGTTCTGCTTGAGTCTACGTAAATTGTCAAAAGCGGATCCTTTATCAAGTTTGGAAGGCGGCTTGTGACCATGTTCACCGCGGAGTTTTTTCCGCTGGGCATCGGAATGCCCGCCTTGTCGATGTCAAGGGTTACGTTTGAGGTGAATGTTTTTTCAATCCAATTTATCTTGCTTTTTGATGCCAAGGGCGCGTTTGGGTCTTGCGCTTTTTGCTGGGCAAAAAGGCCGCAAAGGGAAAAGGCCGCCGCGATAAAAAGAGCTTGTTTTTTTGCCTTAAAATAAAAATTCTTTTTCATCTTACTTATTGTCGGCATAATTTTTCTTAAGCATAAGGGATAAAATGGCGTCTTGGGCGGCGGCCTTCATTCCGCGCGGAAGGCGCAAATCGTAGGCTTCGTCAGGCGGCGTGGCCTCGTAAAGAAGGGCGGGGTTCAACGCCAGCAAGGTTTTGGGGTCCAGCCTAAGCTCGCTTGCCAGGGCCTTTAGGCTTATTTCGCTCCGCGTTTCGATGTAGTCAAAGTCGTCAAAGGGAGAGTAGATTTCCGCGTCGTAAAAAGCCGCCGGCAATTCCAGTTTGTACCAGCTGGAATTTTGGGCGATGTCGCTTACTGCAAGCAAGTTTGGAACGTAGGCGATGGCGTGGCCGGGAATCAATTTTTCTTTTGCCAAAGCCCAAAAAGTTTTTTGCGGGCTTTTCGCCAAGGCCCGGCGGACCGCGCCCGCTCCGCAATTGTAGGCCGCAATCGCCAAAAGCCAGTCGCCAAACTGCTTGTGGTTGGCCTTTAGCTTTTTGATGGCCGCGTCCGTCGATTTCCAAGGATCCCGCCGCTCGTCAAGCCAGTTGTTGAGCCTAAGGTAGTTTTCGACGCTGTTTTCCATAAACTGCCAAAGGCCGACGGACTTCCCGCTGGCGGGTTTTGCCAAAGGCTTGTAGCTGGATTCGATTACAGGAATGTATTCTATGCAGGCGGGAAGCCCTTCCTCCTGCAAGCGGCGGCGGACATAGTGCCGGTATTGGCTTCCGTTCTCCAAAATGGAGTTCAGTTCCGCCCGGCCCCAAGAGGACAGCCAGCGTTCCTTAAAGGGAATGACTTCCTCGCGGTCGGCTCCGGGCAAGTCGATCGCAAAGCGAAAGCCTGTTCCTCCGTACGGAGACGCAAATTCCTCCGGCGCGAATTCTTCGGGCGCGGCTTTTTTGCCTTGGTCAAAGTTTTGCGCCGCGGGACTTGCAAAGGCGCTCGCCGCGCAAAAAAGCGCGAGAACAATGACGAGCGTGCTCCAAATAGGCGCGGGCCTCGTTGCGCGGTCGGCTAAGCGGCCTACATCATTTCGCCGATATAAATGCCTGCCCATTCCCAAGTACCGTGAATGTCCGGATTGGCCGGATAGTTTACTTTCCTAAAATAAAAATACCAAGTTGGAACCGCCAAGGTCCAGCCCTTGCTCTTTAAGTAGGCTTCGTTAATCGTTGGGCCTGGAATAAGTTCGTCTGTGATTGTGATTCTGTTTCCGTGCATGTAGTTGCGCATCGAAAAGTCAACCGAGCCTGTCGGAATGCTGTCGTCCTGCCTCCAAGAAACAGTGAAGAAATTCACTTTTGAGCGGTACTCGTCAAGCTTTCTTGGCTGGTAGCGGATAATCGCCTCTTTTACTGCGGCGGTCAAGCCTTCCAAAGTCTTAAAGGTCCAGTTTTTGGGCGAGTTGTTAAAGTCGATCAAGTTGCGCGCGTAGTTGTAAATGTCGTGCATGTCGGTGATTTGGATTGAGCTTGCGTCTGGCTGCTCCAAAAAAAGCGTGTAGGTCTTTAGAGCGCGGGTCCATTCTCCGATTTGCTCGTACTCGCGCGCAAGGCGGACGTACATTTCTGTTATGCTTACGTTTGAAGGAAAGCGGTTTATCAAAGTGTTGAAGTACTGAATGCGGTTTTCATGGTCGGTGGAAATTTGGATCAGGCGCTCCAAGCACAAAAAGTGAACCGACTGGTCCTTTACCTTAAGGTCCGGATAGTTTTTTATGATTCGCTCAAAGTAGTATTCCGCGACGCGTTCCTGCCGAATTTGTATGTAGGCGTAGGCGGTCATCAAAAGCCAATAGGCGTTGTATTTGTCGTCGGGATTGCGCTCAACATGGTCGGTAAGGTAAAGAATCAAGTCGTCGTATTTTTGGTCCGCAAGCCATTTTGAAGAAATTTTGTTTATAATCGCGTAGCGGAGGTTTTCGTCGGAAGCGTTGGACGCCTGCAAAAGAGTCTCCAATTCCTTTTGAAACTGCTTGCCCTGCTTTATTTTCGTTGAATTTCCGTTCCCGCAGGAAAAAAGCGCGGCCAAAAGGCATATCGCCGCGGTTGTCCTAATTATTGCGTTTTTCTTCATTATAAGATGCAACTTTAGCGCTTTTTCCACTTTTTTTCAATTGCGCGCGATGTGTTGCCAAGAGGGCGCGTTTTGTGTTATTATAGAAGTTATGGCTAAAGACAATCGTAAATTTCAGAATATTCTGTTGGCGCTGGGCCTTATACTTTTTTTGACGGGAGTGGTTTTGGCTTTTTTGCCTCCAGCGGTGCAAATGGAGACTTATCACTTTGCCATTAACTGCGCCCTCGTGCTGATTACGGCCGCCTTGGTCTATGTTTCGATTTTGTCCCAAAACGCTGTTGTCTTCTATATATCTGCCAACCTTTGCTTGATTTCTTTAGGCTTGCTGTTTTTGAACGCGCGCCTTGGCGTCGTTCAGCTCAGGCAGTATTGGCCGATTGTCATCGTTGTTTTTGGAATCACCTTGCTTCCGGTGGGCCGCTTTCATTACAAAAAATTCAGGACCTTCTATGTGATTCCGTCGGCGGCGCTGACGATTTTGGGAGCCTTCTTTTTCTTGTTCACGTTTAAGATCATCAACATGAAGATGAGGGTTTTCTTTTCTTACTTTATGCCTTTCATTCTCATCGCTGGCGGAATCTCTCTTATCATCCTGTATTACGTTCGCCAAGGCGCGAAAGACAAATTTCCCACAATCCAAGAGGAAGACGACGAGCCCAGTCTCTTTTCGGAGGACGACTGATAGATGCCCAAAAAGCTGCTTTGCCTTGTAACAGCGCTTTTCTCTTTAGGCCAATTGAATTTTGCCGCCGACTATTATCCTGGCCAGGATTCAGAGACTGCCGTTCTTGTGGCAAAGGCTTCTAAAAAAGACAAAAAAAGCAAATCAAAAAAAGCCCAAGAGCCTCCGCTGGAAGAAGATGAAATCGTCGGCGAAGTCACAGCCATAAATGTCGAGCGAAGCAAAAACGATTCCGAAGGATATTTTTCTGGAATATCAAAAGCCATTTTGGAGCAAGTTCAAAAGGGCTCGCCGGAGTCTTTGCTTTCCGCTTACGAAAGCGTAAAAAAAGCTTCGGTCGATTACCAAGAAAATGAGCGCGTCCTGGTTTTTATAATTGTCGAAATCTTAAAGATTGTTTGGCCCAGCCAAACGCAAGGCCTTAACTTGGATTCGCCGCCTGTTCCCGCCCGCAACGCTTATACCGGAGCGATTGAGTCCGCAAAGAACGGAATCTACGACACAAGCACTGGCAACGCGGATTTTTTGGCCAACGCGCTTCCGTCGCTGGTCTTAAAAAGCCCTGTGACCAACCGCGACTATTATCCGGAAGCGGAGGCCCACCTTAAAGCCGCGCTTGGCTTTAGCCCCAAAAGCGTTTTGGCCAACTATCTATTGGCCTTGCTTTATTCAAAGTCCGCAAGAAACGCCGAGGCTGTCGATCTTTTAAAAATCGCCGCGCAAGAAAGCAAGGCCTTTGAAATTCATTACCTTTTGGCCACATGCTTGAACGCGCTTGGCCGCTACGAAGAAAGCAAGAACGTAACCGACAATTTGATTGTCCTTTATCCGTCAAGCATAGAGCTTCTAAAGCTCCTTTCGCGCAACGCGTATTCAAGCGGAGACTACAACACCGCGGAGCGCTACGCCTTGATGGCCTTGCAGCAAAATCCGGCTGACCTGGAAATGGTTTTATTCCGGGCTAAGATTTTTGTGGCCACCGGCGAATACTTAAAGGCGACTTCCTTGCTTGACGTTTACGCAAAGTCAAGCTCAAACTCAAAGGATTATTTGCTTTTGCGCTCCCGCGTTCAAAAGGAATGGAACAAAAACACGACGCTTGCCGTTTCTACGATAGAAAAGGCGCTTTCCCTTTATCCCAACGACCTTGAGGCCCTTTTGGCCGCCGCGGAATTGGCCGGCGAAAGCGGAATCACAATCGGAAAAAGAACTGGCGCCGAATTGGCGAACCAAGTTCTTGCCGTGGAGCCGGACAACCAGCAGGCGCTTTCTTTCTTGATTCAAACTTTGGCGCAAGAGGGCAAGTGGAGCGAGGCTTACGCTTCCAGCAAAAAAATAATGGCGCGGCCTAATCCGTCGATTGACGCCATTTGCTCGCATACGCGCATTTGCCTCGCCTTGGGCTACTATGCGGAGGCGTGGGACAAGGCGGCCTCGCTTTACAACAAGTCGCCCAACAATGAAAAGGCGGTTCAGCTTTATGTTGAAAGCATGGTAAGGACCGGAAAATCGGCGCAAGCCTCGCGTTACATAAACGGCGCGTTGGGCGGAGCGTCTTCTTCGATGAAAAGCTTTTTGCTCTACCAGCGCTCCTTCTTGGCGGCCGACGAAGCCTCGCAGCTTTCCGACTTGCGTTCCGCGGTAATAGCGAACCCGCGCAATTCTGACGCTCTTTTTAGAATGTACAGAATTTATTTTACAAAGCAAGATTACCGCAAGGCCCAGTATTACCTGCGCCAAGTAATCGCGCTTAACCCCAACAAGCAGCAATACCTTAAGCTAAATTCCGACCTTGACAAATTGATCAGGTAGCGGGTCTTGCTCGCCGGCCGGCTTAAAAGAGTTGGCAAAAGTTCCTCAAATTCTGTTGAAAGTTTCCGCAAGATGGTATAGAATGTTAGCCATAAATTTTCATATTTTTTAAGGAGTAATGATATGATTAAGACAGTCAAAGACGTTGACCTCAAAGGCAAGCGCGTCATCATGCGCGTTGATTTTAACGTTCCGATGAAGGACGGAGTCGTGCAGGACGACACCCGCATTATGGCCGCCCTTCCTACAATCAAATACATTCTTGAGCAAAGCCCCCGCTCGCTCGTTTTGATGAGCCACTTGGGCGACCCCAAAAAGGACGTCAAAAAAGCCCAGGAAAAGGCCGAAAAAGCCGGAAAGACTTGGACAGACGCCGACAAGGAAAAGTTCATCAACGGAAAGAACCGCATGAAGCCCGTCGTCGAATACTTTGCCTCAAAGCTTGGAAAGCCCGTGACTTTCTTGCCCGACGCCCTCGGTCAAAAGGCCGCCATCGACGCTTTGCCGGAAGGAGCCGTGGCCATGCTTGAAAATGTCCGCTTCCACCCGGAAGAGACCAGCAAGGTTGACGCCGAGCGCGAGACAATGGCCAAAGAGCTTTCTACATACGGCGACATTTTCGTTAACGACGCCTTTGGAACCGCCCACCGCGACCAGGCCTCTACAGCCACAATCGCCAAGTTCATGGCCGAAAAGCCGGTTGGAGGCTTCTTGATGGAAAAGGAAGTCGCCAACATCGAGCCTATGGTCACAAACCCGCCCAAGCCGCAGGTTGCCATCATCGGAGGCGCCAAGGTTTCTTCAAAGATCGCGGTTTTGGAATCATTGATGAAAAACGCCAGCGCGCTCGTCATCGGAGGCGGAATGGCTTACACATTCCTCAAGGCCCAGGGCCACAAGGTGGGAAAGTCTTTGGTTGAGGACGACTTCATCGACACAGCCAAAAAGCTTTTGAGCGACGCGGCCGCCAAGAACGTGAAGATCATTCTTCCGGTTGACCATGTCGGCGCCGAGGAATTCTCTCCCGACGCAAAGGCCGTTGCCGTTGACAACATCGACATTCCCGAAAACCTTATGGCCATGGACGTAGGCCCCAAGACTGTCGAGGCTTACAAGGAAGTTCTTTCTACTGCCAAGTCCATCGTTTGGAACGGACCGGTAGGAGTCTTTGAGTTTGACGCCTTTGCAAAGGGAACGGAGCAGGTTGCCCGCTTGGTAGCCGAAGCCACAGGCCGCGGAGCCATGACAGTGGTCGGAGGCGGAGATTCTGTCGCCGCCGTAAACAAGTTCCACCTTGCCGACAAGATGACCCACGTCTCTACAGGAGGCGGAGCCAGCTTGGAGTTCTTGGAAGGAAAGACACTTCCTGGCATCGCTATCTTGGCGCAAAAGTAAACTTTCGCGCCAAGATTCGAGTTTTGGCTTGCTCGCAAGGCTCGCATTTTCGCTTCGCGAAAAACGCCAAAACTCGCGGCGGGGTTTTTATTACCATATTTATAGGAGTATTTTATTATGGCAAGAACACATTATATCGCAGGAAACTGGAAGATGAACACATCCAAGGCCGAGGCCGTGAAGTTGGCCCAGGACTTGGTCGCCGCGCTTAAGGGAAAGACCAACAAATTCATGGTCGGCGTTCCTTTCGTTTACCTTGACGCCGTCGGACAGGTCCTCAAGGGATCCAACATCCTTTTGGGAGCCCAGGACGTGGCCGCAACGGCCAACGGCGCCCACACAGGCGAAGTTTCTACAGAAATGCTCAAGGATTTGGGCGTTCAGTCGGTAATCCTCGGCCACTCGGAGCGCCGCCACGAAATCGGCGAGTCTGACGAGCTTATCAACAAAAAGGTTCGCCGCGCTCTTAACGAAGGCCTTGAGGTCGTCCTTTGCATCGGGGAGTTGCTTTCTGACCGCGAGGCCGGAAACGCCGAGCAGGTTTGCGCCTTCCAGCTTTCAGCCGACTTGGCCGGAGTCACCGAAGAGCAGATGAAGAAAGTCACGATCGCCTACGAGCCTGTTTGGGCCATCGGAACCGGAAAGACCGCGACGCCCGAAGACGCCGAGGCCATCCACAAGTTCTGCCGCGCCTACATCGCCAAGCTTTACAACCAGAAGGTCGCCGACGAGACAATCATCCAGTACGGCGGCTCTATGAAAGCCTCCAACGCCAAAGACTTGCTTGCCCAGCCCGACATCGACGGCGGCTTGATCGGCGGCGCCTCGCTCAAAGCCGAAACCTTCGAGCCCATCTGCAACGAGTAGTCCGCTCGTATTTGTAAAATAATTCCCGCCGAGTGGATTTTTTTTAAGAATCCATTCGCGGGAGTTGAAGAAAAAACACGCGCGAAGGCGCGGGGCGACAGGCGGCAACTCTCTGTTTTGCGCCGCCGCAAAAGCGGCGGAGTTAAATAGTTACAAGCGCAAACAGCGAGTAGCGACGCTAGCTAGCGGTGCCGAACTGTCGCATCCGCAACTGGGAGCGTGTTTTTTTATTTTTTCTCTTGAATATATTTCTTTTTTTCATTATAATAACTATCCACAATAGAAAATCATTTTTGGAGTAAATATGGGTGTTGTAAAAGCAATTTTGATGGTCGCCTTTGTGATTATCTGCATTCTCTTGGTTCTTTTGGTTATGATTCAGAACGACGAGGGCGGCGGACTTGGCGGCCTTTTGAGCGGATCAGGCAGCGCGGCTTTCGGCTCTCGCTCGGCCAGCGTTATAAGCAAAACCACTTTCGTTCTGGTCGTTCTCTTTATTTTGGACGCTTTTTTCATTGCCCGCTTGAACAAAAAGCCTGCCGTAAAGCAGACTCTTTCAACAGAAGTTCAAGAGGCCGTTGACACTACTGCTGGCGAAGCCGCCGAAGACTTTGAATGGTACAAGCACCTTGAAGAGTCTTCTTCAAAGGAAGCGCCCGAGCAGAGCGTTGACAATTCCGTTCAGGAGTAAGCCATAATCCTATGTTGGAAACTTTTTTTAAGCCGCAGCTAATCAATGTTAATCTCGAAAGTTCCGACAAAGACGAATTGTTTGAAGAAATGGTCGAGCTTTTTGAGCGCGGCGCTTGCGGCATTGACCGCAAGGAAGCCTTGGACGCTTTGATCGCCCGCGAAGAAAAGATGACCACTGGAATCATTCCGTCTGTGGCGATACCGCACGCTTCGGCGCCTTCCGTAAAGGGCGGCTTTGGAGCGATTGGAATCAGCCGCGGCGGCATTGAATACGGCTCGCTTGACGCAAAGCCGGTTCATGTTGTTTTTATGCTCTTGTTCGGAAGCGACGGAACGGCCTTGCACTTAAAGGTTATGCAGCAGTTGGCCTTGATTCTTAAGAATCCCGAAGCCGCCTCCCGCCTGGCCGAAAAAAAGACCGCGCAAGAAGTTTACGACGAATTGTGCGCTCTTGAGGAGGCATTAGCCTAATGCCTAATGAAGAACAGGACGCGATTGCCCATCTCCTTAAAGTAGAGGAAGAAGCGGCTGAACTTATCGTTCAGGCTCAGGAAGAGAGCGACAAGGAAATCGCCGCGGCCAGGGCCAAGGCCGATTCTGAATACAATCAAAAATACGAAAGCATGGCCTCCCAAATGGAAAGCGATTACAAAAACAAAGTCGCCGCCATCGAAGAAAATCATAAAAAGCAATTAGAAGAGTATAAAGCGAAAGTCGAGCAAACGCCAAAAGACGTTGACGCGTTCAACAAACTTTTGGAAAGAATTTTTTAAGAGAGGCGGGTATGGACACTTCAAGCGCTTCTTCTTATGTATACGCCAAAGCAAGCGGAATCTTGGCCCGTTCGTACACTGGAGAAAGGGCTTCAAAGCTTTTTGCCGCGCAAAAATTGTCCGAGCTTTGGCCGCTTGTTTTTGCGGACGAAATTCCCGCCGTACCCGAAATCCTTTTGGCAAAGACGATTGAGCAAAAGGCCGCCGACCAATTCATTTCTGAATACAAAAAGCTTTTGGCCTCTTACGACGAGCCCGCCCAAATATTGGTTGACCTTTTGCAATACTTTGACTACGAAAATTTAAAGTCTTTGGGAGCGGCGGCCGCGATGGGGCAAAAGGAGCTTCCGCCCTTAAAGGACATCAGCCCCTACAATCTTTTAAATTACAAGGCTTGGCCTTCGATTCAAAAAATCACGCAAGACTCGGAGCTTGATTGGTACAACCGCGCGCCCGAAGTCGCGGAACAGCAACAGTTGGACAACGAGCTGGACTTGCATTTTATCGAAAAGCTTTGGTCTTCAAGCCAAGAGCTTTTTGGCGAAGAAAGGAAAACAGTCCAGGCCTTGATCGCCGAGCGCTATTCAATGCGAAACATCGTTTGGGTTTTGCGCCTTAAGTTGTATTACGGAATGGACAGAAACCAAATCGTCCAGCGGCTGGCTTTTTTAAATCCCCAAAACGGAAAGAGCGACCCTCTTGGCGGCGAGGCTTTGGCAATCATCGACAAGGACGTTCAAAACTGGGACGACTGGAAAAATTGGAAGTACGCTAAATTCTTGAACCCGCGCGAAGAAGGCTCTCTTTGGAGCGTGGATCCAAGGTGGGTTGAGGAAAGTTCCGAAAAGGAATTCATAAACAAAGCGACCAAAAAGTTTCACGCAAATCCGTGCGCCGAGTCCGCCTTGCTTTGCTGGTATTTTATCAAAGCCAAGGAATTGGATTACATCCGCATGGCCACGGAAGCCTTGCGCCTAAACGTAAAGGTCCAGGAGATATAGAATGGCAAAGACAACCGAAATGCGCTTGGTTGACCTTATGGTCTTAAAGCAAGATATTTCCAACGTTCTCTTGTATTTAGGAAAAAGCGGAAACTTTCAATTTCAATCTTCGCTTGGCGAAAAAGCCGACGGAGCCAAGTCCGACAGCGCCGAAAGCGGAATGTACAAGCGCTTGGAGCAAGCCAGGTCTTTTTTGGGAATCGACGATTCCGAGGTTTCTTTAAAGGACGCAGAGCTTCCAAAAGAGGAAGACTTTGCCGCCGCCGAAAATCTTTTGCAAAGCCTTGCGGAATTGACCAAAAGGGATTCCGACGCGCGCGACAACTGCAAGCGCGCGGAAGAGGCTTACGCGGAGGCGGCTTCGTTCAGCAACTTAAAGCAATCCTTTAGCGAGCTTGACCACCTTTCGTTTTTGAATTTGCGCGTCGGAAAAATCAATCCCGACGTTCTCGACGAATTGAAGTTCGCTGTCGGAGCGCGCGCGATCATCGTTCCGCTTGGAGACGACAAGACGCGCGTTTTGGCCGCCTCAAGCAAAAAGGGCCGCTTTGCGCTGGACACTGAATTGCAGCGCTACGGATTTGTTCCGATGGAAATCCCCAAGGACTTTAAAGGCATTCCAGACGACGTTCTTGAATCCCTTAAGGCCCAAAAAGAGGAGGCCCAAAAATTGGTGGCCGACACGGCCCGCGAGCGCGTGAACTTTACCGAAAGCCACAAGGACAAGCTCTTAAAGCATTTGGCTTCGTTTTGCTTGGCCTCGCAGCTTAGGGAGACCGAAAGCCTTTTGGAGTCAACGCAATTGGTTTACCGCTTGACCGGCTGGGTTCCCAAGAAAGACTGCATGGAAATGATGAAGGAGCTGGACGCGATTACCGAAGACCGCATCAGCATCCGCCAATACAAGCCGGAGGAAGTGCCCGGCGTTTTGGCCGGCCACGAAAAAGTTCCGGTAAAATTGTCGCACGGAAAATTTGTCAGCGCCTTCCAGCGAATGATATTCAGCTACGGCTCTCCCTTGTACGGAACTATAGACCCGACGCCCTTTGTCGCGCTCTTCTTTACGATATTGTTCGGCATAATGTTCGGCGACGCCGGCCAAGGCTTGGTTTTCCTTGTCCTTGGAATTTTGATGGCGAAGAAAGTCATAAAGTTTGGCGGTTGGAACCAGTTCGCACCTATCTTTATCGGAATCGGAGCGGCCAGCATGGTGATGGGCTTGTTGACCGGCGAGTTCTTTGCCAACGAAAAAATCTTGGAGCCCTTTGAGCGCTTTGTGACCGGCTTGTTCGGAAACCCGAGAAACCAAATTCTTCCGATGATGCCGCAGTCAAATCCGGAATCCATAAAGCGAATGTTCATGTTCTTTGGCTTTTCGATCGCGGTCGGCTTTGTCATCAATTCCACCGGAATCATAATCAACGTCGCCAACAACTTTTTGCGAAGAAAGTGGGGCAAGGCGCTTTTTGGAAAGAGCGGTTTGGCTGGCGCGATTTTCTTTTGGTACGTCGTGATTCTTGCGATTAGAATCGCCGCGCTAAAGCAAAGCCCGCAAATTTTTGACTGGCTTGCGATTGGCGCGTCGCTTTTCTTTTGCGCCTTTGGCGAGCCCTTTATCCGCCTTGCCGACGGCGAGCGGCCTGTCATTGAAAACGGAATTTTCGCGATGGTGATTGAGGCGGTTGTTGAGTTGTTGGAGACGATCATCACTTATCTTTCAAACTCAATCAGCTTTTTGCGCGTCGGAGCCTTTGCCTTGGCGCACGCGGTTTTGGGCTTTATCATTCTTACGATGAGCGAGATGGTGGGCGGAGCGGGCGGCATCGCCGTTACCATTTTGGGAAACGCGATTGTCGTCGTGCTTGAAGGAATGATTGTCGCGATTCAAGCGATTCGTTTGCAGTACTATGAATTCTTCAGCAAGTTCTTTAACGAGACTGGCCGGGAATTCATGCCGTATAAATTTGAATATAAAAGCATAGGAGGTTCTTTATGAACAAAAAAATCATCGCTTTGGCGGCTTTGCTCTTTTGCGCGATTGCCGCGGGACTTTTTGCGGAAGAGACGTCAGCCTCAAACAATGAAGGCCAGACTGTAGAGCAAAAGGCCGACAATTCGCAGGCCATCAAGTATGTCGCCGCCGGATTGGCTGTAGGCCTTTCTTGCATTGCCGGCGGAATCGCTGTAGGCAAAATCGGAAGCGCCGCCATGGGCGCGATGAGCGAAAACGCGGAGCTTTCAGGAAAAGCCTTGCCGTTTGTAGGATTGGCCGAAGGCATTTGTCTTTGGGGCTTCCTTGTAGCGTTGCTTATCATAATTCTTTAGGCAAGGGCCTGTGAATTATTTTGTGATCGGCGAGCGCGAAATCGTTCTTGCCTTTGGCTTGGTTGGAGTTTCGGGAGCGGTTGTCGCAAACCGCGCCGAAGCCCTTGACGCGTTCAACCGCGTTACAGGCAAGGGCGGAACGATGAACGCTCCCGCAATCGAAGAGCGCCCAAAAGTTCTCATCCTTACGGAAGAAGTCTCCATGTTGCTGGAAGACGAAATCGTTGACTGGCAGAGGGGCGCGAAGTATCCGTTGATTGTTGAAATCCCCGGCATCAACGGTCATTTGAGCGGTCGCAAAACGCTTACTGATTCAATCCGCGAGGCGGTTGGCATTCAAGTTTAGGGGAAGCTTAGGAAGTTTTTATTATGGAAGAATTACGCTCAACAGACATTCTTGACAAGGAAATTCAAAACGACGCGCGCAAAAAAGCCCAAGCCTTGCTGGAGCAAGGAAAGCAAAAGGCCGCTGAGCTTTTGAATCGTGTCAACGAACGCCTTGATGCCGCAAGAGTTCAAAAAGAAAAATTCTACGGCTCCAAGGAAGAAAAGATTAAAAAGGATTCGGACGCGTCTCTTCCGTTGGAAAAGGAACGCTTTTTGGTTTCGTTTATCGGAAACTCAATCGACCAAGGCATAGAAGCGTATTTAAAAAGTTTGTCTTCCGCCCAACGCCTGCAGCTTGTGACAAAGCTTTTGGACGGAAAGGAAGATTTGATAAAAGACAAAAAATTTACCGCTAAGGTTTGCGGCTTTGACAAAAAAGAAGCGCAGGAAGCGGTTGAAAAAAAGCTTGGAAGCGAATTGCTTTCTTGCGAAACAGTTCAGAATGCGCATGAGCCTGACGGAATAACGCTTGAGTCGGAAGACAGAGGCGTAAAAATCAGGTTGACAATAGAAGAAATCATCGGCGCGGCAAAAGACAAGCATTACCAAGAAATGTGCTCCGCGCTTTTTGGCGGGAGGCTTTAAATGACTCGCGGAACTATTGAACGTGTTTCCGGCCCGATTATTTTTGCAAAGGGCTTGGAAGGCGCCGGCCTTTACGATGTCGTTAACGTAGGCAAAAAAAGATTGATGGGCGAAATCATCCGACAAAACCAGGGCAGCGCCACAATCCAAGTTTACGAAGACGTGACCGGCCTTAAAGTCGGCGAAGAAATTGAATGCGAGGACAGGCCGCTTTCGCTGCATCTTGGCCCCGGCTTGGTCGGAACGATTTACGACGGAATCCAGCGTCCGCTAAAAACGATGTACGAGGAAAAGGGCTCCTTTTTGCTGGCCGGCGAACGCGCCGAAGCGCTTGACCTGGAAAAAAAATGGGACTTTGTCGCCACTGCAAAAGCCGGAGACCCAATCGCTCCGGGCCTGGCTTTGGGAACGGTTCAAGAAACATCGTCGATTTTGCATACGATAATGGTTCCGCCGCAAACCCGCGGCCGCGTCCTCAAAGAGTTTAAGGGAAGCGGCTCCTACACCGTTGACGAAGTTATCGGCGTCACAGAGCTTGGCGAAGAGTTGAAGCTTAGCCAGTACTGGCCTGTAAGAAAGCCGCGCCCCTACACTCAAAAACTTGGCGTCACCGAGCCTTTGATCACAGGCTTGCGCGTAATCGACGTTTTCTTTCCGCTTTCTAAGGGCGGAACGGCGGCGATTCCCGGCGGCTTTGGAACAGGAAAGACGATGACCCAGCATTCGATCGCCAAGTGGTGCGACGCGGACTTGATCATCTACATCGGCTGCGGCGAGCGCGGAAACGAAATGACCGACGTTCTTACAGAGTTCCCGGAAATCATCGACCCGCGCACAGGCCGCTCTTTGATGGAACGAACGATTCTTATAGCAAACACTTCAAACATGCCGGTGGCCGCGCGCGAAGTAAGCCTTTATTCTGGCATCACGCTCGCCGAATATTACCGCGACATGGGAATGGCCGTGGCGATTATGGCCGATTCGACAAGCCGCTGGGCGGAAGCCTTGCGCGAGCTTTCAGGCCGCATGGAAGAAATGCCCGCCGAAGAAGGATTCCCCGCGTATCTTCCGACCCGCTTGGCGGAGTTTTACGAGCGCGCCGGCCGCGTCATTTCTTTGGACCAAAAAGAGGGCAGCGTAAGCGTCATCGGCGCGGTAAGCCCGCCCGGCGGCGATTTTTCGGAGCCGGTAACCCAGCACACAAAGCGCTTTATCAGATGCTTTTGGGCGCTTGACCGCGACTTGGCCAACGCGCGCCATTATCCGGCCATCGGCTGGATTGATTCCTACAGCGAATACGCCGACGAAGTCAAGGACTGGTGGGAACGGCAGAATCCCCAGTGGCTTTCGATTCGTTCGCGCGCGCTTGACCTTTTAAAAACCGAACAGCGCTTGCAGCAAATCGTCCGCTTGATCGGCCCCGACGCGCTTCCGGATTCGGAGCGCTTGGTGTTGATTGTTTCCGATATGATAAAGAACGGTTTTTTGCAGCAAAACTCTTACGACAAGATCGACTCCTACTGCGCGGCCGAAAAGCAAATCGTCATTTTGTCTTTGATAATGGATTTTTACGACAGGACTTTGGCCTTGATAAAAGCCGGCGCTCCTCTTGGACAAATCTCCGCCCTTAAGTGCCGCGAGGAAATCGTCCGCATCAAGAGCGTCGTCGCAAACGACAAGCTTGGCCAAGTCAAAGAAATTCAAAGCCGCATGGAAAATGAAATCAGCGACTTGGAGCGGACTTACCGCAAGGTGGAAATGTAATGAAAGGAATTGAATACAGAGGAATTAATTCTGTTGAAGGCCCGATTGTAGCCGTCCGCCGCAGCGAAAACGTTTCATACAACGAAGTCGTTTACATCCGCGACAAAAACGGCGAAAAGAAAACCGGTCGCGTCATCGACTTGAACGAAGAGGCTGCGATTGTCCAAGTTTTTGGAAGCACCACCGGCATCGACCTAAAGGAATCTTCGGTGGAATTTTTGGGGGAGCCGCTTGAGCTTCGCGTTGGCGAGGGCTTGCTTGGCCGCATCTTTAACGGCCTTGGACAGCCGATCGACGGCTACGGCCAAATCGTTTCTTCCGAAAAGCTTGACGTAAACGGAAGCCCGATAAATCCTTACGCCCGCGTTTATCCGCGCGACTTCATTCAAACAGGCATTTCTTCGATTGACGGAATGGACACTTTGATTCGCGGCCAAAAGCTTCCGATTTTTAGCGGAAACGGCTTGCCTCACAACAAGCTCGCCGCGCAAATAATTCGCCAAGCAAGGCTTAAAAGTTCCGACGACCAATTTGTAATGGTCTTTGCCGGAATGGGAATCAAGTACGACGTAGCGCGCTTTTTTACCAACACGTTTGAGGAAAGCGGCGTTCTTTCAAAAGTCGTCATGTTCCAGTCGCTTGCCGACGCTCCCAGCATCGAGCGCATAATCACTCCGCGCTGCGCTTTGACCGCCGCGGAATACTTGGCCTACAAAAAGGGAATGCACGTTTTGGTCGTGATGACCGACATGACAAACTATTGCGAAGCCTTGCGCGAGATTTCAACGACGCGCGGCGAGGTTCCGGGCCGAAAAGGCTATCCGGGCTACCTTTATTCCGACCTTGCCGAATTGTACGAACGCGCCGGCCGCATCAAGGACAGCGAAGGAAGCATCACCCAGATTCCGATTTTGACGATGCCCAACGACGACATTTCAAATCCGATTCCCGACCTTACGGGCTACATCACCGAGGGGCAAATCGTTTTGGACCGCGAGCTTTACCAAAAGGACATGTATCCGCCTGTGGCCGGACTTCCCAGCCTTTCGCGCTTGATGAAAGACGGAATCGGAGTCGCCTCGGACGGCCGCGTTATGACGCGCGAGGACCACGCGGGCCTTTCAAGCCAGCTTTTCGCTTCCTACTCAAAGGTAAAGTCCATCAGAAACTTGGCCGCGATTATCGGCGAAGAGGAGTTGGGCGAGCTGGACAAAATGTACTTGAATTTTGGAAACCACTTTGAGCGCGAATTCTTGTGCCAGGGCGAATACGAAAACCGTTCCATCGAAGAAACTTTGGACATCGGCTGGAAGACGCTAAAGTATTTGCCGCGCGAAGAGCTTTTGCGCGTAAGCTCCGAATACATCGAAAAATATCTGCCAAAGGACTGAACGGAACAATGGCCAAACTGAACATCGCTCCGACAAAGTCAAACCTTCTCGCAATGAAAGAGCAGCTTGCCTCCGCGCAAAACGGATACGAGCTGCTTGAGCAAAAGCGCGAAATTTTGGTAATGGAATTGATGCGAATGGTTGACAAGGTGAAGGTCCTTGAGCGCGACATCGACAAGTTGATCGCCCGCGCCTATCCAGCCCTTAAGCGAATGCTGCTGCGCGTCGGCGGCGACCGCGTTGAGCAAATGTCCCGCGCGGTTCAATACGATTTTAAGATTAAGGAAAAGCCGGTCACAATCGGAGGAATGAATTTTTCTTCAATCGACGTCGAGCTTCCCCAGCGCCAATTGTTCTATTCTTTTTTGGGAACTTTTTCCAGCTGCGATGAAGTTATGGTCGATTTCTTTAACCTTTTGCGCTTGCTTACCGACATGGCCAGCATTCGCACAATCGTTTGGCGCCTTGCGGGAGAAGTCAAGAAAACCCAGCGCCGCGTCAACGCCTTGGACAAGATGGTCATTCCGCAAGCGTCGGAAACAAAAAAATATATCGAAAGCCAGCTGGAAGAAAGGGAGCGGGACAACACCTTTGTCCTTAAGGCCCTTAAAAATAAAGTCAAAGGTTGAGTGGAGGACAAATGATAAAACCGCTTGTAAAAAATGTTTTGGTTGCCGTAAACGGTTCCCAGTCGTCAATTCACGCGGCGATGTACGGAATCATCATGGCCAAGCAATACCATTTTAACCTAAAGTTTGTTTACGTCGTTGACACCGCCACGCTAAGGCGCCTTACAATCGGAAAGTTTTTGGTGCAGGAAGAAAGCGACGGCTTTGAGTCAAACCTTCATTCTGACGGCGAAAAATACTTGAACTATGTTACTGGGTTGGCAAAGAAAAAAGGCGTTAAGGCCGAAGCCGAACTGCGCGAGGGAAGCGTTTGGGTTGAGGTTGTCAAAGCCGCCGACGCTTTTGGCGCCAAATTGATTTTGCTCGGAGGCCATCCTTCGCGCTATTCCGTTACGGGAAAAGTTTCCGACGAGTCGGCGGTTTTTTCAAGGACTGACAAAGAAATCATTCTTAACGCCAACTGTTCGACCTTGGTTGTATACGAGCCAAAGATTGAGGAATTGTACAGAATATTGTAAAAAATGGAAGACTGCTACCAGCTGCTTGGCGTAAAGCCGGGCGCGACGATTGCCGAAATAAGGCGCGCGTACAGGGAAAAAGTAAAAAGGTATCATCCTGACGTTTCTGGCGACGAATCGACCGCCGAACATTTTAAAAGAATTGTCCGGGCATATGAAATCCTTACAGACCAAAGGTCGCGCTCGATTTTCGACACGTCTTTTTCGGAGCGTTTTAAAAGGCGCAAAGTCAAGTCCTGGGACTACCGCGAATGGCTTTTGGCGCGCGAGGACGACGAAAGCCGCGCAAAGCTTATTTTCTTTGACCTTATGCACGGAAGGGAAGACGACGCGGTAAAGGAATTCAAGCGCATGCAAACGGAACGAAGCCGCTTTTCGCTCAAATATTGGTTTTCCCGCGAGAACTTTATGGACTACGGCTTTATTCTTAGCGAGGAACTGCACTTGCGCGGCGAATATTTTGACGCCTTTTCTTTGCTGGAGGAAATAATAAAGATAGAGCGGACCTTTGACTATTTTCGCCTTTTTTTTCCGGAAGTGCTGGCCTTTGCGAAAAACATTTTGCATAACCATATCGAAGGAACTATTAACGACGAGCTGGCGTTGGACACATACGAGAGGGCGCTGGAACTTGAGCTTGGCGACGCTGAGGACGCCTTTATTTTGCGAAAAATGGGAATCATTTACAAGCGTTTGGGAGACGAAAAAACAGCGCGGATTTGCTTTGACGAGGCGGACCGCATAGGAGTGAAAAATGATACGATTAAAGAACGACAAACAAATTGAAGGCATCAGAAAATCATGCCACTTGCTTGCGGACATGTTCAACTTTGTGATTCCGCAAGTCAAGGCTGGAATGTCAACGAAAGACGTTGACGATTTGTGCAAGCATTTTATCGTGAGCCACGGCGGAAAGCCCGCTTGGTACAAGGAAGATTTTCCCGGAGCGGCTTGCATCTCTGTTAACGAAGAGGTCATTCACGGAATTCCTTCAAAAAAGAAAATAATCCAGGACGGCGATTTGGTCAGCCTTGACGTTGGCATTGACCTTGGCGGCTACATAAGCGACTCAAGCCATACGATTTTAGTTGGGAACGTAAAGCCGGAGCTTAAAAAGCTTGACGACGTCACCTTGCAATGCCTGCAGGCCGGAATCGCCGCTTGCAAGCCCGGAAACAGAATCGGCGACATCGCGCGCGCCGTCCAGGACATCGCCGAAAAGCGCGGCTACGGAATCGTCTACGAATACTGCGGCCACGGCGTCGGCCTTGACGTTCACGAAGACCCCAGCATTCCAAACACGCTTGACGCGCTGGACTCCAACCCCCGCATCCAGGCAGGAATGGTTTTGGCGATTGAGCCGATGATTAACCTTGGAACGGCCGACGTAAAAGTTTTGGACGACGGCTGGACGGTCGTGACCGCCGACGGAAAGCCCAGCGCGCACGAGGAGCACACGGTGGCCGTTTTCCGCGACCACACGGAAATCTTGACGGATTTGAATTATTAATGGATAATTAGAGTTATGAGCTCATATTTTTTAATCGCCTTGTGCGTAATCGTTTTTTTGTTGGTTGTCGCGAACATCAGAATCGTTCCCCAGTCCCGCGCCTTTATCATCGAACGGCTTGGAACTTACTGCGCGACTTGGCAGGCTGGCCTTCACG
This sequence comes from Treponema sp. UBA4377, assembly GCA_002391235.1. Classification (GTDB taxonomy): domain Bacteria; phylum Spirochaetota; class Spirochaetia; order Treponematales; family Treponemataceae; genus Treponema_D. The sequence goes on from DGRX01000009.1 coordinate 78,280, forward strand.
TAAAGATTCCCTTTATCGACAGAATCGCCAACACAGTCACTCTTAAGGAGCAAGTGCTGGACTTTCCGCCCCAGCCTGTAATCACAAAGGACAACGTCACGATGAAAATCGACAGCGTCGTCTACATGCAAATCACCGAGCCCAAGCTTTACACTTACGGCGTTGAGGCTCCGATGATGGCCATAGAAAACCTTAGCGCGACGACGCTGCGAAACATCATCGGCGAGCTGGACTTGGACACAACGCTCACAAGCCGCGACATCATAAACACAAAAATGCGCGCGATCATCGACGAAGCCACAGACCCTTGGGGCATCAAGGTGAACCGTGTCGAAGTCAAGAACATCATGCCGCCCGAGGCGATTCGCGAAGCGATGGAAAAGCAAATGCGAGCCGAACGCGAAAGGCGCGAAAAAATCCTTATCGCAGAAGGACAAAAGCAAAGCGAAATCCTTGTAGCCGAAGGACAAAAGCAGGCGATGATTTTGCAGGCCGAAGCCGAAAAGGAAGCCAAGATTAGAAAGGCAGAAGGCGAGGCCGCCGCGATCCGCGAAGTCCAGTCCGCCACGGCCGAAGGCTTGCGCGTAATAAAAGAAGCCAAAATCGACGAAGCCGTCATAAAGCTCCGCAGCCTTGAGGCGCTTGAAAAAGTCGCGCAAGGGCAAGCCACAAAGCTTATCATTCCCGCCGACATCCAGAACATGGCCGGCCTTGCCGCAAGCTTTAAGGAATTGGTAAAATAAACCGCTCGTATCTTTGTATGAAAGACCTTAATCGTTGTTTCGAGCGGATTTCGCGCAAGCGCGGCATTATGGTGGCCGTTGTCGCGCTCGCCGCCTCATTCGCGCTCTTCGCGTCTTGCAAAAAAAAGGATTCCCTTTCAAAAGTATTGAAGCGCTATCCCAAAGAAGTTGTCCAGGCCTTTTACGAGCGCGGAATGATAGAGGCTCCGGCCTACGACGAAAGCGCGCTTCCCGGTTCCCGCTCGGAAGCTGAAAGCTTTACGATTAGCCCGATGCCCGCCGCCGAAAGCCAAGAGCATAACGAGTGCGGCGCCATGTCCTCCGCCTTTGTCTTGCGCTTTTACGGCGAGGAAGCAAAGGGCTTGGACATCTACGGGCAAATTGAAGAAAAAAATCCCGACGGAACAATCAATCCCAAGCCGCTAAAAAATTTTTGGGACAAAAAGAGCGCTTATAAAATGAACGTCTTTAAGGGCGACGCCGCCGCTCTAAAAAGCGCCGTGGGCCATAACATTCCTGTAATCGTTTTGATAAACTGCCCCGGCGGCTGGCATTACGTTCCCGTCGTCGGCTACGACCAGCGCTTTGTCTACATCCAGGATTCCGTTCCGTCCTTCCGCAATTCCAGCGGCGGGGTGTGCAACCGCAAGGAGTCCTGGAAAGACTTTGAGGCCTTGTGGAACGTAGTCCTCCCCAACAGCGGCCATTTGATGTTCGTCGCGGTGAGGGAGCAGGACTAAAACTGCCGCTGCCCGCGCGAACTTGGTTGCAAGCGCGATTGCCCGACCGTATTGCGGCGTCTATAATTTCTAGGGCTTTCTAATTTTTTTTCTCTCCGCTAGTTGATGCCCATGCGCCGAAGGCGCAAACGTCAATAATTTCCTCTTACGCAACAAGTCCAGCAGGACTTGACAAAATTCGCGCAAAAATATACAATTTTTTGCATAAATATACATTCTGAAATTTGAGGAAAAAAGCGCGAATGATGGCTGGCCGCCAAACGAGCGCCGCTTCCCCCATAGGAGAAAATTATGGCAAAAGCGAAAGACAAAGTTGTTTTGGCTTATTCAGGCGGACTTGACACAACCGTCATCATTCCGTGGCTAAAGGAAAACTACGACTACGACGTAATCGCGGTTTGCATTGACTTGGGACAGGGCGACAATTGGAAGCAAATCAAGAGCCGCGCCCTCAAGACCGGCGCCTCGGCCTGCTACGTCGTAGACGCGCGAAAGGAATACATCGAAGAATACTGCTGGCCGGCCCTCAAGGCCAACGCCGTTTACGAGGACGAATATCTTTTGGGCACTTCAACGGCCCGCCCGCTTATCGGAAAAATTTTGGTTGAGTACGCGCGCCAGGAAAAGGCCGTCGCGATTTGCCACGGAGCCACAGGAAAGGGCAACGACCAAGTTCGCTTTGAGCTTGCCATCAAAGCCTTTGCCCCCGACCTTAAGGTCATCGCCGCTTGGCGCGACCCCAAATGGAACATGGACAGCCGCGAGGCCGAGATCAAGTACCTTCAGGACAGAAAGCTTGAAGTTCCGATGAAGCATGACCAGTCCTACAGCCGCGACGAAAACATTTGGCACCTTAGCCACGAAGGCTTGGAGCTTGAGAAGACTGAGAACGCTCCCAACTATCCTCACATGCTCAAGAACACGACCGTTCCCGAAGAGGCTCCCGAAAAAGGCGAGTTCGTGAAGATCGACTTTGAAAAGGGAATCCCCGTCGCCTTGAACGGAAAGAAAATGGACGCGCTTTCTCTCTTGGAAAAATTGAACAAGATTGGCGGAAAGCACGGCGTGGGCTTGGTTGACATTTGCGAAAACCGCTGCGTCGGAATGAAGAGCCGCGGCGTTTACGAGACTCCCGGCGGAGCGATTTTGTACTTTGCCCACCGCATGATGGAACACATTTGCCTTGACCGCGACACATACCACTACAAGCAGCAGGTTTCAATCAAGGTCGCCGAGCTTATCTACGACGGAAAATGGTTCACGACTTTGTTCGACTCTTTGATGGCCTTTGTAAACAAGACAGAAGAAACCGTCACAGGCTGGGCCAAAGTTTACCTTAACAAGGGAATGATTCGCGGAGCCGGTTCTGGAAGCAAGTACAGCTTGTACAACGAAAGCATCGCGAGCTTCACAACAGGCGACCTTTACGACCACAAGGACGCGCAAGGCTTTATCACTTTGTTCGGCTTGCCGCTCAAGGTTCGCGCGATGATGGAGCAAAAGGTCGGCGAAGGCCAGGCCATTTTGGAAAGCAAGTCTTTCAAAAAGCGCCCTACTGAATAATAACGCTCAAAAGGCCTAAAGGCCTTTTGAGGTTGACGAGTTTTTGCGTTCCGCAAAACTCGCGGCCTTGAACCGATGCAAAAAACAGAGTTAGAAAAATACTACGAAAAATTCGACGAGGACCACCGCCTTAAAACGCGGCACGGCCAAGTCGAATTTTTTGTTACAATGAAAAACATTTTGGCCGCCGCAAACGGAGACTTTTCGCAAGCCCAAGAAGGGGCCGCCTCCGCGCGTCCAAACGCTCCGCTGAAAATCCTTGACGTTGGCGCGGCCACCGGCGCTTACTCCGTTCCCCTAAGCAGGCAAGGCTTTGACGTAACCGCCGTCGAGCTAGTTCCAAGCAATCTTCAAAAACTTCGCGCCAAGCACGAAAAAGTAAAGTGCTGGAAAGGCGACGCGCGCGACCTTCATTTTTTGGACGGCGCGGCCTTTGACATAGTTTTGCTTTTGGGGCCTCTCTACCACCTTCACGCGGAGGAAGACAAGCTAAAGGCTCTGACAGAGGCGGCGCGCGTTGCAAAAAAGGGCGGCCTGATTTTTTGCGCCTACACGATGAACGAATACGCCGTCACGCAATATTGCTTTGGCCAAAACAAAATAAAGGAAAACCTTGCCTCCGGACAAATCGACAAATCCTTTAAGACCGTTTCGCGCGACGGCGACTTGTATTCCTACGTCCGCCTGGAAGACATAAACGCGCTAAAGGAAAAAAGCGGCCTTGAGCGCGTGAAAATTTTTAGCCCCGACGGACCGGCCGACTACATGAGGCGCGAGCTTAACGCGATGGACCAAGAAACCTTTGAGCTTTTTAAAAACTACGCGCTTGAAATTTCAGAGAGGCCGGAACTCCTGGGCGCCGGAAGCCACTTGGTTGACGTGCTGCGCGAGTAGCGCCGATATCAAGCGGCGCCGACAAGCCACACCGCAACTGGAAGCGTTTTTTTTATTGTAGTTGCTACAATCTATGTATTTCCACTCCCTTGTCAAAGGCGCCGTCTTCGATCTGGCACCATTTGGAGACCGTCACTTTTTCCAAGCTGGAGCAAAATTCAAAGGCGGCCTCGCCAATCGAGCGGACGCTTAAAGGTATTTCAACGGCTCTCAATTTTTCGCAGCCGCTAAAAGCCATGGGCGCTATTTCTTCCAAGCCTTTTGGGATTTTAAACTCTTCAAGAGCGCGGCAGTTCATAAAGGCCGCCTGCTCGATTTGACGGACGCTTTTTGTAAGCGTTATTTTTTTTAGGCCGGAACAGTTTGAAAAGGCGCGCTCGCCGATCCATTCGACTGTCGGCGGAATGTCGATTTCTTCAAGAAGTTCGCAGCCGTCAAAGGCGAACCAGCCGATTGACTTTGTTCCGCGCGGAAAAGAAAGCGAGCGCAAGTCTTTTGTTTCGGCAAAAAGAAGGGAGCGCCACTTTGCGTTGTGGACTACCGCGCCTTCGCATTTGTAGGAAGGGTTTTTTAGCAAAAAGCTTTTGGCAAAGTCGCGCGCCTTTTGGTCTTGCGACAAGTTTTGACCGCGCGCTTCTTGGTCTTGCGAAGAATTGCCGCTTGCGCCAAACGCCGCCGCCTTTTGGCCTTGCGAACGATTTTCGGCGGCGAAGGCGGATGGGGCCAGCGCGATTATGTTTGAGTCGGCCGCGACTTCCTTTAGGGAAGGGCAGGCGGCGAAGGCCAGGGGCGCGATGTAATTTAGGTTTTTGTTCAAGACGACGCGGCTTAGATTGGGGCAGGCGTAAAAGGCACCGATCCCCACCGCGTGGACTTGCTCGTTAAACTCAAGGTCTTCCAAGTCCTCGCGGCCGCTTTGAGAAAAGTTCCCGATGTAAAAAACACTGTCTTCCATTTTATTCTTCTATTTATTATAATGAAGATATGTTGGAAAAAAATCAAGCGGTTTTGTACAAAAAAAACGCCGCCGTAATCACGGAAATCGAAGGCGACAAGTTCGTCATAAAATATAGAACGGCCGCGGCCACCGACACTGGAAAAGCTGCCAAATACGATACTGTCAAAGTCCGCGAAAAGGACATCGCTCCGCTTCCGTCAAAAGGCGTGACGATAGAAAAAGTCTTGGCCTTTAGCGACGATTCCGCCGGAGCGAAAATCGCCGAAGCCTACGAGCTTTTGCAAAGCGACGAAACGACGGCCGGACAAAAAATTTCTTTTGAGGAGCTTTTGTCGCTCGTGGATTCCGCCGCGCCAAATGAAGCCGCTTTTTTTTATTTTGAAAAGCTTCGATCTTCCTTTGAATTTTCCTTTTTGGAAGACGAGCTAAAAAACGGCGCGCTTGTTTTTGCCCCCCGTTCCGC
>DGRX01000009.1:83765-94223 GCA_002391235.1 Treponema sp. UBA4377
CGCGGCCTTTATCGCCCGCCTTAAGGCCAACGCCTTGGAAGCGAGCGACTCAAAATACATGGGCGAAGTCGAGGCCGTCGCGCTTGCAAAAATCGACAAGTCAAAGGTCATGCAAGAAATCGGACTGGCCGCCACGCCAGAGGCCGCCCACAAGCTTTTGCTTGACACAGGAATTTGGCAAATAACAAAAAACCCGCATCCAACGCGCTGGGGCCTTTCGATGCAGTCGGCCTCGCTTTCGCTGGCTTCTCCGCCGGAGGAGGAGCGCTTTGAGGTTCCGGGAATTTCTTACGCGATAGACAACGAATGGTCAAACGATCCCGACGACGCGATTGCCTTTGACGGAAAATATGTCTGGGTCCATATCGCAGATCCCGCCAGCGCGATTCTTCCGCAAAGCCCGATAGACAAGGCCGCGATGGGGCGGGGCGCCACCCTTTACATTCCCGAAGGCGCGGCGAGAATGTTGTGCGAAGATTCTTTGGAAGACTACGCCTTGGGCTTGACTCAAAAAAGCCGCGCGCTTTCTTTCCGCCTTTTGCTTAACGACGACGGAACTATAGAAGAATGCCAAGTGATGAAAACTTTTGTCAGCGTAAAGCGCTTGACCTATCAGGCTGCCGACGCGCTTAAGGACGGCGAGCTAAAGGATTTGTTCGCCATCGCCGCGCGCAATTTGGAGCGGCGAAAAAAGTCGGGCAGCGTCGAAATCGATTTGCCTGAAGTCCACATCCGCCTTGACGAAAACAAAAAAGTTTCGATAGAGCCGGAGATCCATCCGCTAAGTTCCGGCGTGGTGCGCGAGATGATGCTTTTGGCCGGAGAAGGCGCGGCGCGCTTTGCTTTTGCCAACAAAATTCCGTTTGTTTACGTAAGCCAAGAGGCTCCCGACATCCCCAAGGATTTGCCGGACGGCTTGGCGGGGGAATTCAAGACCGTAAAGTGCATGCATCGCCGCAGCGTCGGTTTGACTCCCAGCGCGCACGCAGGCTTGGGCCTTGGAATGTACAGCCAGGTCACAAGCCCCCTCCGCCGTTACGGAGACCTTTTGTGCCACGAACAATTGCGCGCGTTTTTGGACGGCCGAGATCTTATAGACAAGGACGCGATGCTGGAACGCCTTGCCGCCGGAGACGAAGCGGCCATGGCTTGCAAAAAGGCCGAGCGAAAAAGCGACTTGCATTGGACGCTTGTCTATCTTTTGCAAAACCCCGGCTGGACCGGCCAGGCCGTTTGCGTTGACTTTAAGGGAAATGAGGCTGTTTTCATGATTCCGTCATTGGCGCAGCAAACGATGTTCGCGCCGTCAAAGAAGCTTAATCTTAACGACACGGTTACGCTAAAGGTTAAGAGCGTGGACATTCCAAATTTAAAAGTCAAGTTTGTGGAGGCTTAAAGGTCTTCGTTGTTTTTTGGAAGGCCGGCGTCTTTTCTTCTCGCTTCGTCGATTGTGAACGCGTTGATCGCGTCGATTTGCATGTAGGTGATTTCTGTTTCAAGCTCAAGAACCGCTTCGGCGACCAGTGGGTCAAATTGCTTTCCTGCGTTGTCGGCGATGATGTTCATCGTTTCGTCAACCGTGAAGGCTCTTTTGTAGGGGCGAACGGTTAAAAGCGCGTCCAAAACGTCCGCGGCCGCCATGATTCTTCCGCACAAGGGAATTTCTTTTTCGGCCAAGCGCAAAGGGTAGCCGCGTCCGTTCCACCATTCGTGGTGGGTGAGCGCCATCATCAGCGCGGTTTGCGTGAACTCGTCGTCCTCGATTCCTGCAAAGGCCCGGTCGATGATTTTTTCGCCCCAAAGCGGATGCATTTTAATCATTTCAAATTCTTCCGCGGTCAGTTTTTCGCGCTTTTCCAAAATGGTTTCGGGAATGTTCATTTTTCCCATGTCGTGAAGGGGGGCGGCTTTTTTCATTACTTGCGCGGTGTGTTCGTTCAATTCGTCGGGGTAGTAGCCCAATTCAATCATCTTTTTGCAAATGCGCTCAACATAAAGGGCGGTTCTTTGGACGTGCTGGCCTGTAAGCGCGTCCTTGGACTCTACCAAGTCCGCGATGCTGATGATCAAGCGCTCTTGGATTTTTTGTATTTTTTGCGTTTGGGCTATAATCTCCATTGTCTTGGAAACCATTTTTTTTGTGGCCGCGACTCCTATAACCCAGCCGGCAATTTGAATCGCCGCGCATACAATTAAAAAATATGAACTGGGGAAGGGGTAGGCTTTGCGGGCCGAAAAGAAAGTGAGCGCAACGCTGACCGCGATTGCCGGCGTAATGATCATGTAAAAAATTCCCGCGGCCTTTCGCTCGCTCATAAAGGAGAAATCGGTTTGTTTTGCGCTCTTTGCCATTTGTTTAACTATACTGCGTTTTTTCTTGTAATGCAAGACGCCGTTCTCTACCAAATGGAAATTCTGTCTTGGGGAGCCAAATGCATTTTGTCGCCGGGCATGATTCCGTATGTTTCAATAAACTCGTCAAACTGCTGCAGGGTTATGTTTACCCTTAAGTTTGAATATGGGTGAGGGTTGTTCAACATTACTCCCGCAAATTCCCTTGAAATCACCGCTTTCCATAGTCTGGCGTACGATTCAAAGAAAAGCTTGTAGTTAAATCCCGGCTTTTTCTTTGCAAGCGCGAGCATGACCTTGACTCCGCCGATGTCGGCCGCCGCCTCTCCTTGGACGGCTTCTCCGTTTTGCCGCGTCGAGCCAAAAGTTGTCATGCCGTTAAAGCGGTCCGCGATTTTTTTAGAGCGAGCCTTAAAGGCTTCCAAATCTTCTTTTGTCCACCAATTGTTCATCTCGCCTTCTTTGTCAAACTGGCTTCCTGTCGCGTCAAATGAATGGCTTATTTCGTGGCCGATTACAGCGCCTAGGCCTCCGTAAAGCTCTTCGTCCGTCATGTCGGGGTGGTAGAAGGCTCCGCCGATTATTCCGGCGATTATTTTTATTGAGTTTGAAGGGAACTCGTTAAAGGCGTTGACTTGGAAAACGTTTTCTATCCACATTCCGCTTCCGTATTTTTTGCCCACATTGCTAAGCTCTTGCTTTGTCCTAAAGACGCGGACTTTTTGAACGGCGCTAAAAAATGACTCTCCTTCTTTGGCGCTTGAAATTTTCAACGCGCTCCAGTCGTCCCAGCGCGAAGGGTAGGCCACTCGGATTTTTGTCGCGCTGACTTTTTGAATCGCCTTCTTTTTTGTCTCCGCGCAAAGCCAGTTTTGGCCGGCGATTAGTTTTTTGTATTCGGCGATTGTTTGCTTGACGATTTTTGTGACGCGCTTTTTGGCGTTCTTGTCAACGCAGTTGGAGGCGTAAAGCTTTGAAATGGGGACTACAAGCGTGTCCGCGACAAAGTCTACGGCGTTTTGCGTGTCGTTTGGAGCGTCGGCGATTCCATAGCGCTTGGCCCGCGCTTTGTTGAAAAAATCGTAGCTTTCTCTGTCCAAGTAGTAAACCGCGTTGCGCGCGATTTTGTCTATAAGCCAAGCCTTTGCAAGGTCAATGTTTTCCTCGTTGTAAATCTCGTTCATCTTTTTTAGCCAAGCGGGCTCTGCCAAGTAAATTCTTTTTGTCTTGTCCATGCCAAGCGCTTTTATCGCTTGGACAAGCGGAAATGCCGGCGAAAGCTCTTTCAATTGGCCAAGCGTTCGCTCGTTCAATATCATTTCAAAATATTTGGGCGAATTGTAGTCGTCCGTCGTCATCATTGTGGAAGCGAGGGCGCTTTCAAACTGGTATTTTTTGGCGATGATTTTGTCCGCTTCTTGGCCGCTAAAGCCGATTTTTGTCAAAACATGGAACGAAACCGCGTCGGAAAATTCCTTTTGGTTTTTTCCGTTTTCCGTAAGCTTTTTGTATTCCGCGGAATCCTGCAAAGTCAAGCCCGTCGGGTAAACGGTCAAGGCTTTTTTTGACTTGTCCTTTATGTCTGTTCCAACGACCAGGCCGCACGGATAGGCGCCCTTGTAAATGCATTCGTCGCCGCAAAACCAGTCGTTCAGCTCTTGCAGGTTTTTAAGATTCTTTACGTTTTGGATTATTTCCTTTAGTTCCGCGACGCCGGAATTTTTTCTGCCCTCCCAGTCAAGGAAAAGGTCGTAGAGGTTTCTGACGTTTTGCGCGTCAAGGCCCTTTAGGCTTTTATCGGTCATCAGCGAATGAAGCTCTTCCTTTATTTGAATGTTTCGTTCGGTAAAAGAGTCGATTCTAGGATAGCCTTGCGGAATTTTGGCCGTCAAAAGCCAGTCTCGGTTTATCGCTGCGTAAAAGTCGTCTTGCGGGCGCGGATTGTAGCCGTTTATGGCTCCGATTATCGTTGTGTTGGGCCAGGGCTTTTCTTGGGCCAGCGCAAAAACAGGCAAAAAAGCAAAAAAAATGGAAAAAAACAAGAACTTTTTCATAAAAAAAAATAATAGCGCGCCTTTTTTTATATGTCAAATTTCACTTGAATTTTTTAAAAAACGATATAGAATAGTAATAGATACTATTTATATTCAGCGCGAGGAAACTATGAAAAACTTTAAGCTTAAGGTTATTTTGGCGGCTGTTTTTGCCGTCGCAGTCACAGTCGTAGTAACGATTTTTTGGGCGGAACGCGATTTTAGAAGCGAGGCGGACACGCAGTTGAGCCATGCGGCTCAAATAAAAACGCTGGAATTCCAGTCCAGCCTAAACGAACAGCTGACCCTTGTGCGCCAAATGGTGCGTTCCCCCCTTGTAAAGAATTATCTAAAGAATCCTGACGATCCCGACGCTTCCCGCATGGGAAAACTTGAGCTTTTGTCTTTCCAAGACGCCTTTTTGAGCAAGTCGATTTTCTGGGTAAGCGACGCGGACCACAAGTTTTGGAGCGACATGCAGTACGCCTACGACCTTGACCCAGAGGACCCCGACACTTATTGGTACAAGATGACGATGTACGAAACCCAGGAGTACAACTTTAACATAAACTACAACCCCGACTTGAACAAAACGATGCTTTGGGTAAACGCGGTTGTCCGAAACGAAAGCGGGTCGCCAATCGGAATCGCCGGAACAGGAATTCCTTTGACTGATTTTATCAACAGCATGTACGAAGGAATTCCAAAAGAAGTCGAAATGTACCTTTACAACGACAGCTTGGAGATCACCGGCGCCACAGACCAGTCGATTCTAAAAGACCACGTTCCAGTGACAAAAAGATTGCCTGACATGGCCAAGTTTGACGCTTTTCCAAGCGACATAGCCACCCGCTCCGCTCCCAAGGCGGAATATGTGATTGGACCTCTTAAGCTTATCGGTTGGTATATGGTACTGAAGAGCGACTACACTCCGCTGGCTTTTTTGAGCTCTGCGGTGACTCCTATCGCCATTTGTCTTGTTGCGGTTATTTTGATTTTTGTTTTCTTTTACACGTCGAACGTCGCGATAAGCGCAAAGACATTGAAGGTTGCTGTTGACGAGCTTTCTAGCGGAAACGCCGACCTTACCCAACGCGTCAAGCTAAAGAGCGACAGCGCCTTGAAGGTTATGAACGAGCTTGTCGCAAGCCTTAACCGCTTTATCGAAAAGCTGCAGGGCATCGTCGGCAGCGTAAAGAATTCCAACGAGGCTTTGGTCAACACAGGAACGGCCTTGCGGGACTGCACCCAAAATACGGTCGCCTCGATAAACGAGATTATCGGAAACATCGAGTCGATGGGAGCTGGCTTGGAGTCGCAGTCAAAGTCGGTCGATCAAACCGCCGGCGCCGTCACCGAAATTTCAAGCAACATCGAGTCGATGGGCAAGATGATTGAAAACCAGACGCAAAGCGTAAGCCAGGCCAGCTCCGCCGTTGAAGAAATGATCGGAAACATCAATTCCGTAAACGCGTCGGTGGAAAAGCTTTCCGGCTCATTCGCTATTTTGCAAAAGGGAGCGACCGAAGGCGTCGCCAAGCAGGAAGAGGTCAACAAAATGGTTCTTGACGTCCAGCAGCAAAGCGAAATGCTAAAGACCGCCAACAGCGTAATCAGCGGAATCGCGCGCCAGACCAACTTGCTTGCCATGAACGCCGCGATTGAGGCCGCCCACGCTGGCGAGGCTGGAAAGGGCTTTAGCGTTGTCGCCGACGAAATCCGAAAGCTTAGCGAAAACTCTTCCGCCCAAACAAAGACAATCGGCGCGCAGCTTAAGACAATCCAAGAATCTGTGGACCAAATCGTTTCTGCCAGCAAGAGCTCGCAGGACGCGCTTAAGGCTGTCAGCGACAGCATCGCCGAAACAGACGCTTTGGTTCACGAAATCAGCGGCGCGATGGGCGAGCAGCTGGAAGGCTCCGCCCAAATTAACGAAGCCCTAAGCGTGTTGAACAACAACTCAAGCCAAGTAAAGCAAAGCTCCGAAGAAATGACTCAAGGAAACCAAGCGATTTTGCGCGAGGTTGAAATGCTTGAAAGCGCGACCGGAGACATCAAGAGCGGAATGGATGAGATGAGGACAGGCGCCTCGTTGATTTCAAACGTTAGCGACCAGCTCAAGAGCCTTGCCGGCGAAATGCAGAACGCGATTGACAGCATTGGCCAAGAGCTTGGCCAGTTTAGGGTCTAGCCCGCTCGTGTTTTTGTAAGCAAGACCTTAACCATTGTTTCGAGCGGTTTCACCGCGTCCTCTGGACGCTGCCAGTCCGCCCGTGTTGCAAAAAAAAGGCCGCAAGTGAAGCGCTTCACTTGCGGCCTTTTTTATTTCAGGGCATTGATTTCCGCTCACTGGAGCAGCGCTGCGTTGGCGTCTTTTTTCCAGCTGATCGCGATGTCGTAAGGAGTCTCGCCGCTTACGTTCTTGGCGTTTTTGTTAAGGCCGTTTTTCAGCAAGCGGGCGACTGTCGCTTCGTCGGCCATGCGGGCGGCGTAGTGCAGGATTGTGTTTCCGCGGATGTCAGTCTTTGCGGCGGAATTCTTTACGATGTAGCCAAGCAAGTAGCCGCTCTTTTCGTTAAAGGCCATTGAAAGCACGCTGCCGCCCTTTGTGGATGTTTGGGCAAAGGGATCCGCTCCCTTTTCCAAAAGCAGGGCCGCGGCGTCCTTTTGGTTTGTGTCGGCGGCGATTGAAAGCGGCGTGTAGCCCGATGAGTTTCTTGTGTCAAACGGATAGCCGCGCTGGATCAAAGACTTTAAGATGTTGACGTTTGTCTTTGCCTGCAGGGCGATGTGAATCGGCGTGTTTCCGTCAGAGTCGGCTATCATTTTGTCATTTCCCAAAACATCGTACATGATTTCAGGATCTTTTGCAAACGCGATGGAAAGCGGAGTTACGCCGCTCTTGTCGCGCGAAAGCGGATTGGCGCCGGCTCTTCTTAAAAGCGTGATGATGTCTTTGTCGCCAATGTTCGCCGCCTCGTGGAAGGGCGTCCTTCCGTTCATGTCTTGGATTTGCGGATTGGCCTTGGCCGAAAGCAAAAGCTTTGTCATTTCGTACTGGCCGCCCCTTATCGCGTCGCTCAAAGCCGTGCGGCCGTTTTGGTCGTAAGCGTTGGGGTTGGCGCCGCGGCTGATCAAAAGGCGGGCCATTGTGGTGTTTCCTTCAACGGCGGCCTCGGCGAGCGGCGTCTTTCCGCCGACGTTTTGGCTGTCGATGTTAAAGCCAAGATTGATTAATTTTTCGGCGGCGGTCAAAGCGTCCCAGCGGACGGCCGCGTGCAAGGGGCTGCTTCCCAAGTGGTCTCGGGCGTTCAAAGACGCTCCGCTCTTTGCCAGCAAGTCGATCGCGTCCGTGTTGTCGCCTTTGGCCGCGCTAAAGAGGGGAGTCTCGCCGTTTCCGTTGACGGCGTTTACGTCCGCTCCCTTTTGAATCAAAAAGTTAAGCGTGTCGTTGGGAAGCTGCCATTCGGCGGCATAATGCAAGACGGAATTTCCGCTTCCGTCCCGCGCCATGATCGTTGAGGAATTCAAAAGCCATTGCTCGCTTCCGTTCAGGCTTTCCAAAGACTTTCTTAGCGGAGAGATGTTCTGCGTGTTGGCGGCGAAAATGTCCGCGTTGCGCGAAAGCATAAGCTCGCCGGCCTTGCGGTTGTTTTTTTCAACCGCGATAAATAGCGCGCTTTCGCCGTCGCGGTTTCTGGCGTTTACGTTTGAGTCAAGGCTTGCGATGTATTCGATTCTTTCATAGGCCGCGTTCTGCTTAAGCGCGACCAAAAGCGGAGTGTTTCCTTCCGAGTCTGTGCTGGAAGCGTTCTCTTTGATCACCAAAGACTTGTACAAGTCGTCGCTTCGGCGCAAAACGTTGATGAGCGGCGTGGTCTTTTTTGCGTCCTCGGCGTGTATGTCCGCTCCGTTAGAAACAAAGAACGCTACTTGCGCGGCCTCTCCGTGCTCGATCGCGGTGGCCAGGGGAGTCAGGCCCTTTTTGTTGCGGATGTTGATGTCCGCGCCGGCGCTTGTGAACATTCCCAAAACTTCTGGGCTGATTTTTGTCATCGAGGCGACATGCAAAACAGTGTCGCCGTACATGTCCTTTTGGTTGACGTTGGCGCCGTTTGCCAAGAGGATAGAATATATTTCGCTTTGCTTTTCTTGCGGAATCAAAAGCAAAAGCGGAGTCTTTCCAAGGCTGTCCTTTCCGTTGACGTCGGCGCCGTTGGCCAAAAGCTGCGACACGATTTCGCCTCTTCCGTAGCGGACCGCTTCGTGAAGGGGAGTGGCGCCCGAAATGTCCTGGGCTCTTGTGTCCGCTCCGTTGTCAAGAAGGTATTGAGCGATTCCAGTGTGGCCGAAAATCGCCGCCATGTGAAGCGGAGTCTGGCCGTCGCTCATTCTAAGCGACATGTTGCGCTGCTCCACCGCTTCTTCAAAATACTTGGCGTCGCAGTTTACGGGGGCGGCTCCGGCTAGAATCAATTCCGCGGCGATTTGCGCGGTGACAATGTTCTTGGGGTTTTCCAAGGCAAGCGCGAGGGGAGTCTTGCCGCTGGAATTCTTTTTGTCGATGTTGATTTTTTTGTTGACGCAATAGTCAATCGCTTTTTTGTTTTGCGTGTTCACAAAGTAGTGGACGATGCCGTTTCCGCTGTTTTCGTCTTTGAGCTGGGCGGTTTTTTCGTTTATCATTATGTCGTAGTAAACGTCGCCGCGGGAAAGCGAAGTTTCCAAGGCGCTTATTCCTTCCGCGTCAAGGGAAAAAATGTCCGAGCCCAAAGAAGTCAAGGCCCTTGATGACTCGTAGCAGTCGGACTTTACGGCCACATGGAGGGCGGTGTCGCCGGAATTGTTCTTAAGCTCCAAATCCGCTCCCTTTATGACAAGGAAAGTCACCAAATCCGAATCGTTGATCCTTGCCGCAGCGTGCAAGGCCGTGTTTCCGTCTTCGTCAACGCTGTTGATGTCAGCTTGGTTTGAAAAAAGGCCCTTTGCCTTGTCTATTTCGCCGGCCAAAATATACTCCTGGGCCGTGACTGGCTTTTTTTCCGCCGTCTTGCAGCCGTTCACAAAAAAGGCCAACGCGATTGAACAAACCGCAATAATAAAGGTTAAAACTTGGTTTTTCATAAAAATCCACCCCGCGTTTTAAAGATATATATTCTTATATATTGTCGGAATATATAGAGGCAAGTTTAGGAGATTTGAGGGCCGGCGGCTTTTGGCCCTGTCGCGAGCCGCCCGCGCTATTGAACAAATGCGGCTTTTTATCTATAATATTCGGCATAAAATCCTTAAGGAGCTTTTTTATGGTTAACTACAAAGATTTGGGCCTTGTGAACACTCGCGACATGTTCGCCAAGGCGATTAAAGGCGGATACGCCATTCCCGCGTTCAACTTCAACAACATGGAGCAGATGCAGGCCATCATCATGGCTTGCGTTGAGGTCAAGTCTCCCGTCATCTTGCAGGTTTCAAAGGGAGCCCGCGCCTACGCCAACGCCAACATCCTTCGCAACATGGCCCGCGGCGCCGTTGAGTACGCCCACGAGCTTGGCTGCGACATCCCGATTGTCCTTCACTTGGACCACGGCCCCAACTTTGAGGTTGCCAAAGACTGCATCGACAACGGATTCTCTTCCGTAATGATCGACGGTTCCGCCCTTCCTTACGACGAGAACGTGGAGGTGACAAAAAAGGTCGTTGACTACGCCCACAAGTACGACGTTACCGTAGAGGCCGAACTCGGTGTCCTTGCCGGCGTAGAGGATGAGGTTTCTGCAGCAGAGTCCCACTACACCAAACCCGAAGAAGTGATCGACTTCGCAACCCGTACCGGCTGCGACTCCCTCGCTATCTCCATCGGCACAAGCCACGGTGCATACAAGTTCACCCCCGAGCAGTGCACCCGTGACCCCAAGACCGGAAAGCTTGTACCTCCGCCCCTTGCATTTGACGTTCTTCACCAGATCGAGAAAAAGCTCCCCGGCTTCCCCATCGTTCTCCACGGCTCCAGCTCCGTTCCCCAGGAGTATGTAGACATGATCAACGAACTTGGCGGAAAACTCCCGGATGCAGT
>DGRX01000016.1 GCA_002391235.1 Treponema sp. UBA4377
AGAATTTATCAGAAAAGCAAGGAGTAGCGATATCACAAGAAAGTTCAGGACCGCAAAAGAAAGCCTGTACCGCAATTTTATTTTGATTCCGATAAAAAATGTCAGTACATTGAATCCCCAGAAAGTCCACATGAATGCAATTACAGGAAATGCCAAAATTCCAGCATGAAACAGCATGAGCACCAGTGAAAAGCCGACAAACGAAAAGACAAAAAACTCAATTATGATTGCAATCAACGCCTTTTTTCTTATTGATTTCATTTTTACTTCCTTTTTCACCAGCCCAGTGGGCTGTGAGCATAACTCCAAATTATACGGCATGGGACGGAATTTATCAACAAAAAAAGAGCTCCTTGCCAATTTTCACTTTTGTTTCCGCGTCGTGAACAAGCGTAAGATGCGCCAACAGTTTCGGCGGCATTTTAAGCCATTCAAATATTTCCAAATGAACAAATCGCGCGTCATGTTCCATCACAGGCATTATACGCGGGCGGTCTATCAAATTACGATAGGGTAAAAAAATTTTTCATTTTTGCGCATTTTTTTTACTTGACAATTGTAACTGTTATGATGTATAGTTTACATAAGGAGGTGGTTTTATGGCACAAAAGGAACTTGTGATTTTTGAAAGCGAAGACAAGGCGGTGTCTCTTTCCGTTCCGTTTGAAGAGGACACAGTTTGGTTGAACCGCATGCAAATGGCGACGTTGTTCGACCGCGACGTCAAAACAATCGGAAAGCACGTGCAGAACGCGATTGAGGAAGAGCTCTCAGATTTTTCAGTTGTCGCAAATTTTGCGACAACTGCCGCTGATGGAAAGACTTATGATGTAGCATACTATTCCCTCGACATAATAATTTCTGTGGGCTACCGCGTAAAGTCCAAGCGGGGCATAGAGTTCCGCAAATGGGCAAATTCCGTCCTAAAGCAATACATCCTAAAAGGCTACGCCGCCAATAACCGCCGCTTGGAAGAGTTGCGCCAAACTTTGCAAATCATACGCCGCGCGGAAAACCAGCTGGACTCAAGCCAAATCCTTTCCGTGATAGAGCAATACACCGGCGCCCTTGACTTGCTGGACGACTACGACCACTCGCGCGTAAAAAAGCCCGGCGGCACTCAGGACACCTACCGCATCACTTACCAAGAAGCCCGCCAAGTAATAGACTCGATGAAGTTTGGCGACACGAGCGACCTCTTTGGGAACGAAAAGGACGAGTCTTTCAAGGGCAGCATCGGCGCCATTTACCAGACTTTTGGCGGAAAAGACGTTTATCCCACCGCGCAAGAAAAGGCCGCCAACCTTTTGTATTTTGTCACAAAGAACCATTCCTTTAGCGACGGAAACAAACGCATCGCGGCCACAATGTTCCTGCACTTTTTGAACAAAAACGGCCTGCTCTTTAAGGACGGAATCAAGCAAATCGAAGACAACACTCTTGTCGCGCTTACAATTATGATCGCCGAATCCAAGCCGGACGAAAAGGAACTGATGGTAAATCTTGTGATGCAGTTCTTGGCGGGGTAAAGAGCCCGCGTTTTTGTCAACCCTCTTTCTTCTCGCTCAAAAACAATCCCACAATTGTTATCGCAGTTCCTGCGGCGCCTAGCAAAGTCAATCGCTCGCCAAGCGCAAAGAAGGCAAAGATTACCGTGACGATTGGAATCAAGTACAAGCCGCAGCTTACTTTTACCGTTCCGATAATGTCGCACGCCTTGCTCCAAGTGGTAAAGCAAAGGCCGCTGGCAAAGACGCCCAAAAAAATTATGTTGGCCCAATTAAGGATTTTGGAAAAGCGCGCGGCGTTCGCGCTTGGCTCAACAAAAAAATAGAAGGACTGGACAAAATCGTTAGCGCTTGCGGCGGCCGCTCCGTCTTGCGGAACAAGTCTCCAGCCAAAAAACGCGAGCGGAAGCATGAACAAAACGGCGAAAAAGAAAATGCGCCTGGTGGAGCAAACCTTGTCGTATTTCTTTTTGTTCAAGATGGAAATGAACATTGAATAAAAGCCCCAGCAAACGCCCGCGAACAGGGCCAAGAGGTCGCCCTTGGGATTCAATTCCAGCGCGGCCTTTCCGTTAAAGCAAACGAGCGCCACGCCAAAAATCGCGACAAAAAATCCGACGACAAACCAAACGGAAAGATGCCGCTCCTTTAAAAATATTTGGCTTACGATGGCGGTAAAAAGCGGACAAATGCTTACGATTACGCTTACATTGGAAGCGTTGGTAAAATGAATCGCGATGTTTTCCGAAAGCTGGTACAAGACCACGCCCGACAATCCCGCCAGCGCAAAATAGATGTTGTCGCGCCAGGCGATTTTTTCAACCTTGGGCCGCATGAACCAAAGACCGATGTAGGCGACCAAAAACCTATAAAAAAGAATTTCCAACGACGAAAAGTCATTCAGCAAATATTTTGTGCTGACAAAAGTGATTCCCCAAATAAAAATGGAAAGCGCCGCAAGAAAGAGGCCCCAAACTTTTTGATTTTGTTCATTCATGCCGCTTACTATATCACAAAAAAAATCTATTGACAAATACCCGCGGCGCGCTTATAATAA
This sequence comes from Treponema sp. UBA4377, assembly GCA_002391235.1. Taxonomy (GTDB): domain Bacteria; phylum Spirochaetota; class Spirochaetia; order Treponematales; family Treponemataceae; genus Treponema_D. Next base: position 2,566 of record DGRX01000016.1, read on the forward strand.
CCTTATTATGTGGAAAACATCAGTTTTATTTTTAGCTCAAGGATCCTTCTCTACCGCTCGATAGGGGTAGTGGGTCTTCTTAAAAAACTGTGGCTTCCAAAAGTCTTTTTTGAAAAATCCAAACACAGTCCAACCCAACAGCCCCTTGCGTCGCAGCGCATGCGCGACATTTTTTTTGCCGTTAAGGGGCGGCGTATTATGTTCAATATAAAAAAACAAATAAACAGATTGTATTCGTCCGCGGTTTTCGGGCAGATTTCGCTTTCGGGGGCCTGGGTCGCGATTCTAGCGTCGCGCGGTTTTTCGCTGGCGCAAATCGGCTTTGCGGAAACGGTCTTCCATATCGTGAGCATTTTGTTCGAGATTCCTTCTGGAGTTTTGGCGGACGTCCTGGGCCGCAAAAAGACACTTGTAATTTCGTGCCTCATGCGAATGGTCGGCAACATCGTGATGATTCTTTCAAACAACTTCGCGCTTGTCTGCCTTTCAATCGCTTTTCAAGCGCTAAACTACAACTTCTCTTCCGGCTCCGGCGACGCGCTGGCCTACGATTCGCTAAAGTCCGTGGGGCAGGAGGAAGGCTTTGAGCGCTACGCTTCAAACCAACTTGTAATCTACCGAGTGTGCGAAGGCCTTTCGACGCTGACGGCGGGATTCGCGCTTGTCATCGGCTACAAGCTGGCTTACGCCACAGGAGTCGCCGCGGCGGTCGTTCAGCTTGCCTTGCTTGCGGGCTTGGTTGAAATCAGGCTTTCGCCGTTGCCGCAAAACTTTGACGTTTGGAAAGAAATCGCCAATTGCTTTAAGCAAAGCTTTTTGTTCCTAAAAGAAGCCAAAAAAGCGATGCTCTTGATGTTCACAAATTCTTTTGTGGGAGCCTTGGACATTTTGCTTTTGTTCTTCTTGCAGGCAAAGCTTCCGATGGCGGGCATTCCAAATTGGGCGCTGGGCTTGGCGCTGCTGTTTTTGCAGGCGGGAGGAATCATCGGAGCGCGCTTGATTCTTTGCGCCAAGAAAGTCCGTTACCGCGTGATTTTCGTTGTAGCGTCGGCCGTGATTTTGTCCGGCATCGCGCTTGAACGCACAGGCATTTACGCCGTTATGGCGCTAGGCGGCTTTATGTCGTCGATGGCCGACGACGCTTTGCAGGTAAGGACAAATTTCATTTTGCAGAACATGTTCCCGTCGGAACAGCGGGCGACCTTGATTTCAATCGAGTCGTTCACGTTCTCCTGCATAATGATTGTCCTTTCGCCGCTTGCGGGCCTGTTCTTTAGCTGGTGGTAACAGCGGCCGAAAAGATCGCGCGAGCAACAGCAATGTAAACGATTAAAAAACGCGTAGCGGAAATGCAAACGGGGCGAACTTAGGACACGTTGAGCCCCAGTCTTTGCCCTAAAAGTCCGCAACGGCGGACAAGCCGCCGTTTTGCTATAGGAAATGTATTCAAATGCCCGCTTACGCGGGCTGGCAATCGTTCGCAGCCGTTTGAATTTCCGCGAGAGCGTTTTTGTTATCCATTACGCAATGCACTTGCCTTGCGCGCTCGTTTTTACTTGCAGACGTAGCCGCGGCCGTCAACAGACCAGTAATTGTTTTTGCTGTCGTCTTCAAGCCTTTGGCGGGCGTTGAGGTAAGTCAAAACTATTGTCCAGCCGCCGTCGATTTTTATCGCGAGCGGCTTTCCTTTGCTTTTTGCAATGTGTTTTTCGTAGGCCGCGTTGTATTCGTCTTGCGGCATTTCCTTAAGCAAAGCCTTTATTTCGTTTGTGATGTCCGTCTGCTTGTTGTCGCCCCAATTTACAAGCGCCTTTTGGTTATTGTCGTCAATCGTTTTAAATGCGTACAACTGTGAATATTTGCTTACGTCAAACGGAACCGCATAGTCCTCGCCAAAGCCGTAAAAATAATATTTCTTTTGGCCAAGGCCTTTTCCGTAATCGTTTGAAAAAGCGAAGCCGAACGATTTTTTAAAGTCATACTTGTCGCCGTCTTTCAAAAGCCAAAGCGCCTTTTTTATCTTTGAGTCCGATTTTATTATCTCGTTGTAGGAACTAACCACTTGCGCCTTTTGCTCCTCGGACAATTTTTGCTCGGAATTCTGCGCGTCCAATGTTCCGTCCTGATTAAAGAGACCGGCGGACTTAAAAAGCTTTTCAATGCGCGCAGTCTGGTTTTTAAAGGGAACGTCAAGCAAGTTCATCGGAGTGACAGAAGCGAACAAGCAAAGCGCCGCGAACAGCGGAAAAGCCGCGCTCATGTATTTTCCGTTTTTGACGAACGAAATCGCGACGCACGCGACGCTGAACAAAATGTACAAAAGGCTTGCGTATCGCGCCTCTGTGTAGCCGTAAGCGTTGATTCTAATTCCAAACGCGACGCATTGCGTCACAATCAGCGGAATCAAAAGCGCGGCGCCCCACTTGCAATAAAGCTGCGCAGCCTTGCTTTCAAACTGCCTGATAGAAAAAAAGAAGACCAAGTAAAAAACGCTTGCAAAAGAAACGAACCAATTTATCCTTCCGTTCGGAAGCGAAAGCGTGAACAAGCTTTTTGCAATATAGGCGTAAAGGACAAAAAGCAAAATCAAATACAAGGGCAGCAAGATGAACATAAAAATGACTTTAAACGCTTTTGGAACGCTTATCTCTTCTTTGGGCTTGGTGGCGTAGGCGACAAAAATGCACGCGCAACAAACAAGCCACGAAAAGCTTATAATCGACGAGTCAACGACTATTTGAACCAGTCCGGTCAATTTAAAAAGCAAATTGTCAACCGCAAAGCGAATGATAAAAAGCCCCGCGCAAACGCAGCCCGCGGCGATTCCGCTAATCATTCCCGAAACAATTATATTCGGCGCGACCAGCTTTTCTTCCTGCTCGAACATCAAAAGAAAAACCGCAAGGAACATAAGGGCCGCTTCCGTTCCAAAATACGCCAACAACCTGTAAGCGCTTTCTCCTTTAAACAGAGCGTAAGCGGCAAAGAAAAGCGCGGCGCTCAAGGCCTGGCCGCCAATGGCAAAAAGCTTTTTCTTTTTTTCGCCAAATTTTTTCGCAGCCAATGGCGCCGCGATTCCGGCAAAAAAAGCGAAGGTCACAGTCCACGCCGCGGCCTTGCAAAAGTCCAAGGCGTTTTTTTGAAAAGCCTCGCGCTTTTCCACAATCGCCTTGTATTCACCGCTATTGTAGTCCAAGCCGCTTGTAGAAAAAATTTCATACGAGCTGGATTCCAAAGTCACAAAAACAGCCGCGACAACGCAAAAAACAAACACCGCAGGAAACCTCGCAGCGGCAGGCTTTATCGCCTTAAAAAAATTCTTAAAGATTTTCATTAAAATTCGTTTCCTTCAAATCGCGGAATCAAGTCGGTGGCCTTCTTGATGTCCTCGTCAGTGGGAACATAGTCGCTCATCGTCTTGTCGTTGAACTTTTGGTAGCTCATCATGTCAAAGTAACCGGTTCCGGTAAGGCCGAACAATATTGTTTTTTCTTCGCCAGTTTCCTTGCACTTTAAGGCTTCGTCAATCGCGACGCGGATGGCGTGGCTAGATTCCGGAGCGGGGAGCGTTCCCTCCGTGCGGCAGAAAAGTTCCGCAGCCTCAAAGACGGAAGTCTGCTCAACTGCGCGCGCCTGCATCAAGCCGTCGTGGTAAAGCTGGCTTAGGATGGAACTCATTCCGTGGTAGCGCAGTCCGCCGGCGTGGCTGGGGCTGGGCATGAACTGGCTTCCGAGCGTGTACATTTTTTGCAGCGGGCAGACTTTTCCGGTGTCGCAATAATCGTATGCAAAAACGCCGCGGGTAAGGCTTGGACAGCTGGCCGGCTCAACCGCGATGAATTGGTAGTCCGCCTCGCCCCGCAACTTCTGTCCCATAAAGGGCGAAATCAAGCCGCCCAAATTGCTTCCGCCGCCAGCGCAGCCGATAATCATGTCGGGCTTAATGCCGTACTTGTCCAGCGCGGCCTTGGCTTCCAAGCCGATGATTGTTTGGTGAAGCAAAACTTGGTTCAAGACGCTGCCCAAAACGTAACGGTAGCCGGGCGTTTTGACAGCCGTTTCAACCGCTTCGCTAATCGCGCAGCCCAGCGAGCCTGTGCAGCCCGGAAATTCCTTGTTCATCTGGCGGCCCACTTCCGTTTCCATGCTGGGAGACGGAATGGCCTTTCCGCCGTAGGTGCGAATCACTTCGCGGCGCTGGGGCTTTTGCTCGTAGGAACAGCGCACTTGGTAAACAACGCAGTCCAAGTCAAGGTAAGCGCAAGCCATCGCCATCGCGGTTCCCCACTGGCCGGCGCCGGTTTCTGTAGTGACGCCTTTAAGGCCCTGCTTTTTGGCGTAGTAAGCCTGGGCAATGGCGGAATTAAGCTTGTGCGAGCCCGAAGTGTTCTGGCCCTCAAACTTGTAGTAAATCTTGGCGGGCGTTCCCAATTTTTTTTCAAGGCAATAAGCGCGGACAAGCGGCGACGGCCTGTACATTTTGTAAAAGTCCAAAATTTCTTGCGGAATGTCGATGTAAGGGTCGCTCGTGTTCAATTCCTGCTTTACAAGCTCCGCGCAAAAAACCTGCTCCAGTTCCGCCGCAGTCGCCGGCTTAAGCGTCTTGGGATTCAAAAGCGGCGCCGGCTTGTTCTTCATGTCCGCGCGAACGTTGTACCACTGCTTGGGCATCTCTTCTTCTGAAAGATAAATTTTGTAGGGAATTGTTTGTGACATTGCGTATCCTCGCTGTTTCTTTATTTAGAAACATTATACAATGGATTTTGCGGGTTGTCAAAGGGAGATAGGAGCGCAAACTCCCCTTCCCCAATTTCTTACCACAACCATTTCTATGCCGTAATCCGCCGCAAAGCGCTTGTATTCTTTAAAGAGGCCTTTTTGGCTTTTAATGCGGCGGAGAATTTGCAGGAGTGGCAATTTATCGCGGCGGCGGATGCGCCAGGCGCGGACAAGGAGCGGCGCGTCAACGTAGATTATTTTTTTGCATTGGCGCAAAAGGGAAGGCGTTTTGTAAAGCAGCGCCGCGTTTATGGCCAGGCCGCCCGCAGTCTTAGGCTTGCTTTCAATTCCAGTCGCGCCGCCCTCTTGGGCTTGCGAAGCCTTTTCGTTCGCGTCAATCAGCGCTTGGACGCGCGCGACAAATTCCGGGTAAAGGATTTTTTCTTGTTCGGCCAAAAGCGCGCTGTCCTTAAAAAGAAGCTTTCCAAGCACGCGGCGGTCAAGGCTTCCGTCGGCGGCGCGCAAATTGATTCCGCGGGAGGCGGCGATCTGACTAAAACGGCTAAGGATTTCCGCCTGCTTGTCGCCGATTATTTTGTGGATTTCTTGGTCAGCGTCCAGGCAAAAAAAACCCCGTTCCTCCAAAATAGAGCAGACGAAGTTTTTTCCCGCCGCAATCGGCCCCGCAACGCAAATGACCATCTTTTACTTTTTTGAATTCTTAAATTCCATTATCGCGTCGATGCTCTGGACGCAAGCGTTTCGCAAGCCCGCTTTTTCCAAAGCGCAAACTCCGCGAATCGTGGTTCCGCCCGGCGAGCAAACCGCGTCCTTTAAGGCGCCCGGATGCTCTCCAGTTGCAAGCTGCAAGGCGGCGCTTCCCAGCATCGTTTGGCTTGCCAAGCGGTAGGCCTGCTCGCGCTTCATTCCGTACTTTACGGCGGCGTCGGCGTAAGCTTCGATTATCAAGTCCATAAATGCCGGGCCGCAGCCTGCAAGGGCGCCGCCGATTCCCATCAAGCTCGCCGGAATCGTTTCCAACAAGCCAAGGCTGGAAAGCAAGTCCTTTATTTGCTCGGCCTCGTCGTCGCGCAAGGAATTCTTTTCCTCCAGCAAAATAACGCCTTGGCCGATGCGGGCGGGCGTGTTTGGCATAAGGCACAAAACGCGCGTTTTGCTTGTGTCCAAAATTTTCGCGTAGCTGTCAAAAGTCCAGCCCGCCGCGACGGAAACAAGCGCCTTGCCCTGCAATTCGTTCTTCACTTCGGCCACAACGCCTTCTATTTGGTTGGGCTTGCAGCAAACAAAAACAGTGTCGGCGTTTTTCACCGCTTCCGCGTTTGAGGAACAGGGATTAAAGCCGATTTTGGCCGCGTTGGCCTTTAGCTTTTCTTGGTTGGGAGCGTAGGCCCACAAGTCTTTGGCGGCGATTTTTTTTGAGGCGACAAAGCCGGCCGCAATCGCTTGCGCCATGTTTCCCATTCCGATAAAAGCAATTTTCATTTTACGCCTCCACAAAAGATTGTCGGGTCACGCCCGACAATGACAGTTATTTCATCAACTCCGCGTATTTTTGCGCCAAGCGCTTTGACTTTTTGGCGGCAAGGCCGTGGTAGCGCTCGGGGTTGGCAAAGAAGTTTTTCGGATCCTCAACGCCAAGCTTTTCCAACTGCGCCGTGATTTTGGCGTAAGCGTCGGTGTGGGTTTTGAGGACTTCAAAGAAAGTCTTTCCGCTTTGCTCGCATTCCAAAGTGATTTTGCGAATCACTTCGTGTCCGTCGTTGACTCCCGCTTCGCCAAGCAAAATGTAGGCCGGCTCGGCAAGAACTCCGCCCTTGACTTTTCCGCCGGCGTTGTCCAAGTTGCGCTTCATGCTTTCGCGGTCGGCCTGCAAGCCGCTCACGACGGAATTCATTCTGGCGACGGCCATCGTAAAGCCAGCAACATAGTCGGCGATAAAGCGCTGGCTCGCGCTGTTTGTAAGGTCTCTCTGGTGCTCGCTTATTTGGTCCATGTAGAACGTGATGACGCGCGGGCACATCGCCTTCCACAAAGACTTTACGTGCTCGCTGTTCCAAGGATTGCGCTTTTGCGGCATCGTTGAAGAGCCGACTTGGGTGGAAGCGAAGTACTCAAAGACTTCTCCGATTTCGCTTCTCTGCAAGTTGCGAAGGTCGTCGGCAAGGTTCGCGATGATTCCAAAGGCCACGTTCATCTCAAGCAAAAGGCGCAAGAGGTATTCGGGCTCTACAAGCTGGTTGGAATATTCGCTTGGCTCCAAGCCCAAAAAGCCCAAGTAAGTTTTTTCCAATTCCTCTGGGTCTTGGACAATCATGCTGGGGCCGTTGTAAGAGCCGACCGGGCCTGCAAGCTTTCCCTTAAGCTGCTTGCTCAATTCCTCGATGCGCAAGATTGACTTTCCAAGGCGCGAGACAAATTCGGCGACGCTCCAGCCAAAAGTGATCGGAACGGCGTGCTGGCCGTGAGTGCGTCCGACTTGCGGAGTGTCGGCCTCGCGCTCGGCGATGGCGCAAAGATTTTTTTCAAGCTCCTTCAATTCAGGAAGGACAACCTTCTGCGTCACGTCGCGCATTCTGCAAGAAAGGGCCGTGTCCAAGATGTCCACGCTTGTCGCTCCAAGGTGAACGAGCGGCCCCAAGTCCGCCGGAACTTTTGTCTTAAGGACGTTGACAAGCGCGCGAATGTTGTGCTTTGTCTTTTCTTCCTCTTTGTAAACTTCCTCGGGGTCGATGTTGGCTGCGGCCTGGTCAAGCGCGGCGGCCTTTTTGTCGTCCAGCTGGCCGCGAACCTTAAGGTGCGCCTTTACAAGCGCGGCTTCGCACTTGGCAAAACTCTGCACGCTGGCCTCTTCCGAAATGTATTTTGAAAGGCCTTCAAAAGCCTTGGCTTCCGAAAGCGAATACCTGTGGTCAATGCAAGAAATGTTTTCAAAAATGTTTCTCGTTTCCATATTGTTCCTCCTAAAATGAACGGTCGCAAGGCCAAAAAGCCCGCGCCGCCTGTCCGTCTATTTCTTTAGCAAGGCGGCGAAGGGGCTGTAGGTTTCGCCGTCGTCGTCGTTGGAATTGCTGGCCAAATATTTTTTGGTTTCCAAATCTTGCTCGGCGGACTCGCTTGTAGTAAGGGAGATGCGCTTGTTCTTTGCGTCCACGCCCTGAACGACGACGCTCATCTTGTCGCCCTTCTTGAAAACCTTTTGCAAGTTGGTTCCCTTCTTTACGTCCAGCTCCGAAACGTGGACAAGGCCGTCGATTCCGTCCGCCAAATTGACAAAGACGCCAAAGTCGGCGACGCGGGCGATCGTTCCGTCAATCTTGTCGCCTTCCGAAAATTTTTGCTCCACCGTGTCCCAGGGGTCGGCCTCAAGCGCCTTTAGGCTTACGCTGACCTTTTCGTTTTTCCAATCGGCCTTGATTACCTTTGCGGTGATTTCTTGTCCTACCGACAAAACCTTTTGGATGTCGTCAACGCGGGCGCGGGAAATTTCCGAAATCGGAAGCAGCGCCTGAAAGCCTCCCAAATCGACAAAGGCGCCGTAGTTGTGGAGCGCGGTGATTTTTCCTGTGACCATCGTTCCGACAGCGATTTGGCTTTCCAAGGCCGAAAGGTTTTTGGCGCGCTGCTCTTCCAAAATCGCGCGGTTAGAAACAACGATGTTCTTTCCGTCGTTCTTGTATTCCTGGATTTTAAAGACCAAGTGGCGGCCCGTAAAATCCGTGTCGTCGTCCTTTTTGCGTCCGCCCATTTGCGAATAGGGGCAAAAGGCCCTGGCGCCGCCAATCTTGACTTCGTAGCCGCCCTTGATTTCTTTTTCAACAACGCCCTCAACCGGAATGCCGCTTGTCCAGGCGTTTTCTATCATCGTCTTGTCGGCGTTCTGTCCGCTGATTTTTGTGGTAAAGCGCGACTCGCCGTTCTTTTCGCCCAAGTAAAAAACCTTGATTTTGTCGCCTTCTTTGACGCTGACGTTTCCGTTCTCGTCCGCCAGTTCCGCCTTTAAAAGCACGCCTTCGCTCTTAGAGCTCAAATCCAAAAAAATTGTGTCGCCCGATATCGCCACAATTTCCGTCTCAATTTGCTGACCGATTTCCAATTTTTCCATAATGCTGATGATACCGCATTAAGGGAGAAAGTTCAACAGAGGGGAGGAAACGGGGGCTTAACGCAATATTTCCCACTTTCCGCTTTTGTCGGAACCAATGCGTTTTATCAGTTTATTTTCTGTAAGATATTGCAAGTCTCGTTTTATCGTTTTGTCTGTAACATTCAATTTTGCCGCAAACTGAGCGGCTGTAAAAGAGTCACCTCTTTTTAAGCTTTCCAAAATTTGCTTTTGCCGCTCGTTTACAGGGACATTTACAGGGACATTTACAGGGACATTTACAGGGACATTTTCCCTTTGCGCGTCCCATGAAAATTCATCATTTAAGGGAACTGTAATTCTAAAAACATCGTTTTCTTCAAAAACGGGATCCATGCCAGAATACTTTATGGAATAATTAAATATTTTTCTAACGCCAGAGCCAAGCTTGTCAGAATAGCCGATGTTTCTGAAAAAATTAGCAATAAGAGGATTTTTGGGATATGGCTCAACATTCTCTGGCGTAATTAACCCGTCTTTTTTTGCTCTGTTCGCGTTTTCCACAAACATCTTCTTTTTTTCTATCACGAATTTCGCCTGAAATCCGCTTGAATACTCACGATGCATAAGCGTGTTGACAATCATTTCACGAACAATGATATTTCTTAAAGAAATTCTCAACTTCCCTTCTTCAAGATAAAACTTATCCAGCAAATGTTTTGCAGCAAAATCAAAAAGCAAGTCATAACTTTCAATAAGATTCGTCTCAACCACAAGCCTGTCGTCATACCTGTCTGTATTTATCTTTTTTACCAACGCGTCCGTTTGATACATTGGCGCGACTTCTTTTATAACTTCATCCTTTCCCAAAAGCATGACAGCGGCAAGATTGAAACCCTTTTGGCCAGTGACTCTGTCTTCTGTAAAAAGGCCGGCGCTCCGCAACAAGTCTTCATCCGTAAGTTTTTCCCACAGATGATTTCCTGCGGAATTATTCTTTGCTAGAATTCTCACAGTCGGCAACAAATCAAGCCTTAAATCTTCAAGCTTCACATACGGATAAACTTTTCGCTCCGTGAAAATTTCCTGCTTCCTAATATACATTTGGGCTATGTCGCTTGTAGACTTGACTTTTATGTCGGAATCATTGGCTCGATTATATATTTCCTTTTTGTAACTTACAACGTCACCAGAAATTGGAACATAAATGTGAATGATTGTTTTTCCTTCGCATTCCATAATTTCAGGCTCAAGGCAAAGGGTTGGAGAAAAACAATCTGGATTTGCAAGAACGCCAATAAAATTTTTAACCAATTGCGGCGCGGCTTTTGGCGAAACTCCAGAAACAGTTCCGTCATCAAGAATGCCTAAGAAAATGTCTCCGCCAAAACGATTGGAAAAAGAGCATACAGTTTCGTAAACATCTCGCTCAATTTGTCCGCCGCAACGCTTAAATTCCACAGAAACTGTTTCGCCGATTTTCCTTATCACGTCCAACCTTTGTGTTGTCATATTTTTATTATCGCTGATTTTTTGCTTTTTATCAATTACATGATGAACACTGTTGGTTTTTCGTTATCTCTTTTATGGAATTCAAAAAGTCTTTTTCAACATCGCTTAAAGTTTTTTGCTGGTACTTTTTGTATTCGCTCGTCGCTTTTTCTATGGCTTTTTCGTGTGAAATTGAGCCGTTTCCTTGCGAAAGCTGTTCGCCGCTCATCGTAAGAATCTTGTCAAGATGCTCTGACCAATCTTTCATGGTCATAGGCTGCCGTCGTTCCGCCTGACGCTCCGCAAAATCAAGATATCCGCTGACAATCTGGCCAAGCGTGCCCCGCCCTCTATAGACAGCCTTCAAGCCTTTGCTGTAAAATGGGCGCAAGGAGAAAAAATGTTTTGGGACAAAGCGGCGGCGCTGTACGACCTTTTTGAAAATATTTACAACAAAAAGGTATATACGGGAACCGGGAAAAAAGTCGCGGAGTTGATTGATTCCTCCGACGAAGTTTTGGAATGCGCGTGCGGAACGGGAGCCATCAGCGAATACATCGCGCCAAAATGCAAGCGCCTGGTGGCGACTGACTTTTCGGACGGAATGTTGAAGCAGGCCGTAAAAAAATGCGGCAAATTCAGCAACGCGGAATTTAAGAAAGCCGACATAACCGCGCTTGAATTTGGCGACCAAAGCTTTGACAAGGTTGTGGCCGGAAACGTAATCCACTTGCTTCCAGAGCCGCAAAAAGCGCTGGCGGAACTTTTCCGCGTTACAAAAAGCGGCGGAAAAATCATCGTTCCGACATACATCAACATGTCAAAGGGAACTGGAATCGTCGCGGTAAATTTCATCAAGTGGCTGGGAGCGGACTTTAAGCGGCAATTTGACTTGGCCAGCTACAAAGAATTTTTTGAAGGCCTAGGCCACAAGGACGCAAGCTACACGGTTGTTGAAGGCCGCATGCCCTGCGCCATCGCGGTGATGCAAAAAGAATAAAAGGAAAAGCCCGCGTTTTAGGAATTTCTTTCGTTCCACGCCAGCCGCATGCTCACAAAGTCCTGCATGTCGGCGAAAAAATCCATTTTTGGCGGAACCACCTTTATTTTCTTTAGCGCCTTTTGCACAAGCGGATTTTTGTAGCAGCAAACCGCGTTGGAGGAAGCGTAGAACAAAACGTCCAGCTGGATTTTATACGCGGCCTCTTGGGAACAGTTGAGCGTCCCGGAAAGAAGCGCGCAAAAATCATTGGCAAAGTCGTAGTACTTTTTTTTGAAAGCCGCCAAGCGGTCCACCGTGACGTTTGTTTCTATCACAGGATTGAGGTATGAAACATAGCGCATGTAGTCTTGGTTTGCGTCAAGAACGTCCGCCCAGATTTTAGAAAGCTCGCTTGCGGGCCGGCCGCTTGCCTTTTTAAAGGCGTCAATCAGAGCGCCGTAGTAAGCGGCCATTTTTTCGGACGCGATTTCCAAAAATATCTCTTCTTTGGTCGTCACGTACTTGTAAAGGTTGGCCCTGGACCAACCCAGTTTTTCCGCGATTGTGGTAAGCGTGATTTCGGCGTAAGGGGCCGTCCTAAAAAGCTCCGCCGTCGCCTCTTTGATTTGAGAAAGCCGCTCTTCCTTGTGTTCGTCGCTTCGCGCGCGGATAAAATCCGCCTTGCCGTTTGATTCTGCCATACGCGCCATTCTAGCGCAATTCCCCTCCTTTTGCAATAAGCGACGGAGCGTTATTTAGGACAAACGCAATATGAAATCAATACAAAAAATGCTCCCGGTTGCGGCTGCGTCAGAGCGGCGCCGCTTGATAACTGCGCTACACGCGCATTTTTTTACTGTTTCCAGGCGCGTTTGACTAGGGTAAACAATCGTGAAAAAGGCCAAAACGCGGAAGTGAAAAAGACCGCCCGCCCACTTTGAGGCTGCTAATGCAGACTCAACCGTGGGTTAGGGCGAGGCTTTTGAACTGGGAGCGTTTTGATTTTTTTATATTCCATTTGCCCTGGTTAATTCGCGCTATATTGACAAAGCGGCGATTATTCCTTACACTTTGAATAAGTGACAGAATGTTACTAAAGCCAAGCGAAGGACAAACTTTCAAATGATTATTGAAAATCAAACATTTGACGAAGAGAGGGCTTTATACGGCCTTAAAGGCCTTACTGTAAAAAACTGCCGCTTTGACGGGCCTGCCGACGGTGAATCCGCATTTAAGGAATGCCGCGACATCGATGTGGCCGGCTGTTTTATGAATCTGCGCTATCCCTTTTGGCATGTAGAAAAAGCGAAAATCACCGACACAAACTTTACCCAAAACTGCCGGGCAGCCCTTTGGTACGACAAAGATATTTATATTGAAAACAGCAAACTTTTTGGAATCAAGGCTATTCGTGAATGCGAAAACATCAGCCTTAAAAACTGCAGCGTTAATTCTCCGGAGTTCGCTTGGAAAAGCCAAAATCTGAAAATTGAAAATGTTACGATCGAAGAATCCGAATATCCCTTTTTTGAAATCCGCGGCGCAAAAATCACCGGCCTAAAAATGAAGGGAAAATATTCTTTTCAATATGACGAAAACATCGAAATCGCAGATTCCGAGCTGGACACAAAAGACGCCTTCTGGCACACAAAAAACGTGACGGTAAAAGACTCCCTTGTAAAAAGCGAATACCTGGGCTGGTATTCAGAAAACCTCACCCTCATAAATTGCCGCATTATCGGAACACAGCCCTTCTGCTACTGCAAAAACCTTACGATAAAAAATTGCTCCATGGAAGACTGCGACCTTGCCTTTGAGCGCAGCGGCGTTTTTGCGGAAGTGAACGGAAAAATCGACAGCGTAAAGAATCCGCTAAAAGGAAAAATCACGGCTGACGAAATCGGCGAACTAATTTTGGAAGACGATTTTTGCGACAAAACAAAGACGACTATTATTTGCCGCAATATGAATAACTAGGCTCAACCTTCGATTGACTTTAGCCGCGCCTTGTCGTCGTACATGTCTTTGTCGGCGCGCTCGAATATTTCAGAAACCAAGCTGTCGCTCTCCGGAAAGTATTCCGCCATGCCGGAAGCCAAGACCACGCCGCCATTTGTCTTTAAATTTTCAAGAACTTGGCCGCGCAATTTTTCCATAAGCTCTTTCCTTGCGGAGTAATCGTTCCCGCGAAGGAAGACCACAAACTCGTCGCCGCCCACTCTGAACACAGGGCTGTGAACGAAAATGCCGCACAAAAGCGCCGCCGACTCCCGGATGTATTCGTCTCCGGCCGCGTGGCCCTTAGTGTCGTTTACAAGCTTAAGGTTATTGCAGTCGCACACTACAAGGGCAAAGTTCAAATAGTCAAGGCCGTTGTCGATGTTTCCCTGAACGGAGGCTTCAAGCTCCCTGTAGGCGGTCTTGTTCTTGACGCCGGTAAGATCGTCGCGGCGCGCCAACTCTTTTTCGGTTTTTAGTTCCTTAAGGCGCTGCTTTTCTTTTTTAATTTCGGCGTCGACATTCTCAATGCCGATGATAAAGTGGCTTCCGTCGTTGCTTTTTCTGACAGTCATTCTTGTGTACTGGGGCTTTCCGGACACCATCATGCGGTAAGTCATGCTGCAGTCTTTGTGGGTTTCCATCGTGGAAATCATGTTGTCCTTATTTATAAAATCGGAAAACTTTTCGCAGTCTTGTTCATGGATAACAAGAGGAATGTTTGAAAGCGATTCGCCGTAAAAGTCATCTCCGGTTTTATTAATTTCAAGATTGCCGTAAGTGTCGTTGATTTGATAGCAGACAAAAGATGAATCCACGACATTCACGTAATAAAGCAAGTCATAAATGGAAGCCAGGCTTTCCGCGATTTGGCCAAACGTGACGGTCTTCTTTTGGCTTTCCTTTTGCTTTTTTTCAAACTTAAGTTCATCCTCTATGTCTTTTTCATAAAAGATAAGGTACTGGCTGTCGCTTTCGCGCATCGCGGTAAAGAGGAAAAAGCGCGGCTCATTGTTTATCATGACCCTGTACTTAAAAGAAAACGAGCGCTTTCCTTCAAGATTTTTCAGCATCGCTTCTTTGCTGTAAAAACTTTTTGCGTATTCCCAGTCTTCAGGATAGATGCAACCTTCAATGCTTGCCTGAGCGTCTTTAAAGAAATCTTTTCCGTTGGCCGTCGCGTCCAGCGTCATATATTTTTGGCTTTTGGAAAAGGCCAGGTATTCGCCGGAGTCAAGGTCCACGTAGAATATGGCTTCGTACGCTTCCGCCATTGCCGAAGCGATGTAGTCATGCGCTTCCTTTTCTTTTTTTTCGCTGGCTTGAACAAAGGAATGAACCAAGCATATTCCAATAATAAGGCCTACGGCATAGAAAGGAAAAAACGCGTTTACAATTTGGAATGTGAGAAAGGTTCCCAAAACAACGCTTGTCGCGGCCACCGCAACGCATCTTGTTTTTTTGCTTCCCGCGCTGTTATGGGCCACGCGCAGCATGTAAAGCGTGATTAAAATGTAAAAGGCGATTTGAAGAAGGAAAGTAAGATTCCTGCCCACTTCCCCTACATACACGCGCTGATCGTTATACGAAAACATTAGATGGAAGGAATGGTTCAAGGCAAGGCATATCATTCCAAACACAGCCAAGGCCCACACCAAATGAAGCAAAATCTTGCTGCGGATGCCCCCGTTCCCAAGATAAGAGAGCATATAGCGCGTCCATGCCAGCATTGTAAAAAGCATGAACATAAAGTAAAAGACTGTCAAACAATATATATAGGGGAAAAACGCGTCAACTTCCCTGCGCTCGTACAAAAGCCCCCAGCACATGTCCACGACAAAGTAGCAGCAGGCGGAAAGCAAAAACCAATTGTAGCGAACGCGCGCCTGCATTGGCCTATCCGTTTTTTTGGCGTAAAATCCGTATTTTTTGAACAATTCCCAGTTCAATATTAAGTTCAATATCAGAACTGCCGCCGGGGTTATCGCGTATAGCATTAGCTGAAGCTTTCCTCCAAGTTAGCCCTATATTATAGCATATTTTAGGATTTTTTCCACAAAATTGGAGTTTTTTGACAAAAAAATTACGGCGAAAAAAACTATTGACAAAGCGCCGATTATGACATACACTTTAGTTAAGTGACGGAATGTTACTTATGGGGGCGCAAATGAAAAAACTAATTCTTGGACTTTTAATCGGAGGCTTTGTAATGGCGGGAGCGGCGGCAAAAACGGCGGTCGTATATTTTAGCGTGACAGGAACGACAGAGCGCATGGCAAAAAACGCCGCGCAAGCGGAGCCGACGTCAAAAATTATGTTGAAGGCTTGCTAAAGTAGAATCGCTAAATCTGGAGGACTAAAATGGCAATCACCGTGAACCTTCGTTACACAGGAAAAAATGGCGCGGCCCAAGCCTTTGCGCGCGAAATGATTTCCAGCGGAACCGTTGAAAAAATCCGCGCGGAAAAAGGAAACCTTCGCTATGAATACTACCTGCCGTTTGAAGAAAGTTCCGGCGACGAAACGATTCTCCTAATCGACTCTTGGGAAAACCAAGAGTCGATTGACAAGCACCACGCGATGCCAATGATGAAAACAATCGCAGAGCTGCGCGAAAAATACGACCTTCACATGACAATCGAGCGCTTTGTTTCAGACGACGACATTCCTGAGCGGGACAAATCTTTTATAAGAAGTTGATGTTGCAATCTGCCTTGCGGGCTAACATTTTATCAATAAAACAATATGAGCGTCGCCAGTAAGGATTACTTAAAAATCTTCTTTCGTTCTTATTCCTTCCACGCAAGACGCATTTTAAGAAAGTCCTTCATGTCCTTGTAAAAATCCATTGCCGGCGGAGTTATGTTGATTTGCTTGAGAGCCTGCTGAACCAGAGGATTTTTGTAGCAGGACACCGCAGAAGACGATGCATAAAACAATACATCCAGCTGGATTTTGTAGGCAGCGTCCTGCGTGGTACCCAGCATTTGGGCAAGTCTGTCGCGGAAGGCATAGGCCAAGTCATAATATTTTTTCTTAAAGACCGCGAGCCGCTCGACCGTAACGTTTGTTTCTATCACCGGATTAAGATATAAAACATAGCGCATGTAATCCTGATTTGCGTTGACGATTCCAGCCCAAACTTCTGCAATCACGTCCGGCGTAAAATTGGTGCCTTCCGGAAAAGCCGAAAGCAATGCATTGTAATAGGCGGCCATTTTTTCTGCGGATATTTCCAGAAAGATTTCTTCTTTGGTCGTAACGTATTTATAAAGGTTTGCGCGCGACCAGCCCAATTTTTCTGCAATCGTGGTAAGGGTGATTTCTGAATAAGAGCTGTTTGCAAAAAGTTCTGCCGTCGCCGCTTTTATTTGAGAAAGCCTTTCTTCTTTGTGCTCGTCGCTTCTTGCGCGAATATAATCTGCCATGCGGATAGTTTAGCACAGTTTAGTAAAGCTGGCAATAAGCGACGGTATGTTATTTATTTTACAGAGAGGCTTTATATTATTATAATATAAAAAAGTACTATTTATGGGTACAATTTCTTTTTACCCAATATTCAACATTCTTTTCCAAGTTATCTATTCCGCCTATATCATTTTCGGAATAAATATTGCAGGCTCTAATATAAGATTCTTCAGAAATACGAATTGTAGAAACAGCATCTGATTTAAAATAATACGAATTCGAAACGCCATACATATCATTAAACTTTATTTCTATATAATTACTAACAGATAAAGCTTCCAAGCGCTCGTTCTTGTAAACCTTGCCACCAATAATATTGCTTGCTGCTTCCATTATTTCCAGATTATCATATGAATAAAATGAAGCAACATCATCATTTTCTTCACTATACGTAAAGTAATTAGATAAACCAAAATATACACAAGGTTCTGAATCTGGAATTAATTGCTTTGAAAAAACCAAAGATTTCACATTATACTCAACATTCTGTGCATAGTTTTTATCTTTTACAATATATAATCCATCACCTATAACCTCATTTCTTTTATTTCGGATATAGTTTTGCGAAACTGTAAAATGCGGCATTGTATTTTCTCGTTCAATTCTTAACTGATTTTCTTGTATCTCAGTCTGTTTTTGCATTAAAACCAGCTGATTTCTAGTCAATTTATATTGAAAAAATACAAGTAGGACTGAAAGCACGCTGATAATGAAAGCCACAAATTCTCTGGAAGATTCGTTTTTTGTTTTTTGCAACTCATCTTTTCTCGTTTTTAAATCATTTTTCTCCTTTTCCATTTTCTGATTCGTTGAATAACCAATGGCGTTATCAAATGATTCAAGTACAGACAGCCTTTTTAATTGTTGTTGGATAGAACTTATTTCACGTCTTGTTTTGTAAAATGAAATGATATCTGAAAAAATTAAATCTTTAAGAACCAATATAAAGTTTTTCATACTTGTAAAGAATTTATATACTCTGGTCTCAAGACAGTATATTTTTATTTTTGTGAAGTGAAATATATCTTCTCTAACATCGTGTAATAATTCTTCTGCTGACTGTCGTTTTATATACCCATTGTATATGAGTTTTAATTTTTTTATATATCGAAAAGCTCTCTTTGAAAATAATAAAGAATTCTCCTTTTTCACAATTTTTAGATTTCTATCGTCGAGCGTATCATAAAGAGAAATTGGAGTTCGAAGGTCTGATATATTATGTCTGGTATCTGCTATTATATAATCGGCATAATCATGATCTTCCAGTCTGTTCTCGGCAACAAAGCCGACAAAATACTCAAACAGCTTATTGGTATTCCATACAATTACTCTATCACCTAGATTAAAATTTTTCTCCACCATTCGTTTTATATTACCTCTATCCGCAAAATTAATGACAGTTTAAATCTTTTATCTATTCCAATTCCTCAAAAAGCATTTCAAACAGCTTTGCAAAATTCTCTTTTGTTTCAGCAGAAACTTCATCTTGATTTTTCAAAATATAATTCTTAAAAATTGTTGATGTGGACGCATGTTTTACAAATTTTCCACTTTCATCAACCAAGCCGAATTTTCCTTTGTCGTCATCAGAAAACAAAGACTCGATTGTCTTGAATTTTTCATCTGCCTCGCTCAAAGAAATGATTCTAAAATCTTTATTGTCTTTGTTAACTTCCTTAATGCAATTTCCGGCTTTATCGTTATCAACAAGCAATACAGGATCTTTTTTCCTGATTTTCATAAGCCGCTGAGTTATTTTTATGCATTCTTCTTTTGTTTTTCCAACTCCGTTAATCGGGAGAAAAGTTATTCCTTCTTTCTTAAAGAGGATTTTAAATGCAGTAAGATAGTTATAATCCGTAATTCCTTCTACAAAAACAACTTTTTCTTCTGGATTTACGAGAATGTGGTTTTCAACTGTCAAAGAATCTTTTATCGGAAGCAGTGAATCAGGATCATTTTCATTTACCGCTGCAAAATTATTTTCTATTGAAGTTATGTTGTCCTTATTTACAACTACACGAATTTCATCAAGATAGTCCAGGTCAATCAGAAATGGAGAATGAGTTGCTATGACTATAGAAATGTCATTATGAATTGCAAATTCTTTTAAGAAGCCTCTTAGTTCCCGTTGACCTTTTACATGAAGATTTGTCGCAGGCTCATCCATGATAATGATATCACCAGGATTCAAGTCTGTAGAATTGAGCAAATTGAAGAACAGGTTGAAGAACCATTTGAACCCAGTAGATTGATAATCAAGGGAAATTGCCTGCTCTCCACGGAATAAAGAGAAGAAAATCCGTTCACTTTCCAAATCAATTTTAAACGAATAGACTGCATCTTCGATAAAATACAGTTTGTTGAATTTGTCTGCTACTGATTTTAATTTCTTATTTATTTTCTTTTCAAGTTGAGACAAAACACCTTTATTATTCTGCTTTCTGAAAGTTTCATAGGCATTTTTTATCGTGGAAATGTCAAATTCGATAGAATTGAACAGTGCAGAGAAAAATTTATTACTTGATATGTTATTGTAATCTGATACCAAATTGTTATTTGTTATGTCGTTATTTTTATATGTAAGAATTGATGGAATAAAATTATAGCCGTATTTTGCAAGATATTTTTCATTGAGAATATTGCGATAGCTTGTGTTTCCAGTATTATGAGAAACTGAATATTCTTTCATAATCTCAGTATTTCTTGTCTGATAATAAAAATCATTCCAATGCCCACTACGACCATACTGCCTTTGTAGAAACTCTAATACTTTAAAAACATCAGTGGTGACACATGACAAATCGTTCTCTGTGAACTGATTATCTTCATACTTTTTAGCAAAAGATTCTAATAAGCTATATAGCTTTGATGTTCCAATATAGTTTCTTTCTGTATCAGAAATTCTTTGCAAACTTTCAGGAAAATTCTCAACGGTGATGAATTGAAATTCCCTTTCAGAATCATCTTCGGGATAAATAATTTCATCGGGCTGTTTCCATTCTTTCTTATACGCAAATTCATCCTCTTTTTCCGTGTTTCTTGCAAACAAAGTCAGAGCAGGCTTCCTGCATTCTTCTTCCATATACAAGTCGGTAACATCACGCTCTTGAATCTGTTGGTTTCCAAAAGTTTCTAATGCATCAAGAACATTTGATTTTCCAGCGTTGTTCGCGCCGATAAGAATTATTAAATCCCCTAGCTCTCCTTTTTTAAGGGAATTGTTAATCACAAGCCTTTCTCGATGTGGTTTTTCATCTTTAAATCCGATGTTTCTGTAACCTTCGATTCTTAATGCTCTTTCCATGATTAGTCTTCTCCTTCTTCCATAATATTTTTAATATCATCAAACGGCTTAAGAAAATCGATTTCTTCATCCGTCAGTCTTCGCTTTTTCAAAAGCGGATAAATTTTCAAAAGATATTTTATTGCGTCATCGTAATCAGTTTTTTGCACTGCAAGTTCAATGAACTGACTTTTTGCGGATTCTGGATTTGCAACAATATATCTTTTTATCTGATTGAAAATTTTATTTTCCGAAGTGTCCCCCAGTTCCTTTTCTTCAACCAGATTTGTCAGAATATATGTCACGACTGTTTTTTTTCCAATCAGGGGATTTTCATCAATGTATTTGAAAAGCTTCAGTACATGCTTATTGATGGTTGATGTATCTCCTGAATCGTATGCGTCTATAAACTTATACATCGTAGGCCGTGAAATCTGAAGATAGTCAGAAAGCTCTGTTATTTTCAGTTCCATATCCTTCAATCGTTCTTTTATCATAGCAACACTTTACAGTATTTTACACATTTTGTAAAGCACAAAAAAGAATAAAGTTATCTTTTTACACCCCCATCCTGCCATGCTATAATACCCTTATGCAATACAAGCACATTCACAAAGCAATTTTTCTCGATCGACCTAACCGCTTCATCGCCCATGTCATGCTGGATGACAAAAACGAGACCGTACATGTAAAAAATACCGGCCGCTGCAAGGAACTTCTCGTGCCAAACGCCACAGTCTATCTTGAAGAAGGCGACAATCCCGCGCGGAAGACAAAATATGATTTGATTGCCATGGAGTGTGATGTTACCCCCGACACCCTTTTGGCTAAAGACGAAATTGAGGTCAAGTTGTAAAATGAATCTTAGACAAAGTTCCGCACCGGCACTCATCGCAAGGAATTAAGCGAGCTTGTATTGGAGAAAAAATGGCAGAATCTTTTAAAACAGAAATCTTTGAACTTGACGGAAAAAACATCAGCATCACGACTTCCGCCACAGAAAGCCTTCCCCTCGTCCTCGTGAACACATTCGCAGGCGAAGCCGATTCCCTTTGGAAGGAATGCGCCGCTCTGGACTGCCCGTCATTCACCCTCGCCAGCATTTCCGGCATGGACTGGAACAACGACCTTTCCCCCTGGGAGATTCCGCCCCTCCGCAAAAACGACCCGCCATTTTCCGGCAAAGCAGATTCCTACCTTGCCTTCATTGTCAGCCAAGCGCTTCCTGCGATTTTACAAAAACTTTCTCCGCCACCATACATCGCCCTCGCAGGATATTCCCTCGCAGGCCTCTTTGCCCTCTACGCCGCCCACAAAACAAAAGCCTTTTCCCGATTTGTAGCCGCCTCTCCCTCCGCATGGTTTCCCCGCTTTGTGGATTTTGCCAAGACCACGCCCTTTGCCACCAAGCCCGACAGCATCTATCTTTCCCTTGGCGACAAAGAATCAAAAACAAAAAATCCCCTGCTGGCCACCGTCCAGAACAATGCGGAAATCCTCGCCGACTTTTACAAAACTCAGGGAATCAAGACAATTTTTGAACTGAACAAAGGGAACCATTTTGCGGACAACCAAGCGCGACTGACAAAGGGGATTAAGTGGATTTTGGGGGTGTGACTACTTCCCCCGTCCATACAGCGTGTCGCCTGCAACGGCAAAGACACGCTGTTGCATGATTTCTTTTAGGTCCAAGCCTATTTTACCTCTACGGCGCGGATGTCTTTGCTCAAATCCTGGGCAAGACCAGCGTTCTGGAAAGCATCGTCTTCAGGCAGAATCATCTTGAAAGATGTGGTCTTGTCAATTTGCGCTGAAAGACTTTTTGCCTTTACTTCAAGAAGATGACCGCCCATTTTTCTGTCGGCGGTGATAAAGTGGAAGTGCCAGCCTGGAGTGTTCAGCTTGTCCATATAGTCCGGGCAGTAAAGACCAACAATCGTACCAGAAACATTTGCTAGGTCAAAGAAAGTCTGGTCAGTTTCCATTGCTTTTGCCAGAGGCTTGTAGGG
>DGRX01000020.1:0-27814 GCA_002391235.1 Treponema sp. UBA4377
CATGACCTTGTGGAACAAGCCGCTTAACGTTCACAGGCAAATCGGAAAAAAGCTGGACAAGATAGAGGCCAAGGTTTGGGCGATGGCGAAGGGCGACAAGGAAGTCCGCGATTTTTTAAAAACGCTAAGCTCCTGTTCCGGCTACAATTGGCGCGAAATCCGCGACAGCCCCACGCGCTCTTTTCACAGTTATGGAATCGCGGTTGACATTTTGCCAAAAGGCTGGGGCAAGAAAATCGTCTACTGGGGCTACGAAAAGCAAAAGGGCAACAAAAACTGGATGCTGATTCCGTTAAAGTCGCGCTGGATGCCGCCGGCCGCCGTCATCAAGGCTTTTGAGGACGAGGGCTTTATTTGGGGCGGCCGCTGGGCGATTTGGGACAACATGCACTTTGAGTACCATCCCGAATTGCTTATCGCCGAGCGGCTTTGCGGCGACAAATTGCGTTGATTACTTGACTTGGGCGTAGGGCTGGCCCATAAAGACATGCTTGTAGCCGCCCTGGTCGTTTGGCTGGCAAACAAGCGAAACGTCCGCCGTTGATTGGAAGACCATCACGATGTCGCTTCCGCCAAAAAGAAAGTAGCCCATCGGGTCGCCCTTCTTTACGGTTAGGCCAACCTTAAGGTTTTCTTCCCAGTTGCATGAACAAATCTGCGACATTCCAATCGGCAAAATGGCCACAAGGCCAAATTCTTTTGTGTCGATTACAACGCAGTCGCGCGTCTCAATCATTTGCCAGCCGGGAATCGCGTCTTCAAGGACATAGCGCTTGTTCTTTGCGTCCCAAACTGTGATTCCGCCGGCGGCGTTTGTTCCTTTGATTTTTCGCAGCTCTTTTATCGTTCCGCTGACGGGAAAGTGGTAGCGGTGGTAGTCGTTTACGTCAAGGAATGTGTGCGTCAGCGTTCCGCCTTTGAACGAGTCTTTGTAGGCGGAGTCGGGGCCAAGCAATTGCGCGATGGAAGTGAAGTTGGCCGACTTGATCGCCACGCCTTCTTTTTGAACCAAATCTCCGTTCTCGTCAATCTTCCATATTCCTTGCGGAGTTGAGTCGGCGGGAGCGACGACAGAGGCGTCGGAAATCGGCCGGACGGACGGATCGACAAGATGGCGCGAAAACCATTCGTTGAAAGTTTTCCAAACGTTCGTGTCGGCGTACCAACCGTACTGCATGTTCATGCTGGGGTCGTTTTTTATGTTCTGGTAAAACTCGTCGTTCCAGCTTGCTTCGGTGGAAAGAAAGCTTCCCCAGTTGTCGGAATATTCGCGGCACCATGTTGCGATCGGCTCGTGGTATTGCAATGTGGGGTAGTAGTAGCCGCGGCCTTCAAGCTCTTCAAGCGGCTGGTCGATGACAAACCAAAAGTAGTCCACGCTTTGGTCGATGCGGTCGTAGAGCGCGGGCTGCTTTTCTTTTGCCAAAACGTTCCAGGGCATGCAAACGTCGGCCCAATCCAAAAAGTCGTAAAGTTGGGACACGCTGCCAACGGGATTTGTGTCGGGGTCGGGATTTATCTCTCGCGCCTTTTTAATGGACTTTTCCATAAGCGCCATAAGGACCGGGTCGGTGGAAAGGCATTTTTCCATCGCGAGCGAGGACGCTGAGCGGGGGAGCTTGCTATGGGCCGCGCGCGGTTTGCAAGAAATCGCGCAAAGGGCGGCGACGATTAATAAAAGCGCGAATGATTTCTTTAACATAAAAATTGTCCTATTCGTTCTTGTTAATTATGCGAGACTCAAATTTGCCGGTGGAGATTTCGATCCAGCGGGTCCAGAGCGAAACCTTGTTGTCGGCGTTGAGAGAATCCCAAATTGTTTTTGTCCATTCGTCGATGTCGACGCAAGGCGCGTCAAGCAAGGTTGGCTCGCCTTCAAAGCTGGGGAGCGGGTTTCCGTCGCCCATGTAGGTGTGGATGAAGCGCGCTTTTCCGCTTTGCGGGTTTGTGTACGCGTAGGTAAAGCGGTTGCAGCTTTGGGGATTTCCATTGTCGCTTTTTAGAATCGAAAGCGCGAAGTTGTAGGCGCCGTCCTTTATTCGCATCACGCCTGAGATTCTGGGCGTGTAGTTGGGCGCGTCGGGCTCAAACTCGCGGCCGCGCAAAGATTCCTCAAAAGTTTTTCCTTTTGACATTTCTTCGTAAACGGTGTCGGTTTGGTCGCCGTTGGTGACGATTGTTTTTTCGCCCAAAACGCGGACAGGCGCGTAAATGATAAGGCTGGGGTCTGTCAATTTTGACGGGTCAAAGGCTTCTGTGCGGATTCCGTCTCCGTCTTGAACAAAGACTCGGTTGCGGCTGTTTTTGCTCCGGCCCATGATAAAGTAGGCGGCTATGGCGTATTTTCCGCAGGCGGATTTTCCGAGGATGATTCCGCGTCCAGGATAGCTTGTTGAAGAAAGTTCTTCTTTGATGGAAAGTGTTTTCATGCTGAACAGTATGGCGGATTTGCGCGCGAAAATCAAGCGCGAGCCTTTGACAAAAGAGCGCGGTATGCTGTAAACTAAAGCTATAAACTGCCGTGCGGACAGCGGCGCTGATTCAACTTAGGAGAATAATATGAGCATTCAAAAAAAGCCCTTGGTCAACGACCTTTACACGGCCGACCCTTCGGCCCACGCCTTTAACGGAAAGATTTACATTTATCCTTCGCACGACGAGGACATTGACGTGGCCAACAACGACAACGGCGACCAGTACGACATGAAAGACTACCACGTCTACGAAATGAAGGACGCGGAAACCTTGCCGCGCGACTGCGGCTGTGTCCTTAAGTTGGAGGACGTAAAGTGGGCCTCAAAGCAATTGTGGGCGCCCGACTGCGCGGAAAAAGACGGAAAGTATTACTTTTATTTTCCCGCGCGCGACAAAAAGGGAATGTTCCGCGTAGGCGTCGCTGTCGGCGACAAGCCCGAAGGACCTTTCACCCCGGAAGACGACTACATTCAGGGAACATACAGCATCGACCCCTGCTGCTTCCAAGACGACGACGGAAAGTACTACCTTACGATGGGCGGCTTGTGGGGCGGCCAGCTTGACCAGTACCGAAACAACAAGTGGAGCGCCGACAACAAGGAGCCGCAGGGAGCCGAGCCTGCCTGCACTCCAAAAATCGCCTTGCTTAAGGACAACATGAAAGAGCTGGACGAAGACTTGCGCGACTTGGTAATCGTTGACGAAAAGGGCCAGCCGCTTAAGGGCGGAGACGACGTTCGCCGCTACTTTGAGGATCCCTGGCTTTTCAAAAAGGACGGAACTTATTACTTTACCTACTCAACTGGAACAAGCCACCTTTTGTGCTACGCCACAAGCAAGAATGTTTACGGCCCATACACTTACGGCGGCTGCATTTTGACTCCGGTTTTGGGCTGGACGACGCACCATTCGATTATGGAATTCAACGGCAAGTGGTACTTGTTCTACCACGACTGCGAGCGCTCAAACGGCGTCAACCAAAAGCGAAACGTCAAATTCCGCGAACTGACCTTTAAGGCTGACGGAAAGATTCAGACTATGGACGGATTTGACAGGTAAGCGCGAATGAAAGCGCCAAGATGACGGTGCGAATTAAAATTTAAAGGAAGGCCCGGGCAAAACGCTCGGGTTTTTTTCTTTATACAAAAGACAAGGCCTTGCGCAAAAATATCGCGCGTGATAGAATGAGGCGACAATTTAAAAGGGAGCTGGAAGAATCCGGCTGAGAGTAGGGTGTTTCCCTTGACCTTTGAACTTGATTTGGGTAATTCCAACGTAAGGAGAAGATTATGTTCAAAACCTGTTTGGACAACGTCCGCGCGACTTGTCCCCTAATCCACAACATCACAAACTATGTAACGGTAAACGACGTGGCCAACGTCTTGCTTGCAATTGGCGCTAGTCCCATCATGGCCGACGAGCCAAGCGACGCGCGCGAGATTACAAAAATCTGCGGCGGCCTTAACGTCAACATCGGAACGCTGAACAAGCGGACAATCAAGGCGATGTTCGCCAGCGCCAAAATGGCGCAATTGCTTGGCCACGCGCTTTTGCTTGACCCCGTTGGAGCGGGAGCCAGCGCGCTTAGGACAAACACCGCCTTAAAGCTTTTGAAGAAATTCCAGTTTGACATTGTCCGCGGAAACATAAGCGAGATAAAAACTTTGGCTTTTGGAAGCGGAACTACAAAGGGCGTTGACGCTGATGTAGCCGACAGCGTGAACGAAAGCAATTTGGAAAAGTCGGTCGCCTTTGCAAAAAACTTTGCCGCGCGCCAAAAATGCGTAGTCGCGATTACCGGCGCGATTGACCTTGTGGCCGACGCCCAAAAATGCTATGTGATACGAAACGGCCGCGCCGAAATGGGCCGCATCACTGGAACCGGCTGCCAGCTTAGCGCTGTGACGGCGGCCTTTGCCGTAGCTAATCCCGACAATGTTTTGGAAGCGGCGGCGGCCGCCGTTTGCTCCATGGGCTTGGCCGGAGAGCTGGCTTGGGAGCGAATGCAGGAAGGCGACGGAAATTCAACTTACAGGAACCGCATCATCGACGCTTTGTTCAACATGACGGGCGACGAGCTTGAAAAAGGCGCGAAGTATGAAATTAGATAGCGCGGAGACTGGCAGCAAGACCGAGACGCGCGGCGAACTGGAATCTGTTGTCAAGACCGAAACGGGGGCGGCCAGCGCCGCAAACGTTTGCAAGCCTAAGATTCGGGCCGAGACCATAAACGGTTGTAAGCCTAAGATGCGCGCGGCCCTGCGCCTTTACGCTGTCACCGACCGCCACTGGCTTAACGGAAGGACGTTGGTCGAATGCGTGGAGCAAGCGGTTGACGGCGGCGCGACTTTTGTCCAGTTGCGCGAAAAAGACTTGGACGAGGATTCCTTTTTGAACGAAGCCCGCGCGCTAAAAAAACTTTGCGCCGCTCGCGCCGTTCCATTTGTCGTGAACGACAACGTAATGATAGCAAAAGAAGTTTGCGCGGACGGAGTTCACGTTGGCCAATCGGACATGGCCTGTCTAGAGGCGCGCCGCCTTTTAGGGCCTGAAAAAATCATCGGCGTTTCCGCCTGCACGGTGGAGCAAGCGCTTTTGGCCGAAAGGCAGGGAGCCGATTACCTTGGCGTTGGAGCGGTTTTCGCGACCGGAAGCAAGGCCGACGCGGAAAGCGTTTCGTTTGAAACACTAAAGGCGATTTGCCGGGCGGTGAAAATTCCAGTCGTCGCGATTGGCGGAATAAGCGCGGGCAATGTCCACGAGTTAAAGGGAAGCGGAATCGCGGGCGTAAGCGTCATCAGCGCGATTTTCGCCAACGACGACATTCGCGCCGCGACAAAAATTTTGGCGGGAAAAGTGGCGGAGGTTTTTTAGACTAACAGCGGGAACTTTTATTAAGCCTAAAATTCGCCGCGCATGCGGAGAACTTTGGCAAGACCAAAAAGGCCGCGATTGCGGCGACAAATATAAATGCCTTGGGGGCACCACTTGGCATAAAGCAGAATCAGGAGGAAAGATGAAAACTGCTTTAACGATCGCTGGAAGCGATTCCAGCGGAGGCGCCGGCATTCAAGCGGACATCAAGACAATGACAGCCAACGGCGTTTACGCGATGAGCGCTGTCACAGCCTTGACCGCCCAGAACACGACCGGCGTAACAGACATTATGGAAGTCTCGCCGGACTTTTTAAAGGCGCAAATAGCCGCCGTCGCAACGGACATTTTTCCGGACGCCGTGAAGGTCGGAATGGTATCTTCTTCCGCGCTCATTAATGCAATCGCGGACTCAATCAAAGAATTTAATTTTAGGAACGTCGTCGTCGACCCGGTGATGGTGGCCACAAGCGGCGCAAAGCTTATTAGCGACGACGCGATTTTAACTTTAAAGGAGCGCTTGCTGCCTCTTGCGACAGTGATAACGCCAAACATTCCCGAAGCGGAAGTCCTTTGCGGAAATCCAATCCACAGCCCGGCCGACATGGAAGCCGCTGCCCAAAACATTTTTAACCAGTTTGGCTCTGCGGTTTTGCTTAAGGGCGGCCACAATTTGAATGACGCCAACGATTATCTTTTCGGCAACATTGGCGGCGGCGAGCGCATGGGCCGATGGATTAACGGAAAGCGAATCAACAACCCCAACACGCACGGAACTGGCTGCACTCTTTCGAGCGCGATAGCCAGCAATTTGGCCAAGGGCAAAAGTTTAGTCGAGTCCGTCCAGTCGGCCAAAAACTATCTTACAGGCGCGCTCGCCGCCATGCTGGATTTGGGAAAGGGTTCCGGCCCGATGAACCACGCGTTTAATGTTGAGGGGGATTTTTAGCGGCGCGATAATCGTTTGCAAGCCCAAAATGCTGGAACGCCGCATAAGCGGCAACAAACGCGCTTGCAAAGGGCTCGCGCGTTCAGCCGTATTTGTTTGGAGGTATAACTATGACTGTTTTTTCTAGTTCATTGATTTGGTTTGGAGCCGGAGTTTCCATCGCGGAAATTATTACCGGAACTTATTTCGCGCCGCTAGGCTTTGCAAAAGGAATGGCGGCGATTGCAATCGGACACGTTCTTGGCTGCGCGCTTTTGTTTATGACAGGCGTGATTGGCGCAAAGAAAAAAATGGCCGCCATGCAAACGACCGCTTTGTCGTTTGGAAAAATTGGCGCCAAGTTTTTTGGCCTTTTGAACGCGGCGCAGCTTTTGGGCTGGACAGGAATTATGATTTATGACGGCTCCCTCTGCGCAAACACAATCATTAACGGCGCCAAAGACTATTCAAAGGTCGCCGCGCTTGCGATTGGCGTCTTGATTGTTGTTTGGATTTTGGCTGGCGTGCGAAACCTGGACAAGCTTAACTTTGCCGCGGCGATCGCTCTTTTTTGCCTTACGATTTTGTTGTGCGTAAAGATTTTTGGCGGAGCGGCTTCTGGCGCTGCGATGGCGGCCGGCACGGCGGGCGAAGGAATGGCGGATCAGGCGCTTTCGTTTGGAGCTGCGATAGAGCTTTCTGTCGCGATGCCGCTTTCTTGGCTTCCTGTAATCAGCGACTACACAAAGGACGCAAAGCGGCCTGTCGCAGTTTCGCTTGCCGCGGCTGTCGTCTACTTTTTGGTCAGCGTTTGGATGTACGCGATTGGAATGGGGGCTGCGATTGTGGCGGGAGAAAGTTCCATCGACATCGTGATGCTAAAGACTGGTTTGGGAATCGCCGCGCTTGTGATTGTCGTTCTTTCAACCGTGACAACGACTTACCTTGACGCGTACTCCGCCGGCGTTTCAAGCCAAAGCGTTCACTCTAAAATCAACATAAAGGCCGCCGCGATAATTGTCGCCGTTTTGGGAACGGTCGGCGCGATTCTATTTAACATGGACAACATCACGGACTTTTTGTATTTGATTGGAAGCGTATTCGCTCCGATGACCGCGATTTTGCTCGCCGACTTTTTTGTTTGCAAAAACGATTCGTCGGCTAAAAAAATCGACGCGGCGCGCATTGTTGTGTGGATTTTGGGCTTTGCGCTTTACAGGCTTTTCATGCGCTTTGACTTTGTCTTTGGCTGTACGCTTCCCGCGATGGCCGCGACTTTTGTCTTGGCGCTTGCGGCTGGAAGATTGTCGGGTCAAGCCCGACAATGACAAGTTGCGTGAAGCGTCCGAAAGGATGCGGCAATTGACCCAAGGGCGCCGCGTCGTTATAATTTAGGAATGATAGAAGTTCAAGGCTCGCCGCTTTCCGGCATGACATTCATAGACTTGTTTGCTGGACTCGGCGGCTTTAGGCTGGCCCTTGAATCTTTGGGCGCGCGCTGCGTTTATTCCAGCGAATGGGACAAGCAGGCGCAAAATGTTTACCAAGAAAACTTTGGCGAGCGTCCTAACGGCGACATAACCAAGGTGGACGAAAAAACAATTCCCGACCATGACATTTGTTGCGCCGGCTTTCCCTGCCAGGCCTTTTCGATTAGCGGAAAAATGCGCGGCTTTGAAGACAGCCGCGGAACATTGTTCTTTGACGTGGCGCGCATCGTAAAAGAAAAAAAGCCAAAAGTCGTTTTTATGGAAAACGTGCGGAACTTCGCGCGCCACGACGGAGGCCGCACGCTTAAAGTCGTTCAAAAAACGATGGAAGATTTGGGCTACGCTTTTTATTGGAAAGTATTGAGCGCTCTTGATTACGGCGTTCCGCAAAAGCGCGAGCGCGTTTACATGGTTTGCTTTAGAAAAGATTGTTTTTGCGGAGCGGAAGGCGCTTCGGCCGGCGCTTCATGCGAAATCAATTTTGAATTTCCAAAGCCTATTCCGCTGGCGCGCCACGTGGAAGATTTTTTGCTTCCTGAATCCGACGAAACACTCGCGCTTTGCGACGAGCGCTACCCGATGGTCTTTAATCCCAAAAAGAAAGAAAAATACAGTTCAAAGGCCATCAAGCTTGCGATAGTGAACAAGGGCGGCCAGGGCGAGCGCGTCTATTCAACAAAGGGAATCGCCGTCACATTGAGCGCTTACGGCGGCGGAGTATTCGCTAAAACCGGCGGCTATCTGGTCAACGGAAAGCCGCGCCGCTTGCATCCGCGCGAGTGCGCCCGCTTGATGGGCTATCCTGATTCCTACAAAATTTCAAAAAGGCCCAACCAAGCCTACAAGCAGTTCGGAAACTCTGTCGTGGTTGACGTTCTTCAGTTTATCGCGCTTCAAATCGCAAAGACGCTAAAGAGCGCGAATTAAGATGGACACGCTTACAAAAGAACAGCGGCATTTTGTAATGTCGCAAATAAAAAGCCGCGACACCAAGCCAGAGCTTTTGGTTCGTTCCTACTTGCACAAACTGGGCTTTCGCTTTAGGAAAAACGACAAGCGCCTGACAGGAAAGCCCGACCTTTACTTTCCGCGCTATTACGCCGTGATTTTTGTGAACGGCTGTTTTTGGCACGGCCACCGTTCCTGCCGCAAAGTGAGGATTCCAAAAAGCAACACGGAATATTGGACCCAAAAAATAGAGCGCAACAAAGAGCGCGACAAGGAAGAAGTCAAAAGCCTTTTGGAGCAAGGCTACAGAGTCGGCGTTGTCTGGGAATGTTCGATTACAGGAAAAAATCGCGCGCAAAAAATTCAAGCCCTCTCCGAAAGCGTCGCGCTTTGGCTTGAAGAGGGCTTTGACCAAAACTACAAAGAATTCTAAAGGCCCTTTGCCCAAATGTAAGTGCTAAGGTAGGGGTCCGGCTTAATCGCGCTTGGGCTTTCCCAAACTTCGTCAATCAAGCCTTTTGAATTTATGCGGCCAATGCGGACTCGTTTTTGCAAGTGCTGGTTTTCGCCGTCGATTTTTACGATTCCTTCGGGCGCGTCGTAGCTTAAGCCTTTGGCGGCGATTCTGACTTTTTCGGTGTCAAAGGAGCCGGCTTTTTCGCAAGCCAAGGCCCACAGCTGGACGGCGATGTAAGCGGCCTCCATCGGGTCTCCGATAATTCTGTCTTGGCCGTACAACTCCTTGTAGCGCTGGACAAAAGTTTTGTTTTGGAATGACGCGATTGTTTGGAAGTAACACCATGTTGCCAGATGGCCTTCGACAAACTGTGGGCCGATGTAAACCGCCTCTCTTTCTGAAACGGAAAAGCTCATTACAGGAATGTCTTTGGGCGTAACGCCGGCCTCCCGGAGCTGGATAAAAAAGGCTTTGTTGGACGCGCCGTTGATTGTGTTGATTATGACGTCGGGTTTTTTGGCGACTATGTCTTGAATTACGTCCCTAAAATTGTCGGCGTCAAGCGGCTTGTATTCCTCTCCGACTACAACGCCTCCCAAATAATTCAAGTGCGCCTTTGCGATTTTGTTTGCCGTTCGCGGAAAGATGTAGTCCGAGCCGACTAAGTACATGCGCTTTCCAAAATTGTCAAAGCAGAATTCAACGCCTGGAGCGACTTGCTGGTTTGGCGCGCTTCCAGTGTACATTATGTTTGGGCTTGCTTCCATTCCTTCATATTGCAAGGGGTACCAAAGCAAGCCGTAAATGTCGGGCGACTCGACGACGCTAAGGACTTCCTTTCTTGAAGCGGACGTCCAGCAGCCGAAAATTGTCGCGACTTTGTCTTCCTCGAACATCTTTCTCGCTTGTTTTTTAAACACGGCTGGATCGCTTTGGCCGTCAAGCTGAACGATTTGGATTTGCTTTCCAAGTACGCCGCCCTTTGCGTTTATTTCGCTAATCGCCATTTTTTCGGCGTTGGCCAAGCCTTCTTCGCTTTTTGCCATCGCTCCCGTCAGCGAATGCAAGATTCCCACTTTTACGACGTTTTGATTTTTTTTGTTTGAGCAAGCCGCCGTTAATGCAACTAAAATGCTTGCGGCCGCAAGCGCCAAGAATTTATTGGCTTTCATTTTTTTCCTCCCGGCAGAATGTCGTAAGTCGTCATAATGCCTTTGCCTTTAATGTCGCATTCAATCGGCTCGCTAAAGTTAAAGTTCGACGCGCCCTTGATTCTTTCGTAAACCGCTTCTGAAATTTTTATTTCGCCGGGCGTCGCCGCGCTTTCCATGCGGCTTGCGACATTGACTGTGTTTCCCCAAACGTCGTAGATGAATTTCGTCTTTCCGATAACGCCGGCGTTGGCGGGGCCTGAGTTCAAGCCGATTCTAATGTTGAATTTTATCATCGCCTTTTCGTTGTAGGCCGCCAAGTCTTCCATCATTCCAAGCGCGAACTTTACCATTATCTCGGCGTGGCGTTCGTTGGGCTCTGGTAAGCCGCAGCCGGCCATGTAAGCGTCTCCGATTGTCTTGATTTTTTCAACGCCCATGTTTTTGGCTCGCTCGTCAAAGCGGCTGAACAAGTCGTTTAGCGCGAAGGCGATTTCTTCCGCCGTGTGCTCGCTTGAAGTCTTTGTGAAGTTTTGGATGTCGGAGAACAAAATCGTCACGTCAGAGAAGTTTTCGCCGATTGAGTGAATGTTGTCGCGCAATTCGTTGGCAATCTTGTGCGGCAAAATGGCGTGCAGCAATTGGTCTGACTTTTCTTTCTCGATTTCCAACTGCTTTGTGCGCTTTTTCACCAAATTTTCCAAGCGAAGGTTTTCTAGCTTGATTCGCCTTTGCTTTAAGTAAAAGATTGTCACGACCGTTCCAAAGAAAGCGATTGTGGCCAAAACCCAAAACCATTTTGTTTGGTAAAAGTAGGGCTTTTGGACAAAGAGCATTGTCTCGGCTTTTGGAGAAATCAAGCCCTCGCCGTTAATCGCGTTGACCATGAATGTGTGGCGGCCAGGCTTTAGGTTGGTGTATGAAATCGTCCTTATTGAGCTTGCTTCCGAAAAATCGTCTTCAAAGCCGGTCAGCCTGTGTATGAATTTTATTTTTTCAGGCGCGTTAAAGCTGAGGCCTGTGTATTTGATTTCGACGCGCTTTGTTCCCGGCTTTAGCTCGATAAAGTTGGTCGACTGTTTTTGTTCCACAGAGTCAATTTTTATTGTTTCGATGCAGACCAATGGAAGGACTGGATTTGCGCGAACTTTTTGCGGGTCGTAAATCGCGAAGCCGTCAACCGTCGCAAACCACAAGCGGCCAAGGCGGTCGCACATGCTCAATGAAGTTGACGTTGGGCCGTCGGAATCAAAGCCTTCGTTTTTGTTGTAATACTTGATCGCGATTTTTCCTCTTGTTCCTTCCGCCGCCGCGACAAAGTCCTCAAAGGGAGCGCAGGCAATTCCGTAATTGCTGGTTATCCACGCTTGGTTCATCTTGTCAAAGAAAATTTGGAAGACGGAATCCGTTTCCAGGCCGTTGACTGAATTCACTGTTTGGAATTTTGTCGGCAAGCGCTGCTGGGAACTGTCGTAGGACGGACAGCGGGCGAGCCCTGTTCCTGTGCTAATCCAATAAGAGCCTTGCTTGTCTTGGCAAATCTTGAATATGATGTTTCCGGGCAAGCCGTGCTCGGATGTTTGCCGGCCAAGAATCGTTTCGTCTTTCATGTAGTAAACGCCGCCGCCGTCGGTTCCAATCCAGAACAAGTCGTTCTTGTCCTTGTAAATGCACATGATGTATTCGTTTGTGAGTCCGTTGACTTGGCGGAAATTTTTTATGCTTCCGTCCCGGTGAATCACGCTAAGGCCGTTTGTCGTTCCCACGTATATTTCGCCGGGCTGGCTTTCTATCGCGACGCGGATTTTGTTTCCCGCGAGTCCGTCGTCCGTCGACCAGGTTTTTATTTGGCCGGAGCGGACGTTGTACCTGATGAGTCCCGGCTTTGAATAGCAGCAGGCCAAGATGTCGCCGTTGGAGACGATTTCTACGTGGCGGACGCGAATCTCTTTTGTAAAATCCGTAAGACGGTTGTAAAACGGTTTTCCGTTTTTGTATGCAAGAACTCCTTTGTCGGTCGCAAGCCAAACCGTTCCGTCGCGCCCTTCGGCAATGGCGTTTGTTGTGTTGGAGCTTTTTACCATTTTAAAGCGGCCTTGCGTCAGTTTTCCGACTCCGTTCCTGTCTGTCGAAATCCAAATGTTTCCTTCGCGGTCGCAAATTATTTTATTGATTTTGGCGCCTTCTATTCCCTTTATGCGGCATTCATAGAATTTTCCGCCGCTATATGCGACAAGGCCTTCGTCTGTTCCAAACCAAATGTTTCCGTCGGGAGCGGGGTAAATCGTTCCTGTGGCCGTGTAGTCCAAAAAGGTTCCTGTCAAAACTCGCGCGGCCTTTCCGTTCTTTATTTGGTAGATGCCCTTTGTTCCAAGCGCTATCCAATAGTTTCCTTGCTTGTCTTGCGTTATCGCCGTTGCTGTGTATTCTCCGAAAGAGTTCATAAAGGGAACGGATCGGAAAAGTCCGTTGATGAAAATGAAAAGTCCTTTTTCGTTTTCTGTCGTAAGCCAAACGCAGCCTGCGGTGTCGCAGTAAAGGCTTGTGCAAAGAATTCCCTTCGCAACCGTTCCCGGCTCAAACTGCGGATTTATTAAATGCTTTTCGTGGGTCAAGCAAACAACGCCAGCCGACGTTCCAATCCAAATGTTTTGCTTTTTGTCCTCGACAATCGCGCGGACTGAATTGTTCGGAAGGCCGTTTTGCGTCGTAAAGGACAAGTTGTTTCCGTCGTGGGAAAGCATTTGCAAGCCTTCGTCGTTTGAGCAAACCCAAATGTTTCCGTCAGTGTCCTGCAAGAGCGCCCTGGCCGAAGCGAACGTTATGTTGTTGTCTTTTCCCCGCCTCAGCGTGGTGAATTCCAAGCCGTCAAAGCGGACAAGGCCTTCGTAAGTTCCGATATTGATAAAGCCGTCGCGAGTCTGTATTACGTCGGTGGCGGTGGTTCCTTTAAGCCCGCCAAAGGAATTCCACGATTGGTAGACATAATTGTCAAAAAATGAGTCTTCCGCAAAGGAAGCGCCCGCAAGAACAAGGCCCGCGAGAATGAACGAAAACGATCTTTTCATGCCATATATTGTAAACCCAAAAAGCGAAATATGCAAGAATTCCGCGATTTAGCCGCCTAAAGGCCGCCCAGGCTTTTTATCATTTTCAAGTCGGAGCTTTCGTCGCCGCCCTTTAGCGTAAGAAGGCCGCCGCTTACAAGCGCGTTGGCTCCGCTTAAAAGCGCTTCCCGGCCCTTGTCCAAAAGCGCGCTCCGGCCCGCTGCAAGGCGGATTTGGCTTTTAGGGTTTGCGAAGCGCAAAAGGGCAAGCGTCCTGTAAAAGCCTTCCTCGCCAAGCGGCGGCGCGCTTTCAAGCGGCGTTCCTTTTACCGGGCTTAGAATGTTCACGGGAATCGAGTCCGGCTGGATTTGCGAAAAAGCGAGCGCAAAGTCGATTCTGTCTTGGACGCTTTCTCCCATTCCCAAAATTCCGCCAGAGCACAATTCAAGCCCGGCTTCTTTTACGCTTTTGATGTAATCGATTTTTTCTTGGTATGTATGGGTGGAACAGACTTTTGGAAAATAGCGCTCGCTTGTCTCCAAGTTGTTTGCGACGCGGCTTGCTCCAGCCTCCTTTAGTTTTTGCAGGCGCTCTTTGTCCAAAATGCCGAGCGACGCGCAGACGCTAAAATCAGAGCCGTGTTTTTCTTTTATCGCGCGGATTATGTCCAGCGCCTTTTCAAAGTCTTTTCCGTCCAGGCCGCGGCCGCTTGTGATGACGCAAATTCTTTTTACACCCGCGCTAAAATTTTGGTCCGCGATTTTAAGCGCGTCGCCGGCTTCCATCATCTTTTTTGTTTGGCAAGCCGCGGACCAAAAACGCGACTGGGCGCAGTACTTGCAGTCTTCCGAGCATTTTCCCTGCCGCGCGTTTATCAAGCCGCAAGGCTCGATTGACTTTCCGCAAAGCCTTTCCCTGATTTCGCCGGCGGCGCTTTTTAGTTCCTCCAAGTCGTGCCAAGCGTAAATTTTATGGGCGTCGCCTTTTGTTATTTTATAGCCGCCGCTAATTATATTTTCTTTTGTTTCCTGCAAAAAATTTTTCATGTCCGCCATTGCGCTCCGCTTAAAAGCCCCGCCTGTTTGCCGCCGCGCGCCTTGTCGTCTCGGCCTTTTGAAGCATAGCGAGCAAGAGCGCTTGAAGTTCCCGCAAAAAAAACGCGGCCGCCCTTATTGGATTTTTCCTTGCCTTTGCGCTTGTACGCGCGCGCGCCGCAAGCTTTATCTTTTCCCATTCGCTGAAAATTTGCGGAATGAAATTTATCGCCAGCGTTACAAAAAGAGGCAGTCGCAGCGCTTCTTGGATTTGAACCATCGTAGTCGTTTCAAAAACGCATTGCGCTGCAAGCGCGCTTGTCAAAAAGCGAACGCTGTACAAAAGCGCGTAAGAAGCGCCGTCAGCCCAAGATGCGGCGGGCGAGCCGACGATTTTTAGCGCGGCGACCATAAGGCCAAGAATTAGGACAAAGCGCAGGTCCGCGAGGCTTTTCCAATTAGCGCCCGCCAAAAAAAACAGCGCGGCGCTCGCCGCAAAGCAAAGAGCCGTTCGCGCGATTGTCGCGGCGCTAAAAATTTCCTTTGCGCTTTCGGGCGCCTTTCCCCAAAAGACAAAGACGCTAAAGGCGAACAGAAAAATTATTTTAAGGCCGGCGTTCGTCCTGTGCAAAAAAGACGCGCCGCGCCGGTATGAGAACAAGGCCGCTACCATTGCAAGTCCTCTAACGTTTTGTAGGAGTTGAGCGGATTTTTTATTCCGCATTCTTCAAGCGGAAATTTAAGGCCGTCGGCGGGGCTTCCGTCAAAGCAAATCTTTCCCTTGTCCAAAACTATCATGCGGTTTGCCAAAGCCAAAACTTTTTCTATCTCGTGGGTCAAAACGATGACCGTCTTCTTTTGCTCTTTTAGGCTTCGCATTATAAAAGTCGTTTGCTTTACGCCAGGCCAGTCTAGGTTTGCGAAGGGTTCGTCAAAGATTATAAGCTTGCGGCCCAGCGCTAAAATTCCGGCCACGGCAAGGCGGCGCTTTTCTCCGCCGCTTAAGGTCCGCGCGTTAAAATCTTTTTTTTCAAAAAGGCCGACTTTCTCCAAGGCTTCGCGACAAAGCTCCGCCGCCTGCGTTTTGGCCAGGCCCAAGCCCTTCGCGCCGAACATAACGTCTTCGTACGGCGTTTCTCCAAGAATTTGCGCGTCGGCGTCTTGAAAGACAAGGCCCGCTTCAAAGCCTTTTTGGATTTGAACATTGCCGCTTGTAGGCTCGTCAAGCCCTGCGATTAGCGACATCAAGACGCTTTTTCCTGAGCCGTTGGAACCGGCCAGGACAATGAAGTCGCCTTGGCTTGCGCAAAAAGAAACGCCGTCAAGCGCTTTTGTTCCGTCGGCAAAAACGCGGGTTAAGTTTTTTACTTCCAAAATTTTTCGCTCGCCATCAGCTGTTCGCGCCGTTTCTAAATCCATCTGGCTGGCCGCCTAATTTGTGTAGGCCAAAATCGTCGGCCTGAATTTCTTTGTCAATAAAACCATAAGGACAAGCTTTATAAGGTTACCCGGAATGAAGGGAAGGACGTAAAGCGGCAAGGCTTTTTCTAGCGGCAAATGCATTACGATGATTCCGCCGGCGACTCCGCACGCGAACGCTGTGATTGTCGCAACGAGCGCGGCCAAGGTTATTATTGCTATGCGCGCGATGTTTATCGAGCGGCTCTTTTTTGCCTCAGCTTCAGGGCTGGCTTCGTTTTGGCCGCTTTTATCCGCGGCGTGTTTTTGCGTCAATTCAAAAAGCGCGAGAATCGTTCCTCCAATGACAGCCGCAAAAAAGTAGCCCCACAAAAAGCCGCTTGTCGGCCCCGCCAGCAAAACATGCAGGCCCGCCTTTCCTGTAAAAACCGGAAGGCCTATCGCTCCCAAAAGCAAAAAGAGCAGGACGGCAAGGCCTCCAAAAACCGGCCCCAGCAAAAGGCCGCTTAGCATCGCCATCATGTCTTGGATTACAATCGGAACTCCGCCCGGAAGCGGAATTTGGATAAAGCAGCCCGTGCAAATTAGAGATGCGAACAAGGCGCTGAGCGTGAGCTTTTTTTGAACTTTAACGCTTTTCATAACTTATGCTCCCCGGCGCGAAAATTTTCTTCGCGCCGCTTAATGTATTGAATGTGGCCCAGCCATAGGGGTTGATTCCAGAAAAAATCAATTTCTCTCCGTTTTCGGCGCGGACTGTTTTTTGCGCGTCGAAATTTTTTTTGTCCCAGATTTTTTGCAAGTCGTTCGCGCCGGAAAAAACCATGCCTTCCATCAACGAATATTCCTTTAAGAAGGCTTCGAGAATTTCTTTTCTGGCGGAAGGCCGCTTTTTGTCAAAGGCTTTGTCCACGCCTTGGATTTTTGGGCATTTGCTAATGTTCGCGCCGATTCCAAGGTTTAAGTATGAGCAAAGGCCGCCGACGTTAAGCGTCTCGTCTAGGATGCCTGAAACTTTTCCATCGGCGCTCCATATGTCGTTGGGCCAGCGGACGAAAAATCTTTTGCCGCTGGTTTTTTCGAGCGCGTTTGCCATGGCGATTTGGGCCGCCATCAAGGCGCGGCCGCTTTGGTGGGCCAAGAGCTTTGGATAAGTCACAAGCGTAAAGGCCAAGGAGCCGTCCGTCGTTTTCCAAAGGTGTTTTCCGCGGCCCTTTCCTTGGCTTTGCTCGTCGGCGGTTACGACTTTCGCGCTAAGGTCGCCCGCTTCAAGGCCCTTAAGCGCGATTTTCCTAGCCTCGTCCATTGTCGATCCGATTGTCTTAAAGTGGACAAATCGGCCTTCGTCTTTTCCAAACTCAAAGGGGCATAGGCTGTCGGAATTGTTTTCTTTTAATAAATAGCCGCTTTTTTGCGCGTCGATTTGG
Source organism: Treponema sp. UBA4377 (assembly GCA_002391235.1). Classification (GTDB taxonomy): domain Bacteria; phylum Spirochaetota; class Spirochaetia; order Treponematales; family Treponemataceae; genus Treponema_D. The sequence continues at coordinate 17,251 of DGRX01000020.1, forward strand.
TAGCCGGCCTTTTGCAAGCCTTGGACGGCTTTCCAAACGGACGTTCTGGAAATTTCCAAGGCGGCGGAAAGCTCTTCGCCGGAAACTCTTTTGTCTGTTTGCCGTAAAATTTCCAAAAGCCGCGCTTTTGTGGAGGCGTTTTCGTTACCCAACATAATTTATAGGGTAACGAAAATCCGTTATTCTGTCAACTCCGCGTAGATGTCGACGCCGCTAACCGCGATCGCTCGGACGTGAACCACAGCTCCTGGCTTAATTTTCGCCGCCGCTTTTTTGTCGTCCGCGTCGTATTCGATGACAATGTTTCCGTCGACTTCTGGGGCTTGGAACCAGGCGCGGCCAATCGCGTAAGACGCGCTGGAACTGTCGTCTGCGCCAAAAGCGGCGGCTTCTTGGCCTTGCGAGCCCTTGCGGGGGTTGTCTACGATTTCCTCAACCAAAACGTCGTATTCCAAACGCTTTCCGCCTTTGCGGACTCGGGCGGCCAAACGCTTTTGGGTTATCTTTTCTTGCGCGTCTTGCAAGGCCTTGACCCGGGCGGCGGCGGATTTTTTTGTCACTTGCTTTTTCATCAAGGCCGCTGGAGTGTCGTCTTCGCGGCTGTAGGCAAATGCTCCGCTCCAATCGGGCTGGATCGCGTTCAAAAAGTCCAGCGTGTTTTGCGCGGCCTCTTCCGTCTCGCCGGGAAAGCCGGCCAAAAAGGTTGTGCGCAAGGCAGCCGCCGGAAAGGCGGAACGGATCTTTTTTACAAGGCGCTTATAGCAGTCGGCGGAATTTTTTCTGTTCATCGCGCGGATTACGCCGTCGTCTCCGCTTTGAAAGGGAATGTCAAAGTAGGGCAAAAGGCGCCCGTCTTTTTTTAGGACTTCCAAAATGTCCGGGTTAAAGTGGTCGGGGTGGATGTAAAGCAAGCGGATCCAAAAGGCGCCTTTTATCGCGCTGATTTTTTTTAGAAGGGCCGCGAGCGGCGAAAGCGACGGCGTTTTAGAGGCGGCGGCCTTTATGGTCTTGCCGGCAGTCTCAGCTTTGCCGGCCCCAGTCTTAGGTTTGCTAACAATTTCCGCCGCAGCGCCTTCCGTTCCGTAGGCCGCAAGGTCTTGGCCGATAAGGTTTATCTCAAAGACTCCGCGCTTTAAAAGCGCCTTGATTTCGGCTACGATGTCGGCGGCCGGGCGGCTCCTTAGTTCACCGCGGATAAGGGGAATCGCGCAAAAGCTGCAATGGTTTGAGCAGCCTTCGGTTATTTTTACGTAGGCGGAATTTTTGTAGGACAAAAGCTTAAGCCGCTCTCCGCAAGACACGCCTTTTTGCGCCGGAGTGTCCACGGCCCGCTTTCCTTTTACGATTTTTTTGGCAAAGGCGGCGACGCGGCTTAAGTCTCCGTTTCCAAAAATGCCGTCCGCTTCCGGCAGCTCGTCCTTAAAGATTTTCGCGTAGCGCTGCGCCAAGCAGCCGGCCAAAATTATTTTTTTGTCGGCGTATTTTTTCCGCGCTCCCAAAAGCGCGTCCAATGATTCTTTTTTGGCGCTTTCGATAAAGCCGCAAGAATTGATTATGATTAAGTCGGCCTCGTCGGCGGATTCCGCCTGCTCCCAGCCTTCCTTTAGCAAATTGGAGATGATTAGCTCGCCGTCAACTTGGTTTTTAGCGCAGCCGCGCTGGTCTAAGAAAAATTTAGTCAAGGCCTTCAACTACCAAACGATAGCGGCCTTCGTCGGTGCGAATCCACTTGATGTCTTCAACAACGACTTCGCCCGCCTTTGCTATTTCCAAATCGTGGGCGCGGCCTCCTGCGATCACTTGGAACTTTACGGTGTTTCCGTTGCTTATCCAAACGCGCGTCTTGTTGTTGGCGGTCATCGTGACGGCGTCGCCGTTGGTGTAGTAGTTTTCAACGGAATCCTTTCTGTCAACTTCGTAGCGGAAAACGCAGGGGTTTCTAAAGCTTGCGTTAAGCGTAAAGGGGTAGGCGCGGTTGTCCTCAAGAATGATTGTTTGGTCGGCCTGCTGCGACGCGAGCAAAGGAATCGAAGTTTCGTCAACGTTTTCGGTCACCGCGCTTCCGTCCTTGAGCATGATGTAAACTTCCGCTCCGCGGGAATTTTTGTTTGACGAAACTTCCCAAACGTCGATCACAAGGTCAACCGCGCTGTCGCCGTCAATGTCAAGCTCGCGCGTTTCGCTAAGGTCAAAGTATTGGAGTCCAACCGGAGTCTGCAAGCCAAGGCGCGAGTCTGTGTCGCTGGCCACGGTCAGCATGATGTTTCCGTCGTGGCTGGGAACAACGATTTGATCGCCGACGTAGAGGCGTTCGTTTAGGGGCTTGGAGTCAAGTTCGTAGGTTTTTTGCTGAACTTTGTTGGAAACCGCGTATTCGTTTTGCTTGGCGATTTGCTTGGGCCTGTAAACGGCAAAATAAATTATCAGCAAGACGATTGTAGTCAACGCGATGATCGAGCTTGTCACGATGGCCGGAACAAAGTATGTCGGCTTTGGCTTTTCAAACAAGCCTTCGGGAACGGGAGCCTCTTGCACCAAGGCGGCGTGGTAGAGCTTTGTCAAGCGCGCGGCGTCAACGTTCAAATATTCGGAATAGTTTCGCAAAAAGCCTACGACGTAAGCCTCGCCGTGAAAGACCGATGTGTTTTCGCTTTCGAGCGCTTCGATGTAATGTTGCGAGATTGAAGTTTCTTTTGCGGCTGTTTCAACCGATATCTTTTTTTGTTCGCGAGCCTGTCGCAGAATGGCGCCGTAACTGTCCATCAGATTTCCCTTTTTTAAAACATGAAATTGTCGTAACTGTTCGCCGCCGAAGGAATGTCGTAGCTAAAGCGTTGCGCGGTCAAGCCTTGGTTGATTTCGTAGTCCGAAAAGTCAATTTTGTATGTTATGTCCGCTGGCGTGACCGCTTCTATGCGGCGAATCAATTTTGTTTTTGGAGTGATCGAAAGCTTGATGTAGCGGAAGGCTTCGCTTGTCGTTCTGCGCCACAAAACCAAGCGCACCACTTTTTCGTCCGAGCCTTCGTCAAGCGGAACGGTTTCCTGGCTTGTCTCGTAGCTGACTGTGTAATAGCGGCGCATCAAGGAAAGGCCTTCGCTTGTGGCAAGGTTGGCCGCGTTTCCCTTTGCGTCGGAATCTTCGGCGTTGGCGTTTTGCGTCAAGACCGCTTGGTGGCTGGGCAAGTAAATCGTGAGCGTTTCGCCGTTGAAGACGATGACTTGCTCCTCGGGCTTTGAAAAGTCAAAGCGGACTTTGTCGGGCTGAAGGTAAGTGATCTTTGCCTTCATGTCCTCTTTGTCTATCGTGATGTTGGCGTTGGCCTGATAGTCTTTTATCTTTCCGTATTCCTCAGAAACGCTCTTAAAGTATTCGTTTGCTGTGATGATTGTCTCCGGGCCTTGGGCAAAGACGCCCGCTGACAAAATGGCCGCGGCAAAAGCGCGTAAAATCGATTTCTTAACTGACAATTTCATGCCGTCTATTATAGAAGAAACGCGCGCAACCGTCAACTAGCGGCGGCAATTTATAGCAGGTAGGCCAGCGTTCCCAAGACAAGTAGCAGGGCTGCGTTCCACAAAGTGAATATGGCCATGTAGTTGGGAGCGTTTGGAGCCTTTGCCTCGTCGCTTGTTGAGTATAGCTTGAACGATATGACGCTTGCCATCGAAGCTATCAAGGTTCCCAAGCCGCCGGCGTTGACGGCCAGCAAAAGAGCCGCTCCGTCCTGGGCAAAGGCGCTAAGCAAGAGCGCGGCCGGAACGTTGCTTATAACCTGGCTTGCCGCGATTCCCGCGACGTAAGTTGAAAGGCGGCTTTTTAACGCTCCGCTTAAAAAATCGGAAAAGGCCGGAACGGTTGAAAGCGTTTTTGTGAAGATGAAAAAGCCCGCGAAGGTAAAGAGCAAACTGTAGTCAACCTTTTTTAGAAGGCGGATATCGCAAACGACTGCAAGCGCCAGCGTGACGGCCAGCATGATCCGCCAGTCCAAGACGCGGAAGACGGTCAAAAGGCAGACGACAAAATTGGCGGCGTAAAGGAAAGTCCTAAAATTCCATTGTACAAATACGCGCTGGTTTTGCAATTGCTCCGGCTTGATTTTGTCGATTTGGCCGGGACCCTTTTTGCTAAAGAACGCCGCGAGCGCCGCCAGCGCGAAAAGCGAAGGAAGGGCTATCTTTGCGGTGAGGCCAAAGAATTCCGCCGCGCTAAAGCCGTAGCGCGAAAACAAGTAAAGGTTTTGCGGGTTTCCCATCGGCGTCGCGCAAGAGCCAAGGTTTGCCGCGAGCGTTTCCAACACGATTAGCTTTGCGCAGGGAAAGCCAAGGTTTTTGAAAATCAGTATCGATATCGGAACGAACGTCAAAAGCGCGACGTCGTTTGTCACCAGCATAGAGCTGAAAAAAACGATGAACGTAAGCAAAAAGTAAAGGGAGCGGCGGCTTTTGCAAAGGCGCGCAAGGCGGGCCGCGGCAAAGTCCAAATAGTTTTGGCTTTGAAAGGCCTTTATCACCAGCATCAAGCAAAAGAGAATGGCCAGCGTCCTAAAGTCAATCGCTTGGACATAAAGGCTCTTGTCCGGCCTTACAAGCGCCGCCGCGACGGCCGCCAAAAATATCGCCGCCAACAATACCGGCTCCCGCTTTGCAAAGGCCAAGAATTCCGTTCCAAGCCGCGCGAAAAACCGTTCCGCTAAATTTTTCATGCCGCTAGTATATCGAAAAGCGCCTGACGATTTCAAGCAAAAATGCGTCCCCGCCCACTTGAACAAAAAACAAAAAATGCGCTATAATCATTGTCACTTGGGGTATTAGCTCATCTGGTAGAGCGATAGGTTCGCAATCTATAGGTGGTCGGTTCGAGTCCGATATACTCCACAAGACGCGGTTCCAAAGGGGCCGCGTTTTTTTTTGTTTCCATTGAATTTTCTTCTGTATTCTGATATTGCCAGTAGCGCTCGTGAGAGCGCAGTAAATATTACCACTAGCAAAAGCGCGCTTTGCGCGCTATAATATTCTCCCATGAAAAAGACTGGCTCACAGATAATTTGCGAACTTTTAAAGGCTCATAAAATCACGACCGTTGCGGGAATTCCGGGCGGCTCTATTTTGCCGCTTTACGACGAATTGGCCCGGAGCGGAATCAAGCACGTCCTTGTCCGCCAGGAACAGGCCGCGGGCTTCATCGCGCAGGGCTTTGCCCGCACTACGGGTAAGCCCGCCGTTTGCATGGCCACCAGCGGCCCCGGAGCGATGAACCTTTTGACGGCCATCGCCGACGCTCGCTGCGACTCGATTCCGATAATCGCGATTACGGGGCAAGTCAACCTTTCTATGATTGGAACGGACGCCTTCCAAGAGGCCGACACCTTTGGACTTTCGTTTCCGATTACAAAGCACAGCATGATGGTAAAGAGCGCCGCCGAGCTTTTGACGGCTATTCCCAAGGCTTTTGAAATCGCGACGACCGGCCGTCCCGGCCCGGTTTTGATTGACGTTCCGAGAAACGTTCAGCTTGAGGAAGTTGAATTTTCATCTTGGCCAAAAATTTCTTCCGCAAAAAAAGAGGTTAGGTTCCACACAAGCAAAAAAGAAATCCCCGCGCGCTTAAAGGCGATTTTTGGCGCGATGGACAAAAGCAAAAAGCCCGTCGCTTATTTGGGAGGCGGCTGCAATTCCGTCGAGGTTGCAAAATACCTTAAGGCGCTTTTTGGCCTTTACAAAATTCCGGCGGTGTCAAGCCTTATGGGAATTGGAGCCGTTCCGGCGACAGACCCCGCTTATTTGGGGATGGTCGGAATGCACGGATCGGTCGCGGCAAACCAAGCGATGCACGACGCGGACTTGGTCCTTGCGCTCGGCGTCCGCTTTGACGACCGCGCGATTGGGTTGGCCAAAGAATTCTGCCCCAAGGCAAAAATCGTCCACATCGACATCGACGCCGCCGAAGTGAACAAAATATTTAGCGCCGACATTTCGCTTGTCTGCGACTTGGAAAGCTCGCTTGCCGCGCTTTCAGAGCTTGTCCGCGAAAAAAAGTCTTCGTTTAATAAGGAAGCCGCCGCCGCGCGAAAGGCCTGGCTGGAAAAAACGTCGGCCTTGCGAAAGAAAACTTTTACGCTTGAATGCGGCCGCAACAAAAAGACCGGCTTGACCAATCCCCGCGCCTTCATCGCGTCGCTTCCCAGCAAAAACGTAATCGTGACGACAGACGTCGGCCAGCACCAAATGTGGGCCGCGCAATATTATCCCGTCCAAGAGCCGCGGACTTTCTTGACGTCCGGCTCTTTGGGAACGATGGGCTTTGGCCTTCCGACCGCGATTGGCGCCGCGCTGGCCAATCCGCAAAAGCGCGTCGTTTGCATTTCGGGCGACGGCTCGATTATGATGAACGTGCAGGAGCTTGCCACTTTGGCCGAGCAAAACTTAAACGTTGTCGTAATCGTTTTTGAAAACGGAACTTTGGGAATGGTACGGCAGCAACAGAAATATATTTTTAAGAACAATTATAGCGCGAGCGTTTTTGGAAAGAGCCCCGACTTGCTTGAAATCGGGCGCGGTTTTGGAATACAGACCTTTGACGCGGACTGTGACCGCGACTGGGCCAAAAAAGTTTTTGACCCGGCCAGAAAGGCGCCCGCCTTTGTCCGCGTTAAGATTGACGCCGACGAAGACGTTCTTCCGTATGTAATGGCCGGCAAGGCCAATGTGGATTCAATTAATTAGGAGTAAATATGAAGCTTAACACAAAATGCGTGCAGGCGGGCTACACTCCCAAAAACGGAGAGCCGCGCCAGATTCCAATCGTTCAGTCAACGACTTTTAAATACGACACAAGCGAGGACATGGGAGCCTTGTTTGACTTGGAGGCGTCGGGTTATTTTTACTCGCGCCTGCAAAACCCAACCTGTGACATGGTGGCCGCAAAAATCGCCGCGCTCGAAGGAGGAGCGGCCGCCATGCTTACTTCAAGCGGACAGGCGGCGAACTTCTTTGCCCTCTTTAACATTTGCGAAAACGGCGGCCACATCGTGGCTTCGTCTTCAATCTATGGCGGAACCTTCAACTTGATTAGCGTGACGATGGCCAAGATGGGAATCCAAACAACTTTCGTTTCGCCCGACGCAAGCGAGGAGGAACTTGCCGCCGCCTTTAGGCCAAACACAAAGGCGCTTTTTGGAGAGACAATCGCGAATCCCGCGCTGACGGTTTTGGACATAGAAAAGTTCGCCCGCGTCGCGCACGCGCACGGTGTTCCGCTTATCGTTGACAACACCTTTCCGACGCCGGTTCACTGCCGCCCGATTGAGTGGGGCGCGGACATCGTGACCCATTCCACGACAAAGTACATGGACGGCCACGGCTCTTGCGTTGGCGGCGCGATCGTGGACTCAGGAAAATTTGACTGGCTGGCCCACGCCGACAAGTTCCCCGGTCTTTGCGAGCCCGACGAGTCCTACCACGGAATCGCCTACGCAAAAAAGTTTGGCCAGGCGGGCGCCTTTATCACAAAGGCGACGGCGCAATTGATGCGAGACTTTGGATGCAGCCAATCCCCGCAAAGCGCCTTTATCCTTAACCTTGGCTTGGAATCCTTGCATGTCCGAATGGCGCGCCACGCGGAAAACGGCCAAGCCGTCGCCGAATTTTTGTCGGCCAGCGACAAAGTTTCAGCTGTGAATTTCCCTGGACTTAGAGGAAATAAGTACTACCCGCTTTTCACAAAGTATCTGGCTGAAGGCGCCTGCGGCGTAGTCAGCTTTGAGCTTAAGGGCGGACGAGAAGCCGCCGGAAAGTTTATGAAGGCGCTGAAAGTTTACGCCATAGAAACGCATGTCGCCGACGCGCGCTCTTGCTGCCTTAATCCGGCGACCAGCACCCACCGGCAAATGTCCGACGAGCAGCTTGCCGCCGCCGGAATCCCGGCCGGCCTAATCCGCCTTTCTTGCGGCCTGGAAGACAAGGAAGACTTGGTGGCCGACCTTAAGCAGGCGCTTGAAGCGGTGTAAATTCTTTACTTTTTTGCCAAATTTGGCCTAAAATCTTTACTTTTTTGACGAAAAATGGTATAATAAGTAAAGATTTTGGGGGCCGGCAAAATGGTATCGTATGAAGGGCTTGAAAGGGCGCTAAAAGAAAAGGGCGTCGGAAAAACAGAACTGTCGCAGGCGCTAGGGCTTTCCACAAGAACCGTGGCAAAAATCGCCAAGGGACAAAAGCTTAGCGCCAGAAGCGCGCAAAAAATCGCGGACTACCTTGGCCTTCCCGCAGCCTCTATTATGCGGGAAATTTCTTCAAACAAAATTCTTCAGCGCCTGCGCGACGAAAAGGAAATGAAAATTTCAGGCGGCCTTTACCACGAGCTGCAAGTGCGAATGACATACAACTCAAACCACATAGAAGGCAGCAAACTTTCGCAGGATCAGACGCGCCTTATCTTTGAGACAAACACAATCGATGTCGGCGACGGCGTTCCCGTTGACGACATCTTGGAAACCGTGCATCACTTTAGGGCGATTGACTATGTGATTGACGTTGCGGAAGAAACGCTCACAGAGGAAATCATAAAAAAGCTCCATTACATTTTAAAGCATGACACAAAAGATTCGACGCTTTCTTGGTTCGCCGTTGGCGACTACAAAAAACGCGCCAATGTTGTTGGCGGAAGGGAGACGACAAAGCCCGCTCTTGTTCCGCAAAAAATGGCGGCCTTGCTAAAAAAGTACAATTCAAAAAAGGCCGCGCGCTTGGAAGACATAATTTCTTTGCACGCCGAGTTTGAGTACATCCACCCATTTCAAGACGGAAACGGCCGCGTCGGCCGTCTTGTCGCGCTAAAGGAATGCTTTCGCCACAATGTCACGCCCTTTATCATTGAGGACTCAAAAAAGAATTTTTACTATCGCGGCCTAGCGGAATGGAAAAACGAAAAGGGCTTTCTTTACGACACTTGCCGCGACGGCCAAGACACTTTTGCCGAGCTGCTGGAGATGTTGGGAATGGAGCGGGGGTGAATGTCGCGACGGGCGTTGTAACGCGGCTTCCATGCGCTACAACGCCCGGCTTGACCGGGCAATCTTTGGTTAATATAATGTTCCTATGCCCATACTAGACCAATCCAACGGCGCGGAATTTGAGAACGCCAAAAGCGCTGCGTCCGCGCGATATATTTTTTGCGACAGGGAAATTCTTCTTGTAAACGGCGCGCTTCCCGACAAAAAATTTTACGACGCCTTTGTCGCCGCGCAAATAGAGGCGGCCAACCTTGACCGCGCCATTGTAGAACTTCCGCAAAATTACGCCGCAGCGAAAATCGCCGCGCGCTCTGGCCTTGCAAAGAGTTTTGGCGATGGCGGCGCGCATCTTGGACAACAATGCGACTTTGTTCCCCTGCGCGAGTTCTGCTACAAGAATCCGGCGCTTGCCCCGGCCACCTTGCGCGCAAAGGGCATTTTGTTTTGGCGCGACACATACCGCCATTGCCCCAAGTGCGGCGCGGCCTTTGAGAACGACAAAAAAGAGACCGCGCTAAACTGCCCTGCGTGCTCTTTTAAGCTTTATCCCCGCATCGAGCCATGCGTAATCGTATTGATAAGCCGCGGCGACGAAATCCTTTTGGTAAAGAACAAGCGCGCCTCTCGGGACTTTTATTCCTGCATAGCGGGCTTTATGGAACTGGGCGAGTCCGCGGTCGAGGCGGTCAAGCGCGAAGTTAAGGAAGAAGTCGGCCTTGAAATAAAAAACGTCACGCCGGTCGGAAGCCAAAGCTGGCCCTTCCCGGACCAGTTGATGCTGGCCTTTACGGCGGACTGGCAAAGCGGCGACTTGGTCTTGCAAGAAGAAGAAATCGCCGAAGCGCGCTGGTTCAAGCGCGACGCGCTTCCGCCCTTGGAAATGATTCGCGGCTCCGTCGCGTGGAATTTAATTAACGGAAAGTTTTAAGCGCGAAAACAACTAAGAAGGGATAGACTATGGAAATCCGTGAATTGAGCGAAGGCGATTTGGAGTCGCTGGTAAAATTGTACGAGCAGCTAGACGGCTCAAACGAAGGCTTTACGGCGGAAGCCGCGCGCTCGGTTTGGAAAAGCGAAATCGAGGGCAACAAAAACATAAAATATTTTGGCGCGATTAAGGACGGAAAAGTCGTTTCAACTTGCTTTTGTCTTATAATCCCAAATCTTACGCGGCTTGGAAGCTCGGCTTGCTTTGTCGAGAATGTCGTTACCGACAAGGATCACAGGGGACAAGGGCTTGGCAAAAAAATCATGGAAAGGGCGATCGCTTTTGCCCGCGAAAGAGACTGCTACAAAGTGATTTTGGAAAGCGCCAGCTTTAGGAAAGAAGCCCATCAGTTCTACAAGAACTTGGGCTTTGACGGCGACTCCAAAAAGGCGTTCATAATGAAGCTTAAAAAGTATTAGAAAACTAGAGCGCTTCGCGCAGCCTTTATTGTTCTTGATGCGCCGCTGTTCGCGCGAGTTTCGCGAGCGCGAATGTTGCGGCTTATGCGGCGGCAACATTCGCTATTGCGGCGCGATAATTTTATTCGCGCCGCAAAAGGAACG
>DGRX01000020.1:27863-95966 GCA_002391235.1 Treponema sp. UBA4377
AAGGAACGAGTCAAGGCTTTAAGCGCAGCGTGCCTTGACTCGTTCCTACGCTCCCGCGCTGCCATAATGCTTTAGCCCATATTTCCAAAAGGCGCAAGACGCTGTTCCGAAAAACAAGGCCACAAGCGGAGCGGCAAAGCGCAAGGCCGGGAAGGGGACGTCCTTTCCCAAAAGCAGCGCGACCGGGTAAAAGCCCGTGAAGGCGTAGGGAACGGCAAAGGTCAAAAGCGTTTGCATTTGCTTGGAATAAATTCCAAGCGGGTAGTCGGTGTAGTTTTTAAGGCCGTAATTGTTGTCTGTCAAAAGCGTAACGATTTCATCTCCCTTTATCGCCCAAAAGCTTATCGTTCCCGTAAAAATCGTTATCGCGCTGAATATCACAAAGGCGCTGATCATGTTCAGCGCAAAAAAGGCAAGGTTCCCCGCGCTCCAAATAATGTTAAGGCGGCCCATGCTTCTAAGCCAAAAGAAAACGGCAAAGCCAAGTCGCGGAAGAAAGGTGTACTCAAACTGCTGCAAGACCAAGTACAAAAGCGGATTGATTGGCCGCGTCAAATACAAGTCAAACTTTCCCGTGCGGACAAGCTCTCCCATTTCCCTCATCGGCTTCCAAAAGAAAAAGCAGCTTAGGCTGTAGGTAAGCCAGCTGGTCGTGAACATGAACAAAACTTCGTCGGCGCTCCAACCCGCGATTCCGTCAAAGTTCCTAAAGATTACCATAAAGCCCGCGAAGTACACGCCGATCAAAATTATGTTGGCCGCCATCTCGAACAAGAGCGCGCAATGGTAGGCCATCTTTGACTTTACGTATATCGCGACAAAATGCCGGTACATGTTAAACAATCTCATCACTTCCTCCTTTAATGCCTCGCAAGTTTCCGCAGGAAACTTGACATGTTAAAAGACGCTTGCGGCTTTTAACTTATCCTCCTTGGACGACAAGCTTTTTTCTTCCGACCGCCCATGTTATTTTTACAAGGCCGAACAAAATCAAAAGCCATAAAATTTGGACGGCCAGCTTCGCTAAAATCGTCCGCTCGTCCATCGGGCTTGTTATTATCGTAACGGGAATTTCGTACATCGCGCGGAAGGGCAAAAAGGCGTTCAGCGCTTTTAGAAAGTCCGGGAACATCGCGCAGGGAATCCAAGAGCCTGACAGCAATTTGTAAAAGGCGCCCATCAGCATGTTGAGCGGCCAAGTGACGATTAGCCAAAAGGCCATCAAGCCGATGACAAGCGAATACAAAAATTGTATCGCGTAAGAAAGCAAGACCGACGCGGTTGCAAATGGAAGATGCCGCGCGCAAACAAGCGGCATCTTAAAAAACAAGGCGGCCGCGACAGCAAGCGGAAGGCAGCAAGACAAAAGCCGGACAGCGCTTGTTCCGACATGCTTTGAAAAAACGAGGCCGCAAAAGTTTATCGGCCTTATAAGCTGGACCGCGATGTTCCCCGTGTGGATTTGCTCGTTTATCCACAAAATCGCGTCGCATTCCATAAAGCTTGATATGACTGTCGCCACAATCACGTAGCGCAAGGTTCCTTCCTTTGTCATCGCAAGCGGAATTTTTGCCTGCGACATAAAGAGCGCGGACCACAAGCAATACTGCATGTAAAGGTAGACGGCCTTTGACAAAAGGCCCGCCCATAGCGAGCTTTTGTAAGCGACGCGCTCTTTTATTCCAATGATAACGTAATCAAGATACTTGCGCATTGTCTTCTCCTAACAGTACCGCTGTTCGCGCCGCTATTCCGTTTAAATATATTTTCTTGATGATTTCCTCAAGGTCGGTCATCTTGTAAAGCGCCTTTAGCTCGGACAAGCTTCCGTCGTAAAGCAAAAGGCCCTTGTCGATGACCATCATTTTTTCGCAGAGCGTCTCGATGTCCGAAACGTCGTGGGTTGTCAAGATGACGGTGGTCTTCCGCTCCTTGTTGACCTGCAAAATAAAGTTCCTGATTCGCTCCTTGGAAAGAACGTCGATTCCGATTGTCGGCTCGTCCAGGAACAAAATTTCAGGATTGTGGAGGAGCGAGGCGGCAAGGTCGGCCTTCATTCTTTGGCCAAGGCTCAAAAGACGCGGCGGCTGCGCGATGAAGTCGTTTAGGCCAAGAATGTCTACGAACATTTCCATGTTGCGCTTGTAGTCCGCGTCGGAAACTCCGTACATGTCCTTAAAGAGCTTCAGCGTGTCCAATACCGGAATGTCCCAGCACAAAACGCTTTTTTGGCCAAAGACCGTTCCGATTTTTAGCATTATCTTTTTGCGGTCCTTGGGGTAGGAAAGTCCGTTGATGGAAACTGAGCCGCCGTCGGGCGTGAGGATTCCGGTGAGCATTTTTATAGTGGTGGACTTTCCCGCGCCGTTGGGGCCGATAAAGGCCGTGATTTGGCCGTCAGGAATTTCAAACGAAACCTTGTCCACGGCGGTCTTGAATGCCTTTCCCTTTAGCCTGTAAATCTTTGTCAAATCGCTTGCGATTACGCTCATTTTGCTTGAACCTCCGTCGCTTTTTCTGTATAATAGCGAAAAATTAACTATTGGTAAAATGAATTGTTTAGATAATAACAATCGAAATTTATAATGATAGCGCGAGACCATAAAACGCGCTAAAACAGGAGCGGCCCTTTTGGGCTTGCAAGGCTTTTGGAGCGAGGAGGCGGAATGAACATCTTTCAACTTGAAACCTTTCTAAAAATCGCGGAGACAAAAAACTTTACGACGGCTGGAAACATCTTGGGCTACGCGCAGTCAACGGTGACGGCGCAAATAAAGGGCCTTGAAGACGAGCTGGGCTGCCTTTTGTTCGAGCGGCTTGGAAAGTCCATCGTCCTTACGCCTGAAGGCCAAAAGCTTTGCGGCTACGCCGAAAAAATGCTTCAGCTAAAGCGCGAGATTTTTTTGGAAGTTCCGCCGTCAAAGGAGCCTTCCGGCGTCATAAAGCTTGGCGTCTCCGAATCCTTGTGCTACGACTTGCTTCCAAAAATTCTTTTAAAGTACCGCAAAAAGTACCCCAAGGTTGACATACAAATTTCGTTCATAAACCACGACACTTTTCCGCAAATGCTAAAAAACGGCGCCTTGGACTTGGCTTGGACGCTGAACCCGCTTGTCCAAGAAGAAGGCCTTTTGCTTTTGCAAAAAAAGCGCGAGGGGCTGGCCTTTTTCGCAAGTCCCAAGCACCCTTTGGCGCAAAAAAAATCGATATGCGAAGCGGACTTAAAAAACGTTCCCCTTTTGCTGACCGGCCACAACTGCAACTTTAGGCATATGCTTTTGGAATACCTAAAGCGCGCCGGAATCACGCCCCGCGTGGCGCTAGAAACCTCCAGCAAGGAAGTGCTAAAGCAGTTTGCGATAAACCAGCTTGGCGTTGCCTTTATGCCAGAGATGGCAGCAAGAGCCGAGCTAAAGGCCGGAAAGCTAAAGCGCCTTTTGTGGAAGGGCCAGGACTTTGAGGTTTATTCCCAGCTTGTTGTCTGCAAGGACAAGCGCATCGCCGCTCCGATTGAAGCCTTTGAAAAAATGCTGGTGGAGGAATGACAGTCCGCGCGATCGAATGATGCGCAAAAAAGCGTGACAAATTCTGAAACTCGCGCTATAATGATAAAATAATTCTTATATCTAAAAAAGTGATGGGGGATATTGGAATGAGCGCAAGCGCAAAGAGCGTCGCGATTGTTACAGGAGCGGCCGGCGGACTTGGAAAAGAGTTTGTCCGCCAAGTCATAGGCGACGTAGACGAGCTTTGGGCGGTTGGCCGGAACGTCGAAAAGCTTGAAGGCTTAAAGGCAAGCTTCGGCGCCAAAATCGTTCCGCTTAAAATGGACTTGTCCGACATAAAATCCTTTTCAAAACTTAGCGACAAATTAAAGGCGGAAGAAAAAAAGTCCGCGATTCAAGTCCGCTGGCTTATAAACAACGCCGGCTCTGGCCGCTTTGGTCTTTCCAAAGATTTTTCCGTCCAAGAAATTTCTGACAGCGTGACAAGCCATTGCGCCGCCGTCGCCTCTCTCTGCAACATTTGCATTCCCTACATGAAGGCCGGCGACCATATAGTGAACGTCGCCTCGCAATCAGCCTTTAGCCCCTTGCCATACATAAACCTTTACGCGGCCACAAAAGCCTTTGTTTACAGCTACACCCGCGCGCTTCGCGAAGAACTCCGCGAGTCGGGAATCGTAGTCACCGCCGTTTGCCCGGGATGGATTCAAACCGCGCTTTTGCCAGAAACTTTGAACGGCCGCAAGGTAAAGTTTCCGCTGATAGTAACCGCCGACAAGGTCGCCGCAAAAGCCATCAAAGACGCGCGGCGGGGAAAGGCCGTTTCGATTTATCGCTTTGCCGTCCGCGTCGTTGCCTGGCTCCAGCGCCACCTTCCCAACAGCCTGTCGGTAAAAATTTGGACCGGTTCGGTCAAAAAATACTTGTAAGAAAACTAGCTGTTAAACTCTTTGTGAATAGTTTTTGTGATGGCTGAAATTAATTTGGACTCAAGAATATGTTTTGAGAATTCGCTTGTGTCTGAACGTTTCTTTAAGTTGTTTGGCTCGAACAAAACTTTGTATTCAACCCCAAGGGCTGCCGCCAATTTTTCCACAATATCCAATGACGGAGTGCGCTTTCCAACCTCGATTTGAGTGATGTATGGAGCTGACACTCCTGTTTTCTCTGCTAAAAATTCCTGGCTCCAACCAAGGCTCTTGCGAAGTTTTTTGATATTTTCCCTTATGACAGTCTCTATAGGAATTTCATTCATCATAATAAAAATATAACTAAAAGTTACTATTGACTATAAGCGGAGCGTTAGTTAGAATAATAGCAAATAGCTATGTATAGTCATTGCGTTTTGTTATGAATAGAGGTGAATGAAAGTGGATGTATTAGGGGAAATCTTAAACACATTGTGGCAAATATTGAAATTATTTGGCGCTTCGAGCAAAGAAATCGCAATAATTACTGGTCTGGGAACGCTTATTGGTTTTTGTGCTGGCATTGTGTTGACAATAATTTTGAAGCTTTCGTATTTAAATAGGGTTCCTAAAAAAGTAAAAAAATGCTTTGGCGTTTTTGCGGGAATTTTCATAATATTGGGAGGCATAGCGTTAGGGGGTGTTTTTGGATTTAGGACAGGGGTTAATTACGCTGCGCGTTCTTTTGTGTTCGGAACAGAAAACCTTGTCTATGAAAAAATAACCAGGGCAACAGGCATAGACCTCTGGGCAACTTTGGACGAGAATTTTGGAATTACAAAGATTGAAATTGAGTTGGAAAATGAAATTCTAGAATTGAAAGAAAATATTTCAAAGAACATTATGGAAAATTATGGTGATATTTATAAGTCGGTTGCCGACGCGCTAAATACGATACAACCTTTTTATAATGTTTTTGTTGAAATTTACAACGACTATGGCTGGTTGTTGGATAAGGTTGTCGGACTTGATGAAATACGACAAAAGCCTGTCGTGGCGTCCTCAATTAATTTATACAACAAAATCTATTTGGCCGTTCAACAAAGCTATGGAAATCAAGACAGTGTTACGCAAGATGTTGATTTTTTGGAATGCTTGGGCGATATAAAAGAAGATGTCGAGTATTTGAAAAATTATCGCATAGGCGAAGAAATTCATGGATTTGTTGAAAGCTTTGTTTTGTTGTTGCAAAAATATATAAACACATTTATTGATCCAATCGTTTTTCAAGTCCTTACCGTTTCGATTGTTCTAATTATGCTTTTTCTCTTGCCCATCCTCATCCGCCAAAGTCGAATGGGGATGCTCGCGCTTTCTGTTGCGTCCGCGCTTATTTGGGCATGGGTCGCATATGAAATTTGGTATGTATTGGCAATTTTCATCGCCCTTGCCGTAATTCCAGCTTTAATCGCAAAGAAAAAAGGCCGCAGGTGTTGGGCTTGGTATTTCTATGGAATTTGGTTGTGGCTCGTGGCTTTCATTCATTCTTTGTGCATAAAGCAACTCAAGGTTAAAGATGCGGAGATTTCAAACGGCGCTGCGGAAACTGTGCCGCAACTTGAAGGTAAAGAAGAAAAAAAGGAGGAAAAACAGATGGCTGGCGAGCGTTATCAATGTTCAAAGTGCGGGGAGCAAGCCGCGATACAAAATGGCTTTGACTGTCCATATGGCGGAAAACATACGTGGGACGTTATACGTCCCGTAATTGTAAAAAACAGAGTTGTAAACAACAAATTTTTATGGCAATGCAATATATGCGGCATGAATCCAACGGGCTTTGTCAACAACGCCCCGCGTCAAGAGTCTTGCTCCTCGCACCCGCATCCCCAAAAGGGGAATTCGAACTTAAACCATATTTGGGTTTTTATAGGTTGTCCTTCAGAAAAGAAAACAGATTGGCGGTGCAGGCATTGCTTAAAACCGCCTTTTGCCATGAACCTTTCAGGACCTCAAATAGGAACGCCTGCAAAAAGAGACAATTGCCCGGCCACAAAAAAGCGATGTGTTTGGGAAAAAATATAGCAAGGAGTGAAAATTATGGAGTTAACACAAAAACAAGCGTTGTTTATGATGAACTACGCTCAGTATGCGACTTACAAGGTCAGAACTTACAACAATATCGCTGTCCTTGAAGATGAGTACAAAAATCTTAAGGACAATATGAACCTTGAAATTATCAAGGACGAAAGCAGTGTCCACACTATTAACCGCCTTATGAATTTAATCCATGAGGAACGTAAAAACAACAAGAACCGCGAGCGGTTGCAGGCTTCGTTGGAACGCAAGATGAACCACGCGCTTTATGATTCATTCCAGCAGTTGCCAAGCGTTTTGGTGGGGACAGGAGTTAATTTTGGAAGTCCGATGGCATTGACAGCTCTTGCAGGACCTATGCTAAATGTTCTTCAGAGCGCTGGCATGATGTACATGAATTACAGGAAGTACAAAAACAATCTTTCTGAAGAATATGACGAAAAGATGTGGGAATACCAGCAGCTCACTGAAGACGAATTAAATGATGTTTATGAAGAACTGAATACATACACACACCGTCTCATCCAACAGTACGGCATAAGCGATGAGTGGCGACTTAACGAGCACGAGTTGGTAAAGTTGTTTGACTTCTTGAAGGATGATGACGCAAAACGAAAATTCACAAATCTAAAAAATTTGTCCACAGATCGCTTTTACTCGCATTTTCCTTTGTTCTGGTATCACCTCGCGCAAGTCGCGCTGGAAATTGGAAAAGAAAAAGATGCGTTGGAGTTTTACGCGCGTTTTGAGGAAGAGAATATTCAAATATTCCGCTATGACACTATTGCTGTTGACGCTTATAAAGGGAAAATTTCTATTTTACTCAAAGACCAAGAGGCGAATCTTGAAGAGATAAAGGCAAAGTTGAAGTTCATCGAAGCCAATAAGACATCTTGGAACGATTATTATTTTTGCGCTTTGGTTTATGCGAATATCGGCGACGCAGAGAGCGCAAGGCGAATTCTTGAGCGAAATATAAATGAACTTGCATCAGCAGTCGATTCTGATTTGATGGACAAAGATTCCCTTGTGAAAATTTATACCTCAAACTACGAACTTAATGGCGGAAACAAAGTTCCAAAAGAGGATATGTATTATTCCTATTATCAGTCCGACGCGGCAAAGCGTCCCGCGCGAGCGCCCTACAATACTCTTTACGACGGTTTGGAACTTTCACGCAGCTTGCTGCAAAAAATCGGAAGCGAAGAAGTTGTGTTGGAATCTATACAAAAGCAATATAAACTAAACACGGCTAGCCTTAATGAATCTTTGTACTTATTTGGAAAGACTTCGGCAAATGCAGTGGCCATGAATTCAGTTTCAGACATAAAGAAAATAAAAGTGTCCTTGGAAAACATGTCGGATAAAACTTCTTGCGTTTTATGTCAAATTCCATTGCAATGGATGCTTAGTTCTTCAACCAAATTGTCAGCTGTGTTTAAAGACAAGGCGGGGGAGATTGTTGAATTACCTCTTGAGCTTGATGAAAAAGCTATGAAAAAATTGAAGGGCAACAAGATTTCTGAATGTTCTTTGATTTATACGACTGGCAATGTGATTACCAACTGGAAAAGGAGCGGGCTCGTCTTTGCGGAGGTAAAGTTGTGCCATCCGATTTATCCGCTGTCTCTAAGATTTAGCGTTGAAATGACAAAAGCATACAAGGATATGATTGCGGATTCGTTTGAATTTGGAGGCAAGGAATTCAAGGTTGAAAAGAGCGTCCAAAATGAATCTAGTTTTTCGTTCGGCAGCATTAAACGTACCGTTGTCTCCAGTGTTAATGGAGAGAGGTTGACTGTGGCTATTGACGAATTGTTGAATAGTCTTGGCGATAAGGCTGAAAATACAACCTCGGAAGATTTATTGAAAATTGTAAAGTTCCATGCCATAGGAGCGGCGGCTTCATCCGCCGCTGCGGGGTTGATTCCTGGCGCAGGTGGAACCGCGGCTTCGGCTTGCTTTATAGGATTTGTTTGGGCAATGTATGTGCGTTTAAGCAAAAAAATAGAGATTCCTTTTGAAAAAAACATACTAAAGGCTTTGGCATCGGCTGTTGTAACAAATCTCATAGGGTACGCAATTACCATCTTGGTTGCAACTTCGGTTGTTTCCCTCATTCCTGGACTTGGTTCTGTTGCGGCTTCCGCCGTTGACGCTTCTTTGGGCTATGCAGTGGTTTATGTTTCTGGAATCATTTATATGAATCTTCTTGTAAAATTGGTCAAGGGCAAGAAAAACATAAGCGAGATGTCTGAAAAAGAAATCAAGGAAATGGCAACTGAAACTGCAAAAGAGGCGGATGTAAAGTCAATGCTTAAAGATGCGCAAAAAGCTTACAAATCTGCCAAAGACGAAAAAATTGAGATTGATGAAAGCGATGCTGCTGAATTTGAAGAAGGAGATAAATAAAATGAAAAAGATTCAAAGCAACAACAAAAGCAAGAGGTCTGTCGCGGTTATTCTTGCGGCAATCGCGTTTGGTGTTTTTGCAACTGACAACTCTGTTGCAGGAACTGAAGGCAACATGAACGAGCATGTTTTTGACATCTGTTCGGAAGAGTTTTGTTGTGACGATGATTTGTGTGAACATGAATTTGATGCAGATTATCAAATCTTGGTTGCTAACAAAAATCCTCTCGTAAAATGGGTGTGTTCCGCTTGTGGACAAAGACAGCAACGAGCAAAAAGCGCAGGCAGGCCCGCTCCTGGCAAATGCCCGCGTAAGAAAAACGGTGCCGGCCATTCTTGGGTAAGAGATTAAATTCTAATGACCTTATTAGTATAAAGCTTCTCAAAAGCTCTTAGGGTTTTTGCTTGACACTCCGTCATTCATATATTAATATATTTATAACTAATAAAAAATATTTGTTAGTAATAATTATATTAGTGTTTGGAGGCGGGTGAATGAAACTTTATGATTACATTCTAAAGAATTATAAAAAAGACGACCCCTTCTTTGTTTCGGATTTGAATATGCCTGGCTCCACAAAAAACAACATTCGGCAGGCACTAAAGGTTTTGTGCGACAAGGGACTTGCCATTAGGTATGACACCGGAGTTTATTATATTCCGCATGACTCGTTGCAGACGGAAACGCAGGTAAAAAAAGAATTGCATGCTCTTGTTAAACGGAATCCGCCTTTTTCTGACGCAGATGTTGCCGTAAAAAAATACATTTGCGACAAGGGTGAATATTTTGGTTATTATACTGGCTTTGCTTTTGCCAATTCAATGTATTTTACAACGCAAGTTCCATTTGTCCGCGAGATAGCGTCCAATAATTCCGGTGGAACGAAACGCAAGGTTAAAATTGGAAAATCAAAATTCATTTTAAAGAAGCCGCGCGTTCCAATAACCACAGAAAACCATAAAGTACTCCAAGTTTTGGATTTATTGAACGACTATGAATTTTATATGGACTATGACAATGACGAAGAATTTGTAAAACGAAATCTTTTGGGGTACATAAAAAAAATGAAGCCGCAAAAGGAAATGTTTAACAATTGCTTGCAGTTCTACCCAGATTCAATTTATAAAACTTTGTACCGGTTGGGAGTGAACAATGTACTTGCATGAAAATAAAGATTTGTTCAGAAATGTAATAGAAAGCATGAAGGGGTGGAGCGCGTTTGGTTCGGTTGTGATTGAAAAGGATTATTATGTCACGATGATACTTCAACTGTTAGCGCAAAAGTCAATTGGATTGGGAGAGGTTGTATTTAAAGGCGGAACTTCTCTTTCAAAATGCCATAAGGTGATAGATCGTTTTTCCGAGGATATTGACATAACGTTTACGGAACATTTGGGTGAAAAACGAAGAAAGAAATTGAAGTATGACGTGATGAAAACTGTTTCGGAAGAGTTGCGAGTTCCTATAAAAAATTGGGATTCCATTCAGAGTGACCGCGATTTAAATTCATACATTTTTGATTATAATACTATGTTTGAGTCGTCTGGGGAAAATCTTAGGGAGGGCGTGAAGGTTGAAATCGCTCTCGCTTCTTATTCGTTTCCGACGGAAACAATGCGAATCTCAAGTTATGTTGGGGATTATTTGCTTGAAACGCAGCCAGAACTTGCAAAGCAGTATTGTTTTGAGCCATTTAAAATGAAAACCCAGTCTTTGTCGCGGACTTTCATAGACAAAGTTTATGCTTTGTGTGACTATTATTTGCAAGGAAAAACGCGGAGACTGTCGCGGCATCTTTATGATTTGCATAAAATCTTTCCAAAAATTAGCTTTGGCGATGATTTTAAGCGTTTGGCCAAGGAAGTTAAGGCTTTGCGCGCAAAAATGGATGTGTGCCCCTCAGCAAAACCGGACATAAATGTATGCGAACTAATAAAAAAGTATAGCGCCGAAAACTATTACAAAGCTGATTTTGACATCATAACCGAGACTTTGATAAATGAAGAAGTCGCTTATGCAGATGTCATGGAAACCATGAGCAAAGTCGCTGCGTTTGATTTTTGGTGAAATCGCTTGATTTGCCCATCGCTCCCCCTTTGACACAAGGGGCCAAATTTGATAGTATCCTTTTATGAAAGTCGCTATCTTTTTTGGGTCAAAATCCGACACAGAATCTATGAAAAAAGCCGCCGCCGTATTGAAGGAATTCGGCGTTGAATACAAGGCTTTTGTTATTTCCGCGCACAGGGCCGGCGAGCTCTTGCGACAGACTGTGAGCCAAGTTGAGGCTGACGGCTTTGAAGTGATTATAGCCGGGGCGGGGTTGGCGGCGGCGCTTCCAGGCGTTGTGGCCGGAATGACTACGCTCCCTGTAATCGGAGTTCCGCTTGAGTGCGTGTCGGAAAAGTCCAACGGTTTGGGCGGAATGGACGCGCTCCTTTCCATCGTTCAAATGCCCCCGCAAATTCCCGTGGCGACAGTCGGAATCGGAAACGCAAAGAACGCCGCTTACTTGGCCGTTCAAATTCTTTCAATAAAATATCCCGAGCTTAAGGAAAAGCTTTTGGCCTTTAGAAAAAAATTGGCCGACGACGCGAAAGCCGCCAAGGACATTGAGCTATGATTCAAATGCAAGAGAACTTTGACGACAAGCTGCATGACGAGTGCGGCGTTTACGGCGTTTACATAAACAAGGGCGAGGACGGAAAGCTTCCCAAAGACCTTAATCCCGCCGCCACTTGCTACTTTGGCCTTTACTCCTTGCAGCACCGCGGACAGGAATCCGCCGGAATCGCTGTCTACGACGGAACTGAAATCAAGGTAAAAAAAGACGTTGGCCTTGTGGGCGACGTTTTTAGCCAGGACGACATAAAAAATCTTTCGGGCTACGCGGCGGTAGGCCACGTGCGCTATTCCACCGCCGGCGGAAAAGGCGTGGAGAACGCGCAGCCGATGGTAAGCCAAATGAAGCTTGGAAGCGTGGCCGTCGCGCACAACGGACAGCTTGTAAACTACGAGCAGCTCCGCGAAATGCTTGAAGAAACAGGAAGCACTTTCAATTCCTCAAGCGACACGGAAGTCATCGTAAAGCTCATCGCAAAAAGCTACAAAAAAGGCTTGGAGCGCGCGTTGACCGACACAATCCAAATGATTAAGGGCTCCTTCGCGCTTTGCGTCTTGACCGAAAACGGTTTGGTCGGAGCGCGCGACCCAAACGGCATCCGGCCCCTTTGCCTTGGAAAGCTTGACGGCGGAAAGGGCTGGATTTTGTCCAGCGAGTCTTGCGCGATTGACGCTGTGAACGGAACTTTTGTCCGCGACATTCTTCCGGGCGAAATCGTAATCATAAACGACGACGGAGTTTTGTCGTTTGAGTTTGGAGAAAAAACTTCCAAGAGAAGCTGCATTTTTGAATACGTTTACTTCGCGCGTCCCGACACTGTCATGGACGGAATTTCTGTCGAGGAGGCGCGGCACAGAATGGGCGCGACGCTCGCCAAGGAAAGCCCTGTAAAGGCCGACATCGTTGTCGGCGTTCCCGACAGCGGCTTAGGAGCGGCAATCGGCTACGCGCGCGCGGCTGGCATTCCGTATTCAAACGCGATTGTAAAGAACAAGTACATCGGCCGCACCTTCATCGCGCCGACGCAAAAAGAGCGCGAGAACATGGTTTACGTAAAGCTGAACGCGCTTAAGTCGGAGCTTGACGGAAAGAGCGTTGTCGTAATCGACGACTCAATCGTTCGCGGAACGACAAGCCGCCGCTTGATCCAAATCTTGCGCCGCGCGGGCGCCAAGGAAGTGCACTTTAGGGTTTCCAGTCCGCCGGTAAAATTTCCCTGCTACTTTGGAATCGACACGCCAAGCCGCGCCGAGCTTATTTCCAGCGCGCACGACGTTGACGAAATCCGCAAGGAAATCGGAGCGGATTCCTTGGCCTTTATTTCGGTCGAGGGAATGCTGGAGGCCTTGCGCTCGTGCAACCCCGAAAACTTTGGCTACTGCAAGGGCTGCTTTACCGGCGAATATCCGATGAGCGTTCCCGGCGAGTTGAACGGAAAAAAAATTAGCGAATAGGAGAACAATATGGATTACAAAGAGTCTGGCGTTGACGTTGAGGAAGGATACCGCGCGGTAAGCGAGTATAAAAAATACGCGAAGCAAACGGCCATTCCCGGCTTGCTTTCAGACTTGGGAAGCTTTAACGGAATGTTCTCCGTTCCCAAGGGAATAAAAAATCCTGTCATGGTAAGCGGAACGGACGGCGTGGGCACAAAGCTTGACATCGCCTTCCAAATGAAAAAATACGACACTGTCGGAATCGACTGCGTCGCCATGAGCGTGAACGACATTTTGTGCTCTGGCGTTCAAACCTTGTTCTTCTTGGATTACGTGGCCTGCGGAAAGCTTGAAGCCCCTGTCGCCGCCGAACTTGTAAAGGGCGTGGCGGAAGGCTGCCTTCAAACCGGCTGCGCCTTGCTTGGCGGCGAGACCGCCGAAATGCCCGGCTTTTACGATGTGGGTAAGTATGACCTTGCGGGCTTTGGAGTCGGCGTCGGCGACAAAAACGAAATGATTACCGGAAAGAATATCAAGGAAGGCGACACGCTTATCGGCCTTTCTTCTACCGGCGTCCACTCAAACGGTTTTTCTCTTGTCCGCCAGTTGGTCAAGGACTTTAACGAGCCTTTTATATTGAACGGAAAGGAAACAGGAAAAACAATCGGCGAAGTATTGCTCACTCCGACGCGCATTTACGTGAAGCCTGTCATGCAGGTTCTTAAAAAATTCCGCAAGAGCGTCCACGGAATGGTGCACGTTACAGGCGGCGGCTTTTACGAAAACATTCCCCGAATGTATCCAAAGGCCGAGGCCGGACAAAAGCAGTTGATTTCCGTCATCAACCGCGGCTCTTGGGACATTCCGCCGGTCTTTGGCGAGCTGATAAAGCGCGGCGCCGACGTTGAGAAAGTTTACAACACCTTCAACATGGGAATAGGCTTTGTTCTTGCCGTGGCCAACAAGGACGCGGACAAGATTGTCGAAATGTTCAACAAGAACGCAAGCCAATACTCAAAGCCCGGCATCCCGGACATGAAGGCCTACAAGATTGGCCGCGTGGCAAAAGCCGCCGGTCCCGTCGAAAGCCAAAAAGACGCTCTCTTGTTTGAGGACTAAGAGATGGCGGAAGTTAAGCGCGTCGCGGTCTTGGTGTCCGGCGGAGGAACGAATTTGCAGGCCTTGATTGACTACGAAAAGTCGGCGGCCGCTTGTCCTTACAAAATTGTTTTGGTTGTCTCTAACACAAAAAGCGCCTACGCCTTGGAGCGCGCCGCAGCGGCCGGGATTCCGACAGCGGTAAAAAGCCCGGTTAGCGTTTTGGGAAAGGAAAAAGCCGCCGCCACTAGCCGCGAAGAAAAAATGCTCGCAGTTAGCGACGCGACGCTGGAGGCGTGCAAGGAATATAAGGCCGACATAATCGTTTTGGCCGGCTACCTTAGCGTTTTGGCGGGCGCGATTGTGCAGGAATATTCTGGCCGCATAATCAACTTGCATCCGGCGCTCCTTCCAAAATTCGGCGGCGTGGGCATGTGGGGCGAAAACGTCCACAAGGCCGTTCTTGCCGCCGGCGAAAAGGAAAGCGGCTGCACGGTTCACTTGGTTGATTCAGGCTGCGACACCGGAAAAATTTTAGTCCAAAAGAAAGTCCCGGTTATGCCGGGCGACACTGTTGAAAGCCTTTACGCTCGCATCGCTCCCAAGGAGCACGAGGCGATTGTCGAAGGCCTTCTTTCGCTATGTTAACGAATATGAAAAGTTTTATGCATAAAAATGGCGGCGCCAGTTTCGCGCCGCGCGCGCTTCAAGCCGCGCTTGTAATTTCTGTCGCTTTGCTCGCTTCCTGCCGTTCCACCAAATTTGTGGACGAGCGGACGCAAATAATGAGCGACGGTTTGGAAATCAACGCAAGCGACGATTTCTTTAAGATTTACGACGTTGATTTTTCGGATCCGTCCGCTCAAAGCCAAGGGCAAAAGGCCGCGGACAAGGATATGGACGGCGAGTACATTTTTATGCGCATGTATTATCCTGAGTACGACAACAAGGCTTCGAGCGTGAATATGCTGAAAAACCTTATAATCATGGCCGACCCAAATCCGGAGCTTGCGAGCCATTCTTCAATCGGCTTTGGACTTGAGGACGACTTTTACGGCTTGACCTTGTATTCACGAAAGGACTTGAAAAAGGAAAGCTGCCTGTTTCCCGAAGAAAACTTGTACATGAAGCTTTGCAATCCCTACAAGTCAACGCAGACAACGCTGGCGATAAAAGTCACGCCCGAAGAATACAAAGCCGCGAAAAAAATGCTGGAAAAAGACTTTGCCGAGCAAAAGGTAAAGTATTGGGCAACGAAAAATCTTGTTGTTGGAATCGACGGCTTTAAGCGCAAGAAATTGCCGCGCGAAAAATCCAAGTTGGGAGGCCGCGATTTAAAGAAGGGCTACATCAGTTCCACAAAAAAGCAAAAGCATTTTGTCTGCTCCACTTATTTGGCTTATGTCTTGCAGTCGTGCGTAAAGAAAATCGACGACTTCTTTAAGGCAAGGAACATTGCCTACGACAAAGTTTCGCCGACGGACTTGTATCATATTCCGGGCATTAAGGTTTTGTTCACTTCGACTTGGGTGGATTACAAAATCGCGGCCAAGGAATTCGTTAACTCCAAGCCGCGTTTTTCAAAGTATCTTACTGATTAGGATAATCGTACTCAAAGTCTGACTGGCCGACCATTTCGTTTACGGTGTTGCCAAACTTTTGGGCGATGTTGTAAGTGGTTTGCTTGATTACGTTCTTTTTGTCGTCGTACTTGTAGAAGACTCTAGAGCGGCGCTTTCCGTCCGGTCCAAAAACGGCGTATTCGGTAAGAAGGCCTTCCGCGTTGTAGTTGTTTATCTCGCGGGCAATCTGTTCGTTCAATTGATTGTATGAATTGATTTCCGTAAGCTTTCCGTCTGGGGCGTAAACGAAAATTTTCTTTATGTCCAGCGTTCCGTTTGAAAAATAAGAGCAGTTTTCGATTAACTTTTGCTCGCTGTTGTACTTGTAGGTGTTTTTCCAAATCAAGTCGCCGCGGGAATTGTAGTAAGTTTCGTCAACTGTGTCCGTTCCCTCGTATTTGTAAATTGTCTTTCCAAGCAAGGCGCCTTTAGCGTCGTACTCGTTTTCTTCGCTTTTTTTTCCGTTCTTGTCAAAAACCGCGCTGACTTTCCAAAAGAGGTTTCCCTCTCCGTCGTAGCAGCTTTGCGAAGCGATTTGCTGGCCTGGGCCGTATTCGTAAACGATTTTGCTGGCCAGCTGGCCAGCGATTGAATATTCGGCGGACTCGATTTCCAAGCCCGCGTCGTTGAAGCTGTGCTTGTATTTTACGGCCGGGGTTCTAAAATAGTCGCCGAACTTTGTGGTGATGGTGAATTCAGTCTGCGTGTAGCTTTTTGGCGCTCCGTTTGGCTTCATGAAAGGGGAATCGTCAAAAGCGAACGCGAAAAATCCCGCGGCAAAAACTAGGGCTGAAAGCAAAAGTTTTTTCATACGTTTCTCCAAAATCAACTTTATAATTGCCTTGATTATCGGCTAAAAACAGGAAAATTTCAAGGGGGGAATCGGACTTGGCTTGAAAATTCTTGATTTTTCCGCGGCAAACGGCTAGTATAAGGCCATGTATTTGACAGTTGCCCGCCAGCTTGCGGTTATGGCGATTATCGTGATTGTAAGCTTTTCCTTTTCGCGCAAGAATGCTTTTGGAAAGGAAGCGTCGCAGTATTTGAGCCGCTTGCTTTTGTACGTAATAAATCCCTGCATGATTGTCTCAACTTTTGACGTGGAATATAGCGGCCAAAAGCTAAGGTCGCTGGGCCTTGCGATTGGGGTGAGCTTTGCCTTTCATCTTGCGATGATAGTTTTGGCCACGCTTTTGTTCGCGCGGAAAAAATCTTCGCAAGGCCAAGGTTCTTTGCAAGGCCAAAAATCCGGCCGAGTCGAAGATTGCTTGCAAGGCCAAAAATCCGGCCGCGACTCCCTTAGCAAAATCGCGATTGTTTTCACCAACTCCGGCTTTATCGGAATTCCGCTTATAAACGGCGTCTTTGGAAGCGAGGGCGTCTTTTTCCTTATGGGCTACATTTTAGTCTTTAACGTCTTGCTTTGGGTTTGGGGCGAATGGCTTATGACCGGAACGATGCGGCCGCTGAAGGTTCTGGCAAACCCAAACGTTTTGGCTTGCGGGGCCGGCCTGGCTGTTTTTTGCCTGCCGTTTAAAATGCCTTACGTAATCATCGAGCCTTTGAAAATGATCGGCGCTTGCAACGGCGCGGCCAGCATGATTTTGCTTGGCCTTTTGTTCAGCGGCTTTGGCGGCGCTAAAGAAAAATCCGGGCAAGGTCAAGAACGCGCCGCGCCCGTAAAGACGTTCGCAAAGCCTTTGGCGCGCGACGTTTTTTTGCGCCTTGTCGTTTGCCCCTTGATTTTGCTTGGCGCGACGCTTTTTGCCATGCAAGCCTTTAGTTCGGTAAGCCAAATTCAATTGATTATGAGCGTGCTCTTTATCGCGGCCGCTTGCCCGGTCGGCATGAGCGTTTCAAGTTTTGCGGTCGTATTCAAAAAGGACGCGGATTACGCAAGCCTTTTGGTGGCCGTCTCTAGCGCCGCCTGCGTCGTCACGATTCCGCTTTTGGTCGCGCTGTTGGAGCTATTCTTGCGCTAAGTCGGCCAGGCTCGCGATCCATTCGTTATGCGCCGCGATTTCCTTTGTGGTTCCGGCCTCTTTAAGCGACTGCATTTGCGCTTCTTTCTTTTGCTTGCGCTCTTTGCTTAGGCGGCGCGCTTGCATCAAAATTTCCGCGGCGGCAGGAGCCTTTATTCCAAGCGCTTGCGCGACGTCTGCCTCTTGGGCGGCGGCAAGCTTTTCTATCGTCATAAACTTTTGGGTCAAAATCCGCTCGCGCTTGGGACCGATTCCTGGCAATTGCGAAAACGCTGACACGACGTTTTCCTTTGTCCTAAGGCGCTGGTTTCGGCTGGTGGCAAAGCGGTGGGTTTCGTCGCGCACTCGCTGCAAAAGGCGAAGCGCGTCGCTGCGCTTTGGAAGCGTTATCGGCGTTGAGTCGCCTGGCTTGTAGATTTCTTCGTCGCGCTTGGCCAAGCCCGCCACCGGTATGTCCAAGTCCAGCGCCCGCAATACGCCTTCGACCGCGTTGACTTGCCCTATGCCGCCGTCTATCAATATAAGGTCAGGCAGTTCCGTTCCTTCATTTAAAAGCCTTGTATAGCGGCGCGTCGCGGCCTCGCGCATTGAGGCAAAGTCGTCGATGATTCCGTTTGTCGTTTTTAGCCTAAAGTAGCGGTAATTTTTTTTGTCGGGGTTTCCGTTGTAAAAGCTGATTAGCGACGCGACTGGGAATTTTCCGCCGATGTGCGCGATGTCAAAGCCTTCTATTCTAACGGGAAGGTTTTTAAGGCCAAGCTGCTCCTTTAGTTCCTGCAAGGCTGGAACGTCTCCGCGCTCGCGCAGGCGGCGGATGATGTCTTCGTGGGCGTTTTGCTGAGCCATGTCCAAGGCGGCCTTGTGGCGCTTGAAATTTTCCATCGGCTCCGCCACCAAAACTATTTTTGTCGGGCTTTTGAAATTTTCCTTTAGCCAGCGTTCCATAAAATCAAGGCCCTCTTGCGTCGGAACGTAAATCGCCGGCGGAAGGTCAGAGTCTTCGGTGTAATAGGCGTTGATGAATTCCGGCATAAGCTCTTCGTCTTCGTTAAGGCTTGTGACGCGGTAATTGTCGCGGCCTTGGACTTTTCCTTCGCGGATTTTAAGAACGGTGAAGCTGGCCAGTTCTCCTTCGCGCCAAAATGCGATGTAGTCCCGGTCTTCGGCCGAAAAGTCTTCGACAATGTTTTGGTTTTGCATTATCATCAAGGCCTTGAGGCCGTCGCGGATTCTGGCGGCTTTTTCAAAGTTGAGGGCGGCCGCGGCCTCCTTCATTTCCTTGGAAAGCTTTTCTTCGGTTTCCTTTCCTTTTCCCTCAAGCAGCTCTGAAATTTCTCCGATATAAGCATTGTAGGAGTCTTTGTCGATTTTTTTGCAGCAGGGCGCCTTGCAGCGGCCGATGTGGTAGTAAAGGCAAGGATAGTCGCGCTCCTTAAACTGCTTGCAGTGGCGAAGCGGATACAGCTTGTACAAGGTGTCGATGAACGTGTCCAGCGCGGTGACGTCAGGAAACGGTCCAAAGTAAAGCGAGCCGTCCTGAATCATTTGCCGGGTCTTGAAGACGCGCGGAAAATTTTCGTTGGTCACGCGCAAGACAGGGTAGGACTTTCCGTCCTTTAGGTTTATGTTGTAGCGCGGCGAGTATTTTTTTATTAAATTGTTTTCCAGCAGGAACGCTTCGTATTCGTTCGCTGTTGTGATATACTCAATTGACTGGGCGCGGGAGATTAAAAGCCTTGTTTTTATGTCCTTGCTTCCGGAAAAATATGAGCTAAGGCGGTTCTTGAGATTTTTTGCCTTGCCGACGTAAATGACGGTTCCCTGCGGATTTCTCCACAAGTAAACTCCGCTGGAAGAGGGAGCCTTTAGCGCGGTTTGGTGTAATTTTTCTCGGTCCGAATTTGTTGAATTCATAGTTGGGGACAAGCGATGAACGCTGATAAAAAGATAATCATTTTTCTCTGCTTTTGTCTAGCCTTTTGGCTAATCTTGGGGTGGAATTGTTTTGCGGAAAGCAAAGCGATTGTGTTGGGCGGAAAAACCGGCTGGCCAGAGCTTTCTAGCAAGGAAGGCGTGACTTTTGGAACGGGCCGCTTTGGCTACGAGTCGCTGGAACTTTCGACAAACGCGCGCTCGATTACCGGCGAAACCGACTTGCTTTTGGACTTTGAAACTTTTGACGACAAGAGCGGCCATTACGCCGCGCAAAGCAACTCGCTCTTGCGCTCGCCAAAATCTGTTATGGGCCATTATTCGGCCCTTAGCCGCGGAAACGGAAAGGGCTTGGTCTTGCGCGGAAACGCCGAAACGATTTTTGGCCGCTCGGGAGGAACGGGCTCTTGGACAATTGAGTTTTGGCTTTGCCCCGCCATCGCCGAAAACGGCGAAAAGGTTTTTGAATGGCACTCGTCAAGAATCGTCAACAACTACGTTTTGTTCCAAAGAATCGAAGCCTGCTTTTTCAACAACAGAATGCAGTGGAACTTTACCAACGTCTTTGACGGAATGACGGACAACAACGGCGAGGTCACGCTTTTAAGCTACTCGGCCTTGATTCCCAACAAGTGGAGCCACCACGAAATTTCCTACGACGAAGAGAGCGGCTTGCTTGAATGCAAAATCGATTCCCGCGTCGAAGCCTTAAAGTACATCACTGAAGGCGGCCGCGAAGGAAATACGATCTACCAGCCGGTCTTGGGCGAGGTCGCTCCGATAAGCATCGCTCCGGCCTACACAGGCTGCGTTGACGACTTTAGAATTTTGTCAAAGGTCACCGACTCGTCCCAGCCGCAAAATTTAAATTACGACAAGTACAAGATTGACGGCGGCCGCTTTGAAAGCATGCCGATTATGGTCACTCCCGGCTCCGTCATTAACAGCCTTGCGATTACCGACAACCAGCCTCCGCAAACGGAAATCCGCTACTACGTCCGCGCCGGCGACAACTTTTACAATTGGAACGATCCCAAGCTGGCGCCAAAATGGATCCGCGTAAAGAACGGCCAGCAAATCAAGGGCGTTCGCGGCCGCTACTTCCAAATCGCCGCCGACTTGTTCCCTGACGGAGCGGGCCGCCACACGCCGTCGGTTACGGAAATTAAAATCAATTACACGCAAGTGCCTCCGCCCACAGCGCCGTTTAGGGTAAAGGCTGTTCCCGGCGACGGAATGGTGGACTTGTCTTGGTCGTATTCAGTTGACGAAAACGCCGGCGGCTATTATATTTTTTACGGAAACAGGCCCGGCGAGTATTTGGGAACCGACGCAGACCAAGGGCCGTCGCCGATTAAGGTTGACAACATCACGGCCTTTAGATTGACCGGATTAAGGAACGGGGCTATTTACTATTTTGCCGTTTCGACTTATTCTAAAGAAGAAGAGCAAATTAGCGGAAACCTTTCAAATGAGGCTGACGCTCGTCCTGGAAGGAGATAGTTAAAAATGTCTGAAAGTAACTTGATTTTAAGCAGGGCCGATTCTGCGGTAATGTCGCGAGACTACGCGCTTGCAGCCCGCCTTTATTCCACCTTGCTAAAAGACAGTCCCAGCGACTTGGAGCTTTTAAAGCGCTTGGGAAACGTTTACATAAAGAGCGGCGAAGACAAGAAGGCGCAAGACATTTACGAAACGCTTTTGACGCTTGAGCCAAATAATCCCGACTTTCTTTTGACTTTGGGCGGAATCTACCGCCGCATAAAGATGTACGACAAGTCCATCGAGGTTTTGAACAAGGCTCTAAAAGCCGGCGCCAAGGAAGTCCAGGTTTACTACAACCTTGGCTTCACTTACAAGTTCCAGGAAAATTTCAAGGACGCGATCGATTGTTTTGAAACGGTCGTAACGCTGAACCCCAACGACGTTTTGGCTTACAACCACATGGGTTCGATTTACGAAAAGAAAAAGGATTACGACGCGGCGATCCAAGCCTACCAAATGGGACTTAAGGTTGACCCCAACCATCCAATCTTGCACTTTAACTTGGCGCACACTTACGAGTCTTCGGGCAACATTGACGGCTCGATCCGCGAGTACGAGGCCGCCTTGCGTTACAAGCCGGGCTGGAAGGAAGCCTACGTTGAGTACGCGCGCCTTCTTTTTAAGAAGGGAAGAATCAAGGAAGCCGAGAACGTAACCGAACAAGCGATTAAGGTAAACGGCGACAGCGCGCGCCTCCAGTCATTGATGGGCGACATTTACATGGCTGAGGATTTTTATGAGGGAGCTGAAGAAAGGTACAAGCTTTCGCTTAAGTCCGATCCAAAAAGAGTAAAGGCCTTGCTGGGCTTGGCCAAGGCTTACGAAGCGCAGGGAAAAAATGCTGACGCGGTTGAGGCGATTCAAAAGGCCAAGTCAATTGCCGACGACGACGACAGGGTCACCAAGGATTCTGTTTCAATAAACCTTAGCGCAAAAAAAATGGCTGCGGCCAACAAAGACCTAAAGGTTTTGATGGACAAGAACCAAGACGATTTGGAAACCCTTGACCTGGCCGGCCAGTACTATATTTGTTCCGACGAAGAGACTCGCGCCGACGATTGCTACAAAAAAATCGAAAGCTTCGACCCGGCGTACAAGGCTCACCTTAAGAACGCTTCCAAGCGCTACAGGCAAAAAGGAAAGTTGGAAAAAGCGCAAAACGTTCTAAAGGAATACATCAGGCAAACCGCTCCCAGCAACGCGACAACTTATGTCGCTCTTGGAAAAATCGAAGAGGATATGGGAAACCCCAACGAAGCGTTGGCGGCTTACAACCGCGCCTTGGAGTTGGGAAGCGAAAACAAGATGGCAAAAACCGCGTCGTCAAGAATCGCGGCTTCCATCGGAAAAGAAAACGTTCAGACTGACGTTGACCTTGGCTTGGACGAGGACTTGAACGCGGGCTTTGACGAAACCGACAGCGTTCAAATTGACATGGGCCAGGAAGAGAATATCGTCGAAGAAAGCGCGGAAGAGGAAAACGAGTTGACTACCGACGACTTTGACTTTGACGCTTTTGGAAAGTCTCCGCTTTTGGACGACGAGCCGGAAATCGATTTTGGCGACATCGCCGACACGACAGACAAAGAGGAAGCGGAAGACGAAAAAGCCAACGACATGGACCTTTTGGGCGACGAGTCGACATTAAAGGATAAGCCTGAGGAAGAAGAGGAAAAGCCCTTTGACTTTGACTCGGCGCTTCCTGAGGACATGGCTTCTGGAGAGGCTTCCGCTCCAACCGAAAAAGAGGAGCCGGCCTATAATTCTGAGCCCGCATACGAGCCTCCGTATGAACCGCAGCCTCAGCCCCAGCGCTACGAACCGCCGCGCGACTACCCTCCGCAAAACTACGCGCCTGATCCGCGCGCCGACGAACGCCTGCGCGAATTGGAAAACGCAAACCGCGACTTGATGAACAAAATGGCGCAAATCGAAGACAACGCCAAAAAGGCCAGCGACTCCGCCGAAAAAGCTTGGTACGCCGCGCAAAAGGCCGCCGACAACGCGCAGGCTATAGAGCAAAGCCAAGACGAGTTGAACGAAAAGATGGCGCTGATGGCCGAAGAAGCTGCGAAGAAAGCCGCCGAAGCGCTTGAGGAATACAAGGCCGAAAAAGAAGCCGAAAAAGAGGCGGAAGATGTTCCAAAAGATCCGCAAGAATCGGAAGAGCCTCAGGAGTCCGCGGAAGACGACGGCCTTGACGATTTGTTTGACGATATTCTTGGAACGACTGTTCCCGGCGAAGAGGAAGCGGAAGAAGATGCCGGCGAAGACGCGGCGGACAAGTTTTCTGACGATGATGAGTCTTTTGTGGACGCGCCAGCTTCCGAGCCTGTTGTCGAGGAAGAGCCTGAGCCGGAGCCGCCGACCTTTGACAGCGCCGTGCAAAAGGCCACCCAAATGATTCCCGCGATTGAGAACATCCTTAAAAAGGACGGCTCCGACCGCGATTATTCGGCCGAGATAAAGCTTTTCAAAACCTTGCGCTCCCTTAGCGAATCCCTTCCCGAAAGCGAAAGGAAGGAATTCTTGCAAAGCCGCACGCGAGTCACTTTGGACTACTTGATTTCAAAGCTGGAAGGTAGGCCCGGCCTCTTAAAGACTTCGCACGCATTGAGAAAGAGCGGCGCGCTGTCTGACTACGTTAAAGAGGAAGACGTGTCGGCCGACTATTCCCAGGACGAGCTTGCGCGCATCGTTGTCACCGACATGAAGGCCTTGGCCGGCTTCTTGGAAGAGGACGACTTGGTTGTCGCCTTGAACAAACTGGCCGACAATTTCTTGGGCAGCCAAGAATAGAGGCGCGGCCAAGATTAAATTGAACACAATTTACTTGCATTATTTTTAATTTTATGCTATGCTAAAAAAATGCAAGTAAATAAGAACGACCCGGAGCTTTTGCGCCTTGACAAGCAGCTTTGCTTTGCCTTGTACGCTTGCTCGCGCGAAATCATAAAAGCCTACAAGCCGATTCTTGATCCCTTGGACTTGACTTACACAGAGTATGTCGTTTTGATGGCCCTTTGGGAAAAGGACAAGGTTCCCGTAAAAGAATTGGGCCAGAAAATTTTCTTGGATTCAGGAACGTTGACTCCGCTTTTAAAAAAGATGGCGGAAAAATCTTTGGTGGTCCGCGAGCGAAGCCCCAGCGACGAGCGCAGCGTAATCATCAGCCTCACTTCAAAAGGGAAAAGCTTAGAAAAAAAGTGCCGCGAAAATCCCGACAAGTTGATATGCGAAGCCAAGCTTGATCAAGTTGACGGCGACGCGCTTATGAAAAACCTTCACAAAATGCTTGAAAATTTTAGAGACGGCGAGCAGTCTTAGGCTTCCGTAAAGCCGCAGCCCAAGCCGTTCATCAATTCGTAAAAGCGCGGGAACGATACGCTCGCGCATTCCGCTCCGACAATTTCAATCTTTTCACCGGCAGGAAGCGCAAGTCCAAGGCAGGCCGCCGCCATCGCGATTCGGTGGTCGTCGTGGCTTTGAATTTGCGCGCCATGCAATTTTTGGCCGCCGTAAATCGCAAGCCAGTCCGGGCCTTCCTCAACTTTGGCGCCGGTTTTTTCCATTTCCGCTTTAAGCGTTGAGATGCGGTCGGTTTCCTTGCGGCGGCAAACGGCGGCGTCTTCGATAACCGTCTTTCCTTCGATAAAGCAGGCGGCCACGGCAAGCGCGCAAATCGCGTCAGGAAAGCCCGAAATCGGAACGCGCAATGTTTGGCCGGGAAGATTGAGCGCGCTTAGGGGCTTTCCGCCGGTAACGGTAAGAGTGGCCGCCGCCTTGTCGCAAACGATGTCGGCGCCGACCGAGCGCAAGACGCCGACGATTTTGTCGTCGCCCTGGCTTCCCGAAAAGTCAACGTTTTGAATCGTTATTTTGCTGTCCGTCAAGAGCGCGGCGATTAGCGGAAAGGCCACGCCTTCCCAATCGCTGGGAATTGCAAAGTCCTTGGCCTTAAGCTGGGCGGGCGGCGTTACGGAAATTGTTTTAAAGTCGTCCGACATTTGGACGCGAGCGCCAAATTCTTCAAGCCACAATTTTGTCATCGTGAGGTAGGGCGTTTCTTTTGGGTCGGACAATTCGATTTTTAAGCCGCCCGGCAAGCGCAGCGCGGCCAGCATCATTCCGGTTATGTATTGGCTTGAAATCGAGCCTTCGGTGCGGACGACGTTTTTTCCGTCGGCTTTTCCGCGGACGATTAGCGGGCAGGTCGTGGTTCCGGGAACGGCGAGCCAAGCGTCGGCTCCCATTTGCTTTATCACGTCGGCCACGTGATGGACGGGCCTTTTTCGGATGCTTGCGTCTCCGGTAAATACGGACGTTCCTTCAAAGGTGGAACAAATCGGCGACAAAAAGTAGAGGAGGGAGCCGGAGTTTCCAACGTTCACCACGTCGGTCGGAAGGTGGATGTCCTTTCCCGCGCCGCTCACAGTCCAAACCGAGCCGTCGCCAAAATCCACGCCCGCTCCCAAAAGCGGAATCGCGCCCGCCGCGCTGAGGCAGTCCGCGCTTTGAAGCGGATTTGAAATCTTTGACTTGCCTTCCGCCAGCGCGGAAAGAATAAGGGCGCGAATTGTGTGGCTCTTTGAGCCC
The DNA here is from genome assembly GCA_002391235.1 of Treponema sp. UBA4377. Taxonomy (GTDB): domain Bacteria; phylum Spirochaetota; class Spirochaetia; order Treponematales; family Treponemataceae; genus Treponema_D. The sequence goes on from DGRX01000020.1 coordinate 53,619, forward strand.
GGCACCGTGATGGCGCCCGAAAGTTTATGCGGCGTGGATATTATGTTCATGGAGCTATTCTAACGGAAAAAAAGCGCTTTTGCTAGTGGCCGCTTTTTTATTTTTCGCCCAAAAAGCGCTCAAGGGTGTCCAGTAGGTCAGAGACATTTGCCCGCACTTGCTTCATGAGGGAACGGGTTTGAAGGCTGTTGTAGTTGACGGATTTTCCCAAAGGCAAGAGTAGTTCGAAGGGTTCGACTTCGAGGGCGTTGGACAAGGCCAAGAGAGTGTCGTATTTTCCCCAACGGCGTCCGCTTTCTATGTCGCTCAAAAACTTTTCGCTAAGGCCGGCTTTTTCCGCAAGCTCGCGCTGTTTTAATCCGCGCTCCTTTCTTTTTTCCTTTATGTTTGAAGTGTAAACTAAATTTAATTCTTCAAGCGTCATGGAACCATTATGCGGCGCTTTTTTATTATTCTAAACAGTCAAAATGCCGTAAAAACCGTTGTTTTGCTATAAATTTATTGATAAAAGCGGAATTTAGCGCTATAATTATGGATATTTTCCGTCAAAATGACGGAGTTTTAACGCGGGAGACAGAATTTTATGAAAAAACTTTTCCTTTTGTTTGCGGCTTTTTTCTTTGCGGTGTGCATTTTTTCTTGCTCTAACTCTGCTGGCGGAGGAGGCGACGCTCCTACAGTAACTACGCCAACGGACAATCCAACAACGCCAAGCGGCGGCGAAAGCCAGCCGGATTCCGGCGGCGGAACGCAAACAACTCCCACAACCCCAACACCAACGCCTCCAGCGGAATGGAACGTCACATACGTCATAACGAACGGCTCCGACGATATGACAAGCGAATCGCGGACGAGCGGAAAATATACCGCCCAAAGCGAATTGACGATTCCGCAAAAAGACAGCTTCCAATTCAAGGGCTGGTATTCCGACCAAGCGCAAACGCAAGCGGTCACCAGCTTTGCGGGGCTTAGCGGCGACGTTGTTTTGTACGGCCACTGGGCTGGAACGCTTTACACGGTCGTGATTGAAGGAATAGACGGCGCGACATTGGCGGAAGGTTCGCTTGCGGTTACGGGATTCAGCACGGAAGACGCGACGCTTTCTTTGCCCGCTTACACAAAGCGCTTTTACGATTTTGCAGGCTTGTATTTGGACAGCGAGTTCAACGGAACTGCCGTAACGCAGATTGACAAAGACAGCGCCGAGGCTGGAGCCACACTGACCTTGTACGCAAAGTGGACGGAAAAAATTTACACGGTAAATTACGATTTGCTTTTTGATAGCGGCGTGACAAATCCGAATACTGCTACAAGCGTGTCTGCATCAACCGGAGGCGCGTTGGCCTCTCCGATTTATACAGACAGCAATTTTGTTTTTGCGGGCTGGTTTGCGGATTATAGCGGAGGAACATATTCTAATCAAGTTACAGAACTTCCTGTTGATGGTGTTGCCGGGGATGATAATTCAATAACCCTTCATGCTAAATGGACGCATGCCACGCCGTGGACACCAAGCGGAGCTACTGTGCGGGTGACTACAATGCAATCGGTGGCGAATGACATTGCGGCGCTTACGTTGGAAGGAGAAGAATTTTATTTGCTTGTCACTGATACAAGCATAAATCGTTGGCAGAATGGATCTGTAAACGCCGCTCTGAAGGCCAATATTACAACAGATTTCTATTTTGACTTTAGCGCCGCGACAACTCTGTTTGAGTTGACAGGTAGCTTCTTTAATAGATGCGAGAATTTTACCGGCATAACGCTCCCTGATTCATTTAACAGTTCGGACTATGGGTTTATTGGTACAAAATTAAAAGTTATAAAACTGCCGGATCAAGTTACACGAATACCTTATAGTGCTTTTGAAAATTGTGCCGAACTTGAAACAGTTTATCTTTCAAAGAATCTTGTAAGAATTCTTTCAGCAGCATTTAGGAATTGTCTCAATATAAAAGAAATTTACTATAATTCTACATATGAAGATTTGAAAAATGTAAATATGGATTCTAAACCTACTCAGTATGGAGGAGCTCTTTATGTTTTGGAACAAGAAGAATGGAAACGAGTTTATGTTATAACATATGAATTGAATTCTGGCAAATGGACAACTGGCTACAAAGCCCAAGAACTTTTCATAGAATCTGAAAATATTATTTTGCCGACAGCTGAAAATATTTATAGAGATGGTTATGATTTTGACGGTTGGTATGACAACAATCGATATACAGGCACTGCTTATACAGAGGTACCTGTTGGAACAACGAATAATGGAAAGTATTGGGCAAAATGGGTGCCTAGAAATGACACGCCGTATAAGGTTTTGCACTATCAGGAAAATCCTAACGATTCAAACTACACTCTCTATGAAACTGAAAATTTAACGGGGGCAACAGCGTCTTATGTTACGCCGACTTCAAAAGATTATCCAGGTTTTACGGCAGAACCTGTCAGTCGCCAATATATCAATGGAAATGGCAGCACAGAGATGAAAATCTACTACAAGCGCAAAACCGTGACTCTAACTCTAGATCTTGCGGGCGGCACTTTGGATGGTCAAACTGGAACACTTGAGAAAACTGGAAAAAACAGCGCTTTCGTTCCAACTCTCTCCAATCCGCAAAGAGCAAACTATACCTTTATGGGCTGGAATACACACGGCGGCGCGCTGCCTTCTGTTTACGAGGAAGACGCGACCTACACCGCCGTGTGGCTTTTGAACGAAGTTCGCGGCATAGATATTTCGGTTGACCCGCTTTCGGACATAAACGTGACTAAATCGCAAAGCGGCAACATTGTTACGTTCACAGCTGAAGAATGCGATTCATACAGTTGGACGCTGGACGGCGCGGCAAAAGGCTCCGCGCGGACTTGCTCAATCGACACGTCAAGTTTGTTAAAAGGAACATACACGCTGACGCTGGAAGCAAAGAAAGGCGGCAAATGGTTCTCGTATACCGCCCAAATCAAGGTTAACTAAGGAGATGCAATATGACTAGGATGACAAAGGTTATTACAACTGTAACGACTGCGTTTTTTGCGCTTGGACTTTTTTCTTGTTCAAACTTTCAGGATAGCGGTGCGATTGCGGTGCCGTTTGTAGCGCCGACTTTTGATGCAAATGCCGCATATTTAACGCTGAGTTTGGACGATGCTTCTGTATCAAAGACTCTTTTGCCCGATGTTCAAAGCGCGGTTTTTGAAAGTCTTGTTCTAAAAGGAACAAAACAAGGGGGGGCTCAAAGAACGCTTGGCTCTTGGGCAAGTGCCGCCGCAATGCAAAGCGCGTCCATTCCGCTTGAACTTGGAACATGGACGTTCAATCTTAGCGCTGCAAGCGGCGGAAGTTCTTTTAGCGGAACTTTGCAAAAAGAAATCGTTAGCGGGCAAAACTCGCTTTTATTCAGCCTTGCGCTTGACGATATTGGCGGCGGCCCTGGTTCCTTTAGCCTTGCGCTTTCTTTTGACGGAGCGGCAAACGCTCAAAATGTTTCCCGCGTAGTCGCCTCGCTGGAAAATATGGACAAGACAATCGTAAGCGGTTATGAGCCAAAAAATCTTGCGATTTCAAACAACGCGGTTACCTTTAGCGGCTCACAAATCACGGCGGGAACATACAGGGCTAAGATAAAGTTTTACGCAAGCGTCAATGGGGTCGATACGGAAATCGCCTCTTGGAGCGAACTTGTTCAAATCGCAAGCGGCTTTGACTCTTCCGCCAGTCGGACGATAGAAAGTTTTGACGAGCTTTACACAATCACCTACGAATTGAACGGCGGCTCTTTTGCCCCTGGCACTGTCGCGCCGGAAACGTTTACACGAAGAAGCGCGGCGATAGCGTTGCCGCAAAGTGTTGCGCGGGATTATTACACATTCAGCGGTTGGCATACAGATTCAACTTGTTCGGCAGAAAGCAAAATTACAGCGATAGGAAATGGCGATGAAAATGTAACGCTTTACGCAAAGTGGACGGCGAAAAAATATACAATTACATACAATTTTGTTCATAAACTAATTAAGTCAACTTACACTGTGGAAGATGATGTAAGTCTTGTGGAGCCTTCTGAAGAAGATATTTCATTTATAGAATGGTGGTTTGAAGATGCGGAATGCGCGATGCAAACTATAACAGGTTGGAAGGCAGGAGAACGTCATTCTGACATTAATCTTTATGCAAAATATAATGTTTCCGCAACCGGTGATAGTAATAATATAGTTGCGAAAATAAAAAATATGACAAAAAGCGGTACTGTAAAAGCTACTGGAATTTTTTCAGCGGATGTGATTCGCAAAATTAATGCGGCTCTTAAAGAACTGCATTCGTCAAAGCCTGATATTCTTGTTACTTTGGATTTGTCAGAGGTTCAAGGCCTCTCTGGTTTGGAAGAGGCGTCATCGTTAAATAATTATTGTTCATTTTATGAATGCGTAAATTTAAAACAAGTTATTTTGCCTTCTGGGGAATTCTCTATTGGCGCTAACGCTTTTAAGGGATGCGTTGGATTAAAGAATGTAACTGTTCCTGACAGTGTAAAATCTATAGGGGAGGGTGCCTTCAGCGGCTGCTCATCTCTTGAGAAAATTACGCTTCCATTTGTTGGCAAGTATGCAGCTGATGAAGTTAAGTCATGTGAGGAATGGCTATTTGGCTATATTTTTGGAAAAAATTCATATGATGGCGGAACGGCGACGAAGCAAAAATATGAAGTATACTCCCCTACCGGCGGACATGTCTGGTATGAAGAGGAACCCACTTTTTACATTCCAGCTTCTCTGAAAAAGGTTGTGCTGACAAGCAATGCGATTATCCCACGATATGCCTTCTATAACTGTAAAGAAATTACGGAAGTGGTTATTCCTGAAACCACAACAAAAATAGGTCATTACGCTTTTAATTATTGCTTAAGTCTTGACAACATAAATATTCCAGACAGTGTGGAAGTAATAGAAGGTGAAGCATTTTATCATACAAATGCAGTCAATATAAAAATAGGAAAAATCGCGGAGAAAGGTGTCAGTTTGTCCGGTTTGTTCAGTGGAAATGTGACGAAAAATGTATCTTTTTCTGAGGGTGTAACGAAAATTGGCGACGGCCTGTTTAAGAATTCTGAAGCGCCATTGAATATACAGTTTTCAAGCAACATAACATCAATCGGAAACCATGCTTTTGAGAATGCCTCTGGTCTCACAGATTTTGTAATTCCTAATAGCATTGAAAGTATAGGCGAGTATATTTTCTCTGGTTGTTCAAATCTTAAATCTGTAACATTCCCTAGCGGCATTACGGAGATTCCTTCACATGCCTTTTCGGGGTGCTCAAGTCTTGAAACTATGACAATTCCTGATAGCATTACAAGTCTTGGCGACTATATTTTTTCTGATTGCGCAAACCTAAAATCTGTTACATTTCCAAATGGCATTACAGAAATTCCAAATGGAACTTTTTCTGGTTGCGCGAATTTTAAAACTATAATAATTCCTAGTGGTCTTACGAGTATTGGTAACTATGCCTTTTCTGGTTGTACAGCTCTTAAATACGATTCTTTGCCGAGTTTTGACAATGTTACAAAAATTGGTTGGTGTGCTTTTGAAAACTGCGCAAGCCTTTGGCGTATTAACATTCCCTATGGTCTTAAATATATTCCAAGTGGATTTTGTAAAGGATGTTCCAAACTTTCATATATATATTGGTCAAAGGCAAATGATATCGAATCAATTGGCGAAAGCGCTTTTGAAAATTGTACGGCGCTCGAATTTTCTTTGACTTTTCCTGTATCATTAAAAAAAATTGGCAAAAAAGCGTTCCAAGGTTGTACTAGTCTGACAACCTTAAAATTTGATACGGAGATAAATGCTATTGAAGCCTGTGCTTTTAATGGTTGTTCAAGTCTAAAATCAGCCGAATTCAAGGATACGACAAGCCTATGGTATTGGAAAGACGAAGAGGGGAAACCAGCACCTTACATTGGAGATGTTGGGTCTCCTATGGAGACTGATGTTAAAGAAAATGCAAAAGCATTGTTGCGTATTACTGATTATGGACTGTATAGGAAATAACTGCGCGGAGAAAAAAAATGAAAAAGAATGACGAAGACGAAATGATTTTATCAGTTAAGAAAACCAAGAAGGATATTTATAGTGTTAAATTTGATGGGGCAAAAGGGAAAAGTAAATCAACTTTTGGGGATGATCTACAGTATTCCGGTTCAGTGAAAGGGAAGGTCGTTCTTCTTATAGCTATAATTTTTACTCTGTTGTTTACTTGCTATATTGTTGCCAAAATGATCGATGCGAGTAAATGTTGCAATGTTTCAGTAACTGGCCAAACCACAGAAAATTCTATCTCTGAAAACACATCTAGCCCGCGATTTTGTTGTGAATGCAAAGGGAATGCATCAAAGTCTTTAGTTTGCAAAATAAAAGAAATTGTGGGTAAAAGTTATTTTGTCTTTTTTTTGTTTTGTTTTTTATATTTTATCATATTCATAGCGACTCTTGTCGTTTTGTTTTTGCTTTTGATAAACGATGATTCTGGACTTAAATTTGCAAAGATAAATGCTATTTGCAGTGTGAAGAATCGACTGTTGCAGGATGAATATAGACGCAATGATGACCTTCTCAAGCACTATATGACCTGTGTGACTGAGATTTAAAATTGATAAAACAAATGATAAGCTCTTTCATAACCAATATTGTTCCTCTTGCGACGCTTGTTGCAACAATTTGGATTCCAATTAAAATCAAATGGGAGCAAGAGTATTCCTCGCTCTTGGATTTTTACAGAGGCTTTGATTACGCCATCGCGTTTCAAGGCGTGATTCAGTTCTTTTTCAACGACTGCGGCCGCGACATGAGCCGCGTAAAGGCGGAATACAAAAGACGTTTTATTGAAGAAGTGGAAAATAAGCCAGGCAACATCAATAAGGAAAATTGCCTTCACTTCCAGCGCCGCGTTTTGGCGCAATTCTTTTGGCAGCTCAACGAATGCGCAAAAAGCTTTTCAATCGGAAAACACCGCGTCACAAACGACTTTACCAACGCCGAAGCCAAACTGCTCAAAATTCTGATTTACATGGGCCAAGCGATTGACGATGACCCGCTTTTATACAAAGACATTTCTTCCGACGCTCTTTCCCCAAAGCCCGCCCACCTAAAAGGCCAAAACAAATCCCTCGGCCAGCTGTATCAAGTCTTAAAGCAAAGCAAGCGTTTTATGGCTGGATGCTAATTGTCCGATTTTGCCAAAAAAACTCTTGCAAATTATGATAATATTATGATATAATTATGCCATAGGAGTTTTTATGTTGCAGATTAGACCTGTGTCGGATTTAAGGAATAAGTTTTCAGAAATAGAGAGCATTGTCACAACAAGCAAGCGGCCTGTTTTTTTGACAAAGAACGGATATGGCTCTATGGTTGTTATGAGCCTTGATTTGTACGAAACGCTTTCGGACGATACTGAACGCCAGCTTGACGTAGCTGACATTCAAGCCGCCTCAACCGACGCGCGCCTTTCGCACAAAAAAGTTTTTTCGTCTGTCCGCTCAAGGATAAAAAAAGTTAAATGAAAAAATATACTTTGCGTTATCTTCCATTGGCGGAACAAGATTTGGCGGAGATTGTGGATTATATTCAGAATAATTTGCAAAATCCCATCGCGGCTGAGAATACTCTTTCTAAAATAGAAGCGGCCATACTTGACCGCTTGGAAGCGCCGGAATCTTTCGCAATATGGAATTCCAAAAAAGAACGTCCGCATCCTTACCGCAGGATAAATGTCGGAAATTATACCGTCTGGTATGTTGTCATTGACAATGTTATGGAAGTCCGAAGAATTTTATATTCCCGCAGAGACGAAGAAAAGTTAATTTAAAGCGCGGTTTTTGGCAGCATTTTTCGCCTATTTGCAATTCCCGCGTTTTTTTGCTACACTAATACTATGATTAGACTCGCGGCATTTTTGGGAAACATCGGCTCGCAATACGAGCGCAACAGGCACAACACGGCGTGGCAGTTTGCAAGCGCGCTTCCGTTTTATGGGGAACTGAACTGGCAGCAAAAATTTAAGGGCGAATGGGCGGCTCTTTCTTTTGACGATTTTTCGCAAAAGGCGGCGCTCTATTTTCCGCAGCTTTTAAACAAAGAGGGAACGCTTGTCACGCCCAAAAATCCGCCCGACAAGATTTACTTTTTAAAGCCCGGAACTTTTATGAACCTGTCCGGAGAGTCGATTTTGGCTTTGGCTCAATTCTTTAAAATCGAGCCTGCGGAAATTTTAGTTTGCCACGACGAGCTTGAACTTCCGATTGGAACCTTTAGCTTAAAGTGGTCGGGCGGACTTGCCGGCCACAACGGCCTTCGCTCCACAAAAGAAAATTTGGGCACGGCGGACTTTTGGCGCCTGCGCTTTGGCATTTCAAAGCCGGCCGGCGTCAACATAGCCGACTACGTTTTGAGCGACTTTAAGGGCGACGAGGCTATAACGATGAGCTTGGTTTACGACAAGGCCGGCGAGCTTTTTTGCCGCGCCCTTTTGGCCAGCGATCCCCAGCGCCTCTTGCCGCAATGGGCAAAAGTAAAGGTGGACTAAGCCGCTCGTGTTGGCGGACGCAAGACCTTAATTGTTGTTTCGAGCGGTTTCGCCGCGTCCTAGTCGGACGCTTCCTATTTATTCTCAAGCGTTCGCGACATTCTGCCGATAATAAAAGCGATGCATTTTAAAAACCGTGATGTCAAGGGGAATTATGAACAATACTGTTCGCACTTTTATTTACAAAATCGGCGATGTTCAGGCTGACAGAAAAATTTTGTCCATCATGCGCGAAGGCTGGAGCATTTCGGCGGTAACGCCCAACGGTTCAGTCCGCATTACAACCTTTTGCAAAGACGCCGCCCCAATCGCGTCCGCAGTTCCTGCCCGCGGCTAATTTTGTTGAAAAATTTCAAATCCTATTGTATAATTGAAAAATATGCAGGCAAGCGACATTTTTTTTCTGACAAACAATAACAAGACTCTTTCGAGCGTTTACGAGCAAAATTGTCCGGCGGAGCTTTCCATTCCGCAGGGGGTTGAAAAGATAGACCGCCGCGCGATGGCCGACGCTCCCGTAAACCGCTTGGAACTGCCAGACAGCGTCACCGAAATCGGCTACGAAGCCTTTGCCGGCTGCGACGCGCTGCAATTTGTCCGCTTGCCAAAACATCTTGAGCTTGTCGAGCCTGGAATTTTCAGCGGCTGCCTTTCGCTTGAAAAAATCGAAATGTGCGACACAATCAAGGCGCTTTCGGAAAGCATGTTCGAGCGCTGCGCGTCGCTTGTGGAATTTCCTTTTAGGAACGGAATTCTGGAATTGCCGCGCAACGTTTTTTCGGAATGCGTTTCGCTTGAATCCGTAACGCTTCCGCCCAGCGTCGCCGTCATAAGAAGCGGCGCCTTTGGCTATTGCGAAAATTTGGAGACGGTCGTCTTGCCCGCCGGCCTTAAGTTAATAGAAGACGATGCCTTTAGAAATTGTACAAGCCTTTCTCGCATCCGTTTTGCGGACGACAATCCGGCCTTTTTTATTGACGACGACGGCTGCCTTTTTGCGCGCCGCGACGACGGAAGCCTTTCTTTGATAAAAGTTCCCGCAACCGCGCGGCAAATAACGATTCCGCAGACTGTAGTCCAAAGCCACAGCGAAGCCTTCCAAGGCTGCGACGCTTTGGAAAAAGTTTTCATCGACTGTCCGCTTGTCGAGCACCCGATTTTTGTCGCGCTTAAGACGGAGGTCGTCGCGGAAATCATCGACACCAGTTCCGAAGAATACCAAAAAGAAGCCGCCGCAAAAGAAAGCGCCGAGGCCGCCATCGTAAGCCAGGAAGACATTTTTGACGACGAGGACGGCGGAATAGAAGACAGCATTCTTGACGACGTTGAATCGCCGGAAGAAGAATCCGAACAAGAGCCGCCAGCCGAAGAAGTCGTTGCCGAAAGCGCGGATGAATCCCCTGCCGATGGCAAAGCCCAGGAAGCGGGCGGCTCCGACGACTTGCTCGCCGACATTCTTGGCCAAAACGTTGGCTCCGGCGACGGCGATGTTTCCGAAGACGAAGAAATGGAAAGCGTTCGCATAAAGCCCGAAGAGCTTGACGACGCTGTTGCCCGCGGCGTTCAAGAAGTGGACGAGGCCGCATTTGCCGCCCGCGTCGCCGACGCGCAAGCCCACGCCCACGACGGAGAAGGCGAGCCTGAGATTGACGACGAGCCGCAGGCGGCTGAACCGCAAGAGCCGCGCTTTGTTTATGGAATGCAAAGCGTGTCGGAATCTTTTGAAGTTATAGACGAGCGCTCGCTTTACCCGGACAGGCCGGAAGACCAGCTTGACGCGCACCAGCCCAACGAGCTTGAAGACATTACGACTTTGGTTGTGGTGACTGAAAAAGTCACGGAGCAAAAAACGGTTTCGCCCGAGGTCAAGGATTTTTGCGTCGAGCTTGCGCGCGCCCACGAGCTAAAAAGAGTTTACTTTTTTGGCGGCCTTGGCTTGGACAACGACGAGTTTTTGTTCGGCTTTGGAAAGTTCGCCATGTACAGGAACGTCGTTTACGCCGCGCTTGCAAGCGACGAAGGCGGCCTAAGCAAGGAAATAAAAAACTTTGGCGAAATCGCCGAATTGCAGTCGCCGGTAACGCCTTTCCAAAACGCGGCCGCCCCCAACTCGCTTGAGCTTGAAAAGCCCTTTAAGATTTACATACAGGATTCTTTGGGCGGCGCGGCTGGCGAGCCAGCGGTCGCGGCGGCTCCAACAATTGAAGCCGAGCCAACAGTTGAAGAGCCGACGGTCGCGGATGAGCCTGCCGTTGAGGCCGGCCCGCGCGTGATTCCGGGCCAAGGCTTGATGGAAAAAGCCCTTTGGATTTTGAACAACGATTGACGCTGTAAAGACAAAAAAAATCCCGCTTGGAGCGGGATTTTTTTTGCGCTTATGTCTTATTGGGCCAACCGCTACAAGTTGGCTTGAACCGGCCGGCCTTTGATAAAGGCGTTGAAAAGGTTGGCCACGTATTCGACAAGCGAGCCGTAGCTCTTCTTTTCTTTTTTGCCTATCATTTTTGCCAAGTCGCTTCTTGTAAACTCCGAGCGTTTGTTTCCGCTGGAGTAGGCCACGGCCAAAACTTTTTCCTGCGAATTGTCAACGGCCTCTTGGGCGCGCTTTTGGATTTCTTCCTTGTCGCGCTTTTTAAGAATGTCGTTGTTGGCGATCTCGTAAACGACGGCGTTAAGCTCTTGCGGAAGCAAGTCCATTTTAGCCGCGCGGATAAATACCGCTTCGGGCTTTTCGTTTTTAAGGGCGGCGGCCACTTCTTCTTTGCTCATGTCGTAGCGCAAAAGCGCGGCTTTAGAGCCAATCGCAAGAACGCTGTAAAAGCTTTCGATCGCCTGCGGTGAGTCGTCGATGAAAATCGCGACGCTCTTGGGCGTTTTTCCGCCGACGCGCAAAATGTTTGAAGTCTTAAAAACGTCCCAGCGCATGTCGTTGTAAGAGATTTTTTTGTCGCCGCCCAAAATCATCGCGGGCTTTTTGGCGAACTTTTGAAAGTTCTTGGCAAAAATCTCGGGCAACGAGTATATAGTCTTAAAAAGGTTTTTCTTTCCCATTTTATTTTCCTCTATCTATTAGACAACTTAAGGGGGAATTTGTTGCGCCGAGCCAAGGATTTTGCGCAAAAAAAAAAACCGCGCCTGGCGCGGGGCTTTCCGCCCGTTGAGGGCGGTGGTCTTGGCCTTTAAGGCCTTTTGCTTTACAAGCGCTGCCAGTCGTGGTCTTTGGCGTTCTTTCCCATGACGGCGACGATTTTGCTTCCGTCGCGCAGCTCCGACACAGGAACTGTGGCGCTTTCAAAAGTCTTTCCGTCAACTTCGATTGAAACGATTCCCTTGCAAACATGCTCCGGGTTTTTGACCTCGATGCTAAGGTTCATTCCGCGCCAGCGGCGTTCCACCTTAAAGCCGTCCCATTTTGCCGGAACGCAGGGGTCAAGCAAAAGCGCGTCGTATTGCGGTCGGATTCCCAAAATGTATTGGGTAATCGAATAGTAGTTCCAAGTGGCGGCTCCGCTAAGCCAAGAGACGCGCGTGTTTCCGGCGCGGGGCGAGAATGTGGAGTAGGTTGTTTGTCCTACGACATAGGGCTCGCTCTGGCGGATTTCGGCCTTGTCGTTGTAGGCCGGCGGAATCGAAGCCTTGCTGTATTCAAAGGCTTGGTCGCCGTTGCCCATCAAGGTTTCGGCGATTACGCCCCAGCCCTGGGTGTGGTTGAAGATTCCGGCGTTTTCTTTTATTCCTGCGTTGTAGACAACCGATGTCATTATTTGGCGCGGGGCTTTGACGAAGGGCGGCGCGCAAAGCATAAGGCCGTAAGGAGTCGCAAGCTTTTCCTTGACAGTCTTAAGGCATTCGCGGGCCTGCTCTTCCGTCGCGGCGCCGCTCATTACCGCCCAGACTTGCGTGTTAAAGTAAACTTGGCCTTCTTCCATTGTGTGGGTTCCGTAAACGGTTCCGTCTTCGGCCACGGCCCAGATGAACCATTTTCCGTCCCAGCATTTTTTCTGAATGTTCTTGTCCAAAGTCTCGCGCTCTTTAAGAGCCCAGTCGCTTTCGGAATTCTTTCCAAGGCGGCGGGCGATGTCGGCGTATGTCGTAAGGCCAAGGCGCAGCTGGAAGGCGACGAACAAAGACTCGCCCTTGTAGCCCAGCTTAAGGCAGTCGTTCCAGTCGGCGAGCAAGCCGCAGGGAAGGCCGTCGGCGCCCATTCGCTCAAGGTTGAACAAAAGCGCCTGCTTTAGGTGCTCGAATACCGTCGCCTCGCCGCCGTCGGCGTAAGGAACGACCTTCTTGTAAAAGTCAAAGTCTCCTGTTTCGGCAACATAGCAGGGAATCGAGTTGAAGAACCATTGGCAGTCGTCGCTGCGGAACTCTTCCGGCTTGGGCGCCTTTTCATGTCCTGCGTTGAAGTCCTTTGAAATTACCGGAACGGCGCCGCCGTTTTGGCACTGGCCGCTAATCATGCGGACAAGGCGCGCTTCGGCCTCTTGCGGAATCGCGGCGGCGACGCCTAGAATGTCTTGGACGCTGTCGCGGTAGCCCAAGCCGTCGCGCTCTCCGTTGTAGACCAAGCTGGCGGCGCGGCTCCAGGCGAATGTGATGAGGCAGTTGTAGAGGCCCCAAACGTTTACCGTGTGGTTTATGTCCTCGTCGGGAGTCATGGCTTTAAAGCTTCCTAATTTGGCGTGCCAATTCTTTTTAAGCTTGTCCAACTCTTGGTCGGCGCGCTCGGCGCTTCCAAATTCATCAAGCGTTTTCTTTCCTTGGGTCCACGCGTCGCCGATTCCGAACAAGACGATGATTTCCTTTGTCTCGCCTGCGGCCAATTCAACGTCGCTTTGGAAAGAGGCGCAGAGGCTGTCGCCGTAGGCTTTTGAGCCAAAGCATTTTCCGGCGATGACGGCGGCCGGCTCCTTGTAGCTTCCGTATGTTCCCAAAAAGGCCTCGCGGCTTGTGTCAAAGCCCGACACTTTTCCCTGGGCCAAGGCCATCCAGCAGTGCTGCCATGATTTGCCCGGCTCCTCGTTGGGGAACTGCTTGTACAAGTTGTCGTGAATGGCAAAGCGCAAAAGATTGTCCTTTTGCTCGCCCTTGCAAATGAAAAGGGAGTACTGCAAGTTTACTTGGTCTTGCGTCGTGTTCCACTGGTTTGACGGCTCGCAGTATGTGAAGGCGGAGATTTTTCTTGCCTTGCCAGAATTGTTTGTAAGCTTTAGGCGCCAGTATTCAAAGTTTTGTCCAAGCGGAACGTAGTAAAGCGTCTCGGACTTGATTCCGGAATATTCAGACGTGATTTTTGTGTAGGCCGTTCCGTGGCGGCATTCGCTCTTGTACTGGTCAAGAGGTTTTCCGCAGGGTTGCCAGCTGGCCGACCAATAGTCGCCGGATTCTTGGTCGCGCAGGTAAAAGTAGCGGCCGGGAGCGTCCATCGGTATTGAGTTGAGTCTAAGGCGCATAAAGCGGCCTTGCGCGCCAGACTTGTAAAAGCCGTAGCCGCCCGCGTTGTTTGTTATTACCGCTCCGTATTCGGTGGAGCCGAGGTAGTTGCTCCAAGAAGCCGGCGTGTCCGGGCGAGTGATGACATATTCTTTCTGCTCGTCGTCAAAATATCCGTAGGTCATAGTTTCTCCTAGTTTGAAGTGTCCACACAGTTTATATAAAATATAAAAGAAATTCTAGGGGGTGGAAAGCCCCGCGCCCTTGCGCGTCTTTCCACCCCCCTTAATTTTTCTATTAAATTTTTCTTCTATTTTCCGATAATAGACGTATGGAAATAATAAGTTATGTGGGCGGATCGGCCGCTGTCCGCCGCGGCGGGCTAAGCCGGGGGCTGGGCCTTCCAAAAATCGCGATGCCGACGCTGCGAATTAAGCCCTTTTATCCTCTTTTGACGCTTAAAAAAATCGGTTCGTATTTGTGGACCCTTCCTTTGCTTGCAATCCTTGCGGCGCTTCCTCTTGCCGCCAACAAGGCCTACGACTTTATGCAAAGCCGCTCAAATCCGCTTTCGCTCAAAAACGAGGCGATTGACGAAATGCAGTTCATAAACGAGGCGATGTCTAAATTCGCGCTTAGTTCCGGCGACGCGATCGACGATGACGGAAACGTTTCCGGCGCTTCGTCCGCTCCGCTTTTCCATGACAAGGTGGCTTACCAAACATACAAGGTAAAGGCCGGCGAGACCATTGGCGGCATCACAATCAAATTTGGCCTTAAAAACGTTTCGACAATCATCGCGGTAAACGGAATCGAAAACGTCCGCCAAGTTTATTCCGGACAAAAGCTTGTGATTCCCTCTTGCGACGGATTGAAGTACAAGGTCAAGGCCGGAAACACAATCCAGGGAATCAGCGCCAAGTACGGCGCCGCCGTCGAGGACATTCTTGACGCCAACGATTTAGACACAATGACATTGACTGTCGGCCAGGAATTGTTCATTCCCGGCGCCAAGCTGGACCGCGACACGTTGCGCCGCGCGATGGGCGAAAGTTGGGACAGCCCCTTAAAGAGCCTTTGGCGCCTTACGTCAAAGTGCGGCTGGCGAGGGGACCCCTTTACCGGAGTCAAGCAATACCACCCGGGCTTGGACATGGCCTGTCCGACAGGAACTCCGATTTACGCGGCGCTTGGCGGAAAGGTTTTGCAAGCCAGCTTCTCCCGCATTTACGGAAACTACATCATCATCGACCACGGAAACGGCTACCAAACTTTGTACGGCCACATGTCAAAGAAAATCAGTTCAACTGGCGAATACGTTCAGCAAGGGCAAAAAATCGGACTTGTCGGATCCACAGGATATTCGACCGGCCCCCACTTGCATTGGACGGTTTACAAGAACGGAAAGGTCGTCGACCCATTGACCCTTATCAAATAATTTTCAGAGGATAGAAAAATGGAATTTCCAAAAATGACAGCGGTTTGCGTTTGCGGCGGTTGCGGCCGAACGATTGAAAAGGATTATGTGTTTTGTCCTTGGTGCGGAAGAAGCCGCGTGACCGACGAAGATTGCGAAGAGGCGATTGATTCCGCTTTTGAATGCATTGAAGAAAAACAAATGGAAAAATACTTTGAGCGCCTTGAAAAAATGGAAAAAAAAGTTGACGCTCTTGTGACAGACTTGAACGCTCTTGCTTTGAGCGCGGAGATGCATAAATGAATTTTTTTTGTCGAATCGGAAAAATCTTTTTGGCGGCTTTTGCCGCCTTGGCTCTTGGCGCGCCGCTTTTTGCGGAGATAACATTTTCTTCTCCCAACTTGAACGAACAAAACGAGCTTTTGTTCGCGCTGAACCATAAAATTTCCGGCTCGACAGAATATTCAACAATATTTAAAAGCAAAATCGTCAACGGCAAGGCGGAAGCCTTTCCGCAAGCGGTGACTTGCTTTCCAGAACGCCTTTCGGTTTTTGGCGCCACGAACAGTTTGCTTGTCAGAAACCGCTATGGACGCGCTGTTTACGACTTTGCGCAAAAGAAACTGCAATGGCTTAGTCATGTTTCTTCGCTTCCGGAAAACGCGGCTTCGCCTTTGCCGGCGGAAATCAGCGCGACTGGAAAATGGTATTGCGCGATTGAAAGAACGGATGTGTTTAAGGGCCGCCTTGTTATAGTTGAAGTCGCCACGTCAAAGAAAATCGTTTTGAATGACGACGCGGCTTTCAGCTACACAAACGTTCCTGTAAAATGGTCGTATGACGGAAAGAATTGCCTTTACGAAAAAAACGGCGTGATTTATTTTTGCAATCCCGAAATGCTTTTTAAGAATCTCTTGATTCAAGAAGAATTTAGAAAGCTTGGCTCTGGAACGATTAACAACGTTTATTGGAACGACTCAGGCTTAATCACATACATTTCCAAAGACTTGATTTTTCAAATCGATATAAAGGAGCTTTTCACGCTTGGCCTTTACGGAGACTTTATTCAAGTAGGAAAAATCGTGGGCCGCCTTCCGCAAGGCTTTAACGGAACGACAGACCGTTTTTGGGTTAATAAGAGCGGAACGGAATTTATCGTGATTAGAGGCGACGAAGTCGTTTCTTACTACAAGAGAAAGCCGCATGAAGAGGCAGGAGCCTTTGTTCAAATCTTGTATTCTTGCTCCTTTGCCGAACAGGATATGGCTGTTTTGAGCTTTGACGTGTTTTGGACCAATTGGGGCGAGGCAGCTATTTGCGCAAGGCTTGCGCGCCGCGGAAACGGAAGCCAATGCTCGGCGATTTATACAATCAGCTCAAGCGGCAAGATGTCGCGCCGCGTTTTCGCTAAAGACACATGCGGCAATGTCTGCGTCAGCCCCGACAAGATGTTCGTGGCGATTACCGGCGGAGAAAGCGCGTCCATTTATTCCGCCAAGAATTTTGAATTGTATCATCAAATCAAGAGCCAAAAAGTTTATTCGATGGTTTGGCGCGACAACGGCAACTTGATTCTCGGCGGCGCTCGTGACGTGTCAAAATTTTCCTTGACGGATTGCTCTATTGAGCCTTTGTTCGCTTCAAGCTCGCAAAAAGCCGGCTGGAACGAAAACGGCGACATAGTTTTTGACAACGGCGTGGATTCCGACAAGTTTGTTTTAAGTCAAAAAGATTTGTCTTGGAGCAAGCAAAATGCCGCCGCCGTGAAAACCGCCGCCCAAAACGAAAGCTACCGCGCTTTTTGCGGAACGACAAAGAATGTCCTTTACTCAAACGCTCTTTACGTAAGGACTCTTTCGGGTGACATTACAACCCGCGCTCTTATTCCTCAAAGCGCGCGTTTGAACAACGACAGCAGGCAAGTCGCCTTGGTCTTTGACGCGGATGAAAATCCTGACGGCCTTGACGTCGTGCTGGCTTTGTGCCACAGCTACGGGCTAAAGTGCAACTTTTTCTTTAACGGAGAATTTGTCCGCCGCTATCCAAAAGAAACGCGAGAAATAGCGAAGAGCGGCCACGAGTGCGCGGCGATTTTCTTTAACAACATTGATTTGACAAACAAATATGTTTATGACGACAATAAGTACGTTTCAAAGGGCTTGGCGCGCTTGGAGGACTTGTTCTACCAATGCTCAGGCCGCGAGCTAAGCCTTTACTGGCACGCTCCCAACAACAAGGCCGACGAAAAGATTCGCGCCGAGGGAGCGGCTGCCGGCTACCAATACGTTGACTTTAACGATTCTAGAATCATCGAGATAACGGCTGGAAAGGCCAGTCTCTCCGGCCCGCGCTTGTACGAAAAGTTTGACTTGTTGGTGAACGAAATCTTCGCCACTGGCGCCGAAGTCGTAACGCTTAGCCGGCTGCGTTAAAGCCTGTCGGAACTAAATCTTGGCGGCGCGTTCTTGCAAAAGCGCGTCGGCGATTGCAAGCGCGGCCATCGCTTCCACGACGGGAACGATTCTTGGGCACAAGCAAACGTCGTGGCGGCCTTGAATTTTCAATTTTGTCTCAGCCAATTTTCCCTTTGACATTTTGACGGTTTTTTGCTCGACAAAAACACTGGGCACCGGCTTTATGGCAAGCCTAAAAATTATCGTGTTTCCGTTTGAGATTCCTCCCAAGAGGCCGCCTGAATTATTGGTTGAAAAAAACGCTTTCCCGCCTTTCAGTTCCATAATGTCGTTGTTTTCAGAGCCTGTCATGTCGCAGGCGGCAAAGCCCGCGCCAAATTCTATGCCTTTGACCGCTCCTATGGAAAGCATGGCGGCGGCAAGCGTTGCGTCCAGCTTTTCAAAGACAGGCTCGCCAAGCCCGGCGGGGACTCCCTTTATCTGGCATTCGACTATGCCGCCAGCCGAGTCTCCTTTGGCCCGCAATTCTTCGACGCGCTCCTGCATGGCGCGGGCGGCGTTAAGGTCTGCCGCGCGCAAAGGGTTTCGCTCGATTGCCTTAAGGTCGATTTTTTTGCAAGAGATTCCGGCGGCGCGAAGAGTGTAGGCTGTGACAGAAAATTTTTTGCCGAGGGTTTGCTCCAAAAATTGCAGCGCAAGAGCTCCTGCGGCGACGCGGGCGCATGTTTCCCTTCCGCTGGCTCTTCCTCCTCCGCGATAGTCGCGAAAGCCGTATTTTTCTTGGTACGTAAAGTCCGCGTGTCCTGGGCGAAAAGCATCCTTTAAATTTGAGTAGTCGCTTGAATGTTGCGAACTGTTTCGTATCTCTATCGCGATAGGAGTTCCTTGCGCTTTTCCTTCAAAGACGCCGCTAAGGATTTCCGCTTTGTCGGCTTCGCTCCGGGCGGTTACGGCCGCGTTGAATTTTCCGTCGTTTTTCGCTCCGGGGCGGCGGCGGTCAAGCCGTTCCTGAATTTTAGCCAAGTCGATTTTTGTTCCAGCGGGAACTCCGTCCACTACCACGCCAAGCGCGGTTCCATGGCTTTCGCCAAAAGTCGTGGCCCTGAAAATTTTTCCGAATGTCGATCCGCTCATAATTTAATTCCAAATTGCACGGTTGGGAAAATGCTGAAGTTGTCGTTTATTACCCAAGGGTCGTGGCGATATTTTATGTAGTCTCCGTAAAAATAATCTTCGTTCATTTCGTGAATGTTGAAGTTCAATTCAAGGGCTGAGTAGAATTGCACGCGCTTTGCCGGCTTTATCGAAAGCATAAAGCGGGTTGCCGGAATCATGGCAAAATGCCATTTTTCGGCATAAATGGAGTCTTCTGAATATGAATAATATGATGTGTACCTTGCAAAGCGCGCGTAGGCTTCCGCGTTCAACATGACAGGTCCGCAAAGACAGTGCTGCGTTCCGAGACCCAAGCTGAACGACTGGGTGGCTTTTGGATCTTTGATGACAAAGCCAAAAAGACCTAACATATAAAGTTTTTGCAGGCCGCTGGTCATGCCGACTTCCAAATAGCCGTCGGTGTCGATGTGGGTTTCAAAACTCATGTGCGAGACGTCGGTGTTTTTTAGCTTGCCGTCTTTGATCGCGATTTTGGCATCGTGGCCTTTGAGCTTTTTGTAGCTGGCTGGGCTCCCGTCCATTTTTTCCAGAGCTTCTTTTCCGACTTCAAAACTGTAGACATTGCCCAGGTGGGCGCCCGCGCATTTTTTGCTTATTGTTCCGAGGTAGGTTCCGTCGGAATCGTAGCGGTCTATCGTCACTCTTACCGGCGTGGGAACGAGCGAGTCGCGGTAAACCAAGAGAGAAAAGTTTTGGGAATATGGAAAGCCGATTGAAATCGGGCCAAAGTTTCCTATCGGGATTTGCCAAGCCGCGAGCGGGGCTTTTGTTTCCTTTAGATGCAAAACGCCGTCGTAAATATGCGCGTAAATGTTTCCCTTGTCGTCAACGACCGCTCCGTTAAAGACGCCCTTTATTCTGACGATTGAGCTTTGCCTGCTGGAAAAAAGGTCAAACTCGTCAAGCGCCACAAGCCAAGACAAGTAGGATTGCATGGCGTGCATGTCGACAAAGGCGTTGAGGCTGTATTCAAGCAAGACTTGCGTTCTTGTGTCGGCCTTTTTCTTAATCGTGTAAAAGAGGCGCCTTAGGCCTGTTAGCGAGTCGTCGCGCCCTTTTTTTGCCATGCCCCATGCTTCTTCGCGCTTGCGCTCTTCCGCTGACGGAAACTGCTTGGCGATTGTTTTTGAAAGGCGCTTGTGCAGGGGGAAAATGCTTTTGTAAAACGACCTTACGCTTGGATTTATCACCGCAAGGCTGTCGCCGACTTTTGTCGGAATGAACGTTCCTGTGTTGAACGGGTGGTATTCTCGGCCAAGCAATTTTGTGTAAAGCGCGTTCATTTTTGGAACAAAGTCTTCTTGGTATTCCTTAAGGCTGTCGCAAGTCCATGAATTTACAATCGCCTTTGTGACGCCGAATTTTGTGAAGCGCCATTTTTTTTGGTAGATTGGCGCCGCCGGAACCATGTCTTCGCCGTTTAGTATGTTGAAAATATAATCGTATTTTTCGTCATGCGCGTCTTTTCGCGTCGTAACGTTCGGCGTGGCGTAGGTGTACGAAAAAACTCTGTCCTGCGAAACTATGTCTTCGTCAACCAAGACGGCGCTCAAAAGGTTTGACGAAGCCGCTCCGCGCGAGTGTCCTGTAATCAAAACAGAGGATCTCTTTAAGTCAAGCTTGCGCTTTTGGGCGTAGTCCAGCAAGCTTAGCTTGACTTTGGTGACTGCTTTTAAAAAGCCTTCATGGTATTCAGGCGGATCTTTTTTTAGGAGCTTTACGGAGCTGTCCTGAATGTTGATGTTTGAAAGCCATTCCTCTTCGTTGCCAGGCGTTCCTCTTATTACAACAAAGACCAAGTCGCGGCCGCTCGAAAGTTTTTTAAAGCCCAAAGAAAAGGCGGCCTGGTTTATTCCGTAAACATCGTCTGAATAGTCGATGTCGTAATGCCATTCGATGTTTTCGTAAGGAACGCCGTATTTTGCGTAGGCTTGCGCAAGGGCGTTGTCGCGCGTTTTATCCTTGGCGTCGTAAGCCAAGCAGCTTAACGCGCCGGCCGCCCTGGCCAGCTTGTGGTTGTAGGCAGGCTTTTCAAATGGCTCGAACCATGCGTCGTTCCATTCAACAGTGATGGGAACGAGAGTGTCTTTTTCGGCCCCTCGTCCCTCGACGTTCACTGTCACTTTTTGCGCGGCCAATGTTCCGCAGAGAAAAACTGATAAAAGCGCGGCGGCTGTTCTTTTCATTTTTTAGCTTCCTGTTTATAAAAAAGGATGAGCAATTATAGCGTATTTTCGCCGTTTTTTTCTAGTGGAGAAGCTCCAAACTTGTGGATAGGATTAAAAGCCGCGCGCTGTTAATACGAGCTTCCAAAAAGTTCCTTTAGCGCGGCGATAAGATGGCTTGAGCTTGTGGTGTCGCCGCCGTTTTGGCAAGATGAAAGGCAAATCGCCAAGGCGGCGGACAACAGAACGGCCGACAAAGCGGCCGAAAGTCTTTTAATTATTTTCCGTTCTTGATTGTCAATATTGAACCGATGATCAAGGCGTTCTTTGCCAAAACCAAAAGCCAGTGCAAAACCAAAACAGACGTCCATTCCTTGATGTAGAAAATCAAAGTGATGACCGTCACGATTATCCAAAGGACGATTGTAACGTACTTTACATAGTCGTCAAATTTGCCGAAGTCGATTCCAAAGGCCTTGAATGCGAACGTGATTCCGCAAACGCCCAGAATGATTCCGATAAGGACGCTGATTACTGGAGCGGCCTTGCCGAAAAGTCCGGCCACGGCGTTGATTTCCGCCGATGAAATGGACGAGCCTACCTTTGTGATAAGGCAGATCGCCGTGACGATTAAATAAATCGACAACGCCAATTGGGCGATGAAGATTCCCCATGTTCTTGGTTGTTTAGCCATATAAGCCTCCTTTTTGATGTTTTCCATTATACAGCGATTTTCGCGTTTGGGCAAGAAAAAAAATCTTATTGAATTTCTTTTTCAAATTCATTAAAATCTTTGCTAATATTTTCCATTAATTTGGAAGCCGATAGGAGGCTAGCGGCAACAAACGCGCTCGCAAATCTGGCGCGTTCAGCCGCGGCTATAGGAGGTTATTTATGATAAAGTTGAAGGGAACTTACACAGCGATGATCACGCCGATGAAAAAGAACGGCGCCGTGGACTTTGAGGGATTCAGGAAACACGTCAAAAACCAACTCAAAGCCGGCATCGACGGACTTGTTCCTCTTTGCACAACAAGCGAAACTCCTACTCTTGACGAAGACGAAGAAGACAAAATGCTTTCAATTATTATGGAAGAGCGCGCGGCCTATAAAAAATCAAGCGGCAAAAACGTTCCGATTATCGTAGGAACGGGAAGCAACAACACCCGTGACGCGGTTCGCTACACCCAGCGCGCCAAGGAAGCCGGGGCCGACGCGGCTTTGGTTGTGACTCCCTATTACAACAAGCCCAGCCAAGAGGGAATCTACCGCCACTTTGCGGCCGTCAGCAAAGTGGGCCTTCCGATTTTGGTTTACAACATTCAGGGCCGCACAGGCACCAACATCGCCACGGACACTTTGGCGCGCATCGCCGATTTGCCCAACATCATCGGCGTTAAGGAAGCCAGCGGCAACATCAACCAGATGGCCGACGTTCTTGCCAAAGTCAAGGCCAAGCATCCCAACTTTGCCGTTTTGTCAGGCGACGACGGCTTGACCTTGCCGCTTTTGGCGCTGGGCGGAGACGGAGTCGTTTCTGTCGTCTCAAACTTGGCTCCCAAAGAAGTCAAGGCCATGGTTGACGCAGGCCTTAAGGGAAAGTTTGACGAGGCGCGAAAGGCGCACTTCCGCCTGCTTCCGATTTTCAAGGCCGCCTTTGTCGACGGAAACCCGACTTCGATCAAGTACGCGATGAACCTTAAGGGCCTTCCGGCCGGAGGTGTTCGCGCGCCGCTCGTTGAAGTCAACGCCAACGCAAAGAAGGTAATCAAGGCCGCTTTAGCGGCTTGCAAACTATAAGAGGTAAACAGTTATGGCAGAAAATAGAATTGAAGTTGGCGTTTTGGGCGCGACTGGAATGGTCGGCCAGCGCTACATTAAGCTTTTGGAAAACCATCCTTGGTTCCGCGTGACCTATGTTGCGGCCAGCCCCCGTTCCGCCGGAAAGCCCTACCGCGAGGCTGTGGCCAACCGCTGGCTCATCGGCGCCGACATCCCTTGCGACGTTGCGGACTTGACTGTCCAGGACGCCAACGACGAAAAGGCGGCGCTCGGAAAGTGCAAGTTCGTCTTTAGCGCGCTTGAAATGTCCAAGGACGAAATCAAGGCCTTGGAAGAGCGCTACGCCGCCCAAGGAATCCCGGTCGTTTCCAACGCCAGCGCCAACCGCTGGACAAGCGACGTTCCGATGCTGGTTCCAGAAATCAACCACTCGCACCTTGACGTAATCGCCGAGCAAAAGAAAAACCGCGGCTGGGACAAGGGCTTTATCGTCGTTAAGCCCAACTGCTCGCTCCAAACTTACATGATGCCGCTCCACGCGCTGATTCAGGCCGGCTATCCTGTAAAGAGAATGATTGTCACAACCGAGCAGGCTGTTAGCGGCGCGGGCTATCCCGGCGTTCCGTCCTTTGACATGATTGACAACATCGTTCCTTACATCGGCGGCGAGGAAGAAAAGACCGAAAAAGAATGCCTTAAGATTTTGGGAAAGGTAAGCGGCAACAAGATTGAAAACGCCGCCGGCCCCTTGGTCTCTTCCACCTGCACCCGCGTTCCCGTAATCGACGGACACACCGCTATCGTTAACTTGGAATTTGATTTGCCGGAAGACAAAAAGCCCAGCCTTGAGGAAATCGAGCGCGTTTGGACCAGCTACACTTCAGTTCCGCAAGAGCTAAAGCTTCCCAGCGCGCCCGAGCGTCCGATTGTCGTGCGACACGAGGAAAACCGCCCGCAGCCGCGCCGCGACCGCGAGACCGAAAAAGGCATGGCTTGCGTCATCGGCCGCTTGCGAAAGTGCAATGTCTTTGACGTGAAGTTTGTCGCGCTTAGCCACAACACAAAGCGCGGCGCGGCGATGGGAGGAATCCTAAACGCCGAGCTTTTGAAAGCCAAAGGATTCTTCGATAATCTCTAAAAAAAACGACGCTCCCAGTCGGCTGGCGGTCGGCGGAACCGCTAGCTAGCGTCGCTACACACTGTTTTCGCTTGAAACTATCCCACGCTGCCGCTTGCGCGGCAGGCTCAAACAGAGTGTTTCCGCCAACCGCCCGCCTCCTTCGCGCGTCTATTGTTTTACCATTAACAAAGCTTTCCGCTTTGAACAAGTTTACTATACCAGTAGGCGCTGTCTTTGGGGGTTCGCTTTTGGGTCTCGTAGTCAACGTGAACCAAGCCAAAGCGCTCGCCGTAGCCGCGCGCCCATTCAAAGTTGTCCATAAGCGACCAGTAGAAGTAGCCGCGAATGTCGGCGCCGGCTTTGATGGCCTTTCCAAGCTCCGCCAGGTAGGCGCGGACAAAGTCTATGCGCTGGGTGTCGTGGCATTTTCCGTCGGGGCTTAGGTTGTCGGCGCAGCTTATGCCGTTCTCCGTGACGAAAATCGGCTTTTTGTAGCGTTCCCAAATGTATTGGAAAAAGTGGTTCATCGACTTTGGAGTGACAGGCCACTTTGAGTGCGTCATCGGGTATCCGTGCGGGAAGTCCACTACGCCAAAGCCGTTCTTTTTTTCTTGGGCGGTCTTGGGCGCGCGGATTGGAATCCCTTCGTAGATGTTTTGGCCGTGGAAGTCAACCGGGGTTGAGATGATTTTCATGTCGCCCGGAAGAATTTTTGGGAAGTCCTTTCCAAAGGCCTTTTGCGCGCCGACGGGGTAGCGGCCAAAGTAAATCGGGTCGCACCAGTAGGTGAGGCAGTGGCCCATGAAAAGGCCGCTCCCTTTTTGGAAGCCGTACTTTTCGCCCGGCTCGCGCTCGTAAATCTCAACCGATTTTTTAAAGGCCTCGATGTCTTCCTTGCTTTCCGTGGCCGGGTAGTTGCCAAAGCCTGTGTGGGCCAGACAAATCTTTGCCTTTGGAGCGGCCGCGCGAATCGCTTGCGCCATCGTTCCGTGCGCAAGAAGAATGTTGTGAGCCACGTTCAAGACTTCCGCCTGCTGAAGCTGCAAGCCCGGCGCCATCCAGCCAACGTAGCCGCCAAGGACGCAGGGCATTTCATTAATCGTAAAAAAGTTTTGGACGCGGTCGGAAAATTTCCTTACTACAAGGTCCGTGTACTCCGCGGCCCAGTAACGGATGTCGCGGTTCCGCCAGCCGCCCTTTCGCTCAAGCTCAAGCGGCAAGTCCCAGTGGTAAAGGGTAAGCCAAGGCGTGATGTTCTTTGACAAAAGCTCGTCGATAAGGCGGTCGTAAAAGTCCAAGCCCTTTTGGTTGGGCGTTCCGTGGATTGCGTTTCCGCGGCTGTCGGGACTGTAGCCCATGACGCGCGGCCAAGAGACGCTAAAGCGGTAGTTGGGGATTTTTAGGTCCGCCAACAATTTGACATCGGCCTTGTAGCGGTGGTAGTGGTCGCAGGCCGTGTCGATGTTGGCGCCCCAAAAAGTCTTTCCGGGCCATCGCGAGAATTGGTCCCAAATGCTGGGCTGCTTGCCGTCCTCAAAGGCGGCTCCTTCAACTTGGGCCGCGGCCGTCGCCGTTCCCCAGATAAAATCTTTTGAAAATTGCATAAGGGCTATTAAAAACTTTTTTGGGGGAATATGTCAAGAGCCGCTCGAAACTACAGTTTGCTCCCAGTTTCCGCCAGCCGCCCCGCTCCTTCGCGCATTTTTTTACTGCTTCCATAGCGTTTGATCAAGGCAAACGTATTTCCAAGCAATTAAAACGCGTAGGGAGAAGGCGAACGGCCGCTTGCTTTGCGGCAAAGCCGCAACCGCAAGTAAGGCCGGTCGATTCTCCCGAGAGCGTTTTATACTTTTTAATAATGCGCTTGCGACGCTCTTGAAAAACCAGCGCTTTTGCCTTATGATAAAACCATGAAGAAGCTTTTTTCGCTGGTCTTGGTCGGCGCGTTTTTAGCGCTTGGAGCCGCGGACGTTTTTTGTTCCGACTTTACGGAATACGAAAATTCTCTCGTGATGGAGGCCATGCAGATTCGCCTTGAGTCGCGTTCCCAAAAGGACCAAAAGGCGGCGTTGGAATGGCTTGAAAAAAAGCGCGCCGAATTTTTTTCTTCAATAAAAAAAGGCGAGGCCGGCGAAGAGGCCTTGCTTGCCGTTGAAAATGTTTTTGTCTGCGAAAAATACCATTATGTGTGGGAGCTTGACTCAAAAGCCAAGGCCACCGGCGACTTGATTTTGTCTCAGTTCAACAAAGTCGTCGCATGGAACGAAAGCCATCCGCTTGCAAAGCGCGGCGAATGGTACACGCTGACCGCTTGCGAAGTCATAAACAACTCAATGCCTTGGTTCAAGTATTCCAAAAGAATTTCCTTGGGAATGGAAAACAAAAAAGTTTACGAGGCGATGCTTTCGTCTGGCTGCAAAAAGGGCCTTTTGTACTTGCACACCGGCCTTTGGTACGCCTTTGCTCCTTCGATTGCCGGCGGAAGCGACGCCAAGGCAAAAAGGTATTTTGCCGTCGCGCCTCATATCGGCCCGACCGATTACGAAAAATTCTTGGGCTATATTTTCCTTTCCCAAATTGAATTCAAGATGGGCGACGCCGCTTCATGCCAGGCGCATTTGGCCGAGGCGGACAAGATTTCCCCAAACAATGCCTACACAAGTTTTGTCCGCTATTTGAACAAGGCCGGCTGCGATTCGCTTGACTACGCCACCGACAGGGACGACGTGGAAGAAAAAGTGAAAAAGTTCTACGAAAAAAACAAGGGCAAAAAATAGAAAGAAGCCTTAAGTTGAAACTGTTTGCCTTTTAATTTATTATAATAGTATGAAGAAGTTTGTTGCCGCGGCGGCCATGCAAGCGCTGCTTGTTTTTTTTGCGGCCGGCGCTTTTTGCGAAAAGTGGACGGAATACGAAGAGTCTCTTGTAGGCCAGGTGATGCAGGCAAGGCTTGGGTCGAGGATGAAAAAATCCGACCAAGAGGCTGGAGAATGGCTTTTAAAAAAGCGCGAGGAATTCTTTTCTTCCATTGACAAAGAGAAAGTTTGCGAAGAAGCCAAACTGGCTTATGAAACAATGTTCGCTTTGGAGCAGTACCACTTTATGTGGGAAATCGACAGCAAGGCAAAGTCAACGGTTGATTTTGCCGCCGCCCAATTCAACAAGGTTATGGATTGGAACGCCGCCCATCCGATTGCTTCCAGGAACGAATGGTACGCGATTTCGGCCTACGAAATGATAAACGCATACATGCCCAACTTAAAATACAAGCAAAAAATTTCTTTGGGCTTGGAAGAAAAAAAAGTTTACGATTCTATGGTCGCGGCAAAATGCCAAAAGGGAATTTTGTACATAAACGCGGGCTTGTGGTACGCTTTCGCTCCGGCGATTGGCGGAGGAAGCGTAAAAAAAGCCAAGGATTTGTTGTCCGTCGCCGCGAAAATCGGGCCGTCCGGCTACGAAAAATTTTTGGGCTTTGTTTACCTTTCGCAATGCGACTTTATTTTGGGCGACAAGGCTTCCTGCGAAAAAAATTTGCGGGAGGCCGAAAATATTTTGCCCGGCAACGCTTACACGCCCTTTGTCCGCCGCTTGAACGAGGCCGGCATTGACGCATTTAAATACGCCGACGACAAGGACGCCGCCGTTGCCAAGATGAATAAATTTTACGGAAAGAAAAATGGAAAAAAATAAAAGCCGCGCTTTCGCTCTTGCAAAAAAAATCCCGCGCCTCTGCGCCTTGTCCATTCTTTGCCTCTTTGCGGGGCGGGCTTTTGCCGGCGACTTTAGCGATTACGAAAAAAAACTGCTTTCCGAAATTTACGACATGCGCGCCCGGTCTAGGCAGGAAAAAGATTATTTGGCGTCCCAAGCCTTTTTGGAAGAATACCACAAAAAAATTTGGAGCGACGAGGTTCAGTCCAAAATCAGCGACGAGGCCAAGCTTACTTTTGACAATCTTTTGACGCTGGAACGCTGGCAGTACTTGTGGGAGACTGATCCGCAAATGGACGGCCTTAAGCCGATGATTTGGTCGCAGTATGAAAAAATCATCGCGTGGAACGAAAGCCATCCCTTTGACGAGCAAAACGCTTACCTAAAGCTTTCGTCATTTGACTTGATAAACTCGACGATGCAATACATGAAGCGCGGGCAAATGATAAAGCTGGGCTTGCAGGAAAAAAAAGTTTACGACAAATTGCTTGAGACCGATCCCGACAATTGCGTCGTTTACCTTAACGCCGGCCTGTTCTACTACAACGTTTCGGAAGTCCTTAGCGGAGCCAAGCCCAAGGCCAAGCGCATTTACATTAAGGCGGTGGAGACCGCTTCCAATAATTACGAAAAATATTTCGCCAACATTTTCATCGCGCAAATATTTCTTGAAGAAGAGAACATGGACGAATACAACAAGCATATCGCCCTGGCCGAGCAGGCGATTCCAAAAACGCCTTACATGGATTTTGTAAAGGCCGTAAACGAAAAAGGCTACACTCTTTATGAATACGCGCTGCGCCCGGCAAAAATAAAGAAACGGGTTTTTGTCGACAAAAAGGCGAAAGTGAAAATCAAATGACTGTAAAGAACATTATATTTGACTTGGACAACACTCTTTACTCTCCGACCAGCGCGATGGACGCTGGGATTTCAAGGCGCATGATGGCCGCCGTCGTTGACTTTTTGGGAACGGATTTAGAAGCCGCGACCGAGCTTAGGAAGCGAAAAGTTCCGTATTTTAGCACGACCCTTGAATGGCTTAGAAGCGAAGGCCTTAAAGACGTTGAAGGCTACTTTGCCAAAGTCCATCCCGACAACGAAGCGGACGAGCTTATGCCCGACCCAAACTTGCGGCCTTTTTTGCAATCGCTTGGGCAAAACAAAATCGTTTTGACCAACGCGCCGCGCGAGCACGCCGACCGCGTTTTGAAAAAGCTGAAAATCGCCGACCTGTTTTGCGACGTAGTGGACATACGCGCTTGCGGCCTTTTGGGAAAGCCGTACGCGCAAAGCTACAAAATCGCTTTGGAAAAATGCGGCGGAACAATTGACGACACGATTTTTTTAGACGACCAATACAAGTACACCGACGGCTACGTGGCTTTGGGCGGAACAGCGATTTTAGTCGGAAACAAAAACGGCGCCCGCTTGAATCCAGAGAGCGCCGCTTGCAACCATGATGTTCCGCCGCATCCCGGCCGAACGATCAAGATTGATTCCGTCTACGATTTGCCGAAAATCCTATGCGGCAACGTAGGCCTGCATGGCGCGCAATGAGGCGGGAACTTTGGCGCGCTCGATGGCGTTCTTTTCAATCTGGCGAATGCGCTCTTTTGTAAGCTTGCAAATGTCGCCGACTTCTTTAAGAGACATTGGCTCCGTTCCGTCCAAACCATAGCGCAGCCTGATGACTTGGGCCTCCTTTGGCTTTAGGTTTCCTAGAACGTCGCGAACGTCGCGCTTCATCGCGTTCTTGATAGATCCTTCTTCCGGGTCTTCGTAGCGTGTGTCTTCGATGAAATCGCCGAGAACCGCCTCTTCGCTTTCGCTTCCCTGAACGCTTGAATCCAAGGAAAGCATCTCCTGACTGATGGCCAAAAGGTCGCGGACGGTGTCGCGTTCCATGTTAAGCTGGGCGGCGACTTCCTTGATTTCCTCTTCCTCGCTCTTGCGCGCTCCCAAGGATTTCTTGACTTTCTTTATCTTGACCAATTCGTTCACTCTGTTGAGAGGAAGGCGAATCGCGTCCTTTGTTTCGTAAATGGCTTTGAGAATGCTTTGGCGGATCCACCAAACGGCGTAGGAAATGAAGCGGTAGCCTTTTTGCGGGTCGAACTTGTCGATGGCCGTCATAAGGCCAACGTTGCCCTCGCTGATAAGGTCTGTCATGTCCATTCCGCTGTGGCGGTATTTTTTTGCGATGTTGACGACAAAGCGCAAGTTGGCGCTGGCGATTCTTTGGCGGGCAGCCTGGTCTCCGGCCTTAGCCTTGGCCGCCAAGTCGTTCTCTTCCTCCTTTGTCAAAAGAGGCACCTTGTTGATTTCCTTAAGATACATAGAAAGGATTTTGTCGTTCGCCATTTTTTCCCCCTTGCGTTTTATACTAATTATAGTGCAAGAATCGTGCCAACTTTTTAAAAACTGAACGGAAATTCAAAAAATCCGGCCCGCTTTGGCAAAAAGCCCGAATTTTGGCGAATTTTAACGATTTTTCTTGCCGTTTGGAGGAAATTTTATTAAATTAAAAGTATAAGTTGGAATATTCTGCGTCAGTTTGACGCATTTGTTGTATTTTGAATGAAATTTGGGTCATTCTGACCCATTTTTTTTAGGGTCATTGCGGATTGATAATTTAAAAATCAATCCGCAAAACGAGCGAGTCAAGGCCTTGATTGCCCGCGCTCGCAAGAGCGCAGTTGAATAAATTCCAACTAGCAAAACGGCACGTAGCGTCAGCGTGCCTTGACCGCTCGTATTATGACGCGCTTTATTGGCTTTTCTTTGCTTCTTGAACAAAATCTTCTGTTGTCATCAGTTTTACGTGGAGCGGCGAAAGGCCTTCTAGCGTAAGGCAGGTGGCGGCGGCTTTTTCTTTTGTAAGGCCGCTTGTGGCGTCGGTCAAATAGACCGTGTAAACGCCCGCGTCAATCAATTCAAAAACAGTGGACAAAACGCAGCAGTCGTCAACTACGCCAGCGACCACGACGCGCTTGGCCTTTAGCGCCGCCTTTTTGATTTGGGGAACGCTAAGCGACGAGTACTTGGATTTTTGGCAGACCTTAAAGCGGCCTGAAAGCGCGGCGATTTGCGGCAAAAGTTCGTTGGCGTTTTTGTCGTCGTTTATGGCCTTGTATTTTTGGTTGTAGGCCGCCCATACGCCGCGCGCTTTTTTGTCGGCGATGAATTTTGTTATGATGGCGCTGTCAGCCGCGCCGGACTCGACCACGCGCAAAATGTTGCCCGCGGCTCCTTCGGTGTCAAGGCATTCCCATTCGCCGCCCTTTGCGTAAACGTTTTGCATGTCGATAATCAACAATAAGTCGCCCTTCATTTTTGGTTCTCCTATGATGCGGCTGTCCGCGCGAGTTTGGCTGCGAGCGCGGATGTTGCCGATTATGCGGCGCTCCGGCATTTTTGGCTTTCCGCCAGTTTTAGCGCCGCTATTACTCCTTGATGACCATAAGCTGCGCGGCTTGGTAGGCCGGCAAAAACTTTTTCGTTCCGCCGTTTTGGAACTGAACGTGAATCACGTATTCGCCGTCGCGTACTTCCGCCTTTACGATTTGGCCGTAGCCGTAGTCGTCGTGGTAGACCGCCTGGCCCAGCCCATATTTTTTGGCCAGCGGATGCTTGATTTTTGGCGCGGCGGAAGCGTTGGGGGCGCCAAAATTGCTGGAGGCGCCGTAAGCGTTGGAGCGGCGGCCCTGCTGGTCATACTGCGGCGTGTCGTCGTAAAAGTCGCCGTCGGAATATTCGCCGCCGCCGTAATTGCCTTCATCGCCAAAATCCGCGCCGCCGTTAATCGCGCGCTCAAAGCTTGGCGGAACGTTTCCCAAAAGGCGGAAGGTGTCCGCGCCCGCTTCCTGCAAAAAAACGCTGGGCTGCATGAACTCGGTTCGGCCGTACATGCGGCGCGCGGCGCAGCTGGTTATGTAAAGCTCGTCCTGGGCGCGCGTGATGCCTACGTAAAAAAGGCGGCGCTCTTCTTCAAGCTCGGCGGCGGATTTGTCCGCGCGCGGAAAGATTCCCTGTTCCAAGCCTGTGATGATGACGCGCTTAAATTCCAAGCCCTTTGTGTTGTGCAATGTGATTAAGGTCACGCGGTCAAGGCTTTGCTCTTCTTGGCTTGCGAGCGTTCTGTCCAATTCTATTGAATCCAAAAATTCCAAAAGGCCGTCTATGTTAAGCGGATAGAGGCTTGCGTTGTTTGCCAGCTCCTGCATGTTGGCCACGCGCTGGGTTCCGCTTATTTCGTCGTCGGCCTGGTGGTATTCTTCCAAGCCGCTTTTTTGCATGATCTCTTCGACAAGCGTTCCAAGGTTTTGGCTCGCGCTTGCGGCTTTTGCGGCGGGAACGGTTGGAGCGCCAAAATCGCCGGCCTCGCTGGAATCGTTTTTCGCGGCCGTTGAGTCGCCGAGTTTTTCCTTAAACGAATCGACGAGCGCGGAAAATTTTTCCAATCCCTCCCGCGCTTTTTTGGAAAGGCTTTGCGCGAGCTCTTTTGAGGCCGTAATCAAGTCTTGCGATTTGGATTTTGCCGCGTCGATGATTTTATCCTGGCTTGTGGGGCCAAGGCCGCGCGCGGGCTTGTTGACGATTCTGCGAAATGCGATTTCATCCTTGGGGTTTGCCAAGAGCGCGAGGAAGGCAAGCAAGTCTTTTATTTCTTCGCGCTCGTAAAACTTCAAAGTTCCCACGACTTGGTATGGAATTCTTTTGTGGAGGAACTCGCTTTCAAAGACAAGCGACTGCGCGTTTGTTCTATATAAAATGGCCCAGTCGGAATAGGCGCCGCCTTTTTTGACTTGCTTTTTTATCAGCTCGGCGCAAAAGGCCGCTTCGTCGTCTTGGTTTGGCAAAAAAATCAAGTCGGGCTTTTTTCCGTCGCCGCGCTCGGCGCTGAGGGTTTTTCCAAGGCGGTCGCTGTTGTTTTTTATGACGCAGTTGGCGGCGTTTAATATCGCGCTTGTGGAACGGTAGTTCCGCTCCAAGCGTATCAGCTGCGTTCCCGGAAATTCTTTTTGAAAGTTAAGGATGTTCTGGACTTCCGCTCCGCGAAATTTATAAATCGACTGGTCGTCGTCGCCAACGACGCAAACGTAAGTTCCGCTGTCTTGGTCAACGCCGCTCAAGGCTTTTAAAAGCAAAAATTGCGCGACGTTTGAGTCCTGGTATTCGTCAACCATAATCACGCGGTAGCGGTAATGCATTTGCCGCGCGATGTTGGCGTTTTCCGCCAGAACTTGGACGGGCAGCATGATGAGGTCGCCAAAGTCAACGTTTCCGGTGGAACGCAGGCGCTTTTGGTAGGCCGCGTAGACTTCCGGAAAAAGCGGGTCGCTTGAAACTTCGCCAAGGCGCAGGCTGTCGGGCGGAAGGCAATAGTCTTTTGCCAGCGCGATGCTGTGGGCGTAGGAAGCGGCCTCGGACTTTTTTAGGCCGGGCGTGGATTTTTGGATAAGAGTGACCATGTCGTCGTCGTCGTAAACCGTAAAGTTTTTGTCAACGCCTGCGGCTTCCGCGTATCGGCGCAAAAAATACGCGCCAACAGAGTGAAATGTCTTTATTAGACCTAGTTCTGCGTTTGGTTCTAATGCAGTGGCCCGCTCGCGCATTTCGTTGGCCGCTTTTTTTGTGAAGGTTACGGCAAGGATGGAGCGGGGGTCCACGTTTTTTTCTGAAATGAGCCAGGCGATTTTTGTCGTGATTACGCGCGTCTTTCCGCTTCCCGCTCCCGCCAAAATCAAAAGCGGCGAGCCTTCGTGCTCCACGGCCTGCTTTTGTTCAGGATTCAAGAGAGAAAGATATTTTTGCAATTCGGGTGTCGCGGGCATAGAAGATTATACTAGCGCATTTTTTAGAAAAAATCCACAGGCGGCAGGAACGGGCTGAACTTTCACTTCTTTTTTACTTCCAGCGCCTTTTTGTCTTTTGCGTTCAAGGAGGAAACCGCTTTTAAGCCGGTCGCCTTTTCGTATTCCTTTTTGGCGGTGTGGGCCACTTTTCCTCCGCGAACGGCGACGCTTTTGCTTTCCTCAAAGCCTTGCGGCTCTTCTTGCTTTGAAATTGAAGTCGCGGTTACTTCGGCAAGCATGTTCAAGACAAGTTCAATGTTCGTCATGTTGTCGCGCAGGTTTTCTTTTTTAAGGCCTTTCTTTTGCTTGTATTCTTTTACAGTGAGGCCGCTCCAGGCTTTTGTCATTTCGTTGGTCAGAATGGCGAAGTCCGCTTCTTTTTCAATTCCGCGGGCCTTCCATTCATCCGTCAATTCCTTTCGCATTTCGATGGTCTGGAGGCGTTGGTTTATCCAGCCGTCGGTGTAGCCCTTGGCGCGGTAATATTCCGCTCCGCGAGAAATCGCCTTTTCTGGGTCGACGTATTCTTCCAGCCTGTCGTTGCCTACTTGCGCCAGCCACATTTTGAAGGGTTCCGCTTTTGGGGAGGGAATCGATTGAATCAGGCGAAGGACGTTTTTTGTGGAAAGAACGTCGGTGGAGTAGTTTTTTCCGTCCGATGCAGGCAGTTTCAGTTGTCCGATTTTATCGGACAACTCACTTCCTTCTTGCAAAAGTTTCTTTTTTAAATCGTTCCAATACTTTCGCGGACGGTCTGTTTCCGACAGAACTTCCACAATGTCCACAACCGAAAAATACCATTCCTCTTCTTCGGCGTTCCACGCGTAGCGAACCTTTTTGTTTTCAAAGAGCTTGAGTTTGTTTTTGGAATTTTCCATACCTTCCTCACAAGACGTTTAATTTTCAGCGCTGGTCCAACATCAGCCTGAATTGCGGTAAAGAAAATATAAGGTCAAAAATGTCGTTTTTTTAGCCGCGCGCGTTAAAAAAAATAAAGGTCATTGTTGGAGTCGGAACGGTCATCGCGCGGCAAACTTTACGCTTTTAAATATAGCGATTTTTTTGCGGAAGGGCAAGGGAGGGAAGACTGACTTGTTGAACGATTGAAAACGCGCGGAGTTTGTTGTAAAATATCCTTCGATGTTCGGTATAAAGAAAAACGCAAAAAAGGAATTGGAGCGGCTCAAAAAAAGCGAATGGTCGCAGGAAAGCGCGCAAAAGATTTTGCAAAGCGAAAAGCGGCTGGACAAAATCACGCTTGCGCCGGCGCTTAGGGAATGCGCGGACGACGTAAAATTGTTTTTTGCGATGCTGCGCGATTTTGTCACAAAAAAATATCCTTACTTGCCCTTGCGCGTTTGCATTGTTGTGGCCGGAGCGTTGGCCTACCTTTTGGCGCCGCTAGACTTTTTGCCGGACTTTCTTCCGGCGCTGGGCCTTGTTGACGACGCGGCCTTGATAGCGCTATGCGTCAAATTCGCCGCGCAAGACATCGACGACTACAAGGCTTGGCTAAAAGAAAAGGACGCGGAAAGCGGAGGGTCAAAATGAGCGAAACGAATGATGATATCCGCGCGCAAAAGGGCGGGGCCGCGTCCAGCGAAAACTTCATCCTTCCGCAAACGGAAGCGACGGTTCAAAAAATAATCGGCGGCGCGCAGGCCTTTTTTGTTTGGGCCAGGATGGGCCTTTACGCCTTGTATTTTTTGTGGGCCTTGATTCGCGTTTTTGTTTACGCGGATTTTTTTAGGCTGAACATCGTAATCGCGGCGGCGGCCTTCGCGCTCGCGCTTTTTTACTTTTTGGAAAAATTGCTTGGCGTCCGTTTTCCTAAGGCGGCGAGCGTCGCGCTAAAAATCGTTTGGCGCCTGGCCTCGCTTTGCATGGCCGTCTTTTTGTTCAAGGGCCTTTTGGATTTTGCCGCGGGCAAGGACAGCGGAACAAGCGAGCGCGTTTTTGCCTTTGAGATAATCTTTACCGTTTTGTTCATGCTTGGCTGGACGCTCGCGATTTTGGGCGACGTCTTTAACTTGACCGTTCCCATGTGGACGGAACAAATCTTGCAAAGCTTTAAGAGCGACATCGAGCCAAGAGGCCTTGCCCGCCGTTCCATCAAAAAAGTTGAGGAAGCCAGCGGCGACGCGCTCAGAAAAGCCGGCCCCAAAATCGCCGCCGGAGTTGGAGCCTCCACCGTGGCGCTGGGCCTAGCCATGCTAAAAAGGGCGCTGCGGAGAAAGGGCGAGTAACGTTTAAAATAAAAAAGACCTTTTGATTTAACAAAAGGCCTTTCCTTCGCCCCCTGCTGGGCTTGCCCTTTGGTCGCCGACTCCTTCGGCTTCCGACGGGCCGCTTCCGACCGCTGTCGCGCGCGTCCTTGCGCGCTTTCCCAATAAAATGCTTTTCGCATTTTATTGGCGCGGTCTACGGCTGGTCAAGGCACGCTGCGCTCACGGCCTTGACTCAGCCGTTTTCGCGGTTGCTAAAAAATTATCAACCGCGAATCTCTTTCAAGCCCATAGATGTAATGCAATTGTTTTAAAAACAAAAAACCTCTTGCACTAGACAAGAGGTTTCCGACCGCCCCCTGCTGGGCTTGAACCAGCGACACACGGATTAACAGTCCGTTGCTCTACCAGCTGAGCTAAGGGAGCATTGCAGGTTGTCCTGCGAATGTGAAAAGAAGTATATCAAAAAAAGCGTTTTTTTGTCAATAGCCGCGCGAGATTTTTTTTTGGAGGTTGAATTTTTATCGATTTTGCGCTAGGGTGTTGTCATGGCTTATGAGGTAACGGCGACTCGCCGAAGGCCGCAGAAATTCGAGGACTTGATTGGCCAAGAGTTCGTCGCGGCTACATTAAAAAATTCCATTCAATCTGGAAAGATCGCGCACGCGTATCTTTTTTCCGGCCCGCGCGGTTGCGGAAAGACTTCCACCGCGCGCATTTTTGCCAAGGCCCTCAACTGCGAAAAGGGACCCACTCCGACTCCGTGCGGCGAATGTTCCGCCTGCAAGGAAATCACAAAAGGCTCAAGCCTTGACGTAATCGAAATAGACGGCGCCTCC
This sequence comes from Treponema sp. UBA4377, assembly GCA_002391235.1. Taxonomy (GTDB): domain Bacteria; phylum Spirochaetota; class Spirochaetia; order Treponematales; family Treponemataceae; genus Treponema_D. Next base: position 90,352 of record DGRX01000020.1, read on the forward strand.
AACACCAGCGTGAACGACGTGCGCCAAATCAAGGACGAGGTTCAGTTTCCGCCCCAATCAAGCCGCTACAAAATCTACATCATCGACGAAGTCCACATGCTTTCAAACAGCGCCTTCAACGCCTTGCTCAAGACGATTGAAGAGCCGCCTGAGTACATCATCTTTATTTTCGCCACGACCGAATTGCAAAAGGTTCCGGCCACAATCAAAAGTCGCTGCCAGCAGTTCAACTTTAGGCTTGTTCCGATAGAAAAAATCAAGGAGCAGCTTGCGCTTGCCGCCGCCGAGATAAACATTCAGGCCGACGAGGAGGCGCTTTACTGGATCGCCAAAGAGTCCACCGGCTCTATGCGCGACGCCTACACTTTGTTTGACCAGGTTGCCGCCTTTAGCGAAAGCCACATCACTTACGAAAAAATTCGCGACAAGCTTGGCCTTGTCGGAACGGACAGGCTGAACGCTTTGTTTGAGGAATGCGCTCAGGCCAACCCAAGCGGAGCGGAAGGCAAGCTGGACGATTTTTTGCAGGCAGGAATCTCAATCGAGCAATTGATAACAAACAGCGCCGACTACTTGCGCTCGCTTCTTTTAATTAAGAACGGAATCGCAAAAGAGTCTTTGCTGGGCCAAGACCCCGCGCGCTTTAGCAAGGCGGTTTTGGACGCGTGGAACGGAACGCAAATCGAGCGCGCGCTTTCGATTTTCCTGCAATTGTATCGCGACATACGCTACTCGCTTTCGCCGCGCTACGAAATCGACTTGGCCTTTAGCCGCTTGTGCTGGCTTAAGGAATACGTTTCTCCGTCGGAAGTCAAGGTTGCCGTTGACCAAGCGCGCTCGCTTTTGGGCGCGGCTCCGGCAAGCGCTCCTGCGGCGGCTTCCGCTCCGCAAATGCATTTTAAGCTTCCGACAGAAAGCGGCAACGAAAATCCCCCCGGAGGAAATCCGCCGGGTTTTAATCAAGGCGCGGAAATTGGCATTGGTGGCGCGCCTAAAGAATTCCACTCTGCGCCAGTGACGCAAATGCCGGACGACATTGACCAAATTAGGGACGCCTTGATAACTTCGCTTTCGTTGGAGGACGAGGCCCTTGCGTCGCTTTTAAAGAACACAAGCGATTGGGCTTTTGACGGCCAAAAAATTTTAGCGCGCATTCCTGACGCCTTTCAAAAGAGCAGGATTGACGCAAAGCTTCAAAGCCTAAAAAACAAGGCAAGGCAATTGTGGGGCAAGGACATCGCGTTTGACGTTCAAGTCCATGAGTTGGAGCGGCAGCCGGAACAGGCGGTCCAGATTCCAAAGGAAGTTGACATGCTGGTAAAAGTTTTTAAGGGCGAAATCGTCGGAGGAAAAGTATGAATCCATTTGAATTGTTGAAAGACATCGACGCGATGAAAAAGCAATTGGGAAACGTTCAGAACGACTTGGCTGGAATCAGCGCGACTGGCTCTTCCGGCGGAAACATCGTCAACGTCACCCTTAACGGAAAGTTTGAAATCACCAACTTGCGCCTTGACCCTGTGTGCGTGGACCCCCGCGACATAAAAATGCTTGAAGACTTGATTGTCGCCGCGCACCACGACGCGATGGCGAAAATCCAGGAAGAAATCAAAAATAAATTCGGCCCCATGCTCGGCGGCTTGCAAGGCCTTGTATGAACGCGATTGACGAACTTACGGAAAGCTTTTCGCGCCTTCCCGGAATCGGAAAAAAATCCGCCGGCCGCATAGCCAACTTTTTGCTAAAGGCCGACTCCGCTTACGTGGAACGATTCGCCTCGCAAATGGCCACGCTTCAGCAAAAAATTCATCCTTGCTCCGTTTGCGGAAACTGGACGGAAAAGGACCCGTGCCCGATTTGCCAGGACAACCTTCGCGACAGGAGCGTCATTTGCGTGGTGGAGCAGCCGCAGGACGTTATGACGATAGAAGGCTTTCACGAGTTCAACGGCCTTTTTCACGTGCTTGGCGGAGTGATTAGCCCGGTTGACGGAATCGGGCCCGACCAGCTTAACGTCGCAGCCTTGATAAAGCGCGTTCAGGAAGGCGAGGTTTCGGAAATAATAATCGCGACAAACCCAACCGTTGACGGAGACGTCACCGCGCTTTACTTGCAGCGCCTGCTTGCCTCGCAGACCAAGGCAAAGATAACGCGCCTGGCGAGCGGCCTTCCGGTTGGCGGCGACTTGGAGTACGCCGACAAGTTGACTTTCGCGCGTTCCTTTAGAGGAAGGATGGAATTGTAGCAAGCCCAAGAAGCGGGCGGGAGGAAAATCATGGCAAAAAAAAGCGGCGCGGCAAAGACAAACGCCATGCGCATTTTGGAAAAGCTTGGAATCTCCTACGAGGCCTTGGCCTATGACGACGACGGCGAGCACGCGCTAGCGAAAGGCGCCGCGGGCCTTACCGCCCAAAAAATCGGCGTCGATCCCGCCACGGTCTTTAAGACAATCGTCATGCGAAGCGACTCAAAGGAAATTTTCGTTTTCCTTCAAAACGCCTTGCATGAAATCAACCTTAAAAAAGCACGTGCGGCAAGCGGCGCCAAGGAAATCGCTCCGGTAAAGCAAGAGGAGCTTTTGGCTCTTACCGGCTACGTTCGCGGCGGCTGCTCCCCCTTGGGAATGAAAAAGCAGTTCAAGACTTTCATCGACCAATCAGCGCTCGCCTTTGACAAAATCCACGTTAGCGCGGGCGTTCGCGGAACCCAGCTTGCGCTTTCCCCGCAGGACTTGGCCAAGGCTTGCGGCGGCGAGTTCGTGGACTTGGAGTTGGAAGGCTAGGGTGCGGGCGGAACGTTCCTCGCGCGAACGCGGCTGCACTGCGCTTTTTTGATTAATTTTTTTAATACTTATAAGTTGTAAAAATTAATTGACTTTACAGCTTATCTATGTTAAAATAAATATAGATTTACAACTTATAGGTGAATGAAAATGGACGCTCAAAAAGCGAGGCTTAGGGCCTTGGACAAAAAACTATCCTCTGTAAAGCCGCTTGTTCCTGTTATTCCTGCAAAGCAAAGCTGGATAAAAACTATGCGGCAAACACTAGGCATGACCGCTCGCCAGTTGGCAAATAGAATCGGTGTGACCCAATCGCGCGTGGCCTACATGGAGCGGAATGAAAAGAATCTAAAAGTTTCAACTCTTGAAAAAGTCGCGCAAAGCATGGACTGTGTTTTTGTTCCGCTTTTTATTCCAAAAGAAAGTCTTGACGCGATGATAAAAAAACGCGCAAAAGAAAAAGCCGCGCAAATGTTGCGTTCGGTAAATCAAAACATGGCTTTGGAAAATCAGCTTAGCTCTTCGGAAGAAATTCTTTCCGACCTTACGGAAGAATTGCTTTTGAAAAACCGCAAGCGTATTTGGGATTGAGAGGAAAATGGATATTTTTGTTGCGGATGACAATTCAACGCCTCTTGCGCCTGATGAAAAAGACGGCTTAAAATTAAAATGGTTGACGCTTAGAAGCGAGTTGAACGAGTTTGAAACGAGAAATATTCTTGACGCGCAAAGGTGGCTTTTGCAATCTCCGCCAAAAGACATTTTGAACGATTCGTTTTTACGAAAGCTTCATAAAAAAATGTTTGGTGAAGTTTGGTCATGGGCTGGCGAATATCGTTCAACAGAAAGGAACATCGGCGTTGCTCCTTATCAGATTCCTGTCAAATTAAAGGAACTTTTTGACGACGCAGCCTTTTGGATTGAAAACAAAACTTATAGCTCAATGGAAATCGCCGTTCGCTTGCATCATCGGCTTGTTCAGATTCATCCATTTCCAAACGGCAACGGCCGTGTTTCCCGTGTTATGGCGGATTTATGCATGAAACAAATGGGGCAACCGCCTCTATATTGGGGAGACTGCAATTTAACTGAGATTTCAGAGATTCGCGCCAATTATATTTCCGCTCTGCGAAAAGCGGACTCAGGCGATTATGCGGATTTGATTTCGTTTGTGAGTGGAAAGAAGTGAGTTTTTGTTGTAATTAGTTATATGTTGTGATAAAATATGATAGGTTTGTGTTTTACTTTGTAGGAGAAAAAAATGGGGATAGTTTATGTTTTGACGAACGACGCAATGCCCGGAATAGTAAAAATTGGAATTACTGAAGATTCGGTAGAAGCGCGAATAAAAAGTTTGGATAATACTTCTTTGCCGTTGCCTTTTAGATTTTATTTTGCCATTGAAAGCAAAAGGTATAAAGAAATTGAAAAACTTGCTCACGACACATTTTCTGCATTTAGAATCAGGGAAAATCGCGAGTTTTTTAAAATGGATCCTGAAAGAGCGGTGTCGGCCTTGAAAATTTCTGGTGACAAAGAAATAAAAATTGCGAATAAAATGATAGACGAAGCCGGCGCGGAAATCGAAGATAAAATAGTTCCTGCAAAAAGAACGGGTAAAAGATTCTCATTCGCTTCAATTAATATTCCTGTAGGCACGGAATTGACATTTACACGAAATGAAGATATAAAGTGTACTGTTATTCCAGATGATAAAGTTGAATATAAAGGCAATCAGTATTCTCTTTCTGGACTTGCAGATAAGCTTTTGAGGGAATTAGGGTATGATTGGAAATCTGTGCAAGGTTCAAATTTCTTTGAATATAATGGCAAAACTTTATACCAGATAAAAAAGGATTTGGAGGATGATGACCCTGAAGAACTTTCAGAAAATTCTGTGTAATATAAATTTATTCGTTTAGGGACTTGATCCAAAGGAAATCGCGCCTTTAATCGCGAATGTTATACGGAGGCCGTAAGTTTTCTTGCGGCCTCGTTTTTTTCACACCATACGCCCCGTCTTGCCTTTACTCCCCGTTCTCGCTACAATGTTTTCCGATGACGGAAGATGAATTTATTTCCAACAACGAAATAACAGACCCAAGCCTTCTCTTGAATGAATTCTTCGCGCTCTTTCCTGACTTTGAAAAGGACCGCGAAAAAATTTCTTTGGCGTGGGAATATCTTCTTCAAAAGACTGAGGGCTTGAAGCGCTCTTGCGGAAAGCCTTACTATTTGCATCCGATGCGCGTCGCCGCGATTTTGGCAAGGAACAAGCTGGACTCAGACTCGATTGTGGGCGGCTTTTTTCACAACATTTTGGGCTTGCCTGGAGTTGACATTGAGGAAATAACGGAACGCTGGGGCGCGGCCGTCGCGACTATTATCCAAGGAACGGCGCGCATAACCAACCTGCAAATTTCAAGCAAGACCTTGCAGCAGGCTGACTCAATCCGCAAAATGCTTTTTGCGATGGTGGACGACGTTCGCGTCATAATGGTGAAGCTTGCCGACCGCTTGGACAGAATAAGGAACTTAAAGGGCTACGACGCAAAGACCCAGCGCGCCGTCGCCGCCGAAGTCATAGACATTTGGGCGCCGCTTGCCGACCGACTTGGAATGAAGGGCGAAAAAAACGAGCTGGAGGACCTTAGCCTAAAGTATTCCAACCCGGACGTTTTCCAGCAAATCAAGGCGATTGTTTCGGCCAAAAAGGACGAGCGCAAAAATTACTTGGAAAGCGCCGTTCAAAAGATTGAGGAAGCGGCGGCTAAGGCCGGCATAAAGGTTTCGGTAAAAAGCCGCGCCAAGCACTTTTATTCAATCTACCAAA
>DGRX01000003.1 GCA_002391235.1 Treponema sp. UBA4377
CGATTGTCGCCCGCTCCCACTTTTCCTGGGGCGTGAGCGCCTTTTGACTTTCGTTCATGGTTTTGCTCCTTATATGCAATAATTGAAAAACGCGGTGCGTTTTCCTATGCCTATAAGATATAGATGATAGGTCAAAAAATTTTCTTTTTTTTGGAAAAACTTGCAAAATTCCGCGTTTTTTGCTATCATATTCTTCTATGCGACACGGAACGATTACCTCCGACAATCACGCGGCTCTTTGGAGCGGCCGCTTTAAGGAAGGCCCCGACGCGGCGGCCGTTGAGTTTGAAACTTCCATATATGTTGACGAGCGCATGGCCTTTGACGACATTCAAGGCTCGCTCGCTCACGCCCAAATGCTTGGCCAGGCCGGCCTTGTCTCCAAGGCGGAAGCGGCCAAAATAAAGGCGGGCCTTCTTTCAATCAAAAAAGACTTGGAAAGCGGAAAGCTAAAAATCGACTACAGCGCCGAAGACATCCATTCCTTCATAGAAGCGACGCTCACAGACAGAATCGGAGCGGCCGGAAAAAAGCTTCACACAGGACGAAGCCGCAACGACCAAATCGCGCTTGACGAGCGCATCCACTTGCGCCGCGTGATTCCGCTTTTGCAAAACAAAATCCTTTCGCTGATTGACGCGCTGGCTTCTATCGCGCAAAAAAACGCCGACACCCTTATGCCAGGCTACACCCACATGCAGCACGCTCAGCCCGTCACCTTGGGCCAGCACCTGTGCGCCTGGGCCTGGAGCTTGGAGCGCGACTGGAGCCGCTTGGAAGACGCCTTGGCTAGAATCAGCCTAAGCCCTCTTGGAAGCGGCGCCTTGGCCGGAAGCGGCCTTCCGCTTGACAGAAAATTGACGGCAAAGCTTTTGGGCTTTGACGGCCCCACGCCCAACTCAATCGACAGCGTGAGCGACCGCGACTACTGCATAGAGTTTGCGAGCGCCTTTAGCCTTTTGCAAATGCACTTAAGCCGCTTTTGCGAAGAAATCGTTTTGTGGGCCACAAGCGAGTTCAACTTCATCAACCTTAGCGAAAAATGGTCCACAGGCTCTTCGATAATGCCGCAAAAAAAGAACCCGGATTTCGCCGAGCTTATTCGCGGCCGCGCAGGAAAGGTTTACGGAGACCTGATCAACCTTCTTACGATGATGAAGGGCCTTCCGCTTTCTTACGACCGCGACTTGCAGGAAGACAAGGCGCCTCTTTTTGACGCGATGGACACAGTCTCTTCCTGCTTGACGGTCTTCACTTACATGATAAGCAGCGCCTCTTTCAACAAAAAGAAGATGGCCGACTCTTGCCAGGACGGCTACCTCAACGCGACGGACGTGGCCGACTACCTTGTAAGGAAGGGCGTTCCTTTCCGCGAGGCGCACGGCATCAGCGCAAAAGCCGTCCGAATGGCGATCGACGCGGGCGTCCGCTTGGAGGACTTGTGCGTCGAGGAATTCCAGCGGTGCTCAAAGCTGATAGGCGAGGACATTTACGCTTTGATAACGCCCGCTGCCTGCGCCGCCGAACGAAAAACCATTGGCGGCACCGCTCCCGAGCGCGTAAAGGAGCAAGCCACCGCGCTTAAAAAAATTGTCTCTAAAAGAAAGAAAAAATAGATTTAGGAGAAAAATTATGAAAAAAATTTTTGTTGTTTTGACAGCCGCTCTTTTGGCTGCCTCTCTTGCCGGCTGCGCCAAAAAAGGCGCGAACGTTGACAACTCCCTTGACGAGTTGAAGTCTCGCGGCGTTTTTGTCCTTGGACTTGACGACTCTTTTCCGCCGATGGGCTTTAGGGACGAGAACAACGAAATCGTAGGCTTTGACATCGATTTGGCCAAAACCGTTTGCCAGCGCTTGGGCGTAAAGTTCAAGGCCCAGCCCATCAACTGGGACTCAAAGGAGCAGGAGCTTAGCTCGGGAAAAATCGACTGCATTTGGAACGGCCTTACAATCACCGAAGACCGCAAAAAGGCTCTTAGCTTTACAAAGCCTTACCTTGCCAACAAGCAGGTTGTCGTTGTCCGAAAAGATTCCGGCTTTAAGGCATTGGCCGACCTTAAGGGAAAGAAAATCGCCTTGCAGAGCGGATCTTCCGCCGAGGACGCTGTAAACGACAGCCCCGACTTTAAGAACAGCGTAACGGAAATCGTCCAGCTTGACCAAAACTTGATGGCCCTCAACGACTTGGTCATCGGCGGCGTTGACGGCGTTGTAATGGACAGCATTGTCGCCGAATACGCGATCAAGCAGTCAAACCTTCCGTTAGTTACGCTTGAAGAGTCTTTGGCCGCCGAAGAGTACGGCGTCGCCTTCCGCAAAAACGACGTAAAGCTTACCGAAGCCGTTCAAAAGACTTTGGAAGAAATGGCCGCCGACGGAACCGTAGAAAAAATCAGCTACGCTTGGTTCGGAAGCGACATCACTGTCATCGGAAAGTAGGCGGAACCTTTTTTGCGCGCCTTGATTCAATCCATGCTCTCCGGAACATGGGTTTCCGTAGAGATATTTTTCCTTACGCTGGTTTTCTCGATACCCTTGGCGGTCTTTTTTTGCATGGCCAGAATGTCAAAGTTCTATCCGCTAAAAAAGTTCGCGCAGCTTTTTTTGCTGGTCTTGCGCGGAACGCCCTTGATGCTTCAATTGATTTGCGTTTACTTTATGCCGGGCCTTTTGTGGGGCTGGTCCTTTGACCGATTTACGGCTGCCATAATCGCGCTTGCGGTGAACTACGCGGCTTACTTTGCGGAGATTTACCGCGGCGGCTTTGAAAGCGTTCCGCAAGGGCAAAGGGAGGCCGCGAAGGTTTTGGGCTACACAAAGACCCAGACTTTTTTTCACATCATCGTTCCGCAAGTCATAAAAAGAATCACGCCCGCGATGGGAAACGAAGTCATAACTTTGGTAAAGGACACCGCTTTGGTCACAGTCATCGGAGTGGTGGAGCTTTTGCACGTGGCAAAGTCCGCGTCCAACAGGGTTTTCTCCACCGTTCCGCTTTTTGTGGCCGGAGCCTTTTACCTTGTGATGAACGGCTTGGTCACCTTTGCCTTTAGCCGCATAGAAAAAAAATTGTCTTATTACAAGTGAGTTTTTATGGAAAGCGATATCGTAGTCAGCGTCAAGAATCTCAAAAAGAATTTCGGACGCGGCGACATTTTAAAAGACATTTCCTTTGACTTGCCGCGCGGAAAAACGCTTTCGATAATCGGTCCGTCCGGTTCCGGAAAGTCCACGATATTGCGAAGCCTTTGCCAGCTTACCCATGTCACTGGCGGAACGATAGAAATCGACGGAGAGCCTTTGGTCAAGGACGGGCTTTATTCGTCCAAAAGCCAGCTAAGAAAGATCGGCCTAAAAGTCGGCTTGGTTTTCCAGAACTTCAACCTGTTTCCGCATTACTCGGTTTTGCAGAATGTCGTTGAGCCGCAAGTTCGCGTCAAAAAAACGCCAAGAAAGCAGGCGGAGCGAAACGCCCGCGAATGGCTTGGCCGCATGAACCTTGCCAGCCTTGAAAACGGCTATCCCCAGCAATTGTCGGGCGGCCAGCAGCAGCGAGTCGCGATCGCCCGCGCCCTGGCCTTGAATCCGCAAGTCTTGGTCTTTGACGAGCCGACAAGCGCTCTTGACCCGGAGCTTACCGGCGAAGTCCTAAAGGTTATTAAGGATTTGGCCGCCCAAAAAATGACCATGATTGTAGTCACCCACGAGATGGCCTTTGCCCGCGACACCAGCGACGAGGTGATTTTCATCGACGGCGGAGTGATTGTGGAGCGGGGCGAACCCAAGCAAGTCATCGACAATCCAAAAACGGAGCGCGCGCGGGCCTTTTTGCAGCGCTTTAATGGTTGACAGAGGCGGCTTCTTCCTATATAATAGTAACACTATACACTTTTAAAAGTTAGGAAGGAAAATATGTCTTTTTTACCCCTTTTGCAAGCCGCTTCTGGCGCTTCGCAATCGCAAAGTTTTGGTTCTTTGATTGTCACTGTCGTTTTGATGATCGCGATTTTCTATTTTTTCTTGATTCGACCTCAAAGCAAAAAGCAAAAAGAAATGGACAAGATGCTTGCCGCGCTTAAAAAGGGCGACAAGGTAGTCACAATCGGCGGAATTCACGGAGTCGTTTCTTCAACAAAAGAAAAGACAATAATCCTCAAGGTTGACGACAACACAAAGCTTGAGTTCACTCGCTCGGCCATCGCGTCTGTCGTAAAGCCCGAAGCGGAAAAAAACGCCCCGGCCAAGCCTGATTCAGACAAGCCTGCCGACGCCAAAGGCAAAAAATAAATCGGTCATAAAAAATATATTGGAGCATAAAAATGGAAAAGACGAGCAAAAGATGGCGTTTTGTCATTCTTCTTGTGGTATTGGGAATTTGTTTGGCGTTCTTGCGTCCAACAATCAATTGGTATTTTAGAACGAGCGAGGCCGACCAAAAGCTGGCCTTGCAGTCCCTTGAAAAAATCAAGGAATATTCGGTCAAGCAGGCCGCCAAGGACGTAAAGGCTTTGGAAGCCTTGGCCGCTTCAAATCCTAACGCTGACTTTGGCGAAGAGTACGCGTGGCTTTCAAAGACTGTAAAAAAGAATTTTAAGGAATACAAGAAAGCCGTTCCGGAGCCGTTGACATTGGGCGCCGCCTTGTCTTCCTTCAGCCTTGGACGCGTTGCCAAAAACGACGAGGAAAGAAAAAACGTGGCTTCCTCAATTCACTCGCGCCTTTTGGAATTGTTTCAAGACCGCTACCGCGAAAAGGTTTTGGCCGACAAGCGCAACTACACAAACTCTGTAAAGCTTGGCCTTGACCTTTCGGGCGGCATGAACATCATCGTTCACGCCGACTTGGACGCCGCGGTAAAGAGCAACCAGGAATCAGTCGCCGGCGCCGGCGGAGAGGCCGCCTTTAAGGCCCGCGCGATGGAGCAGGCGATCGAAACGCTCAAAAGCCGCATCGACCGCTTTGGCTTGACAGAGCCTGTAATCCGCCAGCAGGGCGAAGACCGCATCTACATCGAGATTCCAGGCTCGGAGCAGAGCGACGCGATCAACACAATCATTATGGGAAAGGGCATCCTCAACTTCCGCTTGGTTGACGAGGAAGCCACCAACCAATTCTTGCAGCGCTATTATTCAAATCCGGACGCGACTTTTGACGAAAACGGAAAGCTCCTTGACCCTTCAATCGTTCCCGAAGACGTCGAAATCATCGGCTACTACACAAAGGACTCTTACGGCTTGGATGAGTTCATCCAGTACATGGCCCTTAAAAAGGAAATCGCGCTTGACGGCCGCTACGTAAAGAGCGCAGAAGTCAGCCGAGACCAAATGGGACAGACCGGCGTTGACTTTACCTTGGACATGGAAGGCGCCGAGATTTTCGCAAACTTCACCGGCGACCACGTGGGCGAGCGCCTTGCGGTTGTCAGCGACAACAAGGTCAAGAGCGCGGCCACAATCAAGACAAAGATCGGCGGCGGCCGCGTCCGCATCGACGGCTTTGGCTTGGAAGAGGCGCAGAACTTGCAAAAGGTTTTGCAGACCGCTTGGCTTGAAGTTCCCCTTAGCGTGGAAAGCCAGCAGGTTATCGGCGCCGAATTGGGAGAGCTTACAATCCGCAACGGCTTGATGGCCTTGGCCATCGGCTTGATCGCGATTTTCGTCTTCATGCTTCTTTACTACAAGGGAGCGGGCATCAACGCGATTGTCGCCCAGATTTTGAACCTTTATATTTTGTTCGCCGTTCTTTCGGCCTTCAACTTGACTTTGACATTGCCTTCAATCGCCGGCATGATCCTTACAGTCGGAATGGCGGTTGACGCCAACGTAATCATCTTTGAGCGAATCAAGGAAGAGCTTCGTCTTGGAAAGAGCCGCGCGGCCGCCATCGAAGCCGGCTTCCAAGGCGCTTCCTGGGCGATTTGGGACTCCAACATCACAACCTTTATCGCCGCCATGTTCCTTAGCCAATTGGGAACCGGATCTATCCAGGGCTTCGCCGTCAGCTTGGCCATCGGCGTCGCGTCTTCTGTGTTCACGGCCTTGTTCGTAAGCCGCTTGATGTTCGATGTTGGAACGGAAGCCTTTAAGAAAAAGACTACCAGCATCAGTTGGAGGGTAAAATAATGAAAACGAGAATAGCTTTTAGCAAGGGCTTTTTGCCCTGCGCCATATTGTCATGCCTAATCATCGCAAGCGGCGTTTTTAGTTTTGCAACACGCGGAATCAACTTGGGAATCGACTTTAAGCCCGGAAGCGTTGAGGAAGTTACAATCAAGGGAGCGGCCGGAATCGAAGACGTCCGCGCGGCCTTGTCAGGAATCGGCGGCGTAAGCGTAAAAAAAGTCGGCTCGTCAAGCGACGGATACCAAATCCGCGCCGGCGTCGCCGAAAGCGAGGGCGGAAAGATTACAGAAGCTCTTGTCAACAAGTACGGCGAGGGAAACGTTGACGTTCTTAAGACCGACTTCATCGGCTCCAGCATGTCAAGCTCTTTGGCCCGCCAGTCAACCTTCTTGCTTTTAGGAACTATGCTTTTGATTTGGCTTTACGCGACAATCCGCTTCCACTGGGACTTTGCCCTTGGCGCCATAGTGGCTCTTTTGCACGACATCTGCATAATGTTCACCTTTATTACATGGAGCCAGCTTGAATTTAGCACGACGACATTGGCCGCCGTTTTGACAATCGTTGGCTACTCAATCAACGCCACCGTAGTTATCCTTGACCGCGTCCGCTACAATTTGCCGCTTATGGAAGTCAAGAACTTTAAGGATTTGCTTGACCAGTCTTTGAACGACACTTTGGCCCGATCAATCATCACGACAGTGACAACATTGTTCGCTGTGGTGGCCTTGTACTTGTTCACTACAGGAAGCATCAAGGACTTCGCGCTCGCGATGACAGTCGGCTTGTTGAGCGGTTGTTATTCGTCAATCTTCATTTCTTCAGGCTTTATCAACTTTACCCGCCGCGATTGGAGGCCGGAATACGGAATCCACCACGCTATGCCAAAAAAATCTCAGGGAGCCTCGGCGGCAGTCTGAGTTTGTTGAATGAAGACAATTCGTTCTGAACTTTTAGGCTTTTGCAGCGGAGTCAGCCGCGCGATGAAGAGCGCTTTGGACGCTCTTGGCGCGGAAGACGGCATGCAAAAGCCTAAAAAAATTTATTCGCTTGGCCCCTTGATCCACAACCTAATCGCCTTGGAACAACTTTCCGACAAGGGGCTGATAATCCTTCAAGAAAATCAAATAGACTCTTTGGACAATGACAGCCTTGTGATTGTCCGCGCTCATGGCGTTTCGCCTTTTGTTTTGGAACGGATCAAGGCCAGCGGCGCCCAAGTCATTGACGCTACATGCCCCCGTGTGGCGTTGAGCCAAAGGAGAGCGGCGGAGTTTTCCGCAATGGGAATGTTCGTCATTTTGACCGGCGACAAGGGCCACGCGGAAGTCAAGGCCGTGGAGGGGAGCGCCCTTTTCGCGGCGGAGACTTCTGAAAAGGCCAAGAAGGCTGCGGCAAAATTAGGCCGCTTTATTCTTGTCCAAAGCGCGGACGAGGCCGCCGCTCTAAAGATAGAGCCTGAGATGCAGGAAAACTCTGTCCTCTTAAGCCAAACGACTTTTTCGCCGGAAGAGTACAAAAAAATCGCAGGCATTCTTTCTGATAAAATAAAGGGCCTAAAAGTTTTGGACACGATTTGTCCGGCAACCGGCCAAAGGCAAAAGGCTCTTGCCGAGCTTGCGAAAAAAGTTGACGCGCTTGTTGTTGTCGGCGGAAAAAAATCAGCCAACAGCGAGCGCCTTTACGAGCTTGCAAAAAGCCTTTGCCCGGCTTCATATTTTGTCGAGTCCGCCGACGAACTGCCGAACGATTTTGGCGGCGCCAAAGCTGTCGGCCTTACAGCGGGCGCCAGCAGCCCGGATTTTGTAGTGGACGCGGTGGAAGCGAAAATAAAAGAGATGTGAATCGCGGACTGTCAGCGCGCGGGCTGTCCTTTTAGTCTAAGCTTTGGATGTCGAGGACGCGCTCGTAGAGCTTTCGCGAATTCTTGACGGTGTCAATCCAGCGCTGGGCGGGAGTCCAGGCTTTGTCTTCTTTTAGCGCGGCCTTCCAATATTCCACTGCGGCGTCTTCGTTTCCTTTTGCGTATTCGTCCAAGCCTTTTGTGTACAAGTCGTCGCAGCGCTCTTGCTTAAGCTTTCGGCCGTGGTCGCCCAAGCCGACTCTGGCGCTAAGGCTAAAGTGGTTTACCGGGTTGATTGAAGAAGTCAAGTCCAGCGTGTAGTTTATGTCAAAGATGAATTTTTTGACTTTAAATTCCGTTCCCAAAGAAAAGCGGGGGTTGGCGCCTTTTAGCCTAAAGCCCGCCATAAGCTCAATGTAGTCGGTGACAGTAAAGTCCACGCCGATTCCGGCGGACCATTTTCCGCTTTTTGAAAAGTCCTGCAAGTTGAGCGGCTGCTTAAAGTCAGCGCAAAAGGCCAGGCGCTTGAAGAGCCTGTAGGAAATTCCGACCGCGGCGGCAGTGGGAAGCGGGTCGTCGATTTTGAAAGAGCCTTGCGAGCCGAAGCCTGTCATCGCAACACCCAGATTCAACACGCTTAGTCCGACTTTTAGGTTTGGGTCGCGGGAGTCGAAATTTTTTAAGGCGTTGAACGAAAGCATCATGCCAAGGTCGGCCATCAAGCCAAGGGAGCTTTGCGAAAGGCCCGAGCCTTTTATGATGGAGTTGCTCTCGTTGTTTGTGTAGTCGGGAACCGAGCGCCAAGAAGTCTTTAGGTTTGTTCCGACCGCAAGGCCCTTAAAGTAATAGCCGTGAAAAAAATTATAGCTTATGTTTACGCAAGCGGTTGTTTCGCTGTAATAGTTTGCTGCCACGCGCTCGCCAAAGTAGTTGTATTCGGTGAACGGAACGTAGAAGCACTTGATTTTGGCGCCAAGGCCCAAATCGTTAAAGCGGTCCGCCCAAGCCAAGGTTTCCATGTTTGAGTCGGCAATCCAAGAGTTGTGGAAGAGGGCGACTTCACCTTTTCTTAACAGGCAAGAGGCCGCGGGATTGTAGTCAAAAAAGCAAATGTCGTCGCAAAGGCCGGTAAAGGCGCCGCCCAAGCTTTCCTCGCGGCCGCCGCTTGGTATGTTCAGTGATGAAAAGGAAGTCAAGCCTTCGTTTGGGTCCACCATGTTGTAAAAAGGGTTTGAAAGCGTGTGAAAAACGTCGGTCATATCCAAGGCAAAGGCCGGCGCCAAAAGGGAGAAAGCAAGGATTGTCGCGAACTTTCTTTTGCTTGTCATCATTTTTGCAATGCGCTATAATTATCTCAAAAAATCTCCAAAATGTCAATTTCCGCCTTGACGAAAGGAGTGCGAAATCTTCTTATATTTATTCGGTCTTTTTCTCTTAATAGTTAATTCTTTTTTTCCGAAAAATATATAAGAAGAAAAGGGGCCATGGCGCCCTTGGGTGTTTATTATTAAAAGATTCGCTTTTTTGTCGATTTTAATTATTTCTCTTGGCGCTTTTTCGGCTTCGCTGTTTGCCGAGGGCATATCTTTGCGGGAAATAGACGCCCTGATTAAGCAAACGGATTACGACGCGGCTTTGCTCGAGCTTTCCGACTACATCAAAAAAAATCCAGACGACATGGACGCGGCCCATAGACGGGTTGACGCGATAATGCGCGCCCGCTCTTACTACACGCGGCTTGCGAACGAATTGCTTGACGTAATGGAAAAAGAGCCTGAGAACGCAGAAAAAAAATTGGCGATTATAAAAGAGCTTGAGTCTTTGGAAAAGCATCCAACGCAGGAGCACTTGGCCTTTATCAAGCAGGCCAAAGCCGCGGCCGAGTTCACTTATTACCGCGCCCAGTTCCGCCGTCTTTTGGAGGAAGGGGCCAAAAACGCCTCAAGCCAAAAATACACTGACGCGATCGCCTTGGTTCAAAGCGGCTATTACATGTACCGCGACGAATTTTACGACGAAAATCCCAAGAGCCTTCAAAACACCGTTACGCAAATCGCCGCCGAGCTTGACGCCGCCACGCAAAATTATCTTTCGGCCAGGGACGCTTGGAACGACGCTTACAAGAACTTTATCCAAGCGGTGGATTCGGGCAACTACCAAAGCTCAATGCGCGCCTGGCAAAATTTTTCCGCGCAGATGGAACGCTTTGCCGGCGTAAGGAACCGCATAATGGCCGCCGGCGTCCGCTTTGACCAAGTTTTTGGCCAGCTAAAGAAAGAGAATCCAGAGCTTACCGAAGCCTCTTACATTTCCTTTATGACCCGCTTCGCTCTCGGCGTTTCGAGCATTGAGAATTCCGGCGTTTTGGGAGCGGTTGACTGCGAGTGGAATTATATGCTTGACAACAGCAAAAAGGCTTTGCATAAAACCGTCAACCAAAAATTCGAGGACTACGTAAAGAGCGGCCCTTTGCAAAAAGCTTTGGAGCCTTCTTACATGCCGGACGCCGCGCGCTTGGCTGACGTTACGAATTTCGCGAACCTTTCGCTTGACGTTTGCGCCTTGAACCGTTTAAGGCAAGAAAGGTCAGGCCAAGCCTTTGGAGAGGCCACGCCTTTGTTCGCAAGCTCGATGAGAAGCGCGAAAAATTTTGTCGACGGAACCGGCGTTTCGGTTGCAAACTTGGCCGATTACAGGGCCGCTTCGCAGCGCTTGGCCTCGATAAAGATTCCCGAAGATTCTTTGGCCAGCGCGCGCGGCGACGATTCCTACGCAAAGGAATTGCTTTCTGTTTTAGCCGTTCTTGGCCAAACTGAACGAAAGGCTGCTGGCAACTTGAACGAAGCTTGGTATTTGGAATACAAGGCCGCCGTCGAAGAGCAAAGAAGCAAGGCTGACAAAAAGGCGGAAGAAGTTAAATTTAGCGACAAGATTTTGGACTTTAAGAGCATTTTGGACTACTATCAAGGCGTGAACGAGCTGGCAAGAAAGTCTTCTGTCGCTTTGGCGGAAGGTGCCTGGAAAAATCTTTCCGACCATACGGAAAAGGCGGTTGACAGCCTTTCCGGAAACTACCAAAACCTTTACGCCGAGGCCGAAAATCTTTTGGAAACGCATTATCCGCGCGAGGCCGTTCAAAAAGTCCAGACAGTTCAAGACACGCTTTCGTCGGACAAAAGCCTTTTGTCTTTGATGCGCTCAAGGTTGCAGGAAAACCCAAAACAAAATCCGGCGGTATTGCAAAAGCTTGACTCTACGATGGCTTCGCTTGACCAGTGGACCAACCAAGGCGTTGAGATAAACGCAAAGGCCAGGCAGGAGATTGTCTTGGCCCAAAGCTCGCAAAACCAGGCCGACGAAATTTACCGCAGGGCCGAAAGCAATTACCGGGCCAACAGGTTCTCCAACGCCAGAAACGACTTGCAGCGCGCCCGCGAATTGTACAACGAATCTTTGGCCCACCAAGAGTCGGAAAGCCTTAGGCAGACAAGCGACAAGATCCTTGCCGACTTGGGCTCGCAAATCAACGAGGCCGAGAACAGGCTTATCGTCGCCGAGGTGCGCGACCTTAAGACCCGCGCCAAAAACGATTACTACGCCGGCGACTTTGAAAACGCGGAGAACCTTCTTAACCGCGCCGAAAGCCGCTGGGCAGTCACAAACGTTGAGGAAGACGAAGAAATCAAGAACCTTAAGCTTTTGGTTCAAAACGCGCTTAGCATGAAGACCGGCCGCGAAATAAAGCCAACCGCTCCGCTGTATCCGGAGATGTCGCAGATTTTGAGCAACGCGCACCAATATTTTGATCAAGGCGAGGCGTTGATAAAGAACGGAAATCGCGAAGAAGCCCTGCAAATCCTAGGCGACGCCAAGAAAAAACTGCAGGAATTGCAAATGGTTTATCCGCTGAACCAGGAAGCGGCGCTTTTGACTTTGCGCATAGACGAGTTGATCGATCCAAAACAGTTTAACGAATCCTTCGCTCGCCGCGTTCAAGCCGCCCGCCAAAACGTAAAGTCTCCGTCCACGCAGCAGCAGGGCTACAGCGACTTGCTTGACTTGGCCGAAATTAGGCCAAACTATCCCGGCCTTGGCAAGTTGATTTACGACGTTGAGGTGGAGCTTGGAATCAGGCAAAAGCCGGTTGACCAAAGCGGAATCCGCCGCTCCAACAGCCTGACACAAGAGGCGCAACGGCTTTATTCTAGCGCCAAGGGCAACGAAGAGATATTGCGCCAAGCTTTGGGCAGGCTGGACCAAGCGATCGCCTTGAATCCCAACAACGACAGCGCGATTATGCTTAAGGACAGAATCCAAATCGCGGTTGGCGGAAAAGCCGCCGTTGTCCTTTCGAGCGCGGACGAGGCAAGGTACAACCAAGCCATTCAAGAGTTGAGAAACAACAATGTCATTGGAGCCTACACGATTGTCGAGCAGCTTTTGCAGACGCCCGCCAACCGCAGGTCTTCAAAAATTTTGGACTTGCAAAAACAAGTTCAGGCGCGAATGTAAGGCGGCGGCTTTGCGACGATTTGCGCTTGCTTTGAGATTTTGGTATAATGAAGGAAATGCGTAATAAGCGCTTTTTTTGGGCAATAATATTTTCTCTTTTCCTTTTAGCCGCGAAAGGAGCGGCGGCGCAGAATTATTATTGGGAAAACCCTGTCCGCGTTTCGCAAAGCGGCGTTTGCTTTCCAAGCGCCGTTTCTAACGGACAAATAGCAGCGGCCGTTTGGCAAGAAGTCGACGCAAAGAAATCTTCTATATATTTGGTCGTCCAATTCTATAAGGACGGAAAGTGGGAAGAGGCGAGCCGCTTTGCGGGCCCGTTTCCGTATTCCGGCGAAATCCCAGACCTTTACAGCGCCGCGATGAACTCCGGCGGCATGTTGGCGGTAAGCGTTCTTTCCGACGCAAACACGATTTCGATTTACACAAGCGCGGACGCCGGCGCTTCCTTTAGCCAAAAAAAATTCAGCAAGCAAAACCTTCCGCTTGTAGCGCCCCGCGTCTACGAATTGCGAAGCGGCGGCTTTATCGTATTTACGTCTTTGGGCCGGGACGAAAGCTTTACGATGCTTTACGCCCGCAGCCGCGACGGAGTCAATTGGAACGACTTTAACGAATTCTCTCCGGCGCAAAAAAGCCTAAACCCATTTTTGCCGGTATTGCTTTCAACCCCAAAAGGCGAGTTGGTCGTCTTTCAAGCCCAGTACAGAACGCAATCAAGAATCGTATACAAGCTTTTTTCCACGCTTTCTTCCAGCGGCGGAGCCTCGTGGTCAAACCCTGTCATGCTTAACACCGGAGCCGAAAACGATTTGTCCAGCGACCAAAGGCCAACCTTGCTAAACTTTCAGCAAGGCAATTACATCGCGTGGGAGCGCACGCCCTACAACTCGGAAAACTCGAGCGTATACTTTGCCCAATTGAACAATGACGGAAACATTTTGGGCCGCATAGAAAGAATCTCAAATTCAGGAAACGCGAACCGGCCGATTTTGTTCAGCCACAACAACCAACTAAGCTTGGTTTGGTTTGACACAAGAAGCGGTTTGGAAAGAGTGTATTTTACGCAGCGGCAAGGAACTTTGTGGGGCGAGCAAATCGTTCTTTCTCCGCAAAGAAGCGCCGCGACTTTTGTCTATCCGATGATTACGGACGAAGGCAAGACGCTTGCCTTTGTTTGGCAGGGAACAAGCGGAAACTCTTCCTGGATTTACAGGCTTGAAAGCGACCACACGGTTTCGCTTCCTGTAATTACGCCCTTGACTTATTCGCTTGGCCAAAGAAGCCGGGACGAAAGCGTCCGCTTTAGGGTGGCGATGCCGGCGGATTCTTCCGGCATTCGCGGCTATTCTTGGCTATGGACGCAGGACCCAAGCCAAGACGCTCCAACGGTTTTGATGAACCTTCCTAAAGAGAACTCTCTTTCCTTAAAAGCGCCAGCGGAAAAGAATTGGTATCTAAAGGTTAGGGCGGTGGACTACGCCGGAAACTGGTCGGACAGCGCGACGGTTTCTTATTACAGGGATTTGACTCCGCCCAAGCCGCCTGTAATCACCGGCCCGCAAACGGACGCCGCCGGCTTTGCCTTGGCCAACGACCTTGCCTTTAGCTGGCGCGACGAATCCGACGACGAACTTATTGACGGATATTCCTTCCGCTTGGAGGAGCAAGAAAGCCTTCCGCGCTCAATGTATAATTCCAAGCGCCATCCGACAGCTTTGAGCGACGCGGAGCTTTCCGCTCAGCTTTTGGCCTTTAAGCAAAAGAATCCTGAAAGCGCCCTTAAGCCTCGCGCTCCGGCAGCCTCAGTCCAAACAAGAAACACGACGGCCCGTTTTGCCAACCGCAGGAACGGAGTCTACACCTTTAGCGTCCGCGCGATAGACAAGGCCGGAAACGTCGGCGAGCCAGCCTTTGTGACTGTTTACGCAAACAAGTACGAGCCATTTACCCGCGTTGAGTCTGTAAGAAAATCTTCTGACGTTTTTGGAAGCAGCTCTTTGGAGTTGCGCGGTACCGGCTTTAGATATGACGGAACGATTTATAAAATCGTAATCTCCAAGGAAGACGCAAAAGAGCCTTATTCGCTTGACTTAAACCTAAGGGACGGAGACTTTTCAGTATCCAACGACGAAAAAATTTCAGGAATAAAGCTTGACAATACGGTTCCACAGGGAACATATACAATCACTCTTTACCACTCCGACCGCGGCGCTTATAGAATGCCTTCCGCCTTTGCGATTCAGGAAAACGGAACGGTAAAGATTGCCGCCAATTACGTTTACAAACCCTCTTGGCAGAGGGTTTACGACACTGGAAAATTCTTCGCGCGAACAGGCGACGTTCTGTTCGCCATCGTTATCATAATCGCGCTAGGCGCCTTGGTTTTTGCCGCTCGGGGTTTGGCTCTTTCCGCAAAAGAAGCCTCCCTTGTGAAAAAAGAAATCAACGCGCTGCTTTCAGGAGACCTTATGCCGCTGGAAAAAAAGAAAAAGATTCAGGCGTTGAATCGGCGGGGAACAAGCTTGAGGTTAAAGCTTATGTCCTTTACCGCGATGATTGTCTTTATGGCGATCCTTTTGGTTTCGTTGCCGTTGGGATTTGTGATGACTCGTTCCCAGGAAAGAACCTTGTCCGTAGGTTTGGAGGAGCGGGTGAACGTTTTGCTGTCCAGCCTTGCAAGCGGAGCGCGCGCTTACATGCCGACTCAAAACGTTTTGGAATTGAGCGCTTTGCCTGAGCAGTCGGCGGCTATCAGCGAAGCTAATTTCGTAAGCATCGCCGGCCTTTCTTCCAATGACGAAGGATCGGGCGGCTTGGACTTTATGTGGGCGTCGAATGATTTGGATTTGGCGAATAAAATCGACGGAGAGGTTCTCACTCCTGGCGTCTCAAAAATCACTGACCAAACAATGCTTTCGGCTTCCGAAATTTGCCAAGAGTTGAACCAAGAAGCCGCCCAAAGCGCCGGAGAAATAGCAAAGAACATCGCGGCCCTAAACGCTGAAGGCGCGTCAATCGCCCTTAGGTCTGACGCGGTTTCCGCTAAAAGGCGAGAGGAAATCGCGGTTATCACAACCGAGCTTTCAACGCGCCTTTCGCGAACCTTGAACGAAATGTCGGAGGCGGCGACAGGCAGCTTCCCGGAATACAATTCCGCCTTGCTTGACAGGGAAAACACTGAATACTTGTTCTACAGGCCGGTTCTTTACCGACAGGGAACCTCGCAAACTTACGTTCGAGCGATTGTCTTCATTTCGGTTTCGACCGCAAGCTTGATTACGGCCATTGACGGAGCCAGGCGAACGGTAGTCTACACGGCGCTTGCGGTTTCGCTCTTTGCGGTTTTGATTGGCGTCATCGCTTCTTGGGTTTTGGCCAGCGTAATCGTAAGCCCGATCAAGCGCCTCGCAAGCCATGTAGTCATGATTGGAAACACCGTCAACAAGGAAAAGCTTGCCGGAAAGGAAATCGTGATAAAAAGCCGCGACGAAATCGGCCAGCTGGGCGACAGCGTCAACGAAATGACCCGCGATTTGGTCAAGGCTGCCCAAGACGAACACTTGGCGATGGACGGAAAAGTCGTTCAGCGCGCGTTCTTGCCCTTGACGCCTGACAATTCCGGAGCCAAGCAAACGGTCGCGATTTTGAACGACAAAAATTTCCAGTGCTTCGGCTACTACGAAGGCGCGAGCGAAGTTTCGGGCGACTATTTTGACTACAAAAAATTGGACGAAAACCATTACATTATGATTAAGTGCGACGCTTCGGGCCACGGAGTTCCAGCCGCCCTTATTATGACGGTTGTCGCGACCTTGTTCCGAAAATACTATGAGAATTGGTCTCCCAAAAAAGCCGGCGGCGGTTTGGACGCGCTGGTGACTCAAATCAACGACTTTATCGAATCGCTTGGAATCAAGGGAAAATTCGCGACCTTGATTTTGGCGCTTGTCGACACCGCTACAGGCGACGTAAGCCTTTGCAACGCCGGAGACAACATCGTCCACATTTACGATTCCGCCGCCAAAAAGCAAAAGACTTTGACCTTGCAAGAGACCCCCGCCGCCGGCCCGCTGCCGACATTCATGGTTCAAATGAAGGGCGGCTTTAAGATAGAAAAGACCCGCCTAAACAAGGGCGACGTTCTTTTCCTCTATACTGACGGCATTGAAGAATCGACGCGCAAATTCCGCGACCAGGAATTCAACGTTACAAAATGCCAGGAAGGCGCGGAAGGCTCCGTTCACGAAAACCACAAGGTTGGAAGCGAAAGCGAGCAAATGGAAAACGACCGCATCCAAGAAATCATCGAGGCGGTTTTGAACAAGCAAAAGTATGTCCTTAAAAAATACCACAATCCTGTTCCCAACGAAGTCCTTGAGTTTGACTTTACCAACTGCTCAGGCTCGACGGAGGAGGTAATCCTTGCGCTTTGCTCGGTTGAAAAGGTGTTCCGCTTTTACAAGCCGCAAAACGCCGGCGAAAAGGACACCGTTCGCGTTGACCGCAGGATCGACGCCTTCCTAAAAGAGCATTTCAATCTTTACGATTATTACTGTTCAAATAAGGCGGACGATTTGGCTGACAACGTGTACTTGCATTACAGCTTCCTTAGGGAAGACGAGCAGCTTGACGACCTTACCTTGCTTGCCGCAAAAATTATTTGACGGATTTAAAAAAGCGCGTTATAATTTTTTATATAGGAGTTTAATATGAAAGAGGAAACAAAAGAAAAGGCTTCTAAGATTTGGAAAGACATCAAGGCTGGCCTTAAGACCGGTTTTTCAGCCACAAAAAAAGGCTTGTCTAAAGCCGGAACCGCCATCCAGAATTACGGCGACTTGGGAATGGTTTTGGCCGAAAAAAAACAGTTTGAGTCAAAGTTAAAAAAGGCTTACGTATCGTTGGGCGAACTTGCGGCGGAAAAGTTGTCTGCCAAGAACGCCGCTCCTTTGACAGCCGCCGACGCGGAAGTCGCTGAATTGCTAAAGTCAATTTCCGCGTTCAATAAAGAAATCTCCAAGCGTGATAAAATCCTAAAGTCCTCCGACAAAGGACAAGCCGCAAAAAGCGCCAAGAAGGAAAGCGCCGCTAAAACGCCGGCGAAAAAGGCAAAGTAAAATCAGGCAAGTTTTTTGTCTTGAAGGGCGGCTCGTTTTGTGGGCCGCCTTTTTTTAATTCAACTTTTGCCGCCTTTTTGCCGATAATATAAGGGTATGAAAGTCAGCAAAAGTTTTTTTAGGGTTTTTATTCGCGCTTTTTTGGTTATGACGGCTTCGGCTCTTTTTGCCGACACGACACATTTAGTTGAAAAAGGCGAAACCCTTTATTCAATAAGCCGAAAGTATCAAATAACTGTAAGCGAGCTTCGCGCGGCCAACGGCTTAAGCGAAAGCGACGTCCTTAAGTTTGGACAAAAGCTCAACATTCCCACGCCCGACATAGAAAACGCCGCGACGCTAAATTCAGCCTCGCTTTCTTCCGGATCTTCATACTCAAGCGAAAACCTTGAAACTTACGTCGCGCAAAAAGGCGACACTTATTACGGAATCGCGCGCGAGCGAGGCATTAAAGTCGCCGAGCTTTTTGCCCTTAACAATTTGGGAAGCGACGCTTCGCTTAAGGCCGGCCAAAAGCTTAAAGTTCCGGCCAAGGCTTCTTCCGCCGCTCAGACTGTGGCCCTTGACCTTAAGGACGCTGACCCAAGAAAGTATTCTTCGTCAAAGGCCTCTTCCGGACTTGTCTGGCCTGTAAAGAATCCCCGCATAACTTACGTTAACGGAAAGGTTTCGGGTGTCCAGCTTTCCGCAGCCAAAAAAGAAAAGATTATGAACATCATGGCCGGAACGGTAATGTACTGCGGCTCCTACCGAGGTTTTGGCGAAGTTGTGTTCGTGCAGTCAAAGACCGGCTTGATTTACGCTTATACTGGAATGTCAAGCGTCAGCGTGCAAAAGGGCGATTACGTCGTTTACGGCGACACAATCGGAACGGCTGGCGTTGACTCCATCAGCAAGGAAAGCCGGCTTACCCTTATGGTCTTTAGGAACGGAAGCCCGATTGATCCGGCTACCGCTCCGCGCGGGTAACGCTCGGGCAAGTCTAGGCCCTATAATTCCTCCGCTTGCCGGAGGATTTTTTTTTGCAAAAATATAATAAAAAGTTATAAAAAACTATTGACAGTAAGCATAGACTAATATATATTATTTGTCAGTTACAATTAGGAGACAAAAGTGATTCCTTTAGTCTATGCGACAGCTGGAGTTGAGCAAGTCATAAAAAAAATAGGCGGAAATGACGAGGCAAAGCGTCATTTGGAAAACTTGGGCTTTACGGTTGGCGGAACCGTAACGATAGTCAATTCTCTTGCCGGAAACGTAATCGTAAAAGTAAAAGAGTCTCGCATCGCCATCAACGAAGAGATGGCTCGCCGCGTTATGGTTTAGCGGCAATTCTTTTTAGTTTATAAATATGGAGGAAATATGAAAACATTAAAGGACGTTAAGGTGGGCGACACCGTAAAAGTTGTCCGCTTGCATGGCGAAGGCGCGGTCAAGCGCCGCATTATGGACATGGGCGTTACAAAGGGCGTTGAAATTTTTGTTAGAAAAGTCGCTCCCTTGGGAGATCCTGTCGAAGTGACTGTTCGCAACTACGAACTTTCGCTGCGCAAAGAAGACGCTCAGATGGTGGAGGTGGAATAAAATGGAAATTAAAATCGCTCTAGCCGGAAACCCAAACTCTGGAAAAACGACGCTTTTTAACGCGCTTACCGGCTCAAACCAGTTTGTAGGAAACTGGCCTGGAGTCACTGTAGAAAAAAAAGAAGGAAAGCTAAAAAAGCATGACGACGTCATCGTGACCGACCTTCCCGGCATTTATTCGCTTTCGCCGTATACGCTGGAAGAAGTCGTCGCGCGAAACTATTTGGTCGGCGAGCGGCCTGACGCGATTTTGAACATTGTCGACGCGACAAACCTTGAGCGCAACTTGTATCTTACGACTCAATTGGTCGAGCTTGGAATCCCGGTTGTCGTCGCGCTCAACATGATGGACTTGGTAAAAAAAGCCGGCGACAAAATCGACGTTTCCGAATTGTCGCGCCAGCTTGGCTGCAAAATTGTCGAAATATCCGCGCTCAAGGGCGACGGCGTGATGGAAGCCGCGGAGGAGGCGATTGCGGCCGCGCAAGCCACAAAGACTATTCCCCAGCATTCGTTCTCTGGCCCTGTCGAGCATGCCTTGGCGCACATCGAGGAAGCGATCGTTCACGATTTGCCCGAAGAGCGCCAGCGCTGGTACGCGATAAAACTTTTTGAGCGCGACGAAAAAGTCATGGAGTCGCTAAAAATCGGCGCGGACAAATTGGCCCACGTTGAGGATGACATTAAGGCCGCCGAAAAGGAATTGGACGACGACGCCGAAAGCATAATCACAAACGAGCGCTACATTTACATCGCTCAAATACTAAAGTCAAGCTACAAAAAAGCAAACGCAGGAAAACTTACGCATTCAGACAAAATCGACCGCATCGTCACAAACCGCTGGCTTGGACTTCCGATTTTTGCCTGCATTATGTTCTTTGTTTACTGGATCGCCATGGTTGGAATCGGAGCGTCGGCGACAGACTGGGCCAACGACGGCCTTTTTGGAGACGGCTGGCACTTGTTCGGAATCGGAAGCAAAGCCTACGAAGCGGCGGCCGAAGAGTACGGCGACACCTCTGCCATTTTGGAAGCCTTGGACAACGGAGAGACGACATACGTAATCGAGGACGAAGAGACGCTTGAGCTTTCGGACCCGATTGAGATTACCGAGGAGGCCGCCGCCGAAGCGCGCGAGATGGCCGAAAAATACGGAGTGGAAGGCCCTGATCCCGCCGACTACGGCGTATGGGTTCCAGGCGTTCCTGTTCTTGTTGAATCCCTTCTTGACGCGGTTGGCTGCGCCGATTGGCTCAAGGGCTTGATTCTTGACGGAATTGTGGGCGGCGTGGGCGCTGTTCTTGGCTTTGTTCCCCAAATGCTGGTGCTTTTCTTGATGCTCGCTTTCTTGGAAGCGTGCGGCTACATGGCCAGAATCGCCTTTGTCCTTGACCGCATTTTCAGAAAGTTCGGCCTTTCAGGAAAGTCCTTCATCCCCATGCTTGTGGGAACTGGATGCGGCATTCCTGGAGTCATGGCAAGCAGAACGATTGAGAACGAGCGCGACCGCCGCATGACAATCATGACCACGACGTTCATTCCTTGCGGCGCGAAAGTTCCGTTCATCGCCATGGTGGCAGGAGCGATTTTTGGCGGCGCGGCATGGGTTGCCACAAGCGCCTACTTTGTTGGAATGGCCGCCATCATCATTTCGGGAATTATGCTCAAAAAGACAAAGATGTTCGCAGGAAACCCGGCCCCATTTGTCATGGAGCTTCCCGCCTACCATATGCCCACTATTGGAAACGTTCTCCGCTCTATGTGGGAGCGCGGCTGGTCCTTCATCAAAAAGGCCGGAACAATCATCTTGCTTTCCACAATCGTAATTTGGTTCTTGTCATTCTTTGGCTGGGCGGAAGACGGATTCCGCATGCTTGAGGAAGACGAGCTTGACATTTCAATTCTAGCAAAGGTCGGAAACTGCATCGCTTGGATTTTCACTCCGCTTGGATGGGGCAACTGGCAAGCGGCCGTGGCCTCAATCACCGGCTTGGTGGCCAAGGAAAATATCGTAGGCACCATGGGAATCCTTTACGGAAGCGGCGACCTTACCGCGTGGCAAGCTCTTGGGCAGACCTTCAACTCAATCACTGGATACTCATTCCTTGTATTCAACCTTTTGTGCGCGCCTTGTTTTGCCGCCATCGGAGCCATCCGCCGCGAAATGAACAGCGCCAAGTGGACCTGGTTCGCCATAGGATACCAGTGCGGCTTTGCTTATGTGATAGCCTTCTTGATCAACCAAATCGGAGCCTTGTTCGCAGGAAACGCCAATGTGGCGGGCTTGATTTTCGCTGTGGCCGCTTTGGCTGCAATTGTATACATGCTCTTCTTTAAGAAGTACAGCGAAGCCAAGACTCTTTCCGTAAAGGTGTGAGCCTGCTTTGGGAACGATTGTCGTAGGATTCATTTTGATTGCGCTTGTTTGCGCGATCATCTTGAATCTTGTAAAAAACAAAAAGCGCGGAAAACATTCTTGCGGTTCGGGCTGCGCCCACTGCGCAATGGCGGGCGCTTGCCACAATCGCAAGAACAAAAAGGCTTCCGATTAGACGGCCTTTTACTTTTGGATTGAATCCGTGTCGCGGACGGCGCGCAAAAAGACTTCCATGCAAACGCGCGCGTCGTCGTAGGCGCGGTGCGCGGCTTGAACGTCGATTTTCATTCCTGCCGCCAAATACTGCAGGCTGTATTTTTTGTTCACAGGATAGGCCCATCGCGCCAAGTCCAAGGTGTCGATGGCCTTGTTCTTTAGTTCCTTCATTCCAAGCGCCGTCCGCTCGGCGTTGACAAAGTTCCAGTCAAACTGCGCGTTGTGCGCGACAAGCACGCATCCTTTGGAAAATTCCTCAAAGTCGGCCATAACCTTTTGAATTATGGGCGCGTCCAAAAGCATTTGGTCAGTTATATGCGTGATTTGCGTTATGATTTGCGGAAGCGGAAAATCAACGTGAACAAAGGAATTGTAGGTGGCCAGGACGCCGCTTTTGTCAAAGCGAACCGCGCCTAGCTCAATTATCTTGTCTTTTTTGTAGCTTAGCCCCGTCGTCTCTGTGTCAAAGGCGCAAAAAACCGCGCCGTTTTCGTTGATCAAACGGCGAAGCCTTTTGTAGTCCTTTAGCAATTTGACGGGGCTAAAGGCCGCGTTATTTTGCGGCGGCATCGAGAATCGCTTTGATGTCGGCGCTTATCGCGTCGCAAAGAGACGCGGCGTCCTTTTTGCTTTGCGCCAAACCGGCGGCGCCGGCAGGCGGAAGAGCGCTGTTGATGTAGAACTTGATTTTTGGCTCGGTTCCGCTGGGGCGCGCGCTGACAATCGTTCCGCCTTCAAGAACAAACTGCAATACGTTGCTCTTGGGAAGATTGATTGTAGTCTTTGCGCTGGGATTGGCTGGGTCAAAGCTGACGCCCTGCTGGATGTCCTTGATTTGGAGAACTTTCTTTCCGCCCAAAGACTTAAGGCCTTCGGCGCGGAGCTTTGTCATGATTCCGCCCATGATAGAAGGACCTTGCGGGCCTTCAAAGTACTGGCTTATCGCGCGGTCCTCAAAGTAGCCGTATTCAGCCCACATGTCGTCCAAGTGATCCAAGACGCTCTTTCCTTTGCTGGCCCAGTACAAGGTCATTTCGGCGCACATGGCGGCGGCGCTTACTCCGTCCTTGTCCATGACTTCTTTTTCAACCTTGTAGCCGTAGCTTTCTTCCAAGCCAAAGACGTATTCGTTGGAGCCGTCCTTTTCCATTTGGGCTTGCGCCGCCGCGATCCATTTAAAGCCGGTCAAGCATTCAACCATCTTTACGCCGAACTTTTTGCAAATCGCGTCGCCAAAGGGGGACGTTACGATCGATCGCACGACGGCCGCGTTGGCGGGAAGCTTTCCCAATTCCTTTCTGCTAAGCAAAACGTATTCCATCAAAAGCGCGCCCATTTGGTTTCCGCTCACCAAAACAAACTTTCCGTCCTTTCCGGGGAAGGCGGTGCCAAAGCGGTCAGCGTCGGGGTCTGTGGCCATGACGCAGTCGGCCTTTTCCTTTTCGCCAAGAGCGACGGCCATTTTAAGCGCGGGCGCCTCTTCCGGGTTGGGCTTTTCGACTGTCGGGAATTTTCCGTCGGGCTTTTGCTGCTCGGGAACTGTGATCACCTTAAGTCCAAGGTCGCCCAAGACTTTTTCAACGTGCATGGCTCCTGTTCCGTGGAGAGGAGTGTAGACGATTTTTACGCTTGAAGCCTTTTCCTTGATAAGGTCGGGGCGGAAAAGCTGCGCCTTGCACATGGCCCAAAACTTTTCGTCGATTTCTTTGTCGATGATTACGAGCGAGCCGTTTTTAAGCGCCTCGTCCTTTGAGATTGTCTTCACTTCCTTTACGGCGTTGACTTCCACGATGATTCCCTTGTCGTGCGGCTCGATTACCTGCGCGCCGTCGTTCCAATAGGCCTTGTAGCCGTTGTACATTCTTGGGTTGTGGCTGGCCGTGACGACAACGCCTGTGTCGGCCTTAAGCTCGCGGATCGCGTATGACAATTCGGGAGTGGGGCGCACTCCGCTAAAGAGGTAGGCCTTGATTCCGTTGGCGGCAAAGATAAGCGCGGTGGCCTCGGCGAATACGTCCGAGTTTAGGCGGCTGTCGTAGGCTACGACCGCGCTCAATGTTCCGGCCTTTGCCTTTTCGGGGAAGGCCTTTATAACGTAGTTGGCCAAGCCCTGCGTGGCCATGTTGATTTCAAGAGTGTTCATGCGGTTTGTTCCGCCGCCCATGATTCCGCGAAGGCCGCCGGTTCCGAACTCAAGCGTCTGGTAAAAACGGTCTTCCAATTCCTTGTAGTCTTCTTTTGCGACAAGGTCTTCGACTTCTTTTCTAAAGCGCTCGTCTTGTTCCTTTGCGATGTAGTCTTTTGCTCTCTGCAATATTTCCTGCTTTTCCATAATAACCTCCACGTATTTTATGCCATTGTCGGGCTTGGCCCTGCTTTTCCTTGGAGCAATGACAAATTCTAGTTTATCGAATTTTGTCGGCTTGGGCAAGCATTTTTGTTTCCCAGGCGAGCAAGTCTTTTTCTTTTTTTGTGTCGTTTCCTTTAACGTCGCACATTATTCTAAAGACTGGCTCCGTTCCGCTTCCGCGCATCCAAATGAAGGAGCTTGGCTTTTTGGAATTTTTTTCGTAGAACAAAATTTTTAGGCCGCCTTTTTCGCTTTTTGAAAAGTCTTTCGCGCCCAATTTTTCTTTTGTTCCGTTTGTGAGCGAGGCCTTCCAAGAGACGATGCCGTATTTTTTTAAAAGGCCTTCGGAATCTTTTTTAAAGGAGTCTTCAAAGACCTTTTGGAAATTCTTTTTTAGGACGGCGTGGTCGCTTGTCTTTATCTTAAGAATCGCCCGCTTTTCGCTAACGCCTGTGGTCGTATACTTTGGAAGCGAGTCCAAGATGTCGTCCAGCGTGTAGCCGCTCTTGAACGGAATGCCCCGCGCGCTTGTCCAAAGCTTGTAAGCGTCCTTTAGCGCCAAAAGCTTTATCAGTGCCATGACCGTGTTCAATGGGTCGCGGACGCTTGCCGGGTAGGTGATTGTTCCGCCGTTTGAGCCCTCGCCCAAAATCGGAACTTCAAAGCCCGCGTCCCGCTTTTCGCGCGCGAGGTTAACGACATTCGCTTCGCCGACTTCCGCCCTAAAAACTTTTGCTCCAAAGGCGGCCGCGATTTCTTCTATCCGCATGGAGGTAGGGCAGTTTACCGCGACGGCGAGGCGCGCTTTTTTGCCGGCGGTGCTCGGTTTGTTTAAAGCCTTTTGCCGCAAGGCGGCGAAAGAAAGCTCTGACAAAACGCTAAGGGCGAATACTTCCTGCGCCTTAAGGATTTTGGCCTTGCCTTCCTTGTGGCTGTAATAGACGATGTTTCCCCGGTCGCCGTCGCAGTCGGGCATGTAGCCGATGATTGTCGGCGTTTTGAAAGCCTTGGAAGCGGCCGCCGCGCTTTTGGCCTTGCGACAGTTCTCGCTTTCCGCGATTTGGGCCGCCGTTTCTTCTACAAAGCGCGCGGCGTGGACAAGGTTTTCAGGCTCGGGAATTATTTCGTGGACGATTTTTCCGGCCTTGTCGTTTATGGCTTTAAAGGACGCGCCGATTGAAGAAAAGAATTTTTTGTCTATGCAAAGGCAGCGCGCGCTTCCGTTAAAGTCAGCGCAAACGATTGTCTTGCTTTTCATTAGAGCGGCCTTTAGGCTGTCAAAGAATTTTTTCTGCGCCGCGGCTTTTTCGCTTCCGCTTGAAACAAGGCGGGAAAATTTTTCGTAGGCGGCGAGGGCGGCTTTTTTGTTGGCTGCGACTTTTTCCTTTGAAACGGCTTTTAAAAACGCCGCGCTTTTTGCCTTGCCGGCTTTTACAGCAGAATCCGCCGCGTTCGCGCGCTTAATGACTTCTTCCGCGCCGCCGGCTTCTTTTAGCTTTCGCTCAAAAATCGCGCGGACTTCAAGATTTTGCGCCGCGTTCAAGACGCCGCCGTCGTCAAGGCCGAATTTTATTCCGTTGTGGCCGATCGGATTGTGGCTTGCCGAAATGTAAATGAAAGCGTCGTAGCCGCGGGCAAAGGCCATGATCTCTGGCGCGGCGGCAACTCCAAGGTAAACGGCTTTTGCCTTTCCTAAGGCAAGCGCCTTTAAGACATATTCGGCGACTTCTTTGCCGGTGGGGCGGGTGTCGGTCGCGACGACGATTTTTTTTGCGGCGGAAGCCTTTGGCTTTCGTCCAGTTTCATTTCGCGCTTCCAGCCATTCCAAAAAAGCTTGGGCGGCCAAAAAGGAAAGCGCCTTGTTTTCGCTTCCGATTTTTGCGGTCGCGTCCGATTCGATTCCGCTCTCAGCGAAAACTTTTCGCCAGCCTGAGGCCGACAAAATCATATTGTGTTCCATTTTTAGTAACCTGACGTCATAAAGTTTGCGGTGACGGAATTTTCAAGGATGTCCGAGGCTGTTATCGTTATTGTGTTCACGCCGTGCGGCAAAAGGACGTGGCCCAAAAGCTCGTTTTCGTCGGAAGGATAGAAGCTCTCGCTTGTATAGTTTTTGTTTCCGACGATAAGGATTTTTCCGTCCTGCCATTTAAGGACTTCCTTGCTAATCTTTTCCAATTCCGTTCCGTTTACGTAGACTTTCACCTTGTGCGGCGAAATATTCGCCTGGCGTTTTTTGTAAAGGGTGTACTGGCCGGCCGGAACGGAGCGCAAGGTGGCAAGGTTGTAGACGCGGCCAAATTGATTTTCGATTGTAATGCCGTCAAGGTAAATGCGCGACGGCTTTATCGAGCGAGGCATCAAAATAAGAGGGTTGATGAAAGTCTTTGCCTTTGTGTCCGCGATTTGAAATTCCATAGAGCCGCTTTGAGCGCTTTCGTTCCAGGCGGAGTTTGATATGTCGCCCAATTCTTGTCCGGCTGTTACTTGAAACTTTTGCTGCAAGGAAAGCGCGCTGGCCGCGTCAAGGTTGGCGTAGACAGAAATCAAGTCGTCGTTGTGGCTTATGACCGCCGCGTTTCCCAGCGGAGACTCAAACCAATCTCCGTCGTTTTGATGCTCGGTGATTACGGCGATTATTTTACCGTTGTCGGCGGCAAGCGCTTTTTCGGCGTTGGGAAAAACGAGAGATGTGTTGAACTTGTTTTTTCTGTTGCGCGCGAATGACGGAACCATTTTTTCAGTGTCTAAATTCTTTACAGGCCAGCCAAAGGAAAAAACGCTTTGTCCTAAAAGCGCTAGCGCGGCGGCCGAGCATAAAATCTTTTTTTTCATCGCTTCCTCCCAATCAGCTTTTTGAAATTGACAGCCTTGAAATCTTGTTGTCTTTTCCAACATAAAGCGTGTTTCCGTTCGCCAAAATAAAGGCCGCGTCAGCTTCAAAAGAGAACTGCCCAACCTTTCTTGTCCAATCTTCCAATATTGTGATTGTGTAATACTTTTGTTGGTAGCGGCTAAGGACAAAGACGCTTTTGTCCACAGGAGATTCCTGTATGTCCAGAATCGTTCCTGTTAGCGGGATGTGAATGGCCTTTGCCGTTTGCGTGTCTACGATTCCAAGCTCGTCAATCGAGTCAAAGTAAACATATCGGTCGTTTTTGCTAAAGTAGACTTTAGTTTGTCTTGTAAGGTTGACTTTTAGGAATTCATGGTAAATGATTTTCGTGTAGTTTCCCTCGTCGCGGTAAAGGACAAAGCGCTGCGGGTCAAGGCCTGAGACGCAGGCGTAATGAATGCCGTCTTGGCTTATGTCCGCTCCGAGAATTATCGAAAAGTCGCTTCCGCCGGGAAACAATTCGTTTTTTTTCTTTCCGTATTGGTCAAAGACCGTAAGCTGGCCGTCAGCGTAGCCCGCGATACTTCCTTTTGGCGATGAGTTGAACGCCGTTATCGGAGCCGCGTATTCCCATTCCGCCTCTACGCCTCCGCTTGTGTTGTTGACAAAGGCGAGCGATGAGCCGCCGGGAGCGAACATGAAAATTCTGTCTTCCTGAATGTATGGAAAGCCCGCCGTTTTTATGGAGAATGCTTCGGTTCCGTTTGGCTTTTGAACCGATATGTTTTCGGCGTTCTCTGAGTAAAGCGCGAAAAAGTTTTGGGAAAAGGTCGCCTTGTATGGAATGTCCGCGATTGTAACGATTTTTCCGGAATGGGTGAAGTAGCCGCCCTTGGCTCCAAGCTTGAATGGCAGCAAGGCTTCTTGGGCCGCGCTTTCTGGAGTCTTTAATATGTCGCAAGTCCATTCGGGACGCAAATGCAATTCTGTTTGCAGGGGAGTGTAGCTTAGGAAAAAATACGCCAAGGCAATCGTCAGGCAGGCCAGGCATTGAAGCAAGTGTTTGTTTCGGGCTTTCATATTTCTTCATTATAAAGAAAATAATGAATGGGCGCAAGTGTTGATTTTAATCATAATCTTTGATATAATTTTTTCACTATTTTTATGGGTTTTTTAATGAAGTTTAAGAAGTTTTTTACGGTTTTCGCGCTTTTTGCGGCGTTTGCGTCCTCTTCGTTTTCCGCGACAAGACGAGGCTCGGACTTGGTTCCCAGCGGCCATTGGGTTTACGACGCGCTTGCCCAAATTGAAATTGATTTTGGCAGGTGGAATTTCGTCGACCACACTCCGCTCACAATAATGGAGCTTAGGGGCATTCTTGAAGAAATACCTTGCGAAAAGCTTTCAAAGCCGGCGCAAGAGCAGTACCATCGCGTCCAGGAATATTTCAGCCAGTTTGACTTTTCGCTTGACGCGGGAATCTTTTCGCTCGGCGTAGAGCCAAAGCTTAACGTGGAAGGCTACGCCAAAAGCAACTCCAACTTAAAATGGCTATACAATTACCACGAACGCTCGCGCTTGGCCGAGATGCCGATCCGCATAACCGTAAGCGACTACCTTACTGTATTTATGGGCCTTGCGGTTGGACAAAGGCGTTCCTACATGCTGAAAAACGACAACTACGTAAACCATATATTTATCGAAGACGCTTTTGACCCAAACCTTACTCACATGACATACCTTTCGTCGGGCTATAGATGGGACAACGGCGTTGGCGTGAACCTCAACTTTGGAATGGGCCGCCACAACTACGGCCGCGCCTCTTTGGGAAGCGCTATCCAAAGCGATTGGCTGACCGATCTTCCTTACGGAACTCTTAGGCTTTATTCGCCGATTTTCACCTACGCATTCAACGTCCAGCAGCTCAATCCCAAAGAGACGATGTACAACCACGAGATTGACTTTAGGCTTTGGAGGCGCTTCACCTTTGGCTTTTTGGAAGGCGGCGCGGCCTACGATGTCTTTGACATGAAGTTTTTGAATCCATTCGGCATTTTCCACGCCTACGAGCTGAACAACCAGTACGACTGGATTTCATACATGGGCGTGAAGTTCAATTACGTTCCATGCAAAAACTTGCGCCTTTACGCCTTGATTTCAAAGACAGAGCACCAAATGTTCACGGAGCAGACTTCAGGAGCGGGAGCCTTGCCCGAAGGCCGAGGCTTGCAGGGCGGAGTTGACTTGCAGTTTCCTGTGGCGGACGGCTTCCTTAAATTCAATTTGGAAGGCTATTACGCCTCGCCCTATTTGTGGATAAAGCAAAGCCCCAACTGGTCTTTGGTCTCGGCCAAGGGGGACAGCAACGGCCCCGACTACGAATGGATCGGAAGCCCTGTCGGCCCCGACTCAATCGCCGGAAAGATATCCGTCGGCTACGAAAAGCCCGGCTCTTGGTCGCTTGACTTGAACTATGTTTTCGCCGCTCGGGGAGAGTTCGCCTCGGACGGCATTTTTACAAAACACGGCTGGATAAACGGACAAACCGCCGAAAGGCGCTACGAGACAAAATGGATTTACGTTGACAACGACAAGTATAAGTACGGAAGGACTTATTCAAGCCCGCACGGAACCGCCGAGTACGTCAACATAATTTACGCAAAGGCCTCGTGGTCGCCGCTTAAATGGCTAACCCTTGTGGGCCAGCCAGCCTACATCTTTGTCTTTAACCACAACCACGAGTCTGGAAATTTCCAGCAGGGCTTTGAGATGGCGCTTTCTTGCAGAATCGATTTTTGCCGCATGCTTAAAAAGCCTGTCAACTTTGACTTTTTGCTAAAGGACAAACACGACAAAGAGGCGGCCGCGCGGCCGGCGGAGGCTCAATGAAATCGCGCCGCTTTTTCTTTGCAGCCGTTGTATTTTTTTCTTTCGCGGCTTTTGCCCAAAAGCCTGGACGGAGCGGCCAGACTCTTCTAAAGAGCCGGCATTGGATTTACGATTCCCTGCAGATTTTGGAGCAGGAATGCGGCCTTGTCCAGTTTTCAGACCAGTCGCCGATAAGCTTGAATCAAGTCAAGGCGATGCTTGGCGAGATCGACTATGACGCTTTGAGCGAGGCCGGAAAAGTCCACTACGACAACATCGCGGAATACATGAATGACAGCTCTTGCTCCGTCAACGCTTCTATATTGCAAGTAAGGGCCGAGCCGGCGCTCAACCTGGAAGGCTATGTAAAGACGAACAAAAACGTTCGCTGGTTTTACGACCGTTTTGAAAAGCGTCATTTTCTTGAAGCGCCGGTTACGATCGGCGTCGGCGACTACGCGGCTTTTTACGCGGACATTTTTGCCGGAATCAACAAGAGCGCGGCCAACGACAGCGACACTTACTTCAACGTTCCCTACAATCCCAAAAATTTTGACGTAAACTTTCCGCATGACGCCTACGGTTCCGTCGGCTACGCTTTTACCGACACTGTTGGCTTTAACGTCCGCGTGACCAACATGAGCCAGTCTTTTGGCCGCGCGGAGACCGGCTCCGTCATTCAGGCCGAGTATTTGACCGACGCGACGAGCGCGGCTCTTACGCTTTACTCGCCGATCGCGCAGTACACAGGCTCGATAACCCAGTACAACAACCGCCGCTACCTTTACGCGCACAAGGTTGACGCCCGCATCGGAAAGAAAGTCCAGCTTTCATTTATGGAAGCCGCGCTGCCGTACGGCGGGATGGACTTGCGCTTTTTCAATCCGATGATGTTCCTCCACAACTACGCGTCATGGCTTGACTACGAGGCGGAGGGCAGTGACGTCGGAAGCTTCTTTGGAATCAAGGCGAACATCGCGCCGGTAAAGCATTTGCGCGTCTTTGCCTTGTGGTCGATGACCCAGTTCCAGCTTCCGGTTGAGCTTAGCGAGGACAACACCGACAAGGACAACTACGTTCCAAACGCGATGGGCGTTCAGCTTGGGCTTGAGTCCTACATTCCTTTGCAAAAAGGCCACCTTCACTTTAATTTGGAAGGCTATTACGCGCAGCCGTACTTGTACATAAACTCCAGCCCCAACTGGTCTTTTGTCCGAACGTCGTCCGAAAGCAATTCCGGCTCAAAGGACTTTTACGATTGGATAGGAACGCGTTACGGCCCTGACACGGTGGCCGCAAGCTTTCACGCCTCCTACGAAGTTCCAAAAAAATGGTCGGCCGGATTTAAGTATCTTTTCTTGGCGCGCGGAGAATTTTCCGAGCCTGGAATATTTTCCAAAATCGGCTGGGGGCCAAGAATTCTTGACATTGAAGATGACAAGCTAAAATCTTGGGTTTATCCCTATACCGGTGACAACAAGCACGGGAATTTGAACGACAACCCGAAATACAAGAACGGCCGCAATCTTGCCGCTCCGACTGGAACGCCTGAGTTTGTCAACGTTCTTACCTTTTACGGAAGCTACAGCCTTAACGAATGGCTTGACTTCATGACGCAGCCTTCGTTCGCCGTGATTTTGAATTCCGGACACGAAAAAGGAAAGACGGAATTTTCCTTTGAGTTTGTCCTTGGAGCGAGAATAAAGTTCACAAAGATAAAAAAAAGCCTAGCTGACAAAAAGGAGACTTTGAAAAATGAATAAAAAAATATTCGCGCTCGCCGCCGCGCTTTTTATAGGAGCGGCTGCTTTTTCGCAAGTGACCATCGACCCCAACCTTGACTTTTACGAAAGCGCCCGCCAATGGCAAGTCAAGGGCTATGTGGGCTTTTTGCCGCAAATCAGCCCTTATCCGGCCAGCGTGATAAAAGAAATTCTTGACGCGGCGATCGAAAAGGGAACGGATGCCGACGCGGAGACCGCAAAATACTATTATGAAAAATATTTTGGAAAAGCCTGGCATGTCGGCTTAGAGGTCGGCGCGAGCCTTAAGGCCTCTGACAAGGGCTCGGATAAATTGACAAAATTCGTTTTTGCCGAACCTTCTGTTTTTGGAGACGTTTTGTTCAAGGATTGGATCGCCTTGGGCTACAACCTTGGCCTTAACTTGCACAACAAGTCAACAGAGTCTTCCGAAATTTTAAGGGCTTTCCAAAACGAGCCCTTGAACACTTGGGGCGACGCCGCCACTTTTGGCCCGCTTGACGGAAACTGGGACATGGAAGCCGGACTTAATTTAGGAAACGCGACGATCAGCGGAATCGCCGGCGCGAACAGAATCGGCTTTTCAAACATCTTTGGCCACGACAATATAATCGTAAATCCGCTTTCTTGCCACATGAACAATCTTTTGGTCAACTACGCGGCCGAAAAATGGCAGTACTCGCAAACGATTTCGGCCATAGCCGCGTCAAACGCCAAGGGCGAAAACACCGCCAATAAATTCTTGGCCTTCCACTCTGTCCGCTTCACTCCGATAAAGCAGCTTTCCATCACTTACTTTGAGGCTGGCATTGTGGGCGGCCGCTTTGACCCCAGTTACTTGATTCCCGCTCCTTACATTCTTCTACAGGGAATGTTCGACGCGGGCGACAACGACATTTACGGCTTGCAGTTTGAGTACAGGCCTTTTGACCGCTTTGAAGCCGCGCTCGCCTTTGCGGTGGACGACATAAGCATTGACGATTGGGCCAAGGGAAACTTTGACTCAAAATTCAAGGCGGCCTTGCAGACTGGCGCCATCTACACGCCGGCCGCCGACTTTTGCAAAAAAATCGCCTTGGACTACACTTTGGTTTTGCCTTACATGTACTCCCATTGGCTAAGCTCTCCCGACAAGGATTTAGGCCCGATTGCCGCCGATAGATTCAACTATTCAAACTACACAAACCACGGCGTTTCAATCGGCTCCAACTTAAGGCCCAATTCCGACCGCATTCATTTTGAAATTGCCTTTGAGCCGGTCAGGCGCCTTAAGCTTAATCTTGCCACCGACTTTATCCGCCACGCCAACGAAACTGAAAGCTGGAATAACGCCGAGGTAAAAAGACATTGCGATAAATTTTCGGCGCACGACAATACCGGCGGAGCGGGAACTGATCCTTATCCAAAGTCTGTTCAGGAGCGAATGACTTTCTTGAGCCAAGAACACAAGATGTATGTCTTCCAATTTGGACTAAAAGCGTCTTGGGAAGCCTTTAGAAAGCGCTACGGAACGTTGACGTTGAACTTGGGCTACACCTTTGAGTTCATTTACAACAAGGGCGCCGACGCTCCGATTTATTACGGAAGCGGAGCCGAAGCGATCAAAGCCGCTTCGACCGAAGCCGACCGCGACGCCGCGATTTCCGCCGCTAAAAAAGCGTGGGTTGATCAATTGCATAACGAGATCAATAATTACATTACGATTTCGGCAAAATACAGCTACTAGCTTTTAGGAGAGCCTCATGGCCAAACGCAAATTTTTATTCTTATACTTGACTACTGGAGCGGGGCATATTTCGACCGCTCGCGTTTTAAAAGAGCAGATTCTCAAACAAAATCCCGACGCGGAAGTCGTAATGGTGAACGGCTTTGACAAGGCCAACATTTTAGGAAAAGTCGGCTTTGAGCTCCTTTACTTTTGGGCCACAAATTTTTTTCACGGCCTTTTTCCGTTGATTTACGACATTAGCCAGCGCAGGTTTTTCGTCACCTTGGTGAGCAAGCTGATGCGCTTTCACACCGTTCACTACTTAAAGAAAGTCTTTAAGCGCGAGCAGCCCACCGACATAGTTTCGTTCCACTTCGCTCTTTCGCCTTTCGCAAAGTCGGCCGTCATTCGCTTGCATAAAAAGGTGAACATTACCGTAATGGTCACAGACCCCTTTACTGTTCCCAACGCTTGGTTCTGGGACAGAAGCTTGGACTATCTTGTTTATTCGGAAGAGGCAAAGCAAACGGGAATCGCGCAAAAAGTTCCAGCGGAACAAATCACCGTCGTTCCCTTTGTGATGAACCCGAAATTCCAAGAGCCCTTTGACTCCAAGGACATTTTGGCCTTGCGAAAAAAGCGCGGCTTTGATCAAAACAAAAAGACTGTTCTTTTGGTTGGCGGAGGCGACGGACTTCCGGGCGCGGTGGACATCGTGAACAAATGCGTCTTGCGAAAAGCGCGATTTTCTATTGCCGTCGTTTGCGGAAAGGACATGGGAAAGTACGCTTACTTGGAAAGCCTCAAGCGCCTGTACCCAAAATTGGACCTTCACGTTTACGGCTTTGTGAATTACCTTGACGAGTTGATAAAGCTTTCCGACTGCGTTGTGATGAAAGCCGGCCCGGCGACTTTGCTGGAGGCGCTTTCGTGCAGAAAGCCCATAATCATTTCCCGCTACATCCACAACCAAGAGTTGGGCAACATGCGCTTTGCGGTTCAAAACAAGGTGGGCTGGTTCATACAAAAGCCGGCCAAAATCTATGACAAAATCGAAGAGATTTTTGAAGACAATGATTTTGACAGCCGCATGGCCAAGAATTTCGACGCGCTTAAGATTGACGCCGACTCAAGCAAGATAGCCAAGCTTTTGCTTGACAAAGGGGCGCTCAATTAAGATTGTAGCGCGCCGTTCCAGAATCTTTTTATCGCGCGGGACTCGAAGGCTTGGTCCAAAAGCGGCTCGATCTGCATGGCGTCGTAAATCTTTTTTGCCTCGTCCTTGTCAGCCTTTAATACCGGATGCTTGGGGCTGAACAAAACGCAGCAATCTTCGTAAGGCAAAATCGAAGTGTCGTAGGTTCCGATCGTGACCGCGTCGGCGATTATTTCTTCCTTGTCCATGCCGACCAAAGGGCGGATAAGGGGGTAGGCGGCCATGCTTTCCGTTACGGCCATGTTTTCAATCGTTTGGCTTGCGACTTGTCCGAGCGATTCGCCTGTCACAATGCATTGCGCTCCAATCCTTTCGGCGATTTTGTTGGCCACGCTCATCATGCACATTCTTAAAAGCAAGGTTGACCAAGCTTCCGGCGAAGACTTTTTGATTTGCATTTGCGCTTCAGTAAAGCTTACGATGTGCAAGTGGACGCTGATTCCGTAGGCGGAAATTCGCGCGGCCAAGTCCTCCACCTTTTTTTGCGCCTCGTCGCTGGTGTAGGGGTATGAATGGTAGTAAACCGCGTCGATTTTCATTCCGCGCCGCATCATTCTCCAGCCGGCAACAGGGCTGTCGATGCCGCCGCTTAGCAAAAGCAAGCCGCTTCCGCTAACGCCGACAGGCAGGCCTCTGATTCCTTTTTTGTCGTCGGTGTAAACGTAAACTTGGTCGCGGACTTCTATAAAAACCTTTATGTCGGGTTTGTGGACGTCCACAAGCAAAACTTTTTTGTCAAACACGCGGGCGGCGGCTTCTCGGTTGATTTGATAGGAGTCAAGCGAAAATGCCTTGTCCGCGCGGCGCGCCTCGCACTTGAATGTCTTGGCGCCGTTATTGGCGGCCTCGACGCAAAGCTTGTAAACGATGTCCTTTATCGCGTCGATGTTCTTATCCACTACTTGCGTTTTTGCCCAGCCGGTGATGCCGATCAAATGGTTCAAACAGAATTCAATTTTTTCCGACCGCGACTCGTCTGCCGTAAAATACATTCGTCCGGCGCGCAAGGCTATTTTGATTTCTTCGTCGCCGCCAAAGTAAGAGCGCGCGTTTTGCAAAAGTTTTTTTTCAAATTGCTTTATGTTGGAGCCTTTTAAAGTCAGCTCGCCAAGTTTTGCCAAGTATGTGACCATTCTTTCATTATATATCATATGCGCGCGAATGAAAAGCGGTAGAAAAAACATGCGTCGTTAGGCAATGCGCGCGGCCTTGACAAAGGTTCAATTTTAATAGATAGTAATAGCATTATGAAAAAAGACCATCGTTTGACGCGCGCAAAATTGGAATCATTGACATCGGCGGAATTGTTGGACATTGCCGATGAATATGGAATTGACGCGCCCGACGATTTGAACAGGCAGTTTATCATTGGCGATTTGCTTGAGCTTGCCAGCGAATTGGAGGCGGGCGAGCCTGTTAAGGAAACGATGGAGCTTTCGGACGAGGAAGGGCAGTCAATCAATGTCAACACCCTTCCATCAAGCTACAACGAAACAAAAATCAATGTTATATTGCGCAATCCGATTTCGCTTTTTGTTTGGTGGGATTTGAGCGAATGGACAATAAAAAAGATTAAGGCTGAACGCAGCCAACTGCGCTTGCTCGTTTATTTTTTTGAAAGCCTTGACGACGAAAAGCCAACCGACGCTTTTGACATTCAGCTTAATTATTCCGACCGCGAAAATTACGTAATCATTCCCGGCGGAAAAAAATATGTTCGCGTTGACTTGGTTGCTGATTGCGCGGGGAAAAGCGACATTCTAGCGTTTTCGGAAAAAA
Source organism: Treponema sp. UBA4377 (assembly GCA_002391235.1). Taxonomy (GTDB): domain Bacteria; phylum Spirochaetota; class Spirochaetia; order Treponematales; family Treponemataceae; genus Treponema_D. The sequence goes on from DGRX01000003.1 coordinate 36,292, forward strand.
TAAAAATTCCGAAAGGCTCTCCGATAATGGCTTCAACGCCAGGCGAAAAATTGGCGGTGTCAAGAATCATAGAGCATTCCGGCGTGGCGGAATTGCTTAGGCGGCATTACAACACTTACCGCCAATCATTTAATTAATAATATTTAAGGTAAGAATATGGCTTCAAAAAATTTGGTATATGTACTTAATCTTCATTGTCCATACATAAAGATTGGCGCCAATGAAAATTCCCGCTGCGATGACGAGTCGACGCTGGTTTTTCAGTATTTTTCAAATTTGTTTTTGCCAACCTTAAATTTGCTTTCGTTCATTAAAAGCCAAAAATTGGACGCCAAGCTGGCGCTTGTTTTTTCCGCTTCGACTTGCGAAATCCTTTCTGATTCCGACATAAAAAAGAAATACAACAAGTGGCTGGACAATTTGATCGACCTTGCCAACAAAGAGGTCGAGCGCGTAAAAAGAAATTCAGTCCTAAAAAAAGCGGCCAACGCCAATTTGCGTCGCGCGCAAGAAAACAAGCGCGTGTACAATGAAGTTTGGAACTGCGACTTGCTCAGCGCCTTTTCTTCGTTCGCGCAAGAAGGCTACGCGGAAATTTTGGCCACCTGCGGAACGTATTTGTTCATGCCGCATTTTTCGGACATGACCGAGATTTTAAACGCCCAGGTAGAAAGCGGCCTTTTTGCCATCAAGCAGTATTTTGGCCGCGTGAGCGACGGCTTTTTCTTGCCGGAGATGGGCTACGCTCCCGGAATTGAAGAAGTAATCAAGTCGTACGGAATTTCATACATCTTTTTGCCTTCGATGAGCTTTTTGTTCTCCGAAACTCCGCCGCAAAACGGAACTTTTATGCCGGCGCGATGCCCCAACGGCCTTTCGATTGTAGCGGCCGAAGACTTTATGGGCGGCAGAGAGTTTTCGCCTGTTTACGCGGACGCTTCAAAAGACGCGGCTTGGGAGCTTAGCGCAAAGGAATTGACTCCCTTCATAAAAGAAGGAAAGCCGCGCTCGGCGACTTATTGGAGCTACCACAACCGCGACGGCCAGGACTACGACGTGGACCTAGCGGCGGAGCAAATCAAGGCGGACGCGAAGGATTTTGTTGACAAAAAAGCGCAAGCGCTAAAAAAGGCCGCGATTATTCTTGGCGACGACGCGGACGTTTCGTCCGCCGTTGTATTTGACGCGCTTGGCTTAAGCGCTAGTTGGCTGGAATTCTTTGATTGGCTAAAGGAATCCGTCGTCCTTGCCTTGCAGGAAGGTTTGAGCGTCGCAAATCCGAGCGCGGTTTTGGAAGGAAAATTCGGAGCGCAAAAAATCTCTCCTTATCCGGCCGCCTTTTCTGAATTCGCTTACGGCGAAAACTTGATTTCAAACAAAAATTCTTGGATGATCCGCTACTTAAGAAAAGCCAGCGAAAGAATCGTTGATTTGGTTTCGCGCTTTCCGGGAGACGGCGGCCTAAAAACCCGCTTGCTGAATCTTGGCGCGCGCGAACTGCTTTTGGTCCAAGACTGTTCGCTTGCAAAAATGGTCGGCCAAAACAACTATTCCGATTGCGCCGCCGAGTTCTTTAAGCGGGGAATCGTTTCTTTCTCAAATATCTTTGACGCGCTGGGCAGCAACACGGTCAGCACTGAATGGTTCTGCAATCTTGAAAAATTGCATCCGGTAATGCCTTGGCTCAACTACCGCATATTCCTAAAAAAGCAGTGAAGCGCGCCCCAAATGACGGATTCCCGCGACGAAAAAAAAGGCAAAAGCCGCGTTTAATGTCGGCCTTTGCCTTTTTTTAGGCAAGTTAAACTGCGGATATATATCCGTCAGTTTGAACTTGCCGCAGCTAAAACTGCTGGCGGATGCCAGTCAGTTTTAGCGCTTGTTGCGCTGCTTTGAAACTACGTCGAAGATTACGGCCAAGAGCAATACCAAGCCCTTGACGGCTTGCTGCCAGTTGGAGTCAACGCCCATCAACGACATTCCGTTGTTCAAAACGCCCATGAAGATGGCGCCGACAACCGCTCCGCCAATCGTGCCTGATCCGCCGTAAGCGGAGGCGCCGCCGATGAAGCAGGAGCCGATGGCGTCCATTTCGTAGCTCATGCCGGCTGTAGGAGCGGCAGAGTTGAAGCGGGCGACGCAGACCAAGGCGGCTACGGCAGAAAGGAAGCCCATGTTTGTGTAGGCGAACATCATTACGTTGTCGGTGTTAACGCCGGAAAGCTTCGCGGCCTTGGCGTTTCCTCCGATAGCGTAGAGGTAACGGCCGGGAACTGTGTTCTGCGTGTAGTATGTGTAGAAGGCGACTACAATCGCGATCAAAATCAATACTGTCGGAATTCCGTGGTGGTGGCCAAGCTTCCAGGCCGCGGCGATTACAACGAATGTTATGATTACAAGGCGGGCAAAGAAGGGAGCGGCGCCTTCTACGGCGTATCCCTTTGAAGCCTTTGTCTTTCTGCTGACGAGGCTTGTGAAAATCATGATCGCGCAAATCGCGATTGCGGCAATCATTGTTACGGTCAATGTCATTGAAGACAGCTTTTCGGCGGCCTGCATGGCGGCGGCAGTGATTTCGCCGTCTTCGGTCGTTTCCAAAGCCTTTTCCGCAAGCTCAGGGAAGAATACTTCGGGGATGTAGCTTGAGAACAAGTTGAGGTACTTTTGCGGGAAGGGCGAGATTGTCAAGCCGTCAAGGACGATGAGCGCCACGCCGCGCCACAAGAGCATTCCCGAAAGTGTTGTGATGAAGGGCGGAATGTGCAAGTAGGCGATGAAGGCTCCGTGCCAGGCGCCGATCAATGTTCCGATGAAAAGACAGATGACGATTGAAAGCCCAATCGGCAAATGCGCGTCGACAATCAATTTTCCGGCGATGGCGCCGACCAAGCAAACTACAGAACCTACTGAAAGGTCGATGTTTCCGCCGGTAAGGATGCACAAGAGCATGCCCGCCGCAAGGACAAGAACGTAAGAGTTCTGCAAGATGATGTTGTTTACGTTTGACGGGGCGAAAAGCGCTCCTGTCAAGATTTGGAACAAAACCATTACCGCCACAAGAATCAAAAGCATTGTGTTGTCCTTGAGCAGTTTCTTTACGTCAAAAGACGCGGCTTTTACATTATTTTCTGCCATACTAATCTCCTTTTATTTTCCAGAATTGATGATGCAAGTCATAATCTTTTCTTGCGTCGCTTCTTCGGCGGGCATTTCGCCGACCATTTTGCCTTCGTTCATGATGTAGATTCTGTCGCTCATTCCAAGAACTTCAGGCATTTCAGAAGAAATCATAAGAACCGACTTTCCTTCCGCGACCATCTTGTTGATGAGACAGTAAATCTCATACTTGGCGCCAACGTCGATTCCTCGCGTCGGTTCGTCCAAAATCAAGATGTTGGGCTCGGCAAAAAGCCACTTTCCAAGCAAAACCTTTTGCATGTTTCCGCCCGAAAGGTGTCCTACGTCTTCTTGGACAGTCGCGCACTTTGTGTGCATTTCTTTGGCCATCTCAACCGAGTACTTATTTTCCAAGTCAAAGTCGATTGAGCCGAATTTGTTCACAATCTTTTTTAGGTTGGCGCTTACTGTGTTCTTTGCGATTGATTCTGTGAGAATCAAGCCGTTGCCTTTGCGGTCTTCGGTTACATAGGCAAGGCCCGCGTCAATCGCGGCTTTTGGAGTGGGGAAGCTGACTTCCTTTCCGTCCATGAAAATCTTTCCGCGAATGTTGGCGCCGTAGCTGTGTCCAAAGATGCTCATCGCAAGCTCGGTTCTTCCCGCGCCCATAAGGCCTGAGATTCCGACGACTTCGCCTCTGCGGATGTTGAAGTTTACGTGGTCGCAAACCGTTATGCCGTCAAAAATCGGATGGTCAACGCACCAGTCTTTGACTTCAAAGCATATGTCGCCGATGTTTTTGTTCTCTCTCTTTGGAAATCGGTTTTCCAAAGAGCGGCCAACCATCGCCTTGATAATCTCGTTTTCGTCAATCGCTTCAGCGCCTTTTTTCATTGAAGTGATTGTCGTTCCGTCGCGGATTACCGTGATTGAGTCGGCTACGTAAGAGACTTCGTTAAGTTTGTGTGATATGATAATGGAAGTGATTCCCTTTTCCTTCTTTAACTTTAACAGAAGGTCAAGGAGTTTTTTGGCTTCCGTGTCGTTCAATGAAGCTGTCGGCTCGTCAAGAATCAAAAGGCGCACGTCTTTGGCGAGCGCTTTCGCGATTTCGACAAGCTGCTGTTTTCCTACGCCGATGTCCTTAATGAGCGTGTGCGGATTTTCGTTCAATCCGACAAGGGCCAATGTTTCGGCGCATTTTTTATATGTTTCGTCCCAGTTGATTTTTGCTTTTGTTCCGCGCTCGTTGCCCAAGAACATGTTTTCGGCTATGGACAAAAGCGGCACAAGAGCAAGCTCCTGGTGAATGATTACAATTCCTTTTTTTTCGCTATCTTTAATTGTTTGGAACTGGCAGACCTTTCCGTCAAAGACTATGTCGCCTTCGTATGTTCCGTACGGGTATACTCCCGAAAGAACGTTCATCAGCGTTGACTTTCCGGCTCCGTTTTCGCCTACGACAGCGTGGATTTCTCCATTGGCCACCTTTAGGTTGACTTTGTTAAGAGCGGTAACGTTGATAAACCTCTTTGTGATGTCTTTCATTTCCAATAACATGTCTGCCATGGAATTCCTCCTAAAAAACTAATGCGTTAAAAAAGGCCGCCCGCCTTATCGGGTGGGCGGCCTGACTGCAGATTTGACTCCGCTAAAGCCTATTGAAGGTCGGCGGCTGTGTAGTAGCCCGAGTCAAGCAACAACGCTTTGTAGTTGTCCTTGTCGCCGAAAACCGGTTCGCAAAGGAATGAAGGAATGATTCCTGTTCCGTTGTCGTAAGTTTTCTTGTCGTTGATCGGCGGCTGAGTTCCCTTGGCGATAGCGTCAACCATCTTGACTACCTGAGAAGCCAATGTGCGAGTGTCCTTGAATACTGACATGGCCTGAGTTCCGGCAATCATATTTTTAACAGACGGCTTGTCGCAGTCCTGTCCAGTTACAATCGGGAAGTTCTTGGCTGTATAGCCGGCGGCTACCAAGGCGTTTGTGATTCCCTGGGCACAAGAGTCGTTTGAAGAGTAAACGGCGTCAAGCTTTGTTTTGCCGGGGCCGTACTTCTGAGAAGTGATGAGATTCTCCATGCGCTTCTGGGCAACTTCTGTAGACCAGTTCAATGTGGCGCACTGGGCCTTTGAAGTCTGTCCTGAGCGGCAAACCAAAACGCCAGACTTGAGGTAGGGAGTCAAAACGTCCATGGCTCCGCCAAAGAAGAAGTTGATGTTGTTGTCATCGGGAGATCCTGTGAAGAACTCGATGTAGGCGGGGTCTTTGGCTGTGCGGCTCTTGAGGCCCAACTTTTCAACCAAGTAGTTGCCCTGGATTGTTCCAACTTTCCAGTTGTCGAATGTGGCGTAGTAAGAAACAGCGTCTGAGTTCATGATCAAGCGGTCGTAAGCGATTACTTTTACGCCCTGCTTTTTGGCTGTGTCAAGAACGCCCTTCAAGGCGCTTCCGTCGATGGCGGCGATTACCAAGATCTTGTCGCCCTTTGTGAGCATGTTCTCAATCTGCTGTGTCTGCATTGAGATGTCGTTGTTTGCGTACTGGAGGTCGACAACATATCCGGCCTTCTTAAGTTCTTTGGCCATGTTGCTTCCGTCCTGGTTCCAACGCTGCAAGCTCTTTGTAGGCATTGAAACGCCAACTTTTACCTTAGGAGCGGCGAAAACCGCGCCTGTGAGCATCATCGCCGCTGCGGCGATAGAAATGATTTTTTTCATAAAAATCCTCCATTTGATTTTTATTTGGCCGTATATTCCTACGGCACGACTATAATATAAAGCAAAAAGAGGCCTAAAAACCGGCCTCTTTCTTGAATTTTTTGCGGAATTTGGGATTATTTTGGGATTTTTTAGGAATTTTTAGCGCTTCGGATTAGCAATTTTTTGTGGCCAAAAAATTGCTATTGCCCGCGCGCGCAAGTAAATAGTTTCCAAACGCAAAACGGCGGGCTTGCCCGACCGTATTGCGGCGCGAAAATTCCGTTCGCTCCTACTTGTAAACCTCTTGCCGCGTGTGGAAGCCGCTTTTTATGACAATTTCGTCGATGTTGTCGGCTGTTACGGCTATCGGATGCAGCCAGAGAACCGGAATTTCGCCCGAGCCGTTGTTGATGCTGCCGTTGGCGCCGGCGCATTCCTTTACGGTCTTTCCTTGGGCCAAGGCCACCGCGATTTGCGCGGTTTTTTGGGCAAGGTCGGCGATAGGCTTGTAAATCGTAACGGCCTGCTTTCCGGTCACAATGTTTTGGCAGCCCGCTATGTCCGCGTCCTGGCCGCCGACAGCGATGTTGGCTCCGGGAGCGTATTCTCCGATAGCGCGGATGATGGAATCCGCCACGGCGTCGTTTCCGGCGACTACCGCGTCGGGCCTTTTTCCGTCGCGCAAAAGCTCGCACATCCTTCTATACGACAAATCGTAGTTCCAGCCGTCGGTCCAGTAAATGTAGGTGATTTGCGCCCGCTCGCCTTGGAGAACCGCCTCCACTCCGCGCCGGATTAGGGTCATGTTAAAGTCTTCCTTTGGGCCGTAAAAGCAAAACCATTCGCCGCGCGGCTTTTTGCGCAAAAGCTCCTTGGCCATCAAGGCGCCGACGGCTTGGCTGTCGATCGTGACGTAAAGGTCAATCGGAGTGTTCCGCAAAAGGCGGTCGTAAGAGATTACCGGAATGCCCTTGCTTCGCGCGAGCCGGACGCTTTCGCCCAAAGTTTCCGCATCTTTTGGAACGACGACGACAGCCTTTACGCCGCGCTTTACCAAGTATTCGATTTGCTGGTTTTGGACTTCGACGCTGTTGCCGGAATTTTGGACGATCACGTCGGCGCCCAAATCCTTGGCGGTGTTAAGGAAAATGTCGCAGTCGCGCCTCCAGCGCTCGATCGCCAGCGTGTCGATGGAAAAGCCGATTGTGATTTTTGAGTAAGTTTTTTCCTGCTCGACAGGCTTTGCCGATTCCTTGCTTTTGTTTTTGCACGACAAAAGCTCCGCCGCGAAAAGCGCCGCCAAGGCCAAAAAGGCCGCCGTCTTTTTTTGTTTGTTCGAAAGCATCGCCGCTAGTCCTCCTTTCCAAGGGTTCTTTGCCTGTATTCGCTGGGCGTCTCTCCGTATTTTTGCCTAAAGAGCTTGCTAAAATAGTTTTGGTCGTTGTAGCCGACGCCGGCCGAAATTTCCTTTATGATCAAGGCGCCGTCGGACAAAAGCTTTTTTGCCTTTTCAAGCCTTGCGGACGTTACGTAGTTTATGTAAGTTTCTCCTGTCTCTTCCTTAAAAAGCTTGCTCAAATAGAAGGGGCTTACTCCCATGATGTCCGCAAGGCCTTCCAGGCTGGGCAAGTCCTTTAAGTGGCCGTCGATGTATTGGCGCGCCTTTTGGACGATCGGATTTTCCTCGCCGTTTTTGGAGAGCGCGGCGGCCGAAGCGCTTTCGACTGACTTTTCCGAAAAATATTTTTCAAGCTCGTCCAAGTTGTTGGTCTGCGCGAAGAATGAAAATTCGCCCGAAGCGGATTCGTCCCTGTAATCTGGATTTGCCTGGCTTGCGGCGCTTCTTGCTTTTACAAGCGTTTCAAAAAGGCCGCCCTTGATTTTGTCCATGTGCCCTTGGCGCGCGGCTTTTAGGCTTTCAAAATAATCCTTTGCCGCCTGCCTTGCGGAAAGCGCGTTGCCGGCTTTTACGGCCGCTATCAATTTCGCGGCGGCTTTTTCAAGCAAGGATTCTCCCAAAGATTCCTGGCCGCTTTCTTTCGCGCCGCTTTGGCCCTGTGGCTTTGAAAGGGCCGCGACCGCCTCGTTGTAGGCGCCTTGCGCGTTCTTTATGTCGCTTTGAATTTTGCTCGCGCCGATTTTCACCTTGCCCGAAATTTTTGTCGCGAGCAAAGTGTGGATTTCCTTTACAAGCTCTTCGGGATTTTCGTTTTGCGCCAGCGGAAAGTAGACTCCGATTCTGTCTCCCATAAAGGAGCCTGTTATGCAGCGGCATTTGGAGGAAAGGACGTCGCGGGCCTTTACGTAAACGTCGTAGCGCTTGTCGTTGGCAAAGCCCGTGATTTCTATGCAGGCGAAAAAGTAGGGCAGGCCTTGCACTCCAAAATAGTTTAGGTATTCAGAAAAATCCGTGGCGTTGTTGTTGAAGACGCAGGAATAGATAAAGTCGCTTTCGACCATTGTTGACACGACGCTAAGCTTTTGGTGAAGCTCTATGCTGTCGTCGATTTTTCCGCGCTCGCTGTCAACCAAGTTCATCGCGTCGCGGGCGGTCTGCACGATCAAGTTGCGGTTGACCGGCTTTGTAAGGTATTTGAACGCGCCAAGGTTCAAGGCCTCTTGCGCGTACTGGAACTGGTCGTAGGCCGAAAGGATTATTATCGCGATGTTGGGGTTGATTTGCTTTATCAGGCTGATCGTTTCCAAGCCGTTCATGCCGGGCATGTGTATGTCCATGAAGATTATGTCAATGCCGCCGGAACGCGCGATCTCCAAGGCCTTTGCGCCGCTAGATGCGGAAAATAGGGAAATCTGCCCCTCAAAGTTCTTTGTGAGAATCATTGAAAGCGAGTCAATCACGATTTGCTCGTCGTCCGTCAAAAGAATGTTATACATCGTCTTCCGCCTTTATCGTTATGCGGAACGTCGTTCCGCCTTGCTCTCCGTTCCGTATGTCAAAGACATTGTTGTCCTTAAAGTAAATTTGCAGGCGCGAGATTACGTTTATCAAGCCGCTGGAAACGTGGCCCTTGTCGCTTACCAAAACTCCTTCGCTGCCGGCAGCCGCTTGGTTTAGGACGGTTTTCTTGACGACTTCGTCAAAACCCTTTCCGTTGTCGGAAATCTCTATCGTTATCTGGCTTTGCGTCCTTGCGACCTTGATTGAAATCTTTCCGTTTTCGGTAACGTCCTTCAGTCCGTGCTTGATGCAGTTTTCGACAAGCGGCTGCAAAATCGTGTTGGGAATTTTTACGTTAAGGCAGCTTTGGTCGATGTCCTTGATGAATTGGTAGCGCTCGCCAAAGCGGGTCTTCATAATGTAAATGTAGTTGTCCAGCATTCCAAGCTCTTCGCCGATCGTCGCGTCGCTTCCGGGATGCTGGATGTTGTAGCGCAAAAAGTCGGCAACTTGCTCCAAAAAGTAGCAGGTCTTGTCGGCGCCTTCTATCATCGCAAGCTGCGCTCCGGTGTTCAGCGTGTTGAACAAAAAGTGCGGCTGGATTTGGTCTTGCAAGGCCTTAAGGTGGGCGTCGGTGTAAAGCGCGCGCATTTCGATTTCCTTTTCGCGCAGCTCGTTTTCCTTTAGCGCCTTTTCCCAAATCGTTCCGATGTATTCCCTGATTGAGATTATCATCGAGTCAAAGGCGCGGCAAATGTTTCCGATTTCGTTTTTTTCCTGGCTTTTAAAAAGCGGAACGTCAAAGTCGCGGCCCGCGATTTTGAGCGCGACGTTGGAAATGTCTGAAAGCGGCCTTGTGGTTCCAACGATGTTGATGTAAATCAAAAGCGCCGAGCAAACAAAGATTACGATAAGCGCCAGAATGGACCTGGAGATTATCGACTCGGCCCTTGCCTTGCTTTGCGTGTAGCTTGAGGCGTTCATGTTGAAGAACTGCATGTTAAGGCTTACGATTTCGTCGTGCAAAAAAGAGTAGCAGTCCAGGGTTTTGTAGTAGTACAAGTCCGAGTCGTAGGAATTGTTGGCCCTGCGCGCCGCGATGGCCTTGCCGCTAAGGTCAAAGAAAGACTGCGAAAGCATTCTTATCGCGTACTCCCTCTGTTCCATCTCCAACTCGGAAGGCTTGTCCCTAAAGCGCTCGGCCTTGCTTTCGGCGGCGGCTTCAAAGTGGTAGTACTTGTCGATGCTTTCAAAAGTCCTGTAGCGCATGTAGGTTTCCATCGCGCTTTCCGTGTTCTCGATGTCGGTCAAGAACGAGTCTATGTCGGCGTTGGTTTGGAAAGAGTTTCCTGTCTGGCGCATGACGCGCGAAAGCAAAGTCGTAAGGCAAACGATTATCGTAAGCGAAAGCAAAGAGCTGGCCAAAACGCCGGCCATCAACTGCGCTCGGATGCCGAAATTTTTCAACGGGTTTTTCATTCGCCGCCGCCTTTAAGGATTTCGACTTCCGCCGAAACAAAAGAGTTGGCGTAGCCGTTTTCCAAATACTCAAAAATCTCGGTCATCGCGCGCCTTCCGATGTCCTGTATCTTTACAGAAATCAATTCGGTGACGATTTTCTTTTCAAAGTCCGAGCGGCAGTCGTCGCTGTCTCCAAAGCCGATGATTTTTACTTTGCCCGAAAGGTTAAGGTCGCGCACGCTTTGCGCGGCAAGGATCGTGTTTTCCTCCGTCAACGAAACGATAAGCTCCAAGCCTTCCTCGCTGGCCAGCTGCTGGCGCAAGTTGTCTTCCTTGGAAAAGCTGGACTCCTTTTCAAATTGCAGGGTCTTAATTGAAATTTCAGGATGCGGGGCCAGCGTTCCCAAAAGGCCGGCCATCAAGTTTGAGTGGTTGGCGTCGTTCTGTCCGCTTGACTCAAGCAAAATCGCCTTTCCGCTTTGGCCGATTTGCCCGATGATTTCTCGGCCGGTGATTTTTCCAAGCTCGGAATAGTTGGCTCCGATGTAGGAAAGCTGCGGCAAGTCCGGGCGGTAGGCTCCGATTGTCACCATAGGAATCGGCTTTCCCTGCTTGTTGAGCGGAATGTCAAGCTTTGAGTCGGAGCTTTCTATGTAGACGATGATTCCGTCCGCCTGCAAGTAGGACGCGTAGTTTAAAAGCGCCTGCGTGGAAATTTCCTGTGTGGCGCTGGTTCCTGTGTACAAATCCACGGCGGCGTCGTTGGCCTTGGAACGGCTTTGCGCGCCTAAAAAGACTTGCTCCAAGTAAGCCTTGCGGTCGCTCTTTCCCAAGACCAAAATGTTCCTGCTCCTTTCGCGCGCCGCGCTTTGGCCGGAGCCTTGCTCGTTTTGAAAAATCATGAATTGCGCGGCCAAAAAAACAGTTGACAAAATTATCGCAGCCAGCAAGAGAAGCTCGATTGTCCGCCGGACCAAGTCCGCCCCGACTTTTTTCATACCCTTACATAATAGCGCGCTTTTGCCGCTTTTGCTAGATACAGGACAAACGCATTGTAAAAAAACTCAAAACGCTCCCAGTGAAAAAGCCCGCCCTAACCCACGGTTGAGGCTGTAGGGTAAGATGGAAGTTGGCAGCCTCAAAGTGGGCGGGCGGTCTTTTTCACTTCCGCGCTTTGTCCTTTTTCACAACCGTTTGCCCTTTTGCTAGACAAAAGCGCTATTGCGCGCTATGATATAGTAAGGGAGATTGTGTAATATGGGAAAAAGTTGTTTAAAAAAGACTGCTGGGCTTGTCGGCGGCGGGTTTATGGCCGCGCTCTTTGCGTTTGTTGCCCTGGCGCTCTTTTCTTGCTCAAACATGTCGGGAGGAGGCGCGTCTTCCTCCAAAAACTCATACCCGGTTGTGCGCTTTGTGGCCAACATGCAAAGCGATTTGGCGGCCGCTCCCCAGGAAATATCAGGCCTTGTCTCCGCCAGCGCCGGAGATGCGGCGTCCTTTAACGACGGCATTTCCCGCTCGGCTATGCCGGACGTTGAAATCACCTTTGGAACAGACATCGGCGTAAAATACTATGTGGAGGCCGTCACCGGAACGGAAGGATCGGACTCTTATAAAAGGCATTTTGTTTATGGAACTTCTTCCACGCTGGAGCTGGGCCTTGAGTCGGGAAAGACTTGGAGCGTGACTTGCGGAATCGGCGTGATAGAGATTGCCTCCGACCTAAACGGCAACACGTCGGCGAGCGTCCAAACCGTCTACATGTCCGACAACGACCCCAGCGTCACAATCAGCCCCGACAACCCTGTCTACACAAAGACATTCGGGCTAAAGCCGTCGACAGAAGGAAGCGGAAACGTTTATCTTGAGATGACTGTTCCCGACAGCGCCGTCGTAAAAACTTTTTGCTCCGAGTCCGCCCTTGCCAAGACGCTCACTGTGAGCTCAAATACCGCCACCCTAAGCGCGACGGAAGTCAAAAGCGGAATCTACGATGTGACCTTTATCGTTTACCAACATGACGACGCAAGCGGCAATGACCTTCCCGTTTATTGCAGCGTCCAAACAATAAACGTCTTTGACAACATGACCACAAGAGTTTGGCGGCCCGACGGCGGCGCGATTTCGGACACAGGCGCCTTTATTGTCGACAGCGCCGCGATAGAGTCCTTTAAGCAAAGCGTCTTTTACGTCGGCTCCACCGGCTTGGGGCTCGCTCCCGCCGACACAAACTCAGGAACTCCCTTTGAGCCCCTCGCCACAATGGACGCCGCCTTTGCGCGAATAAACCTTAACGCCAATGCGCGCGAATACACGATTTTTGTTTGCGGAACGGTAGAAGGCCACGGCGCTTCAATCAGTCTTGATTCAAGCAACGCCAAAAGCCTTTTGATAACAGGATACGGAGAAACGCAGGCGGTGTTGGATGGAAAAGTCGGCGCCACGCCAATATGGTTCGGAAGCGTTCTTGACATTACATCGACTGGCGTTCCTGTCGCCATAAAAAACGTCAAGGTTACCGGCGGAAACACAGTGTATGACGAAGATTTGTATGTCGGCGGAGACGGCGGCGGCATAAATATTAACGGCGACAGTTCTTCTGAATTTAGAATTGACGGCTGTCTAATAACCGGAAACAAAGCGCAAAGCGGCGCTGGAGTCGCAGTTTACGGCGCAAAGCTAAAAATTACAAATACCACTATATCTTCCAATATTGCGGACATTGTCAATAACCAAGGCTGCGGCGGCGGCCTTTGCGCGACAGGCGACGCTGAGGTGACGATTGGAACCGGCTGCTTGATTCAAGAAAACAAGGCGCGAAGCGGAGGCGGCGTTTACGTAGAGTCCGCGTCGATAAAAATGACTGCCGGCGCGATCAGCAAAAACACCGCAAAGAATGTTAACAACGCTGGCAACGGCGGAGGAATTTATTTTGGCGAATCTTTCGATGCGAGTTTTACTGGCGGAACGATAAGCGAAAACACAGCCGAAGGATCCGGCGGCGGAATGTATGTTAGCGATTGCACGGTAGCCAGCGAGATTTCTGTAACTGGCGGAACGATAGAGAAAAACACCGCTTCGCAAAAGGGAGGCGCCATATACGCGCTCCCGCATGCGTTTGAGTCAGAGCCTCTTTGCTTTTACCTTGGCGGTTCGGCCAGCGTTCCTGCGGGGTCTTCCAAAACAAATGACATTTGCTTGGATAAAAACAGCTCTTTTCAAGCCAAAATTTATTTGAAAAGCGCGCTTAGCAAGCACAGCAAAGATAATCCAATCGTTCTTAACGTGGACTACGACGCGGCCAAGCGCGGCACGGTTCTTGTAGAAGCCGTGAACCTTTCCAGCCTGGAAAACTACAAGGATTGTTTTGAGCTTAACAGCGGCGACTGGCTCCTAAAGCTTTCTTCCGACAAAAAGTCGCTTGTCCTTGACGCTCCGATTTGGGTTGCGAGCGCCGATGCCGAAAAGCGAAAGCAAGCCGGAGCTCCAAGCCCGGACGGCCCCGGCAAAAAGGCCCAGCCCTTTGACACGATAGATAATGCTTGCGCCGCTATGACTGACCCAAACGTTGACTACACGATTTTAATTGACGGAACGCTCTCCGGCAATCAAACGATTTCCGGCGTAAGCGCCAAAAGCATAACCATTTGCGGAGCGTCGCCGCTTCCAACAACAGGCGACGACGCTGGAATTCCGCAGGACAAAATTGACGCGGGCGGAACAATGGACGATGAATATTCTGATAGCGACACAAAAAGCGCCTTGAATATAGAGGCGGCGGTTTCTGTGACAATAAAAAATTTAATGATTACTGGTGGACGCCAAAAGGATAAAGGCGGCGGAATACGGCTGTATGTGGATGAAGGTGGAGCCGCCCTTACGCTTTCTAGCGGAGCCTATGTGACAAAAAACAAGGCCAAGCGCAATGGAGGCGGCGTTTATGTTGGCCAAGGGTGCAGTTTGACTATTGAGGACGGCGCCGTTATAAAAGGAAACAAAGCCATCAATACAACCATTACAACCGATAACAACATTAGTTGCTGTGGCGGCGGCGTTTTTGTGTATAAGAATTCCACCCTTACTATGACCGGCGGAACTATTTGCGAAAACAGCGCGGCAAGAGGAGGAGCTGGCGGCGGCGTTTATTGCGGCCAAAACGTTGACTTTTTAATGTCCGGCGGAAAAATATGCTCAAACAGCGCGCTTCAAGGCTCAAACGGCAGCAAATCCGGCAGCGGTAACGGCGGCGGCGTTTATTGCTATAACTCTAATTTTACTATGACGGGCGGCGTTATAGGCGACGATTCCACAAGCGCAACTGCCGCTTCCACCACAACAGACTGTTCAAATTACGTGGTCTACACCTCCTCTCCAGACTTCCAACAAGGCGGCGGCGGCATATATTATGAAAGCAGCGACAATTCAAAAGAGATGAAGCTTTTGGGCGGAACCATAGCCAGAAACTATTCCTCTAAACATGGCGGCGGCGTTTATGTCAGTGCGGGAAAGGTCACCGTAAAAAACACCATTTCCTACAACTGCGCCATCGAAGGCGGCGGCTTGTACGCTTTTAGCGGATCGGTATGTTCGCTTGACGGAGACGCTTATATTCCCGGCGGAGCGGACGAAAAAAACGACGTGTACTTGTCTGATAAGGCTTGCAATTTAAAGCTGGCAAGCCCGCTTGCCAAGCACAAGGCTGCGGGCGCTCAGCCAATAGTTTTGCGCTTGAACACGACCGATGGGGCATACAAATTCACCCACGGCGACAAGATCGTTCAGTCAAATCCCGACTCGCCGTTCGTCCTTATCGACGCGGATAAAAAATGCTTTAAGCTGACTCAAGAGCATATGGACGAGGGCTTGGACTTGCGCTTTACAACGGACTGCAAGGCCCTCTCCCTTGACCGGCCGATTTACGTAAGAAGAGGCGGCACTCCGAGTCCAGACACGGCCGACGGAACAAAGACCAAGCCCTTTGCAAACATAGCGGCCGCTTGTGACGCGTCTGTAATGACCAACGCCTCGCTTGACTACACAATACTGGTTGACGGCATTGACCCATCTACCGGTAACTCCATGCCGCTCCTTGGCGCGCAGACAATTTCCGCGACAGCGACAGCCAAATCAATAACGATTATGGGAGCCAACGGACTTTACCCGGCGGACGACCTAAAGGCTGGCGAGCCAAAGGACGCCTTGGACGGCAACGATTGCAGAGCGCCTGTCCTTGAAGCCTTGTGCTCTTGCCCTGTAATTTTGGGAAACATAAAGATAACCGGGGCAAATAATGGGGCCAATGGCGGCGGCGTATGGAGAAAAAATGGCGACCTTTACATACAAGAAGGAACTTTAATTACAAGAAACACCGCTAATCAGGGAGCCGGCGTTTTTGTAAGCTCTTGCAACTTGTATATGTCCGGAGGACAGATAACAAGCAATGAATCGACTATCTCTACTGGCACTTATAGCGGCGGAATATGCTCGAGTGCCGACACCAGCCACAACTACGGCGTATTTATCTACGGCTCGGCTGTAATAGGTGGCGTCAACAAAGAGCATCCGGCTTGTCCAACATCCACAACTACTAAGGATGATGTGCTTAATAACGGCGGAAATTGGTGCGCCAACCAGAAAGGCGGCGGTGTAGGGTGTTTTGATGCAAATCTGTATCTGGGCTATAAGTCCGCTAGCGGCTCGGACGGAGCGCCGACTTCTGCTGACGTAGAAGAATGGACCGGCGGAATTTATGGAAACTATGTTGGCGGCGAGGGCGGCGGAGTTTATGTTAGAGGAAAAATGTACATGAACTCCGGCGAAATCGCATATAATTACACCAAGAGTAGCGGCGGCGGCGTATACAACGCCGGGGACTTTACTATGACCGGCGGTGAAATTTACGGCAACGCTGTTTCCGCAAGCGGCGCTGGAGGCGGCGTGGCAAATGGTGGTTTCTTTGGAATGAAGGGCGGAAAGATATACGCAAACGACGGCGGCTTGCTTGGCGGCGGCGTGTATCAATCATCCGGAAGTAGTGAGATAGCATTGAGCGGCGACGCCGTTATTGGCGATTCTTCAAAGCCCAACGTGGCAAAGCAGGGCGGAGGAATTGGCTGCAAAGATGATGTCGCGTCAATAACACGCATCGGTTGGGGTTGGATTCCAGGCTCAGTAAGCTATACTTTTACAGGCGGCCTTATTGGCAACCGAGCCACTGCTGGTTCCGGCGGAGCGATTTATATGAACAAAAGTTCAAAGTTGTATTTCTACTCTGGAAGGATAAGCGGCAATACAGCCAGCGCCGGAAAGGGCAACGGAGTTTATGTACACCCGGAAGCAGGCGCCATGCAAATGCGAGGATACGTGCGCTTTGACGCAAGCGACGACATTTGGCTTGCGCCTCCTGAGTCTGGCGATCCTAAGACGACGATAACAATTTCAAAGGATGGTCATGTGTCGGGCCTTGCTCCGACAGACACTGGCGCTGAAGGCGGAACAGCGGCGGCCAAAACCGCAACCATTACGCCCGGCGCCTACAATCCTGGCGACCTTGTCCTTACCGGAACCACCGACGCTCTTGTCTCAGGCAACTACGGCAAGTTTGCCGTCGCGCCGGACCCGGCTGATCCAAGCCAGACTTGGATTTTGGACAGCGACGGCTGCATTTACGGTAGCCGCCCAGCGCTTGTGATCAACCAGTCAAGCGGCATGTCTTCTTCCGCTAGCGGCAAGACTTTCATTAAAGGCGCGGTTGTCGGAAGCGGAACTGAAGACGACCCGTATGTTTTGGAGCTTGGCGCCTTGGACACGCTGAACTTCCAAATCAAGGGCGGAATCGGAAGCAAGGCCGTGTATAGCGCTGAAAGCGATGGCGGCATGTCAGCTGCTGTAACTTTAGTTCAACCCAACTATAGCATCCTTTACAATTGGAATATCCCAGATGCTGGTCTAAAAAAGAAAATGCTTATAGTTACAAACCCAAACGATCCAGCCACCAGAGTGGAAGTGCCCTTCTGGGTGTTGCTAAAAAAGCCTCAGTATTTTATGGGAACGCCATACAAAGATAACAACGACGGCACGGTCCTCTTTGGCGACTGGCCGCAAACAATTAAAGCGTCCAGCGTTAACGTCAGCGAAATCAAAGTGAATCAACAAGTAGTGGGTGGAGAAGGCGGCTGGTTTGACTACTATCTAGGAAGCGACGGCTTTTGGTACGTAAGCCAGGCGGAAAACGGCTACGACCCGGGCAGCGTATTCACCTCGTACAACAAAAATTACAGCGATGGAACGCAGGTCGGGACAGGCAATTCAAGCAGCAAATGGTTTAAGGTTGAGCCGATAAAATGGAAAGTCTTGGTCACTGACGCTTTACAGGGTGGGAAAAAGCTTTTGCATGCGCAAAGCATTTTGGAAGGAAGGCGATTTGCGGCAAGTGGTAATGCCTACAGTGGAAGCGAAATCCAGACTTATTTGCAGGGCCTCTTTTATCGCTCTGCTTTTGCCCCCGCTTTAAGGAACAATATCCAGCCCACAATAATTAGTTTGGGCGGCGGCGAAGACATGGTTTTCCTCTTGGGCCATGACGTTACCGCCAATAGTGATTATTTTTCTAATGATGCCGCGCGAATAAGGGCTCCGACAGATTTTGCCAAGGCAACTGGCGCGCTTCATAGCTCTAGTACTGGCGGCGGCATGTGGTGGACGCGAACTTCTTATGAAATGTATGATGTTTACTGCGTTAACATAAGCGGCTCAAGTAACGCCTGTGATGGCCCTAGCAACTCTGCGGTTGGATTGGCTCCGGCTTTGTGGATCATGCCCTAGCGCTTTGTCCGCTCGGGCGGCTAGTTGGCCGGAGCGGCGCGTCCTTGCCGCCGCTAGTTTGCCGGCGCGGGGGCTAACGCTTCAAGAACTTTGTCCAATGGCGCGCCCATGTCGCTGGCGGCAGATTCAGGGCTTGCGTTATATTTACGAACAAGTGTAAGCGCGTCTTCCACGGCTTTTTCTTGGCGGCCCATTTCAATGCCATCCTGTTTCCAGCCTCGGATTGCGTTTTCCTCGTCGAATTCTGTCAAGCACATAGCGATTATCTCCTGTTTTTGCTCTTTGACAAAGCCTTCCAAAAAGTTCTGTTTGATTGCCCAATCAACGGCTTCGCGCACGGCTTGCCCGATTTCCATTTCCTTCTTCTTGTTGTCGGAAATTCTTCCCACAAGCCTTACATAATCATACAGCGACTTGCACTTTTTGACAAGCGTTTCGTTGGCGCCTTGGTTGATGTTTATGACGTCCGCCGTCCATTCAAAGTCACCGCTTGCGTCTTTAATCTCAAAGGCATCAGACAAACGGAGCTTGTAGCGTTCCTTCCTTTTTGTGTCTCCGTTGTAAAAAACGATAAATCGCGGATTTGGAATTTTAATGAGCGTCGACTGGTGCAAGGTCAAGTTTTTTTTCGCTAGATGCTTTTGGTAAAGCTGGGCAAAGTAGAAGAACCCCCTTAAGGGCATGTTAGAATTTGTTTCGCTCTGCTGCTCGTAAAGCGTCATTTGGCCGTCAACCAAAAACGACACGTCGTTGTACATCTTGATGAAAATTACGTTCTCAATAGTGTTCAGCTCAAGCGCGTTCGGGTCTGTGTAACTCGTTCCGTTCAAGACGTTGTACAAGTCCAGCCGCCAGCGCTTGCTCCTCTCATTGTCCTTGCCAAAAATGGCGATAAAAAGGCGGTCGCGATACTTGGGCTGCGGCCGCTCTTCGATTGTGTTGTTTTGTGTTTCCATAAATACCTCTTGCATATAAGGTATAGATGATTGGTCAAAAAATTTTACTTTTTTTGGAAAATTTCGCAAAAAAAAAATCGCGCTTTCAAAAAACAAGGCGCGTTTTACTTGCTTTTTTGGCGCAAAGGCGCTACAATTATGGAATAAACTAAAAATAAAATTTGGGGAATTGTATGAGCCGCGAAGTTAGCGCTTTTTTGGGAAAGCATGGATTTGTTCAGAATGTGGACGTTGACGATGTCGCCGACGCGATTTTATACGACATGGACCAGGGCCTTCACGGCAAAAAGGCCGACCAAGACATGATCCGCACTTGGACGCTTCCGCCGGAAAAAAAGCCCTGCAACAAAAGCGTGATTGTAATCGACGCGGGCGGAACAAACTTCCGTTCCTGCCTTGTCACTTTTGACGCAAACGGCGTTCCTTCCATCAGCGAAATGGAAAAGACAAAGATGCCCGGCGTTGAGCGCGAGCTTGGCAAAAAGGAATTCTTTGACCAAATAGCCCAAAACTTGGAGCACCTAAAGAACAAGGCCGACTGCATCGGCTTTTGCTTCTCTTATCCAATGGAAATAACAAGCGACGGCGACGGAATCCTGACCAGCTTTTCTAAAGAGGTCAAGGCTCCCGAAGTTGTCGGAAGCAAAATCGGCCAGTGCCTTAGCGACGCGCTTGTCTCAAAAGGCTGGAAGAAGCCAAAAAGCGTAATGCTTTTGAACGACACCGTGGCCGCCTTGCTTGCCGGCGCGGCCAATCCCGCCAGCGGCAACGTTTATTCAAGCTATGTCGGCTTTATCCTTGGAACCGGAATGAACGCCGCCTACATTCAGCCCGCGCTTGCGGACGTAAAGGGCTTTGAAAAGGCTGACGTGATTGACTGCGAGGTCGGAAAGTTCTGTTCGATTCCCCGCAGCGACTTTGACCGCGAGTTTGACGCGACAAGCGCAAAGCCAGGCACCTTTTACTTGGAAAAATCCTGCTCTGGCGCCTACCTTGGACCGGTTTCTTACTGCGCGCTAAAGACGGCCGCCAAAGAGGGCTGGCTTAGCGAAAAGTTTGCCGCCGAATTTCTCAAGCTTCCTACGCTCACTTTAATAGAAATAGACGGCTTTTTGCACGCTCCCTACAAGGCGGGCAACACTGTCGCGGACCTTTTGGCAAAGTACGGCTCAAAAGACGACTATAATTTTGTCTTTGAAGTCCTTGACGCCGTCGTCAACCGTTCCGCCCGCTACGCCGCCGCGATTTTGGTGGCCAGCGTCCTTAAGACCGAGCAGGGCCATGACAAAACCCACCCGGTTTGCATTGTTTGCAACGGAACAACTTTTTACAAGACCTACAGAACCAACGGCCGCGTCAAGGCTTGCCTGGAAGAGTCGCTTACAAAAAAGCGCGGCCTTGCCTGGCACGCAGTGCAAGTTGAAAACGACATCACATTGGGCGCGGCGATCGGAGGCTTGATCCGTGGCTAGAGGCAATTCGCTCGGAAAATCCATCGTTCTCTTGTTTTTAATCGTGATTTTGGTCCTTGGCGGCCTTTTGTGGTTTGACTTTCTTGGAGTCATCCGCGTAAAAAGCCTTTTTAATCCTGTTTACAAGGCTTTGGGCTGGCAGAGGCAGACTTCAACGACTTCGACTTCCACCAAGCCCTTGACCGCGGACTTGGACCAAGACCGCTTGGACAAGCAGCGCGAGGCCTTGGACCTTTACCGCGAGGAGCTGGAAAAGCGCGAGGCCGACACGGTCTCCGCGGAAGAGTCAAACCAGCGCCTGGCCCAGGAAATCGCCGACCGCGAAAAAAACTTGGAAGAGCGGGAAAAAACATTTAACAATACGGTCAAAATGTTCGATGATAGAAATGTAAACATCGAGCAAATTGCCGCCAACCTAGAAGGCATGCAGCCGTTAAAGGCCGTCGATATTCTTGTAGCAATGGATGACCAGCTGGCCATCGATGTGCTTAGGAAAGTCACCGAACGCGCCCAGAATAACGGAGTCGCCTCAATGGTTCCTTACTGGTTGTCTTTGATGCCGGCCGACAGGGCCGCCGTGATTCAGCGAAAGATGACGGTAAAACCAACTTCAATCGATTAGCGGCGATTTTTGCCTCGGCGTTTGCTGGAGGTAAAAATTGCAAACTATCGTTTGCCAGACAGCCGAAACTTTCTCTCCTGAACTAGCCCAGCAGACTCAAAGCCTTCAAAGGCCGCGCCAAGACGACGGTCCGCGCGAAAGCGGCTTTCTTTCCATGTTGAACCAAAGCGTGCGCGAGCGCGAAGCCGAGCCGGCCAAGAAAGACGAGCCTGCAAAGGAAGCTCCTTTGGCGGAAGCCGATGGCGCTAAGGCGGCTAAAGAAGAGCCGCAGACTGCAAAGGCTGATGGAAAAGTCCAGGAAAGCGCGAAAGGGGACGGCCAAGAAAACGGCCGCCAAGTTCAGTCCAAGAAAGCCGCGAAAAAAGAAGAGCCCGCCAAGGTTGACGCTTTTATTCAGGGCGCTCTTGCCGCTAAAGAGCCAAAGGCTCCCGCGGTTAAAGCCGGCGGAAAGGCCCAAGCCAAAGTTGAGGAAAAGTCTGGCCAAAAAAAGATTGACCCAAAACAGCTGGAATTCTTAAGGCAGGTTTCACAAAAGCCCGCGGAAAAAGAAAGCCAGGGCCTTGAGGATTTTGCCCAAAAAAGCCAGGAGGCCGCGAAAAGCGCCGCCGAGCTTTCGTTCCCGGCGGAGTCTTTGCTTTCCGGCCAAAAGGTCGTTCAAGACGAGCCCAACTTTACTTACGCCCATGAAGACGGCGCCCAGTCAAAGGAGGCGGCCGGCTCTAAAGTTTCGGAGCTTAAAAAGAATTCAAAAAAGCCTGCGATACAAGTCGCCGACTTAAGGACAAAGGTTGACGCCGCCGCGCAAAAGGAAACGGTAAAAGAGGCGAAGAAAAATTTTATCGCCACCGTCAAGGAAACCGAAAAGGGCGCCGTCCAGATGACGCTTGACCTTAACGACCAGGCGCAAAAAAACATTTTGTCGCTTGACAGCCAAAGCGCGGCCTCCGACGGCTCGACGTTCCAAG
Organism: Treponema sp. UBA4377; assembly: GCA_002391235.1. Classification (GTDB taxonomy): domain Bacteria; phylum Spirochaetota; class Spirochaetia; order Treponematales; family Treponemataceae; genus Treponema_D. The sequence continues at coordinate 58,310 of DGRX01000003.1, forward strand.
CGATGCTCAAAAACCAAATCACGCAGAACGCGGGCGACTTTGTAAAGGCCGCCAACATTGTTTTGCGCGACAACAACCAGGGCTCAATCAATTTGATTTTGCATCCAGAGGAGTTGGGCAACGTAAAGATCAGCATGGAAGTCCACGGAAAGGAAATCGTTGGCCACATCACGGTCGCAAGCCGCGAGGCCATGGAAGCCTTTGGACAGGGCACCGACGCTCTTAAGAATTCTTTCTTGCAGAGCGGCTTTGAAAGCGCCAAGTTTGACGTCAGCTTTGCGGGAAGCCAAATGCAGTTCGCGCAAGGTAACGCTTCCGGCCAGAACGACGACGGACGCGCCCAGCAGGGAAGAAAAATTTACGGAGATTTTACGCAAGAAAGTCTAACATCGATTCAAGATGTTTCCGATAATTTCATTGACGACGATGTTTCGGTTAACATTGTCGCTTAGCGCCAAGTTGGCGTTTAATATAAATGAGGTGAGCGATGGATTTTAGCGCTACATTGAGTCCTTCCGAAAAGATGCAGACAAATCTTGAGGTGGATCGATTCAACAAGACATTGACTGTGAATGGACGCAAGGCCAGTCAGGAATTGGGCAAGGATGATTTTCTTAAGCTTTTGATGGCCCAGTTGACCCATCAGGATCCTATGGAGCCTATGGACAACAGCCAGTTCATCGCTCAGATGGCGCAGTTCTCCTCGCTGGAGCAGATGTACAACGTGTCCAACGGCTTCAACAAGATGGCCAGCATCATGCAGTCCAACGAAGCGGCCGGAACTTTGGGAAAGGTCGTTGAGCTTGACGTTGAAGGCGAGCAGGTTTCGGGAGTCGTCGAGGGATTCACTCGCGGCGAAAACCCGCAGATTCAGGTGAACGGAAATTTCTACAAGATGGATTACGTTCGCGCCGTATACAGCAACTAAAAAAGGGATAAGAGGTATAGCGATATGATGAGATCACTTTGGGCCGGCGTTTCCGGAATGCAAAACCACCAAACAAGAATGGACGTTATCGGCAACAACATCGCCAACGTCAACACAACCGGCTTTAAGAAAGGCCGCGTTGACTTTCAGGACATGGTGAGCCAGCAGCTTTCTGGCGCTGCCGCTCCCACGACGGAAGTCGGCGGCGTAAACCCCAAGGAAGTTGGTTTGGGCGTTCAGACTGCCGCGATCCACAACATTTTCACACAAGGCAACTTGCAGTCGACAGGCGTCGGAACTGACGTCGCGATTCAGGGAAACGGCTTCTTCTGCCTTAAGAACGGCGAGAAAAGCTTTTACACAAGAAACGGCGCCTTTGGCGTTGACAAGGACGGAACTTTGGTAAACCCGGCCAACGGCTACCGCGTCCAGGGCTGGATGGCCCGCGAGATGAACGGCGAGATGGTCATCCAGACCGCCGCGAGCCCCACTGACTTGGTGATTCCCGTCGGTTCCAAGGATCCGGCGCGCGCCACCCAAAACGTAAACTTTGCCTGCAACCTTAACAAGAACACTCCCGAAATTCCCGAAGGAGCCAACGCCGCCGACATCGCCCGCGGAACTTGGGCCACGGAATTCAAGATTTACGACAGCTTTGGAAACGAGCACAACCTGGCCGTTTCTTTTACCCGCGTTGTCGGAAACCCCAACCAGTGGCGCGCCGTCGTGAACGTTGACCCCGAGAACGCCGACTACACACAGACCCGCGTTGGACTTAACACAAACGACGGAACGACAAACGAGTTCTTCGTTGAGTTTGACAACATGGGAACCTTGCGCCGCGTGACCGACTCGGTTAACGGCGAGTCAAATCCCGGCGGAGAAATCATCTTGCAGACTTCGTTCACTGTTCCCGACGCCAACCCCGACGCGGACGGAAACCCCTACCGCCAGACATTCAACATCAACTTGGGAACAATCGGCAGCATGAGAAACACCGTCACCCAGAGCGCGTCAAAGTCTTCGACAAAGGCTTTCGCGCAGGACGGATACACATTGGGCTATCTTGACAACTTTAAGATTGACTCAAGCGGAATCATCACCGGCGTTTATTCCAACGGAACAAACCGCCGCATCGGCCAAATCGCCTTGGCCTCTTTCACAAACCAGAGCGGTTTGGAAAAGGCCGGCGACAACACTTACGTCGAGTCCAACAACTCTGGCGCGGCGAACATCGGCGAAAGCGGAATCGCCGGAAAGGGAAGCCTTTTGGCCGGCGCCTTGGAAATGTCAAACGTCGACTTGACCGACCAGTTCACCGACATGATTGTAACCCAGCGCGGCTTCCAGTCCAACGCGGCGACAATCAGAACGGCCGACACGCTGCTTGAAACAGTCTTGTCGCTTAAGCGCTAATATCCTTAGCATGGCCGCCTAGGCCGATAAAATAAAAAGTTAAAAAACTAAGAAGCCGCCCGCCGACTCTGATGAGAACGCGGGCGGTTTTTTTTTGCTTGAATCTCTGGTGCTTTTATGCTAGTATTGGGGAATGGTTATCGCTGTTTTTCCAGGCTCCTTTGATCCGCCGACATACGGCCACTTGAACGTGATCGAGCGCGCGTCCGCTCTTTTTGACACGATAGACGTTTTGGTTTCTGTCAATCCCGGAAAGTCTTCTCTGTTTTCCGCCCAAGAAAGGGTGGAGCTTTTAAAAGAAATGACCAAGAATTTCAATAACGTTCAAGTCCATTCCTGCGACACGCTTGTCGTCGAGTACGCAAAAAAAATCGGCGCCAAAGCCCTTTTGCGCGGAATAAGGAACACGCCCGACTTTTCATACGAGTTTGATTTGGCGCTTGTCAACCGCTCGCTTAACGACGGAGTGGAGACTGTTTTCATTCCGACTGACCCAAAGTATTTTTCGGTCCGCTCAAGCGCCATCAAGGAATTGGCGGGCTATGGCGGCGATCTTTCCAAGATGGTTCCGCCCAACGTGCGAGAGGCGTTAAAGCAGAAGTTTAAAAAATAAACGCTAATAAATTGGAGGACTAAAATATGGCAACTGCAAAACAGACAAAGAAGGCCGCGGCGAGAGGCGCCGCCCCCAAAGGAAAGAAAAGCGACAGCGCCACAAAAGGCGCCGCCCGCGCTCCCCACAGAAGCCTTTTTTACGCGATGGGCTACACCGACGAAGAGCTTGACCGCCCGCTGGTCGGCGTTTGCTGCGCCAAAAACGAAATAATTCCCGGCCACTTTGAGCTGGACAAAATCGCCGAGGCCGTCAAGGCCGGAATCCGCATGGCCGGCGGCACCCCGATTGAGTTTCCGGCTATCGGCGTTTGCGACGGAATCGCGATGGGCCACGAAGGAATGAAGTACTCGCTTGTAACCCGCGAGCTTATCGCCGACAGCGTTGAGTGCGTCGCAAAAGCCCACCAGTTTGACGCGCTTGTAATGATTCCAAACTGCGACAAAATCGTTCCCGGAATGTTGATCGCCGCCGCGCGCTTGGATTTGCCAACGGTCTTCTGTTCGGGCGGCCCGATGATGCCCGGCCATCTTCCAGGCCGCGACGCGACCAATCCATATTCTGGAAAGAACCTTTCGCTTTCCGACATGTTCGAGGCCGTAGGAGGACTTTCCGCCGGAAAAATCAACGCGGCGCAATTGCGCGAGCTTGAGCAAGTGGCTTGCCCGGGCTGCGGCGCTTGCTCCGGCATGTTCACCGCCAACAGCATGAACTGCTTGACCGAAGTTTTGGGCTTGGGCCTTCCCGGAAACGGAACGATTCCCGCCGTGCAGGGCCGCCGCTTGGCGCTTGCAAAACATGCCGGAATGCAGGTTATGGAATTGTATAGAAGGGGAATCACCGCGCGCGCGATGATGACTAAGGATTCCTTTAGGAACGCCTTGACGGCCGACATGGCCTTGGGCTGCTCGTCAAACACAATCCTGCACGTTCCCGCCATCGCCCATGAGGCCGGAGTTCCGCTTGACCTTCACATGATTAACGAAATCAGCGAGAGGACGCCCAACCTTTGCCACTTGGCTCCGGCCGGCCACACCTTTATGTGCGAGCTTGACGACGCGGGCGGAGTTCAGGCGGTTTTGGCGGAACTTGCCAAAAAGAATTTAATCAAGACAAGCCTCATCACCGCGACTGGAAAGACGATCGCGCAAAACATCAAGGGCGTAAAAAACCGCAACCCGGAAATTTTGCGCCCGATAGAAAACCCGTATTCCGACAACGGAGGAATCGCCATCCTATTCGGAAACCTGGCCCCGCGCGGAACTGTCGTAAAGAGAAGCGCCTGCGCCAAGGAATTGATGAAGCACACTGGCCCCGCGCGCGTATTTAACGACGAAAGCGACGCGATGAAGGCCGTCCAGTCCCGCAAAATAAAGCCCGGCGACGTAGTCGTTATCCGCTACGAAGGACCAAAAGGAGGACCGGGCATGCGCGAAATGCTCGCGGTGACCGCCGCGCTCGCAGGCCAAGGCTTGGACAAGCAGGTCGCGCTCATCACCGACGGCCGCTTCTCGGGAGCCACCCGCGGAGCCTCTCTTGGCCACTGTTCACCCGAGGCTGCGGAAGGCGGCCCCATCGCGCTTGTAAAGGAAGGCGACATGATTACGCTTGACATCAACAACTACAAGATTCACCTTGAAGTCAGCGACGCGGAATTGGAAAAGCGCCGCAAGTCCTGGAAAGCCCCCGAGCCCAAAGTCAAGACCGGCTATCTCGCTCGCTACGCCAAATTGGTCAGCAGCGCCGACAAAGGCGCGATTCTTGAGTAGCGCTTTTTGTAGCAATCCAATTATGTAAGGCAAGCCAAAGAAAACACGCGGAAGCGGAGTTCCGACGCGAAAAAAAATCTGCACAAGCGAAGCGCGGAAGCCTTTTTTCGCGTTGGGTTTCCGCTGGGAGCGTGTTTTTTATTTTGGTATTGAATTTTTTATATTGTTATAGTATAATTTTATAATTACTGGAAAAAGGGTGTGGAAATGAAAATCTCAGGTTCTCAAGTAGTAATCGAATGCCTTGTCGAGCAAGGCGTTGACACAATATTCGGATATCCGGGCGGCGCGATTCTTAACATTTACGACGAGTTGTACAAAAACTCCAAGCGCATCCGCCACATTCTTACGGCCCACGAGCAGGGCGCCGCGCACGCGGCCGACGGCTACGCGCGTTCCACCGGAAAAGTGGGCGTTTGCATGGCCACTAGCGGACCGGGCGCTACGAACCTTGTCACCGGAATCGCCACGGCCTACATGGACTCAAGCCCGATCGTCGCCATCACTTGCAACGTCGCGACAAGCCTTTTGGGAAAAGACTCCTTCCAGGAAATCGACATTTGCGGCGTGACGATGCCGATAACAAAGCACAACTTCATGGTCAAAAAAATCGAGGACTTGGCCGACACGATCCGCGCCGCCTTCCTTATCGCAAAGAGCGGCCGCCCGGGCCCGGTCTTGATTGACATTCCCAAGGAAGTGACCGACCCAAAAAATTTGATAGACTTCAAGCCGCTTAAAAAATTGGACGACTCCAAAAAGCTTTTGGAAAAATTCGCGCCCAACCTTAAGCGCGTCTTTAGCGTGGCAAAGCCCTCCGATTCTGAAATCAAGGCGGCCGCGAAACTCATAAACTCAAGCAAGCAGCCTGTCATTTACGCGGGCGGCGGCGTTATGATTTCAAACGCCACAAAAGAGCTTTTTGACTTTGCCGCAAAGGCAAACATTCCGGTTTCGGAAAGCCTTATGGCCCGCGCGGCCTTTCCGTCAAGCAATCCGCTTTGCACATGGATGGTCGGAATGCACGGAACAAAGGCCAGCAATATGGCCGTCACCGAATGCGACCTTTTGATAACTTTGGGCGCGCGATTCAGCGACCGCGTTCTTTCGGACGCGTCAAAGTTCGCCAAGGGCGCGAAGATTTTGCACATTGACATCGACCCGGCCGAAATCGGAAAGAACGTAAACGCGGACTTGCACTTGGTCGGAGACCTTAAGGCCGTTCTTTCGCGCCTGCTTCCGCTTGTGGAGGAAAAGCCGCGAAAGGATTGGCTCAAGAAAATCGCCGCGTGGAAAAAAGAAGTTCCGCCGACATACTCAAAGGAGCCAAAGGACTCAATCAATCCAAAATTCATTTGCGAGGAAATCCACCGCGTGGCCGGAGACTCGGCCTTTATCACGACCGAAGTAGGCGAGCACCAAATGTGGACCGCGCAGTTCTATCCCTTCGCCAAGCCCAGGACTTTCATCACTTCAGGCGGCTTGGGAACGATGGGCTTTGGAACGGGAGCGGCGATTGGAACGCAGTTCGCAAACCCAAAAGGCCGCGTCGTGGCGATTGCCGGCGACGGCTCCTTTAGAATGAACTGCAACGAGCTTGCGACAATCCAGCACTACAATCTTCCGATTGTAATCGTAGTCATAAACAACGGCACGCTCGGAAACGTGCGCCTTTGGCAAAAGCTTTTTTACGGAAAGCGATATTCTGCCACGACGCTTGACTTTGGCCCTGACTGGTCAAAGCTTGCCGCCGCCTACGGAATCAACGCCTACAAGGCCAAAAACGCCAAGGAATTCGCCGACGTTTTCGCCAAGGCCTTCAAGTCCAAAAAGCCCTGCGTCATCGACGCCAAGGTTGACATCGACGAGCTTGTGCTTCCGATGGTTCCGGGCGGAAAGGCAATATACGACCAAATAATGCAAATCAACGAAGCGGCGTTTAAATAATGGCAAGAAAGAGAGTGGGAGTCCTGATCAATACGATTTACTCTGAATACGCGGTTTCCTTTATGAAAGGAATTGACCGCTATTCCCAGGAAAACGACTGCTCGTATTATTTGTTTCCATTGGAGCGCGGAAAAAATTCAGGCATTTACGACTATCATTGCGAAACATTGATGTCCTTCATTAACAAGAACAATTTGGACGGAATTGTTTTCGCTTCGGCAACCTTGTCCAACAATTCCAAGACAGACTTGCCGCGTTTGGTTGAGACGATAAAAATGCTTCCTCCGATTCCAAAAGTCTCCGTAGGCCTGGAAATCGAAGGCATTCCTACTGTCAAGATTGATTCCAACGCCGCCATGAAAGAGTTGGTGTCGCATTTGGTTGAGAAGCATAATTGCAAAAACTTTGTTATTATGCGATGCGACTCCGGGAACTTTGAAAGCTTGGAGCGCGAGAATTGCGTTCTTGAGACTTTGAATGGCTACGGAATTACAGTCAATCCAAAATGGATTCTTAGCGGAAACTTTTCGTTTGACAACGCCTACGCGTCGATGAAAAATTTTTTGCGCTCGAACCCTGACATTCCTTTTGACGCAGTGATTTGCCTTAACGACTCTATGGCGATGGGCGTTATGAATTGCTTGGAAGACCATAACATAAAAATTCCAAACCAAGTTAAAATCACCGGCTTTGACAATGTTTTTGAAACGTCCACCGGCGAGTTGAACATAACGACAATTGACCAAAGAATAGATGGCTTTGCCTACGCCTCAATGAAGGCCGTAAGCGCGATTATCGACGGAGAGAGAGTCGACTCCTTGCAGTTGACCGACGCGTCTTTCGTCGTGCGGCATTCTTGCGGCTGCAATTCAGAGCCGATTAGCCAAGAGTGCGTCTACGACCTTGCCGTAAAAAGGCGCTATGACATTTTCCGTTTGGGCGGAAACCAGCTTTACATGCTCCATTATTTCTTGATGGAGACGCAGACTCCCGTTCCGCTTGAGAATTTGTACAGCCGCTTGCATTACAGCCTTTGCCTTTTTGACGTTCAGGGAATGGTTTTGGTTCTTTACAACCATTCGGTTTATTATGAAAAGGGAACGGAATTCAAGCGCCCTGACGTGGCGAAAGTCGCGATGTCTTTCTTTAACGAAAAGTCGTTTGAAAGGCCGGACATAACGATTAATCCCAACGCTAGAATTCTTCCGCCGGAAATTACGGAAAAAATGGATGGCGGCTACACATTGTTCCCGATTTACGCGGAATGCTTCCAGTACGGATATATGTTCCTGCGCTTGGGCCGCTATGAAAGAATTTTTTACCAGACCGTGATCGAGTTGATTTCCAAGGAGATCGTTACTTCAATAAAAATCACTGGCGAGCAAACCGAAAAAAATTCACTTAAAAACCAAAACGTCACGCTTGAGCAGTATTCGGAAAAAATGCACAGGCTTTCGTTCACCGACGAAATGACGGGCCTCTTGAACCGCCGCGGCTTTTACGAGTACGCCCGCCGCCAAATCGCCGCCTCGCTTGAGGCTGGCCGGACAGGCCTTGTGATTTATTGCGACATGGACGGCCTGAAGAAAATAAACGACACTTACGGCCATGATTTTGGCGACCGCGCGATAAAGTACGAAGCGCAAATTCTTAAGAGCGTCTTTAGGTCTACCGATATTTCCGCCCGTCTTGGCGGCGACGAGTTTGCCGTTCTGGCCTGCGACATGAAAATTAAGGATTTTCCAAGAATCAAGCGCGCGATGGCCCAGGAATGCGAAAAAATCAACGCAGGAAGCTTGGAGCCCTTTACGCTTTCGGTAAGCGTCGGCTGCTCCGAATTTTCCGCCGCCAAAAAGGACATTGATGAATTGCTGAATAACGCCGACAGCTCTCAGTATGAAGACAAGCGGGCAAAGAAGGAAGCGGAAAAGAAAAAGAAAAAGCCTTGGTGGCAAAGATAAGGGGGAACTTTTATGAAATTTTTGGTTCTTTTGTTTTCCGACCAAAACGAATTTCAAGGCCAAAAGCTTTTTCCCTCCGCTGGCGGACAATTAAAGTCAGCCTTTGACCGCTCCAAGGAATGGGCGGCGGCGCTTGACGTTGACGGCTTGCAAAAGGAAGTCGCGGTCATTGAAGGAAAGGGGTGGACTAGCGGCCAATTGCTTGAAAACATTGTCCAAGCCGCAAAAAAGGCCGCCGCGGACTTTGTCGTCTTTGCCCACAGCTCTTTTGCCTTCCTTGACTTGCCGCTTGCAAAAAAACTTATTCAAGACCACATCGACTTTAAAGCCGAATACACTTTCGCCGACGGATATCCTTCTGGCTTCGCCCCAGAAATAATCGACGCGGGCGCGGCGGCCATCATGCTTGAGCTTTGCAAGGGCCCGCTGGCCGCCCAAGCTCAAAAGCCTGTCACAAAAGAAAGCGTCTTTGACATAATAAAGGGCGACGTCAATTCCTTTGAAATCGAAACGGAAATCGCAAGCGAAGACTACAGGCTTTTGCGCTTGGATTTTGTCTGCGACCAAAAAATCAAGGCGCTGTCCGCCCAGCGCTTGGCCCAAAAGTTGGCGGAAGACGGAAAGCTTTCGCTTTTGGAATTGGACAAGAATAAAGTCGGCGAAGAAAACGTTTTGGCGATTTGCCAAGCGGCCAAGGAAGACTTGCAAGTTTTAAAGACAGTTCCAGCCTTTTACAACGTTCAAATAGAAGGCCGCGTTTTTGCCAAGGAGGCTTTCTCTCCGTATCAGGAAAAGGAAGGCCGGATGCCTTATGAAAAGTTTGAGACGCTGGTAAAAAAGATAAAGGGATTTTCTGACAAGGCGGTTGTTTCGCTTTCGCTTTTTGGAGAGGCGGCCTTGCATCCCGATTTTGACAAGTTTGTCCTTTGCGTTTTGGACGCGGGCCTTGAAGCCTTTGTGGAAATTGACGGCGGTTATTTGCCCGGCTTTTTGCAGAGCGAACAGTACTCAAGGCTAAAAAGCGCCGCGTCCGGCGATAGGAAAGGAAAAATTTATTTTGTCGCGCTTTTGGACGCCGCCACGCAAAAAACTTTTGAGGTCTTCCATCAAGGCCAGCTTCAAATGGCCGCCGACGCGATAAAGGTTTTGGCCTCGGATTTTTCTGAGGTTTATCCGCAGTTTGTCCGCGTCAACCAAAACGAAGAGGAGCTTGAGGCCTTTTACAGGTTCTGGTCGGACAAGGCCTCTCCGTCTGGCGGAAAAATCATCGTCCAAAAGTACGACCATTTTTGCGGCCGCTTGGCTGACAAAAAGCCGGCCGACTTGGCTCCTTTGGTAAGAGAGCCATGCTGGCATTTAAGGCGCGACATGGACATTCTGCTTGACGGTTCCGTTCCTCTTTGCAGAGACCTTTTTGACATGGAAATTCTGGGCAACGCGCTTGACGAAGATTTGTCGGAAATTTGGAAAAAGAAAAATTCGATTTTGGCGGAGCACATAGATAAAGAGTATAAGGGCCCTTGCGGAAATTGCGATGAATACTACACCTTCAATTTTTAACGAAAAGCAGCTCAACTGTGTCATTCTCGGAGGCCGCCATCCCGACCAAGAGCCGCTTTTGAAAGTTGCCGCGATATTGCTCAACAGCGGAAACAGGCACAAGCGCGAGCAAATCCTTCAAAGCCTGACAGCCTGCCGCTTTGAAAAAATCATCTCAATCGAAAACGATTCAAAGAATTACAACCTTGAGGATTTTGCCCAAGCCTTTCCTCATGTGAAATTTATAATTCCGCTTGACCACGCCAATGACGGCGATCTTGTTAACCTTGCGGTTTCGGAAGCCGCGTCGGAGCATTTTGTTGTATTGCGCGACACGATGAACATAACTCCGTCGATATTGACAGCGACGCTTTCGGAAAAACTTTCAAGCCAAGATGTTTTTTGCATAACGCCTAGAGTTTTTTCAAGGACTGGGCAGGCGATTCCCGTTTTGTTCGCCCCCAGCGCAAAAAGGGCAAAGCTAAAAATCGACTCGTCCGCAAAAGTCCTTGACGGGCTTCCGACTCTTTATCCATTCAATTTGATCGGCTATTACGACACAAGGCGCTTTATGGCTTTGGGCGGCTTTGACGGAAAAATCAAAAATCCATATTGGCAAAACTTGGATTTGGCCTTTAGGGCATGGCTTTGGGGCGAGAGAATCCAGTTGTCCACGACTTTTACAGTTGCTTTTGCAGACGAAATAGCCGCCTTTGACTCGACGCCTGATTTGTCGCAGCTTAGGTTTTTCCTAAAAAACATGGCTCCGGTTTTTAAAAAGGAAAGGGCGGAAATCCCTTTCGCAAAGTTTTGGGGCTACGCATGGCATTCCTCGTGCGGTTTTTTTGAGTCGCTTAGGCAATTCAAGGCCGCCCGTTCTTGGGTGCGGGAAAACCGTTGCCGCTTTAAGATGGACGCCTATAAATTGATTTCCGAATGGGGCCGCGAATAAATGGCCGCCGGAAAATTCAACCGCGTGGCGGTAATCGTTCAATGCAGGCTTTCTTCCACAAGGCTTCCACAAAAGGCGCTGAAAATTTTAGGCCAAAAAGAATGCCTTTGCTGGACTTTGGACGCGATGAAAAAAGTCAAGGCCGAACGATACTTTGTCGCTTGCGACTACGATTCAAAGAGCGCCTTGGAGCCGCTTGCGAAAAAATGCGCTTGGGAGCTTTACGCCGGAGACCGGGACAACGTCCTTGACCGCTTTTGCTCGCTGATAAAAAGCCAATTCGCCGGCTGCGACTTGATTGTCCGCGCGACAGGCGACAATCCATTCTTGTTTTATGAAGCGGCGCAAAAGTCAATCGAAGACTTTGAGAAAAACGAATTTGACGCGGACTATTTCACTTATTCAGGCTTGCCTCACGGAAGCGGCGTGGAGCTTTTTAAGGCCTCGTCAATCCTAAAGGCTCAAAGCTTGACCGACTCGCCTTACGACATGGAACACGTTGGCCCCGCGCTTTACAGGCATCCCCAAACTTTTAAATGCGTCTTTAAGGAGGCGCCAAAAGAATTCTACGCGCCGGAATTGCGGACAACCATCGACACCTTTGCGGACTACAAGCGGGCCGTCCGCCTTTATGGCTTTTTGCAAGGCCAAAAAGCGCTCGCGCCCTTTTGCGCCAAAGACATTTTGGACGCTCTAAAAAATCCTTCGCTGCAAAAAACTGTTTTGCTTGTTCCCAGCGTCAAGGCGGGCAGGGGAACCGGTCACTTAAGGCGCGCCCTTTCTTTGGCAAAGGAAATCGGCGCCTTTGTTTACGTTCCCAAAGACAAAAGCCTAAAGGAAGCGAAAGCCCTTGCCGCCCAAGCGCTTAAAGAAGGCTTAAAAGAATGGCAAATCGTGGACGAGCTTATGGGCTGCTGGGACTTGGTTTGCCTGGACTTGTTCCGTTCCTCAAAAGATGAAATGAAAAAATATTCCGCGCTTGGCCCCCTGTGCGCTATCGACGACGGCTCGAACGCATGCAAAAGCGCCGACTTCCTTTTGGACATAATTCCGTCCCTGCCGCGTTCAAACAAAGCGGCCTTAAAGGCAAACCTTTTTAGCCCGGCGCTGATAGAGCTGCCAAAAAACCGCCGCGCGAACTTTCCTGAAAAAATACAAAAGGCCTTGGTTTGCGTAAGCGGCGAGACAATACAAGAGTTTTCCGCCTTGGCCCGCGCGGCTTTGCAGGATCTGGGCGTTGAAGTTGTTGAAGTTACCGCAAAGAATCCAGTTCAAAATTTGCGCGAGCGGCTTTTTGAATACGACTTGGTCGTTAGCCATTACGGCTTTACGGCCTTTGAAGCCGCGGCCGCAAATTGCGCGGTTCTTTTGCTTGCGACAAGCGGCCTTCACAAAAAACTTTCAAAAAAATACGGCTTTGTTTGCGTTGAAAAAAATCAACTGGCTTCCAAAAAATTGCGGCCGCTCTTGGAAGACCCGCAAGTTTTGGACAACAAAAAGTTTAAGGCGCTTCTTGGGCTTGCCAAGCCTTCTGATAACGCCGCGCATTTAGGTCTTGAAAAAGCGTCCGGCCTTTCGCCGCTTTCGTCTTTTGTCCAAGAGCTTTCTTTTGCCCAAAAGTTTTCTTGCCCGGTTTGCGGTCCCTTGCAGCTCGGCGGAAAAGTTCTGGCTAGGACAAGAACGCATACGTTTAGGCGCTGCCCAAAATGCGGCATGGCTTATCTTTCGTTTTCAAGCGACAGCCGCGTTCAGTATGAGGCCGATTACTTTGGAAGCGAATACAAGGCCCAGTACGGAAGGACATACCTGGACGACTTTGACTCGATTAAGGCGCAAGGCCTTCGCCGCGCGAAAATCATAGCGGGGGCCGGACGTTTTGGGCATGCAAGGATTTTGGACATCGGCTGCGCTTACGGACCTTTTTTGGCCGCCGCAAAAGAGCTTGGCTTTGAGCCTTACGGAACGGACATTTCGCAAAGCGCCTTGGACTATGTAAAAGACAAATTGGGCTATAGCGCCGTTTCTTCGTCGTTCGCGGACTTTGACCCGCAAGAAGCCTTTGGCTTTAAAAAATTTGACGCGGTGACAATGTGGTATGTGATAGAGCATTGCCCCGACCTAAAAAGCCTTTTGGCCAGGGTGAACGGACTTTTGGACATTGGCGGAGTTTTCGCCTTTTCAACGCCAAGCGGGTCGGGCGTTTCCGGCCGCTTCAACCGTTCGGGCTTTTTTAAAAGCAGTCCCCGCGACCATTACACGATTTGGGAGCCGGCAAGGGCCGCGTCAATTTTAAAAAAGTTTGGCTTTAAGGTCGTGAAAATCGTTCCCACCGGCATACACCCGGAACGCCTCTCTTTTTTCAAAAATATTTCGCAAAAGCCTTTTATTTTTAGGCTTCTTGCGTTATTCTGTAAAGCGCTCAGATTGGGCGACACCTTTGAGGTTTATTGCAAAAAAATTAAGGAAGCTCGATGAAGGATTCGATTTTGATTTTAGGCGCCGGAACGATGCAGCGGCCCGCGATTTTGGCGGCCAGAAAATTGGGCCTTGAAATATTTGTCGTTGACGCAAATCCCGACGCGCCATGCGTTTCGGACGCAGACCACTTTGAGCGAATCGACTTAAAGAACAGGGACGAAATCGCAAGCTACGCGCAAAGCCTTGCCGGCTGCATGAACTTAAAGGCTGTCTTTACCGCCGGAACTGACTTTAGCGCCAACGTGGCTTACGCCGCCGAAAAGTGCGGCTTTCCCGGCCACAGTTTCGCCGCCGCGGTAAACGCCAGCGACAAGGCTTTGATGCGCCAATGCTTTAGAAACGCCCGCGTTCCAAGCCCTCACTTTATCCTTATTGAAAAAAAATACTTAAAGAACACGTTGACGTCGCAGGTTGTTTCCGGCTTGAAATTTCCTTACGTCGTAAAGCCTGTTGACAATATGGGCGCCCGCGGCTGCCGCATGGCAAGAAACCAAGACGAGCTTTTCGCGGCCGTCGACGACGCGCTTAAATTTTCCAGAAGCGGCAGGGCGCTCTTGGAAGAATACTTGGAAGGGCCGGAATTTTCCATTGACGCTTTGCTTTATGACGGAAGCTTCACAGTCACAGGCTTTGCCGACAGGCACATAACTTTTGAGCCTTACTTTGTGGAGTTGGGGCACACAATGCCTTCCAACATTCCATACCGACAGTACATAGAGCTTGTAAAGACTTTCGCGCTCGGAGCCAAGGCTTTGGGCCTTTCAAGAGGCGCTGCCAAGGCTGACATAAAGTGGACCAAAAACGGCCCTGTAATAGGCGAAATCGCCGCGCGCCTTTCGGGCGGCTACATGTCCGGCTGGACATTTCCGTATTCAAGCGACCTAAACCTTA